>CAZEAP010000013.1:0-99832 GCA_964510315.1 uncultured candidatus Brocadiaceae bacterium
ACTTCTGTGGGTCTTCCATCTGTGTTTATCAGTGCCCATCTGTGTCTGGCGTTTTTCGTTTCCTTTTCGCCTTTCGGGAGTTTTTCATCAGTGTCCACGGATGGACGGGAAAGCACGCCGCGGCAGAACGGCGAGATGCGTTCGGCGCCTGAAGGTAAGGCGCCTCAGCATGACGGCGCGGCAGGCGCCGGGCCGATTCGAGTGCCGATGGATGCTTTCTACAGAGCGCACAGAAACTTGACCGCCTTCGCCGCCGAGGCAGACAACCGGACTCGCCTGTTGGTTTCCGCAATCTGCCTGTATCTGTGTACTCCGGAGGCATCCTTCAGCCGCCGAGGTCGAGGATCCGATGGTAAGCCTCCCAGAGCGCCCTGTAATAGTCCATGATCCGCCCCGGCTGCTCGCTGGCGGGAATCTCGGCCAGGCAGAACCCCTGGTAGTCTTCCGCCCGCAGCAGCCGCAGCAATTCCAGCCAGGGATAATCGTCGGTGCACATATCCCGCATGTGCACTTCGGCTATTCGGCCGGACAGAAGGGCGAAGTTCGGCTCGATGGAACCCTCGACCACTTCTGAAGCATTGGAGTTCCAACACGCATAGACGTTGGGATGGCCGGCGTAGTCGAGGATTTTCTTTATCCGAGAGGGTTCCTTGGTCTGGTGCCCGTGGACTTCCAGGCGGATCTCGACGCCCAGCTCCGCGGCGTGCCCACCGCACTCGGCCAGGGCCTCCCCGATCTGGCGGAGGGTTTCTTCCTCGGGGATGCCCTCCTCCACCATCAGCCGGTTGGGTCGCACCTTTATACCCGGTGCGCCGACATCGGCGGCCAGTTGAGCGTACTCCTTCGTGCCCTCGATGTTCCGGTTGAGTTCGTCCGGGTCGGGGGAGTGAAACTCGAAGGCGCTGCCCAGCCCGGCCAGTTCGACCGGAGAGTTCTGGAACTTCCGCCGCACGGCCTCCCGCTCCTCCTCGTCCAGTTCCACTTCCACTTCGTGGGCATGGGTTGTCCGCAGCTCCACCCCTTCGAACCCGTGCTCGCCGCACATTTGAATGATCGTGTCCAGGTCCCAGTCCTTCGCCAGATTGTATGTCACAAGGCCAAGCTTCATGATGGCAACTCTCCCGAACTGACTGAGTGGTGCGTCCGACCTCCGGTCCACCGAAGAGAGATTCTAAGGGCTGAGACACGCCGTGTCGAGCCGCCCCGCGGGCGGCGGGGTGACGGCGCGACCAGGAAGTTCCACACTCCGTGTCGAGTAGCCTCAACACCCGGGCACGGAGACGGGCGGCTTCCACGGGTCTTGTGAAAGGCGACAGGCCCCTCTTCGGGCCCTGGGGGCAGCACAGGCCGAGAGCGCGAGATTGCGCCAGGACGCCGTTTCCCCCGGCGAAGGGCCGCCGCTGCTTCAGCAATGCGGGGTCGGGCTCCTGGCATCCGCCGACCAAGGCAGGGAAAGGGGGGGCGGGACGGCAGGATTTTTGCAGTGCCTTCAGGGGTTTTTTGCATGATTGTGCGCTTGTTCCCTTGCCCCCGAGGAAGGAGTCGCAGGCAATGAAATTCCTTCGGTGCGTCCTGGTCACGCTTGTTGCAGTCCTCTTCGTCGCCGCAGCACCCTCCGCTTCCGCGCTTCAGATTGCCGAAGGACTCGAGGGACCTGCCTACGCCGGCACAGAGAATTACACCATGTATTCGCTCGACCCCGGTTCGCCGCCGGCCGGCTCCGTTTACCTCACGGACGTCCCCGAATACCACTGGTGGAACGGATGTTCACCGACGGCCGCGGGCATGCTGTTCGGGTATTGGGACACCCAGCTCGGGCGCCCCAACCTGTTCACCTTCTACGACGGGGACGCCGGGTACTGGGACGAGACCAACATGGACGACGACAACCAGGACCACTACGGCCGCAACGGCAACGTCCCCTCCACCGCCACACACAGCATCGTGGCTTCCTGGGAACACCACCAGGCCGGCACCTCCAACGGCTTGACTTACGGCACCTGGGACCGCAACTACAACGGGACGGTCGATGCGAGCGACGTTGCGGACTGGAACAGCCTGGCCGACTTCATGATGACCGAGGACGGCGGCACCTATCGCTCCAACATGGCCCAGGGCTTCATAGACTACGCTGCGTGGGACGACCCGGCCACGAGCGCCTCCGAATCGCACACCGCCTCGGCCTGGACCGAATGGGTGTCCGGCGGCTCCCTGACCTTCGCCGATTACAAGGCGGAGATCGACGCGGGATACCCGGTTCACGTGGGCATCCCCGGTCACTCCATCTTGGGGCTGGGATACTACTACGACGGAACCGATCCCTACGTGATCAACTGGACAACCTGGGGCGGCGGATGGGACGACACCTGGGGCAGCGTCCTCTGGGACGAGGTTTATGCCAGCACTTTCCTGCGCATAGACCAGCAGACCGTAATACCTGAACCCGCCACGCTTTCCCTGCTGGGTCTGCTCTGCGCAGCGGCCGTTGCCGCCCGTCGGCGACGCGCCTGAAAACCCGAAATACAGGCCAAAGCGGCCCGGACCGTCGGCCGGCCGAAAGCCGATGGCCCGGGCCGTTGCTCTGCCAACCCCCTCTCTTTCCGTCCCGCCGCGCCGCATTCGTGTGCTGCCGCCCGAAGCCCATACTCCGGAGCCGCCCGACCGGGTTGCCTCGTCCGCTTATTTGTGATAGAGAACCTGGATCACTTCTTTGCCGGCAGCCGACGCACAGAGAGATACCCAAGAGGAACCCGGGAGAGGAGGCCGTCCCATGAGGCGAGGGAGCCCAGCGCCGGAGAGCACGCCCCGGCCCGCGCTCCTCAAGCGTGCCTGGCGGGCCTTCGTCGGGACCAGTCGGCCGGACTACATCTGGGTGGCTATCGGCATCCTCGGCGTTTTGGCCTTCCTTTTGGGCTGCATGGGGTTCGCCCGGCTCGCGGCCGACCGCGGACAGGAGATGACCCTGTGGGACCAGGTGTACCTCTCCCTTCAGCTCTTCGCCCTGGAGTCGGGCGCGGTCGGAGCGCCGGTGCCCCCGGCCCTGGAGGTCTCGCGCTTCCTCGCGCCCGCAGTGGCCATCTTCGCGGCGGTGAGGGCCGTGCTGCAGATCCTCTCGAAGAAGCTGGAGCGGTGGGGCGCACGCCGGCGGCGCGCCCACGCCATAGTCTGCGGACTGGGGCGCAAAGGCGCGCTGCTGTGCAAGAGCTTCCGGCAGGAAGGCTACGACGTGGTAGCCATCGAGAACTCGCCGGACAACGAGAACCTGGAGTACTGCCGTGCGCTGGCGGCCACCGTCCTGGTGGGGGACGCCTCCGAGCCGGAGATGCTGCGTCTGGCCGGCGTCCGCAGGGCCAAGTGTGTGTTCGCCGTCACCGACGACGACGGGACCAACGCGGAAATCGCCGTCCATGCCGCCGACCTGGCGGATCCCCCGGGCGCCGAAGCCCTGACCTGCGTGGTCCACAACGTGGACCCCGAACTCTACGAGCTTCTGCGCCGCAAGGAGATCTCCGCCGGTGCGCAGGGGAAGTGGCGGCTCCAGTTCTTCAACGTCTACGACAGCGGCGCGCGAGCCCTCCTGGCCGAGCATCCC
Source organism: uncultured candidatus Brocadiaceae bacterium (assembly GCA_964510315.1). Lineage (GTDB taxonomy): Bacteria > Planctomycetota > Brocadiia > SM23-32 > SM23-32 > CAZEAP01. The sequence continues at coordinate 3,593 of CAZEAP010000013.1, forward strand.
CCCTTCGGTGAGGAATCACAGCGGCCGCACATCGTGGTCGCGGGGCTGGGGCAGCTCGGCCGCTGCGTGGTCGCCCGCGCCGCCCGCAGTTGGGCCCGTCAACGCCCCGAGGGCGCCGGGGAGCTGCAGATCACCATGCTGGACGCGCAGGCGGCATCGCTCGAGCGGGAACTGCGTTCCCGATGCCCTGAACTGGGCCGCTCGTGCAGAACCCATCCCGTCGAGTGCAACATCCGGGCAGGGCGCTTCGAGGGAATGAGAAAGGTTTTTCAGGACGGTGCCCACCGGGCCGTGACGGCGGCCTACGTGTGCCTGGAGGAGGACGGACCGTCGGTCCGCGCCGCCCTGGCCCTCAGCGCCGCCGCACGGGAAGCGGGGCTCAACTTCCCCACCGCCGTCGTGCTGGACCAGCGAGGCGGCCTCGCGTCGCTGCTGGAGGGGGGCAGAGGGGAGCCCGGCAAACTCCATCCCTTCCCGCTGCTGGACAGGACCTGCACGCCCCACCTCCTGCTGGAGGGCACCCACGAGACGCTGGCCCGGGCGGTCCACCGGGAGTATCTGCGGCTGCAAAGGGAGGCCGGCGAAACCCCCGAGACCAACCCCCACATGGTCCCCTGGGAGGAGCTTTCCGAGGAGATGAAGGAGTCCAGCCGGCGCCAGGCCGACCACATCGGCGCCAAGCTGGAGGCGGTGAACTGCGAGGTGGTCGGGGGGGCGGACTGGCGGGCCGGCGAGTTCGAGTTCGAGCCCGAAGAGGTGGAACTGCTCGGACGGATGGAACACCGCCGCTGGATGGAGGAGCGCCGGGAAGAGGGCTGGTCCTACGGACCCGTCAAGGACCAGGACGCAAAGACCAATCCCTACATGGTCTCCTGGGAAGAACTCCCCGAGGACGTAGCCGAGTGGGACAAGGACTTCGTCCGGCGGCTCCCGGAGATGCTGGCGAAGGTCGGCCTCCGCATCCACCGCCGCCCCCCGGAGCGCCCCTCCGCCGCCTGACTCGCCGGCTGCGCAAACCGCGTCAGGTGGCACTTTCGGCAAACTCGATCTCCAGGGCGGGTTCCGCTGAAGGTTCGCCTTCGGTGCGCGCCATCAGCCAGCGCAATTGCTCGCGCACTCCCTCTGCGAAAGATGTAAGCTCCTCGCCCCGCAGCAGGTGGGTCCGCAGCTTTGACAGGTCGTAGGTAAAGGCGGTCTCGTCCTCCGGCGGGAGCCGCTCTATGTCGTACTCATAGTCCGTGCCGCGGAGCGCGTTGAGTGCCTCCGCGACCGCCCGCAGGAGGGCGTCCTCCCGCATGTAATCCTCCTGGGAAGCCACGGCGAACAGCGGGGTCACCGGGTCCGGGAAGCGCAGGGCGCCGGCGCGTACGAGGGATTTGATGATGTCCCCGAGGTAGGCGGGGACGAGCTTCTTGAACGGCCGACGGACCTCCAGTTCGTCCCCCGGCTCCGCCTCCAGCAGCCGGTGACAGGCTTCACCGACGGCCTGCACCGACTCGTCGCCCGGTCCGTAGACGTTGGCCAGGCGCAGGATCACCCCACCGTCGTCCCCCACGAACCGCTCCGCCAGGAGCTTCGTCAGGCAGTAGACGTGGTAGCCGTCGTTGTCGTATATCTTCGGCTCGAACGGCGGCGGGAACTCATCGTGAATGCTCTCGACGGCTTCCGGCGCGTTCTCGAAGCTTTCCTCGCCGGCCACGAGGGCGTCGATCAACCGGTTGTAGGGCTCGTTGACCGCGTCGATCCATTCCACGAAGTCCGCTCGGAAGGAGTAATCCCCCTCCCGGATGCGGCCCCTGTACTCCCCGGCGAAGTAAACGCTGTGGGAGGAGGTGAAGACCATCCGCTTGCCCCTGCGGGCGCATAGGCGGCTCAAAACGCCGGTGGACAGGCTGTTGGTGATGTAGACTTCCGTCAGCGACGGAAGGGGCGTGTTGGCCAGCCAGGCGGCCAGGTGAAAAACGGCCTCCCCTTCGTCGGCCATTCTGCCCAGGACGCCGGCGTCGTTGATGCTGCCCCGCACGATGTTGACGCGGGGCGCGTCGGGTATGCGGTGCGCCCGGGGGCTGTCCGGTCGACAGGTCGTATGGATCGTCTCCACGTGCGGAAACTGCGCCAGGAAGACCTTCAAGAACTGGCTGCCCACGGTGCCGGTGCCGCCGGTGATGCTGACGCTGTTGAAGGGGAAGGCTTCGGCCTGTATCTCTCTCGTCATGGTGTCTTTCCAACCGTGGATCGGGAGGAGTTCGCTGTCTCTACGTGGTGAAAGCCAGCCGGGGGATGATGTTAGCAGCCGCCGACCGGCCGGTCAAATCGTGCGTCCCGCGCAGTTCCGGCTCGACACCCTGACGGTCTACGCCCGAGCGCGGCTGCGGAACTCCCCCTGCTCCGAGCGGCCCGACGGAGGTCCCTCAGTCGGCCTGTGCCGCCGGCGTGCGGCGAGCCCGCTTGAGGGTCAGCGGGCCGGGCTTGAGGCGGACCGCCTCGGCCCGGCAGGAAAGCTCTCCGCAACGCAGTTCCAGGTTGACGAGCAGCGGCGGTTCAAATTCCTTATCCTCGACGGTGAGCTTCCGGTCGGGCGCCCGCAGGCTGAAGGCCCAGTCATCGTTCGCCCGCAATTCCTGAGGCCGGACCTCCCAGGCGGAGCCCTCAGCGGCGCTTATCCGCAGGCGAGTCTCCGGAGGCAGATCGTCCATCAGCAGTCGCGCCGTTGTCGCCTTTCCCGGGGCGGGCAATTCCGCCAGCTCGGCCTTTACGTTGAAGAGCGCGAACTGAATCCGCGTCGCCAGCTCGTAGGATACCGTCCGGCGCATGACGTCCGGCTGGTAGCTGCCGCCCTCCTTCCGGAGCACCAGGCGGTCCAGCACGCTTCCGTCCGGTCGTTTGGCCACCATGGTCAGCCGGTTCTCCTCCACGGTGAAACGGCAATAGTGCAGTGCCGTCACGCCCTTCCCGCCGACGAGGATGGGGCTGGGTTTTGCGGGGTAGGGGGGCGCTCCGCCGCCCCCGGTCACCACGAAGTGTATGGGCTTTTGGCCCTCCGGGGCGATCGGCAAAAACCGCTCGTAGAGGTGCGAGTGACCGGTGAGGACAAAGTCGACGCCGTGCTCGTACATCACGGGCAGGAAGTCCTCCCTGCCCCATTTGCTGTGGAACCCGTGGCCGCCGAGGTTGAAGGTGGGCACGTGGTAGGCCACGAAGACCCAGTCCGCCTGCTGCTGCTCCAGGTCGCGCTCGAACCACTCCAGCATGGCCCGACGGTCCTCCCCCCGCTGGAACGTGTCCAGAACCACGAAGTGCGCGTTGCCCCAGTCGAAACTGTAGTAGAGTTCGTTGCCGGGCAGTTCGAAGAGGGCCCTGTAGAGCACTGCGTCCCTTTCATGGTTCCCCCGGGCGGGGTAGAACGCGGCGCGGCTCAGCATCCGGCCGGCCGGCCCGAAAAACTGCTCCGGCCACTGCTCCCAGACCCGGCCGTCACCGACCAGGTCGCCGGTGTGGAGAACGAACTCCGGCTCCTCCTCTGCGATCGCGTCGGCCACTATCCGGTGCTGTGCCGGGCGCGATCGGGTGTCCCCGTAGACGACGAACGAATAGGGGCGTTGGCCTACCGGTGGCGTGTTGAAGATGACTTCTCGGGACGCAGCACCTTCCCCGAACGGTATCCGGTATCGCCGACCGGGGCTCAGACCGGTCAGGGTAGCCACCAGAAGTTTCTCCGCACGGCCGGGTATGGGCCGGGCGGCGATCTCCAACTCGCCTCCGGCCGCCCGGCCGGCCTCCAGCGCCCCGGCGGGCCGCTCCGAGAGCCACAGGATGCGGGCGGAGCCCGCGTCCACCGGTCCGACCCAGGGCCCCTGAGATACGGCTTCGGCAAGCAGCGGCGGGCGCAGAAGTGCCGGCCGTCGGCCGGAGCATCCGGGCACGACGATCATCGTCAGCATGCACAGAGCGAAGAGTGTCAGTTTCCGCCACATGGAGCAGACTCCTTTGGGAGCACAGAAAACGGGTTTTGGGCACGGGCCTCACACCGCCAGACCGGTCACTTCCGGCCGTGGAAGGTGACCATGCTCTGGGCGGGCATGTCGATGCTGATCCGGTTGTCTCCGATACGCTCTTCGCCCAGGCGATCGAACCGCCGGTCGGCGGAGGTCGCATAGGCCTCCATCGACCCGATCTCCGGCGCCGCCTTCAGCTCCAGGGACACCGACTGTCCCTGGTCGGTGGGGTTGAGCAGTACGACCGTCAGGGCATCCCCTTCCGGAGCTACGTAAGCGCTGGCCTTCACCTCGCCGTAGGCGGGGTCGGCGGCCACGCGGACCCATCCGGCCCCTATGAACCGGAAGTAGTGCATGGCGGCGGCCGTCTTGGAGGTGAACACCGGCCGGCCCTCCTCCAGGGGCATCAGGCAGTGGCTGTTGCGGCTGCCCCCGATGACCTGCCATGGGACGAACGCCGAGCAGTGCCCCGCGACCAGCGAGTTGTGAATGGCCGCCGCCACTCCCTGGTGGAGCGGTTCGGGCCACTCGTGGCCGCCGGTCCCGCCTTCGGTCATCCACAGCGGACGGTCGTACTTCTCGATGAACTCCCACAGCTTGCGGGAGGAGCTGGCCTTCATCTCCGCCTTGAAACCGTCCTCGTAGCCGTGCGTGGCGATCACGTCGAGATGCGGCGCGGCCTCCGGATCGTTCATCACGGCCTCGATGTAGGCGCCGGTTCCGCCCTTGTAGAAATGGCCGGTCATCGTCTCGGGGCCGTATATCTTAATGTGCCCCATGCCCTCGCGCTCGAGCATCTCGCCGAGAAGCTCGACGATGGTGGCGTAGTCCTCGCCGGTCCAGACGCAGCTTCCGAAATCCTGGGTGAACTGGACCTCGTTGCCCGGGCTGATGGCGTAGAGCGGCGCGCCCATGGCCTGGTGCATCTTGGCCATCTCGACCATCCACTTGGCGAAGTGCATGTAGTATTCGGGCTTGACCCGGTTGTCCTTGCCCCCATAGCTATCGGCCCGGATGCCTCCGCTTCCCTCGTCGTTCCAGGACTTGTTGGCCTTCATCCAGGGGGGAGGCGTCCAGACGGTGCCGATGATCCTGGCGTCGGGATCGAACTTCCGGATGCCTTTGCCGAAATCGACGAATATCCGGGCGCGTTCAATGGACATGTCGAAGTCCTGCCAGCGGATGTCCCGCCAGTCCTCGACCGGCTCCTTCGAGACGGGCCCCCAGAGGTTGACCCGCATCATGTTGCAGCCGACTTCCTCCACGTAGAGCCGCTGGAATTCCTCGGTCCGGTAGAGTTCCTGGAACTTTCCGCGCCAGCTTACCAGGCAGGTGCCGAACCCTTCGATCGTCTGGTACTTCTTGCTCGCGTCCACGGTTATCTCCGCCCCCATCAGGGGACCGGCCGCCAGCAGTGCCGTCAACATGACTGCAGCTACCCAGCACATCGCGCGCATTCAACCGTCCTCCCTCTCTTGTGTGGCATTACCTCATCCTCGCGGCGTCGGCCACGACTTACCCGACCTGTACGGGACCTGCCTTCCATGCTAACACGCTCATCCTCTATCTCAACAAGACCCCCCTGTTCGCGCAGAAACCGGCGCCGCCTGGGCCAACCCCCCAACCTCTTTGAGCCGCGCGGGAAGCTGTGGTAGGTTCGCGCTGAGGAGTGCCTCCGCACGACCAGCCGCTTGAGGAGAAGCGATTTTGAGCCACCAACGCAGGGACTCGGAAGCCGTTCGGGTACGCAGGCCGGCCGCCGGGAAGCGCGTCGAACCGATGGAGACGGTTGAGATCGACCTGTCGAAGGGCCTTCTGGGGGCGGGAACCACGGTGCATGTGCTCGACGGCGCCGGCCGCCCCTACGTGGAATGCCCGGCGGCGGCGGCGGTGACGTTCCAGGCAGGGGGCGCCCTCGGCAGGCACTCCGTCCTGGTCCAGCAGGGCGACCGCCTGCTCGGCACCGCCCACTTCCAGGTGGACTGTGCGACGAAGCTGGAGGACGGCGGCGACTGGTTCTCGCACTTCCTTCAGACCCTCCGCTACTCGATCACCAACAGCGGTTATCTGAAGGGGCGCCTCACCCGCTACAACGGCAAGCTCTACACCTACTATTCGCGCTGGATCTACGATCACGTCTACGCCGCCCTCGGCCAGCAGTATTACGAGGAGGAGATCAAGGACGCCATCGACCTGTTCGCGGACGGCCAGCGCGAAGACGGCATGGTCTACGACAACTACAAGCACGACTACTCCCACTGCAGCTCCTGGCAGCAGCGGTTCGACTACGGCGATTTCGTGAAGGTGCCGGAGGACCCGCATTCGAGCTGCATCTGGGTCCGCATCCCCCTGGAGAACAGCAACGAGTACCACTTCATCGAAGGCCTCTACCGGGCCTGGAAAGCGACCGGTGACACCGTATGGATGAAGGATAAGCTGGACGCCTGCCTGAAGGCGGTCCAGTACAGCACCACCGATCCCTACCGCTGGTCCGAGAAGTACCAGATGCTGAAGAAGGGCTACAGCATCGACATGTGGGACTTCCAGTCCCGGTTCGATGCGGCCCGCGTGGGCGGGGACGTCATGAAGGTCACCCTCGAGGACACGCACTTCAACATCTTCTACGGCGACAACGTCCGCATGGCCCAGAGTTGCCACTACCTCGGCGAGATGTTGGAATACGTGGGGAGGGACGAAGAAGCGCAGCGGATGCACCGGCTGGGTGACGACCTGAAGCGGCGTATCGACGAGCTGTCCTGGACCGGCACGCATTACCAGCACATGGTCCCGATAGAGCCCGGCGCTATGGAGCGGGACTTCGGGGTCGACACGGCCCAACAGGTCACGATGCACAACGCCTGGGTGCTGAACCGGGGCGCCACGCAGGAGCAGTGTCGGGCCATCATACGGACGTACCAGCGCATCCGGGAGGAGATGCCCGGCTCCTCCCCCGGCGAATGGTACACCTGCTATCCGCCCTTCGAGCGGGGCTGGAACGCGCCGAAATGGCACTACATGAACGGCGGGGTAAGCCCCATCGGCGCGGGGGAGCTGGCCCGCGGAGCGCTGGAGCACGGTTTCGAGCGGTACGGCGTTGACGTCCTGCGGAGAGTCTACGAGCTGGCCGGCCGCAGGGGTTACATGCTTCACGGCTGCTACAAAGGCGCCATCCCCGATCCGCCTCCGAGACGTTTCAGCACAGTGCCCCTGGACGAAAACGCCAACACCGACCTTCGCGGCGATGTCGAAGGCGACGTTCCCGGCTGGACCGGCGAAGACGAAAACGACCTGCGCAACATGCCGACCGGCCGACAGACCTTCCACGACATCCCGTTCGACGTCCTCGACCCCGCAGAGAACGACAGACGGGCCTGCGTCGGCATCTCCCGCCGGCCTGAGTATGCCGAAAGTGTCGAAATACCGCTTGGCCAGAAGGCCGCTTCCATCTACCTGCTGCACACCAAGGCCGGCGGCAACCTCGTCGGGCACGCCCGGCTGATCTACGCGGACGGGACCGAGCACCTCCACTACATCGCCGACCGGAGCATCAACGGAGACGGCCCGGCCATCGGCGGCTGGTGGTATCCGGACGCCCCCGAGCGGCGCAAGGGCATACCCCACCTGAAAGTCGCCTGGAGGGGGCGGAATCCCGTCGCGATCAACGTCGGAGTCTACGTCTACGGATACGCCAACCCTCACCCCGAGAAGGTGATCGAGAAGATACGGTTTGAGACGCCGGAGGGCGGCGGCAACAGCATATGGCTCATCCTCGGGGTTACGCTTTCGGACGCCGAGGTGTTCTTCACCCCCAGCATCCTCTCCGGCATTCCCCGCCAGTGGGCGGCGGGCGAGGTCATGTACGGCCTCTTTGAGGGCCTGATCGGCGTGCAGGACGCGGGAGTCGCCTTCGACCGGGCGCGGATCGTGCCCCGCTGGGAAGCGGCCGGCAAGGACCGGGTCGATGCCGTGGTCAAGTACGCCGCAAGCGGCGGCTACGTGGCTTACCGTTACAGGAAGGACGAAAACGACGGCCGGACCGCATACACTCTGACCTTCACGGGGAACGCCGCCGAGAGCGTGGTGGAACTCCTGCTGCCCGAGGGCGAAGAGGTGAGCGAAGCCCTCCTGGACGGCCAGCAGGTGGAACCGGGTATAGAAACGATCGAAGCTTCCCGCTACGCCGTGCTGCCGGTGGAGGGAATCGGCGTGCACACGGTGACTTTGCGATTGTAGCCGGTAACCGGGGCTAAAGCCCCGGCCTCCATCACATGGCCCCTTTGGGGCCGGCCGGGCGGGCGACAGACTCGGAGGCATTTTGGAGCCCGTTGGCTTCTGACATCATGGCTTGCACGAACAGCCAAGCGCAAACGACTCCGCTACGAGAACGCGCTGAACCCATGCTCTCGCTGCGCCCGGTCCAGCGGGGACGTTCATGCGCCGGGCGTGTGGCGCGCTGGATCTACCCCTTTTTCGCCGGGCTGTCGAGCCGCGACCAACCATTTTCCGGAGAGGAAAGATGCCCCGAAGGCGCCCCAACGTGCTGATCATCCTGACCGACGACCAGGGCTACGGCGACATGTCGTGCCACGGCCACCCGGCGGTGCAGACCCCTCACATCGACCGCCTGCATCGGGAGTCGGTCCGCCTGACCGACTTCCACGCCGCGCCCATGTGCGCGCCGACCCGGGGGGAGATCATGAGCGGCGTGCACTGCCTGCGCAACGGCGCCATGGCCACCAGCCTGGGCCGTCATCTGCTCAAGCCCGAACTGCCCACCATCGCCGACCTGTTCGCCGCGGACGGCTACGCCACCGGCATCTTCGGCAAGTGGCACCTCGGCGACAGCTACCCCTACCGGCCGCTGGACCGGGGCTTCGAGGAAGCGATCTACCACCTCGGCTTCGGCCTGACCGGTGCGGACAGCTTCTGGGAGAACGACTACCTCAACCCCCACTACCGCCACAACGGCGCGCTGAAGCAGGCGGAGGGATACTGCACCGACTTCTGGTTCGACCGGGCAATGGACTGGATGGCCGAGCAGGGCCGCCGGGGGCGGCCTTTCCTCTGCTACCTGCCCACCAACGTGCCCCACTTCCCGATGTGGGTGGACGACTGCTACAAGGAGGAGTTCGCCGCCTACGGGGGCAGGCCTTCCGGGTTCTTCGGCATGATCGTGGAGCTGGACGAAAACCTGGCCCGGCTGGACCAGTTCCTCCGGGACAACGGCCTGCGGGAGGACACCATCGTCGTGTTCATGACCGACAACGGCCACGCCGGGGGCGCACTGGACGTCTACAACGCCCACATGCGCGGCGGCAAGTGCTCCCGCTACGACGGCGGACACCGCGTGCCGTGCTTCATCCGCTGGCCCGGCGGTGACCTGCTGCCGCCGAGCGACCTGGCCACGCCGACGCAGGCGACCGACGTCCTTCCCACGCTGCTGGACCTCTGCGGCATCGAGGCGGAGGCGCCCGGCTTCGACGGAGAAAGCCTCGCCCCCATGCTGCGCGGTGAGCCCCACGGCCTGGACGAGCGAATGTTCGTGGTGCAGTACTACCAGAACTCCATCGGCCGGGACGACGCCTCCGTCATCTGGCAGCACTGGCGGCTGGTCTTCGGCGAGGAACTCTACGACATCCGCACGGATCCGGGCGAGGAGCATGACATCTCGGACGAGCATCCCGGCGTTGTATCTCGGATGCGGGACTACTACGGAGCCTGGTGGGAGGACGTCGAGCCGGGCATCCACGTCTTCAGCCCACTGACGATCGGGTCGGAGCAGGAGAACCCCGTCCGCTTCACCAGTTGCGAGTGGGAAAACGTCCGCTGCGACGGCGCCGGCAGCGTTCGCGCCGGGAACGAAGGCGGCGGGGGAAGGGGCGGCCCGTGGAACATCCAGGTCGCCGAGCCCGGCGAGTACGAGGTAGAGCTGTGCCGCTGGCCGAAGGAATCGGGCCTGGCCCTCCGCGAGGCGGCCCCCGAGTTCCAGGCCGCCTACGGGACGCTGGACGCGGGCGTCGCCCTGCCGGTTGCCTCCGCCGTCCTGGCCCACGAGGAGGAGTCCACCGAGAAAGAAGCCGAACCGGGGGACGATGCGGTCCGGTTCCGCCTGCGCCTGCCGGCCGGGCGCACCAAAATCCACGGGTGGTTCCGCGAGGAGGCCGGCGAAGACATCTGCGGCGCCTACTACGGCTACTTCACCCGCCTCGGAGACTGACTGCCGCGCTCCGGGCCGGCGTCTTTGACGCAACCGACGGCAAGCCTTAGGATGCAGCGCTTTTCCCGGCGGCCCCTTCGGCGCGCCGGGGAGCTTCAGTTAAGTACATGTGTTCGCAAATACGCTAACGTGTCAACCCAGCAGCAACCTCGCCGGACGACCGGCTTTTGAAGTGCGACGCCCTGGCGTCGCTTTGCCTTTCGCCGGCTTGCCGGCGGGTCAAAGCAGCGGGGCAAGCCCCGCAACGACAAAGCGGTGGCAAGCCACCGCACTCCGAAAATGCATCACCGAATTTGCGTACCAGATTACTAAGGAGAAACACCACCGTGCGAAGTCCTCGGGACAAACCAAACGTCATACTCATCAACTGCGACGATCTCGGATACGGCGACCTGGGCTGCTACGGCAGCCAGCGGAACAAGACCCCGGCGCTCGACCGCATGGCCGCCGAAGGTATGCGTTTCACGAATTTCTACATGGCGGCGCCCGTCTGCTCACCCAGCCGCGGGGCCATGATGACCGGCTGCTATCCGCGCCGGATCGGATTCGCCACTTTCGAGGGCCGCTGGGTGCTGTTCCCAGGCCAGGGAGTGGGCCTGAACCCGGATGAGATCACCATCGCCGACCTGCTCAAGGAACAGTGCTACGCGACGAAACTGGTGGGCAAATGGCACTGCGGCGACCAGAAGGAGTTCCTGCCCACGCGCTTCGGCTTCGACAGCTACTACGGCCTGCCCTACAGCAACGACATGGGCCGCCAGCGGGGCCGTCGGAGCCAGTACCCTCCCCTTCCCCTTCTGCGCGACGAGGACGTCATCCAGGAGCAGCCCGACCAGGCGTCGCTGACGGAGCGCTACGTGGAGGAGTGCGTGCGGTTCATCCGGGAAAACCGGGAAGCTCCCTTCTTCCTCTACTTCGCGCACATGTACGTCCACCTGCCGCTCTACGCACCGAAGCGCTTCATGGAGCAGTCCGAGAACGGGCGCTACGGCGCCGCCGTCGAATGCGTGGACTGGAGCGTGAGCGTGCTGCTGAACGAACTGCGGCGGCTGGGGCTCGACGAGAATACCATCGTGGCCTTCACCAGCGACAACGGAAGCCGCAACCGGGACGAAGGCGGCAGCAACGCCCCCCTGCGCGGCACGAAGGGAACGACCTGGGAGGGCGGAATGAGGCTGCCCTGCATCGTGCGATGGCCCGGGCAGGTGCCCCCCGGCGAGACGTGTTCGGAGCTGGCCACCTCGATGGACCTGCTGCCCACCTTCGCCCGGCTGGCCGGCACGCGCGAGCCCGATGACCGGGTTATCGACGGACACGACATCGCCCCGCTGATGCTGGGGGAAGACGGCGCCGAGTCGCCGTGGGAGGAGTTCTACTATTACTTCAGGGACCGGCTGGACGCCGTGCGGCGCGGCCGATGGAAGCTCCGCCTTCAGTTCGACGACGAGGGCAAGATGGTCCCGGGTGGGGAGCAGCTCTACGACCTGGAGGCCGACGTCGGCGAGACCACCGACCTGTCCGATGAACTCCCCGACGTCGTCCAGGACCTGAAAGAGGCCCTCGACAGGGGCAGAAGGGAACTCGGCGACGAAGCCACGGGGGCTGAAGGCCGAAACCTCCGGCCCATCGGGCGGGTGGACGATCCCGAGCCGCTCACCGAGTACGACCCGGACCATCCGTACATCATAGCCATCTACGACCTGGAGGACGCCGGCTGAGGCGGGCCCGCCGGCGGGCGCTGCGGCACGTCGAGATCGACACCGAACGTGGCTTGCGAGCGTAGCGAGCAAACGCGTCGCGACCCCGAGCCTGTCGAGGGGGAGTCCGCAGGATGCGACGCCGAAGGCGCGCACAACTACTGGCCCTTGACAGGTGTGTCAAGGATGAAAAGTCCTTCGTGCACGAGCGGCTGGCGACGGCGATGGGCGATCCCGGCTGCCTGAGCATCTTCGGGCGCAAGGCCACGCCGCATCGCCTCTTCGCCGAGCACCTGACGGCCGAGTACCATGTCCGCACCGAGGGCCGCGGCCGTACCGTGGACGAGTGGAAGCTCCCCGCCCACAAGCCGGACACCACGGTTTGCGAGCAGAGCGAGCAAACGGGGCGCGAGGCCGCAGGCCGAGTCCGCAGGATGCGACCACGCAGTGGCACACAACCACTGGTTCGACTGCGTGGTGGGCTGCGCCGCGGCAGCGTGCATCCAGGGCGTCGAACGCATCGGCGCCCGAATGCAGCCGTCTCCCGAGCCGGAACGGCTGAAACTCTCCGAACTCCAGCGGCGGAAGAGCTAAACGTCAGCTACCCCCGTTTGGTCGAATTGACATGAGTCTCTGCCCCCCGTACGATACCTGTGGCAGTAGCAGCTCGGTTGCCCGGGTTATACAAGACCATGGCATGGTACTGGAGCTGATGGACTTCCTCTGGAATCGTAGTGACGGGACCCATGAGGCGTTGTTGCGCAAACTGGTCGCCTCTGCCCGGCAGTTGCGCGTGATTTGCCCCTATATTCGGCAAGATGCCCTTGATTCGCTCGCCGGGATGCCGGGCTTGCGCCGATTGGCAGAGGTCAAGTTCCTAACGCTCTGGAGCCTTGCCGACTTCCTGCGCGGTTCCTCGGCCTTGGCAGGTCTGGACCTCCTTCTGTGCGCAGGCGCGGAAGTGCGCGTCCTTCGATCAGAACTTCACGCGAAGGTGTACATCTTCGATGAATCGGACGCCGTCGTGACGTCGGCCAACCTGACCCAAGCCGGGCTGGAGAGGAACCTTGAATGCGGAGTCCACCTGTCTGGCGACCCGGTTGCAGCGGTTGTCAGCCAGTTCCGGCGTGAGTGGCGCTTCGGACAGCCTATCGGTCGGGATGACCTGACTGCCGCGTCAGCCGAAGTCGAACGTCGGCAGGACGAGTTCGCCAAGATTCAGGAAGATGTGGCGGCAATTGAGGAAGCGATGGCCGAACGCCTTCTGATTGTCAGCACGTCGCGTGCTTCTTACACAGACGATCTCGTAGTGAACTTGACCAAGTCGCAGGAAGAACTCTTGATGCGCCCTGTTCGCGGACAAGGAGGTTACCAGTCCCTACTTCGAAAGCTACAGGGCAATATCAGCGGCGGTCGTTTGAGTCTCTCGCCGCAGGACTGCGAACGTATCGTGCGCTACGCTGGCGACTATGGCGGGGGTGGTTGGCAAGGTAGGTTACGTTCGATAGCCGATGCAGCCCGGCGGTATGTCGAGTAGATGACGATACGCTTCGTGATTGAGGAGGAGTTGCAGGTGGTCGACACAGACTCGAGACAACAGGAGACCCCCTGGGTCTACGAATCGGAGGGCCATCGGCTCACGTTGTATCTCGCCGATTGCATCGAGGGTATGAAGCGGTTTCTACACCCCGAGTCTGTTGATGTCGTCGTGACCTCGCCTCCCTACAACCTCGGTATTGCATATGAGCAGTACGATGATACCTCGCCTAGATCACAATACCTCGAGTGGATGGACTCGTGGGCCAGAGCAGTTGTTGACATCCTCTGCGATAGCGGCTCTGTCTTCCTCAACCTTGGCGGGAAGCCATCGGACCCATGGGGTCCATTCGAGGTGCTGTTCCGGTTGCGCCCGTACTTCGAACTGCAAAACGTCATTCACTGGGTCAAGTCAATCGCGATAGATGCAGAAGACGTTGGCCGCAGCACGGGCTTGGCAGCGGACTTGGCAGTCGGCCACTACAAGCCCATCAACAGTCAGAGGTTCGTGAACGACTGCCACGAGTACATCTTCCACCTTACGAAACACGGTGATGTCAAGCTGGACCGTCTTGCTATCGGAGTACCGTATCAGGATAAGTCGAACATCCGGCGGTGGAAGAGCGCTGCTCAGGACCTGCATTGCCGTGGCAATACGTGGTTTGTGCCGTACGAGACCATCCAGAGCAGGAGCAAGGAAAGGCCGCATCCCGCGACGTTCCCAGTCAAGATAGCTCGCATGTGCGTTCTTCTGCATGGGGTGAAGAAGACAGATACGGTTCTCGATCCGTTCATGGGATTGGGGCACACTGCTGTTGCGTGCAAGGAACTGGGGGTGGACTTCGTTGGCTTTGAGATTGATACCGGCTATTTTGAGCAAGCCTGCGGCCTGCTGAAGCTTAGTAAGTACAGGGATTCGGAAAGCGATTTGAATGGCAGCGACCAACTGCCATTGTTTGATGAATAGGGGCCGAACGAACGCTTTTGGCGGCTTCACGACCTGAGGCTTAGCGGAGGCGAGAAATATGGCATTTCTGGAAGATGCGCGACGTGAAATTGATCGGCTTCCGGAGGGTGATCCTTTTAGGATAACGCTGGAGTATTTGGACGACCACGCGGTGGGATGGGAGACCGCAGTCCCAATCGATGATGTTTTAGCATATTTGGCGGACCGGGGACACGAAATGTCCAAGAGCCAGTTTCAGCAGACTATCCTCAAAAACACCCGAGAAGGGACTATCTTCATCGGTGTCGCTCATGGCAAGGGCATCTACTTAATAGCGGATAGAGAGGACGCAGCCAAGACGAAGGAGTTCTACGACAGTAGGATCGGCTCCGAAATGGCGCACCTGACGAATCTTGAGCGCCTCGTGGAGGCGGAAGGCTGGGAGCCGCTCTGAACCTGTCTCGCGCTGTCACGGAGGCTGTCGAGGTGTCCCGAGCTGAGGTATGGGTTACTCAAGAGTGGCCTATTCGCCATGGGCGAACCAGATCGGCAATATAACCTGTCGGTGTTCCACTTCCGGTGTCCGCTGTGCGCGGGTGAACCGGCTGAAGTACCGCTGCGCACCTATCTGGCACAATGGGCGGGATGTGGGAAGGAACGCTTTGGGTGCCTCGTGTCTCATCTGTGGGGAGCTGTCCTGGCATTTCGGTCCGGTGAATCGCCCTGGGAGACAAGGGATCTGCGCGGGCAGCTTGATGCGTTCGAGGAAAGACTACAACTTCTGGGCGTACTCCTGGAACTGCATGCTTATGACGCACTGGTGGAAAGAGATGGTTCGCAGCTGATATTCACCGCCGGGTGCGCAGTATGCGGTTTGCCGGAAGGGGGAAGGAAGGCAGGTCGGTATTTCGGACTATGGTCCGAGGCGTGCACGGGGGACAGAACGACCAGCCGGACGTGACGGTATATCCCGGCCCCCGGATACCACCGCGAGGCGTGGGGCTTGTTGTCCACAGAGACGGCCAGCAGGTTCTCGCCGGGTTCCACGTGATCGGTCAGTTCGAACGCGAACGAAGCGTAGCCGTACGGCCAACTGCCCACCGGCTCGCCGTTGCAGTAGGCCGAGCTGTGGCTCATAACACCGTCGAATTCAACGCGGACGCGCTTCGACCCGATGTCTTCTGGCAGCTCGAACTTCAGCCTGTACCACGCCTTGCCCACGTGCGGCAGGCCGGCTGTCCGCCCGGTGTGGGCGCGTTCTTTCCGCTCACCGTCCTCCACGATCGCGGTGACCTGGATGTCGTTCTCCCGGTCAAACGGCCCGCCGACGGCCCAGTCGTGCGGCACGCGCACGGTCTCCCAGGAGGAATCATCGAAGTGGACTTCCGCCCTTTCCGGTGCATCGCCGCGGGCGAACTTCCAGCCGTCGCGCAACACCTTGACTTCCCTCAGTTCAGTCCGACTCATCGTAGTGCATCTCCCTGATTCATGGCATCGAAGACGGCTCAAGGCTTGATCTCCGGGGGCCGGTCACTTAATACATACTGGCTTCTCAGGGTTTGTCAACGGAGAAAGCCAGCTCGGGAAGCAGCGCCGGGCCGCTACGCCGGGCTCAAATGGAAGGGCAGACACGGGGTGAAGATCGCCAGGGAATACAGTGTGCCGTTCGTCGATCGGGTCGAGATGAAGACGCGCTGGGCGTCGTGGCTGATCGGCAACGCCACGCCGGAAAACGCCGCCGTCCGGGAGGAGGTCGAGAAAGGCGAGGAAACCGTCACCTGGAAGTGGGATCGGCACGGCTGGATCCCCTGGATGCAGTTCTTCTACGACTGGCGTTTCGCCGACCTGCTGGGGGAGGGCCGGATCGACATGGTGCAGACCAGCGGCATGATGCGCCAGACCGCCTTCGGCCCCGGCGGCGACGTCCTGTGGGATTATCACGATCCCGGGGCGCCATTCACGAAGGCCCGCTACGACAGCAACTTTCCCATCGTAGACATCGACGGCGACGGCGTGGCGGAACTGATCTGCCCCCGCATGATCGACGGCGGGATGCACCTCTGCATCGTCAACGCCCGAACGGGGGAACTGAAACGGCACGCTCCCTATCCCTTCCTCGAAAAAAGGTCTCGCGACATGCGGGCCTCGATCATCGTGGGCAACGTCACCGGGAAGGAAAGGCCGTCCGACATCGTGCTCTCCTGGGATTACAAATGGGTTGGCGTCCTCGACAGCGGATTCCGACCCATCTGGGAGCACACCATCGACCACGCCGAGGGGCGCGAACACGCGACGATGGGGCACACACCGTTCGCTGGCGACATCGATGGCAACGGCCGCGACGAGATAATGGCGGGCTCCTGCCTGATCGATCAAGCCGGCGAGATACGGTGGGTGGCCGACGATCTGCCGGCGCTGCTTCGGGACGGACATGCCGACAGCGTGCAGATCCGAACGCTGGCACCGGGCGAGCCGCCCCGCGTCCTGATGAGCACGGGAGCCTACTGCTTCTCCCGGAACGGCAAGCTGCTGTGGGGGCGGGACGAACTGAAACACGGACAGGCGCTCAAGGTCGGCAGAATCCGCGGTGATCTGAAGGGCGAACAGGTCGTCGTCTACGAGGGAGCGTCGCGGGTCGATAAGTCACTGCCGGACAAGGCCATAGCCCTCAGCAAGGAAGGCGAGCGCCTGTGGGACATCGAGGTGGTCCAGCCGGACATGCAGGAGGGCGGGTTCGGCTTCTGGCTCGGCGACTGGGACGGTGACGGCTTCGATGAGATATTCGTCAATGATCCGGAAAAAGTGCTCATCCTCGACGGCTGCGGGGAACGGATAGACACCATCCCGGGCCACCTGGTCTACGTGTTCGACATCCTGGGCGACCTGCGCGCGGAGGCGGTGGTCGTGGACAAGATCGCGCCCGGGATGCACGTGCAGGTGGTGGAGAACGACGCGCCCAATCCGAACCCGGCGACCAGCCGTGTACCGAACCGGCGCGAAACCACCAAAGCAATGTACAACTGCACGCGGTACTGAGGGAACGAACCGGGAACGACGCGATTGGCTGATTCGCCCTGCCGGGCTGTCGCCGGCCGTTAGAAGAGCCTTCCCCGCATCTGAATCATCGGCGGCCCAAGAGGGAAGCCGGGCTATTCGATCTGTTCGGCGGGGGTGGGTCCGAGTTCTCCGCGCTTCTTCAGGAGGGTCGGGCCGAACTCGACCAACGGGTCGTCCCAGCCGCAACGCTCCCTCATCTCTCCGAGCCACCGGTCCAGCCGCCGCTCCAGTTCCGCGGCGACCCGGGGTTCGACGTTCGCGAGGTTTGCCTGCTCCGCGGGGTCCTTCTTCAGGTTGTAGAGTTCCCGCAGGGGCTGGCCGTGCCAGTTGTGGAGGTAGCTGTCAGAGGCGGCGCGGATGAACTTCCATTCGCGGGTGCGGACGCCGCGCTTGACCTGCCAGGTGCCTTCTCCCAGGAACAGCTCCTCCGGCGCATTCTGCGCCGCGTCCGGCGCCAGCAGGTCGCGCCCTTCCATCGCCTCCGGCACCTCCAGGCCGGCCTGCCGGAGCAACGTCACCGGCAGGTCCACCATCTGCGCCATGGTCTCCAGCCGCTCTCCGGCGCGTTCGCCCCGCGGTAGCTTGACGATCAGCGGCACCTGGATGTTCGCGTCGTAGAGTCCGTGGTGGTCGAAGCAGCCGACGTGTCCGTCGAGGACTTCCCCGTGGTCGGAGAAGGCGACGATCAGGGAGTCCTCGTACAGCCCCCGGGCGCCCAACTCCTCCAGGAAAGCCCCCAGGTGCTCGCTGTTGTAGGCGATCTCGGCGTCGTACTGGGCCGTCACGTAGCTTGAGTCGGTCACCTCCTCGTCGATCCACCCGGTGCCGGGGCCCGGAAAGGCGCGGCACGCGGCCATGGAGTCGTGGCAGGGCGCCGTGGGGTCCCCATCGTAGAACATGCCGTCCCAGCGGTCCGGGGGAAGGTAGGGCGTGTGCGGGTCCCAGTAGTGGAGGAACATGAAGAACGGCTCCTCCGGGAGACCGTCCAGCAGTTCGAGGCCGGCGGCGGTGATCAGCTCCGCGTTGCGCTTCTCCCGCTTCCCGTCCTCCCGCCCCATCCCCGGCCATCCGTAGTCCGCATACCCCTCCCCGAAGAATTCGGCGTGGCCCTGCAGGTTGTCGGCCGCGCAGGTGTGCCAGCCGGCCTCCGCCAGCAGGGACGGCAGCCAGGGGGTGCCCTCCGGCGGGGAGCGGTCCGGGATGACGCCGGCGATCCGATGGGCGTAGTCGGGCACACCGCTGAATGCGGAAGCGAAAGAGGGGTCGGTCGGAATGGCGGCTGCGAAGAAGTTCTCGAACAGGACCCCCTCTTCGGCCAGGCGACTGAGGGTCGGGCTGGTCTCCCTCCAGTAGCCGCAGCAATCCAGATGGTCGGCCCGCAGCGTGTCGATGGCTATCAGCACAATGTTCATAGCTCTCTCCTGCAGAAACTTGGTCCGGCTCACCACTCGCGCGCCGCGCACCATACCACCTGCGCACACTATATCAATGGGAGCGCGGTTTCCGGCCCCCGGAAGTGTGGGGTACGGCCTTTGCACTACATACAGGGCGTAAGCCGTAGTGTCTCAGAATGAAACAGGGGTGTTATGCCGAAAGGGGCCGCTAAAATGAGATCCGACAAGCAGATAGTGAGCCGGCGAGGGCAGGTGCTGATCGTTTTTGCGGGGTCTCTGCTGGTCCTTTGCATGCTGGCCGCGCTGGCCTGTGACGTGGGCCATCTGATACGTTCCCGCGCTCGCTTGCAGAACTCGGCGGACGCCGCCTCCCTGGCGGCCCTGTTGGAGCTGTGGGAACAACGCGGCGCCGGGGCCACGGAGGATGACGCCCAGGCCGCCGCCGAACAGGAAGCCCGCCGGATCGTGCAGGAGAACTACTCGGCGTCGGACGCAGAGGTGACCTTCGGCTACTGGATGGACGGTTCCTTCAGCGCGGACACGTCAGGAAGCGGAAGTGGGCCGGCTATCGTCGTCAACGCCGTCCGCGTTGAGGCCTTCCGGGGCAGCTCCACTGCCGGCGGGGCCACCCCTACGGTGTTCGCGCGGGTGATGGGCATTGAACGCGTCGAGCAAGGCGCCCTGGCCACGGCCCGGTATAAGCACCCCGGGTTAATACCGCTGACCGTATACGAACCGGACGTTCCCCAGGCGGGCCAGCTCTTCACCATTTACAACGACAGCTCGACCGCCCCGGGGAACTGCGGCCTACTGAACTTCGACGGCGGGTCAACTGACACCGTTGAGGCGAAAGAGTGGTTTTACAACGGCTACCACGGTAGTTTTTCCGTGGACCCCGACTCAGGGCTCATCGATTGCTCAGGCACCACGGGCCTGAAAAGCGCCCTGAAACAGCCCATCAACCACCACATCGCGGAGGGCAGCGTGCTGGTGGCCTGCGTCTACAGGACGGTCAGCGGCGTGGGCGCGGGGGCCAGCTACGAGATCGCCGGCTTCTCTGCCATCGTCATCGAAGACATCCAGTTGGACAGCCAGGGCGATGAGATAGAGACGGTGACGGCGCGACTGCAGAGCAAATACATCCCCGGCACGGGGGACACCGACGGGACGATGCGGGACTTCATGCTGCTGCAACTGATGGAGTAGCAGCATCCCGGAGAGGCCAAGCAGATGTGATGCGTTCGGCGGCTTTCCGCGCGCCGGAACCAGGTGTCACTGGTCCGCCGCGACGTCCTGCTCGATCTTCTCCTCCAGCTTCTGCAGTTCCTCTTCGGCATTCTGCTCCGTTATCTCCTCGGCGGCTTTCTGCCGGTACTCCTCCATCGGCTGGACGATGCTTTCGGTCTCCCCGCCCTCGGGCGTTGCAGCGGAGGGCTCGCCGCCGTTGCCGCAACCGGACAATACAAAGCCGCCCAACAACAGAAGGCACATCGCACTCGCTAACCACTGTCGCATAGCTTTCTCCTCCCATCCCGTTTCCATGATGATTGTGCGTGCTCTGTAGAAAGCATCCGTCGGCACTCAAATCGGCCCGGCGCCTGCCGCGCCGTCATGCTGAGGCGCCTTACCTTCAGGCGCCGAACGCATCTCGCCGTTCTGCCACGCCGTACTTTCCCGCCCATCCCTGGACACGGATGAAAAACTCCCGACGGGCGAAAAGGAAAACGAAAAACGCCAGACACTGATTAACACTGATAAACACAGATGGAAGACCCACAGAAGTTCTGGAACTGGTTTGTAGAAAGGATCCTTCGGCACTCAAATCGGCCGGGCGCCGCGTCGGCGCCGTGCCCTGCCCGCGCCCGTCAGACCGAGAGCCGAACCGTCTTGATCTCAAACGGACGGAAGCGCAACGGGATGACCCCGTCTTCGAGCGGAAGCTCCGCGCCGCCCTCCTCCAGCATGTTGGTCTCCCGCGCGCACTGAACCGGCAGCGAGGTGCTCAGCTCGCAGGTCGTCGCGGTGCGCATCGATTCGTAGAGGCGGACGACGACGTCCCCGGAGCCGTCCTCTGCGGGCTTGACGGTGCTTATCATGACATTCGGCGAGTCCAGCTCGAACAGAGAGCGCGCCTCCGCCTCGCCGGGACCCCTCGTAACCGGGCAGTTCAGCTCCCAGCCCTCCCGCACCAGGCCGCTCTCGGCGAGTGGGCCGTTCCAGGCGGTGAAGGCGTAGATGAACTGCTGCTCTCCCCGGTCCGCGTGCATGTCGGGCGCGAGCGGGGACTTCAGCAGCGTCAGCGCGATGACGTTGCCGTCCACGTTAACTCCGTATTTGCAGTCGTTGAGGACGGCGGCGCCGCGGCCCTCCTCGGCCAGGGCCGTCCATCTCTGGTTGCACACCTCGAACCGATCGGCGTCGAACGGGCGGGAGGCGTGATTGGGCCGCCGGAGGTGGCCGAACTGGATTTCATGGATTCCCTCGCTGGCATGGACGTCAACCGGGAAGGCCACCTTCAGCAGCTTATGCCGCTCCCGCCAGTCCACGGTGGTGCGGAATTCGATCCGCCGGCTTCCCCCTCTGAGCCAGACCTCCTGGACCATCTCGGAGCTGTGCAGCTTCCGCCGGATACGGAGCACGCCGGCCAGGGGTCCCTCGGAGACCACCTCGACGTCCGCTTCCGCTGCCAGCTCGACGGGGGTGGCACCGTACATGCTGTCGATGTCCCAGGCGTCGAACGCTGAGGGAACATCCTTGTACATCTTGAAGCGGTTGCAGGGACCGGCGCCGACCTCGCGCCCGGCCGTTTTGTCGAAGATCGAAGTGACCTCTCCGCTTCCGTTGAACTCCACCCGCAAAAGCTCGTTCTCCAGCGATGTCCCCGTCGCCGAGACTCCACCGTCCGTCTGACCGGGCTCGGAAGCGCGGACCGCCCGCCAGCCGCAGGACGGGACGGCGACCTCGGCCCACGTGCGCCCCTCGATCTCCTGCACCGGCAGGGCCTCGCCGGCAAGGTCGGATGCACCCCGGAAACCGGGCGGCAGTTGGACCAGAGCGGCCCTCTCCCAGGAGAGGGAGTTGAAGACCGTGAGGGCCTCTTCGTTGGGTTCGAGGAGGGCGCCGGCCGCGTCGGTCGCCTCGGCCCGGGCGGTTTCGACCGAAGCGGTGAGGGCGGCTTCCGCCTCCTCGTAGACGCGCCGGATGCTGGAGCCGGGCAGGATGTCGTGGAACTGGTTCACCAGGACGGACTTCCAGGCTTCATCCAGTTTCTGAGGTCCGAAATCGAACGGGCCCAGCAGCTCGGCGGCCGTCCCCCACATCTCGGCCTCCCGGAGGGCGAGTTCGGCCCGTCGGTTCAGGCGTTTGGTGCGGGCCTGGGAGGTGTAGGTGCCGCGGTGGCACTGGTAGTAGAGTTCGCCCACGTAGTTGACGTCCGGCACGCCGCCTTCCTCCAGGTCTTCGAAGTACTCCAGCGGAGAGGCCAGACGCATGCGGGGGACGCCCTCCAGGTCCTCCTCCCGGCGGACGTACTCGAGGTGCCGCCGGTCGGGCCCTCCGCCGCCGTCGCCCCAGCCGAAGGGGAACAGCCGGCTCCACAGGCCGTCCTTCTGTCGGCGTTCGCGCCAGCGGTTGATCACGTCGCCGGGGCGGGTCTGGGAACCGTAGTTGTTGCAGAGATGCACCAGCACCTTCGAGCCGTCGATGCCCTCCCAGGTGAAGGTGTTGTGGGGGAAGGGGTCGCCCCCGTGGTAGGTCCAGAATATCTTGGCGGTCGAGAAGTATTTCACACCGCAGCCCCTCATGATCTGGGGCAGGGCGCCGGAGTAGCCAAAGACGTCCGGCAGCCACAGAAGCTCGGTCTCCACCCCGAACTCCTCCCGGAAGAACCGTTTGCCGTGGATGAACTGGCGGATGAGGCTCTCTCCCCCCGTGATGTTGGTGTCCATCTCGATCCACGTGCTGCCCTCGGCGATGATGGTGCCGGCCTCGACCGCCTCGGTGACCCGCTCCCAGAGTTCCGGATAGTGGCGCTTGATGCGCTCAAACAGCTCCGGCTGGCTGTGCAGGAACCGGTGCTCGGGGTATTCGGCCGCCAGCGCAAGTTGCTTCGAGAGGGTTCGGGCGGCCCGGCGGTTGGTCTCGGCCAGCGGCCAGAGCCAGGCCACGTCCAGGTGACCGTGTCCGAATGCGAACATCGTCGGCACGGTGCTGCCGTTGCGGCATTCCAGCAGTGGCCGCAGCCGCTGCCGGCCGGCGCGAACCGTGACCATCATCTCCTCGCGGGGCAGTTCCAGGTCAACGATAGTGGTGAAATCCCGCAGCGCCTCGTCGATCTCCGAGACCCGAAGCGAGTCCGGGTCCAGGCTTTCCCGCAGATGATAGAGCGTCTCAACGTCCATAAAGAGCTGGAATGCCTCCTCCTCGAAGACGCCGAAGGTGGAGGTGCCCACCTCGTGCTGCTCGGCGGGCGGCTCGGGGACGGCCTCGGTGCCGCGGGGCACGGGGCCCCCGCCGCAGGGGGTGGGACCGTGCCCGGCGTAGGCTTCCAGCAGGATCTCGTAGGTCGTTCCCGGAACAGCCGAGGTGCAGAGCGTGACGTCGTCGTGGCCCAGTGCGACCCCGTTGACGTAGATGAGCTTCGCGCCGCCCGGCTCCAGGTGCAGTTGTATCCGCTCGCCTTCCGCTTCTTCCGGGACGGTGACTTCGCCGCGGAACCAGCCGTACTCCCACTTGCCGCCCCAACTGGTCCCGGGAGGCATGGGCTGGAAGTCGCCGCCGGCGGCCTGGGCGGGGGTGAGCTGATCCTTCGTGGTGAAGCCGTCGAGCCGGACCTCACCGAGCGGCCTGTAGAGCAGCTCGGAGAGCACGCGCCGCCAGTGATCGATGCGTTTGCGCCATTCGGGGGTCAATGCCATCGCCGTCTACCTTCCGTTGATGGATGGGTGTCCGCCGCGGACCGGCCCGCCCTTATACCGCCCGTCCGGCCGGGCCGTCAAGCCGCCGGAGCCCTTGCGGCGGCCCCTCCCGCCCGGCTATTATCCCTGCCGCGTAGCCGGAATGACTCAGCGGGAGCACGGAACATGGCGTCTCAGGGCGGGAGAAGCAAGGCTGTCGGCGAGGCCCTTCCCAACATGCCGTGGGAAGACAGGCCGGAGGGTTGTTCGGAGGTCGTCTGGCGATACAGCGGGAATCCCATCATCCCGCGCGATCTGCTTTCCAACTCCAACAGCATCTTCAACAGCGCCGTGGTGCCCCATGAGGGGGCGTTCGCCGGCGTCTTCCGGTGCGACGACAGGCGCCGCCGAATGCAGCTCCACAGCGGCCGCAGCGAAGACGGCATCCGGTGGTCAATCAAGGAGGAGCCCATCCAGTTCGAGTGCGACATACCCGCGCTGCAGCGCTTCGTCTACGGCTACGATCCGCGGGTCTGCTGGATCGAGGACCGCTACTACGTGCAGTGGTGCAACTGGTATCACGGCCCCACCATCGGCCTGGGGTGGACGAAGGACTTCGAGACCTTCCACCAGATGGAGAACGCCTTTCTGCCCTACAACCGGGACGGGGTGCTGTTCCCGCGGAAGATCGGCGAGAATTACGCCATGGTGAGTCGGCCGAGCGACCAGGGGCACACACCGTTCGGGGACATCTACTACAGCGAAAGCCCGGACCTGAAGTTCTGGGGCAAACATCGGTTCGTCATGGGCGCCAGCGGCGGCTGGCAGTCCACCAAGATCGGCGCGGGACCCGTCCCCATCGAGACCACCGAAGGATGGCTGCTGATCTACCACGGGGTGCTGACGTCCTGCAACGGCTTCGTCTACAGCACCGGGGTGGCACTGCTGGACCTGGAGCAGCCCTGGAAGGTCATTGCCCGCGGGGCGCCCTACGTGATGTCGCCCCAGCAGACCTACGAGTGCGTCGGGGACGTGCCCAACGTGGTGTTCCCCTGCGCGGCGCTCTGTGACGCCCCCAGCGGGCGGCTGGCGATTTACTACGGAGCGGCCGACACGGTGACCGGGCTGGCATTCGCCTACGTGGACGAGCTGATACAGTTCGCCAAAGAGAACAACGAGGTCTGACCCCCGGCCGCGGTGGAACGGGGCTTTAGCCTTCGAGGCGCTCCCGGCACTCATCCAGCATTTTCACGGTGCGGCTGGCGCCGACGCGGGTTACGCCCAGCTCTCGCACCTCCAGCAACCGGTCGAGGGAGCGCACGGCCCCGGCCGCCTTCACCTGAACTTCCGGGGCGGAGTGCTCGCGCATCAGCTTCAGGTCGTGATCGATCGCGCCCGCGTAGTAGTAATGCCCCTCTGCGTCCTTCACGTAGTCATAACCGGTTGAGGTCTTGACGAAGTCGGCGCCGACCTCGCTGCATATCTCGCAGAGGCCGATCTTGAACCTGTCCTCCGGCAGGAAGTCGTTGCAGAAGATCACCTTGACCAGGGCGCCTTCGGCGTGCCCGGCCTGGACGACCGCCCGGATGTCCTCGCGCACGTAGTCCCAGTCCTCGCTCAGCACCTTTCCCACGTTGCAGACCATGTCCAGCTCCGTGGCACCGTCCGCCAGGGCCCGCTCGGACTCGACAACCTTCACGGCCGTCTTGTGCCCGCCATGGGGAAAACCGATGGTTGTGTTGGCCTTCACGTCGGTGCCGGCCAGCAGTTCCGCGCAGCGGGCCGTGAAGTAGGGCTTAACGCAGGCGGTGGCACAGCCGTATTCGGCGGCGATCCGGCAGCCCTCCACCAATTCCTGGTCAGTCATAGTGGGATGCAGCAGCGAGTGATCAATCATCTTCGCGATCTGTTCGTACGTGTAATCCATGGACTTGTCCTTTCTGCTTGCTCCGGCTCGCCCCAGGCCGGGTTCAGGCAATGAACTGGCGCAGGAAAGCGGCGCTCTGCCGGAGTGCCGCCTTGCGGGATTGCAGCGTCACCTCGAAGGCCCGGTCTTCCACCTCCACGGCGACCGCGCCGTCGTAGCCGGTGTCGGTCAGGAAGCTGAAAAATCGTCCCCATTCCACGTCGCCCAGGCCGGGAAGCTTCGGCGTGTGGAACTGCAGGGGGTGGCCCAGCACGCCGACCTCGTCGAGGCCCTCCGCGTCCACGCGAGCGTCCTTGGCGTGCACGTGGAAGATGCGGTCGGCAAACTCCCGCAGCGGGCTGACGTAATCGATCCCCTGCCACACCAGGTGTGAGGGGTCGTAGTTGAGGCCGAAATGGTCGCTGGGGACGGCCTCGAACATCCGCCGCCAGATCGCCGGGCAGTAGGCCAGGTTTTTCCCGCCCGGCCACTCGTCCGCGGTGAACAGCATGGGGCAGTTCTCGATGCCCACCTGCACGCCCTGCTGCTCGGCGTACTCGATGATGGGCGGCCACCGCTCCTCGAAGACCGGCCAGTTCTCCTCCACCGACCGGGAGGGGTCGCGCCCGATGAAGGTGTTCATCTTGCCCACCCCCAGCATGGCGGAGGCCCGGATGACCGCCTTGATGTGCTCGATGTAGAAGCCCGCCTCCTCCTCGTCGGGGACCAACGGGTTGGGGTAGTAGCCGAGCGCGCTGATCTCGACCCCGGCCTCCTCCATGGTGTCCCCGACCTCGGCGGCGCGGGACTCATCGAAGTCCGTCACGTCCACGTGGGTAACCCCCGCGTAGCGCCGCTCCTCGCCGCCGCTGCGTGGCCAGCACATCAGCTCGACGCATTCGAAACCTTCCTCGGAGGCGAATGCCACTATCTCTTCCAGCGACAGGTCCGGCAGAATCGCGCTGCAGAATCCCAACTTCATCCCTTGCCTCCCGGATGCCAGAGCACCGTGTCCATTACCGGCGAGAGTGCATGATAGCCGTTTCCGCCGAACCG
This sequence comes from uncultured candidatus Brocadiaceae bacterium, assembly GCA_964510315.1. Classification (GTDB taxonomy): domain Bacteria; phylum Planctomycetota; class Brocadiia; order SM23-32; family SM23-32; genus CAZEAP01. The sequence continues at coordinate 30,292 of CAZEAP010000013.1, forward strand.
TCAAGGCGGCCGGCCGGGGAGGCCGCACAACCGAACCGCCCCTGCCCCGGCGCGTCCGGCCTCACCGCCAGGGGCCGGACGGAGGCCACTCGCGCTCGAAGCGTCCACCCTCCGACAGTGCCCGGAGCACGGGCCCAACGAATTCCGCCAAAGCAGCCACGACCTCCGAGAGACCCTCGGGGGCATCTTCCACGCCCGACCTCCGGAGAAAAGCTGTCCATTGCCTCTGTTTCGAGGCGTTCTCGCCGAACTCCGGGGTCAGCGCAAGCGGCAGCCCGGCGGGAACGGACGTCCCTCGGCTCTGGAACGTAGCACTGACGGCTGCGGAGAGCTTTGCCCCATCGAAGGGAAACTCTGCTGCCAGGACGTAGAGGTCATAGAAGTCCTTCATGCGGCTGTTAATGATACCGAGTTCAACCATGGCGTGGAGCTTCTCCGCGATCGTGCTCTCGCGAGGATGCGCACGGAGTCTCGGGGCGGGAAAATCGAGGAGGGTCGGATACGTTACCTGCTCCGGACCGGGCGTTACAGCATCGCCGAAAGCGACGTCGATCCGGACAGGGATACGTGCCTTACCGAGATAAGCCGTCAGCGCAACGCGGTGCCCTCCACCTTCCTGGTTTGCTCGAATTGGTTCGACACTGACCGTCTCCGGGTCGAACCGCAGACCGTCAGGCTCGACGTCAACTCGACATACGCTTCGGAAAATCCTTCCTATGCGCTCGGGCGAACTCTCATCGCAGCCCAGCAGGTCGACATCCCGAGTTGGCCTGGGGAATCGCCCCATCCACACTATGAACAGTGCGGCCCCCTTCAGGACGAAGTCGCCGACGTAATCGGAAACGGACAGGCGATAGAGCAGCCTTTCGGTGGCGTAGCGTGACCATACCAGGTTGGCGTCCTCTCCGGTGCGGCGTATCCTGTTCAGCAGTCGTTGCTTCACGGAGGCGGACAGATTGCGCGGCGAGTTGCTGCTCACGCCAAGGCCTCCAGGTAAGGACGCATCACAGTGGAAACACGGCACACCTTGGCGTAACGCCACAGGTCGTCCACGCTGCACCTGCGGCTATCCACAACCTCCCGCAGTGCCTCCAGGGCAACGTCGAGCCCGATCTTGTTGCGATATTTGAAACAGTCGGCCACCGTCTTGGGCACGCTGTAAATGCTGACCTCCACACCTTCGGTGTTGTGCTCTTCGATACCCTCAGTCAGGGCTTCTCCGGAGAAACGCATGATACGGATCCGCGGCCACTCCACCCGCGGCTCAGCAGACCTTCTGTCGATGGCCATCCATACTTGATCGGGCACTTGAGTCCCGATATTGTGGAAGCTCAGGGCTGAGATCAGGCAGATCACTCCCTTAGGGACGGCCTTGGCTGCCCCGACGAGGCTATGATGTGCTGTTGCGTCGACTGCGGGCAGGCTGTAGAGTCCGCGCGCCACACGCACGAGGCGTCCGTCAGCGCACAGCCGCCGCAGGTACTCGTGATGGAGCCCCAGTTCGCGCACCTCGCGCGCGCTGACCACGCCCGCACGTTGCGCAAGTTCCATTATCTTCTCCGCATTGCTATTCTCAGCGCCCATGTGCGCAATTATAGACATATAGAGCTAAATGTCAAGGTTTTTGCACAGGCGTGTTTACACCGACCACCATGTACGGCCCCGGAGGCGCCCTCAACAGCGGAGGATCTGCTTGCGGTGGGGTGTGTCGTTGCTCGCACGCTCGAAATGAAAGTCTTCCCGCATCTGCTCCGGGGTCAGCGTGCCCTGGAACGCGCACAGGTAATTGATGGCGCGGCCTTTGCCCCGGAAGAACGATTCCACGCCCAATTCCGTCCCCTGGTGCGGCCCGAAAAGAGAGTGCGGCCCTATTGCCGGCTTCCCGGCCCACAGGATTTCCATCCGGTCGTCGCAGGCCAGCCGGTGCTTCCCGAACGTGTAGATCAGCACCTGCGTCTCCCTGTCCCTCAGCGAGGTAAGCACCAGTGGATAGACAACCGCGTCGGTTTTGAACCGCATGATCAGGGGCGCCGCCAGACCCGCCGAAACCACACCGCCGTCCGGGGAAGTTTCCGAACTCCCGATCTCAGCCACCACAAAGCACCAATCCCGCTCGACGTGATCGGGGAAAGCCCGCGCGTCGTTCCGCCATACGCAAACGCGTTCTCCCTCAGCCACTCCAGAAGCGCGTCCGGCCGGTCGGATTTCACCACCCCACTTCATATGCGCCGACCTGCTCCCGCGCGAGGACGGTTACGCGGCCTTTCATCCGCGTCTCGCCGAGATGGGGGATGGATGCCCCAAGGACGGCGAACCACAGAACAACGACCACGGGGACCACAAACTTCTTGCGCCGGACCGGCCCAAGGATGACCGCCAAAAAAACCAGCGTCGCCGGCACCGGTGCAGCGAGAGCGGCGTAGCGGCTCATGCTGATCACCTTCGACTCCGTGGCCAGGCCGAGACGCCGGAAGACGCGATTCGCCGCGTCGGGGGGCATTGAAGCCAGTTCCGGTGGCGAGGACACGGGCAGAACCCAGGCCATATCCTGAGGCCCCTTCGGGGCGTCAGGTTTCGAGGAACTCCTGCATCTTACGCTCGTAGTAGGGGCTGGGAATCGGGCCCTCCAGGAGGGGGTCGTCGGTCTCGCGCATCCAGTCGGCCAGCCGGCGGCGCAGCCGGTTCTTGACCTCTTCATACTCCGGCTCGTCGGCCAGGTTTTTCTCCTCCCAGGGGTCACTTTCCAGGTCATAGAGTTCCTCGACGCCGTCCCGCACGGGGCGCTCCTTGAAGTAGTCCCAGCGCGGGATCGTGGCTATGCGCAGGTCCTGGAATATGCAGACCGCGAAGTAACGGATGTACTTATAGCGCCGGGTGCGGATCGCGCGGGTGGGGTCGTAGGTGTCGTGGTATATCTTCTCGGCGAAGATCCACTCCCGCGGCTCGTAGTCGCCGCCCTCCAGCAGCGGCAGGAAGCTCCGTCCCTCTATCCGGGCGGGCACCTCCAGTCCGCAGGCCTCCAGCAGCGTGGGCAGGACGTCCACGTTACTGACAAGCTCCGTCCGCCTGCCCCCGGCCTCCCAGCCGCCGGCCGGGTAGCGCATGATGAGGATGACCTCGATTCCGGGATCGTAGAACGTGCCCTTCGCCCGGGGGATGTCGATGCCGTGGTCGGTGGTGCTGACGAAGATGGTGTCCTCACGCAGGTCGTGCTCCTTCAGCACGTCCAGGATGCGTCCCAGGCCGGTATCGTATTGTTTGAGCGCGCCCTGGAGCTGTGCCAGCTCACTCCGAAGCTCCGGCACATCGCGCAGGTAGGGCGGCATCCAGACGCCCCTGGAGTCGTCCGGCTCGTAGCCGTCCCAGCCCCGATGCACTTCGCCGCAGCCGATCTGGAGGTAGAACGGCTTCTTCGGGTCGCGTCCGGAGAGCCACCGGTCGATGTCCGCGCCGGCCTCCAGGAAATCCCCGCCCCAGTTGTTGCCCCGTCCGGCGCCGTTGATGGCCTCCTGGAAGCCGACCCTGAACAGGTCGTTGGTCTCGTGGAGGAAGCCGCAGAGGCAGGTGTCGTATCCGGCATTGCCGAAGAGTTCGGCGGCGTGCTGTTCCTCCGGATAGAGGTCGAAGCGTCCCGTCCTCGGGCTGGTCAGCCCCATGACCCCGTTCTGGTGCGTGTGCCGGCCGGTGAAACAGGACGCACGGCTGGGGCTGCACAGCGGCGAGGTGCAGAAGCTGTTCTCGAACAGCACGCCTTCGGCGGCGAGGCGCTCGCAGTTCGGCGTGTTCACGGTGTCGATGCCGTAAGGGGAGATGTGCTGTCCGGCATCGTGCGGCATAAGGACGATGACGTTGGGTTTGCGCTGGGCCATGACGGCCTCCTGTCTTGCAGCTAATGAGCCGGGGAGCCTGCCAGTATAGCGCCGCGGCCGGGCCGGTTCAGCCCGGCAGGAAGCGCACTTTCCGCGCCAGCTCCACCACCATGCGCGCGTCGATTGCGTCGTGCACCGGCTTCCCGTGGACGGTGAGGCCCTCAACGGTCACGTCCTCGATGATGTGCTCCTTGTCGTAGCCCTGGATGATGCCGGGCGGGAAGCGGCCGTCCACCACGGCGATGTCACGGAAACGCACGTTGCGAATCTGCCCCCGCTCCTCGTCGCGGGAGTAGCGGGCAAAAAGCACCTTCATGTCGATCAGCTTCTCGCGGGAGTCCTCCACCCGGATGTCCTCGTAGCGCACGTCGCTCACCTCCGCGCGGTCGCCGTTGTGGATGCCGAACGTGCCGCCGGAGCTGTATCCCTCGTGTTCGACGCGTATGATGTCGCAGTTGCGGTAGAGCACGTCGGAGATGGAATCGCAGCGCGTCTCGTAGCCTATCTCCAGCGCGTTGCCGGGGTGGGCGTTCCAGAAGACGGAATCGAGCACGCGGATGCCCTTCACGTCCCGGCCGCCGCACTCCCTCCGGTAGGCGCTGGCCTTTATCGCCACGCAGTCGTCGGCGGTCCGGGCGAAGCATCTCCTGACGGTAACGTCGCTGCTGCCCACCAGGTCGATCCCGTCGCCGCCGACGTGATCGGTGATGATCTTTACGCCCTCGATGCGGACGTCCTCACAGCCCACCGGAACCAGCGTCCACCGCGGGCTGTCCACGAACGCGACGCCCTCGACGGTGACGTTCCGGCAGTCGAAGAAGCGCAGCAGGCGGGGCCCACGATCCTTCCCCTTGCCCGGCCATCCGCTGCCGTCCAGAATCCCGCGGCCACGCACCGTTACGTTCTCGGCGCCGTCGGCAAGGACGGCGCCCTCCACCGCGGCGCCGCCCTCGATGTAGACGGTCTCCCCGCTTTCCAGCTCCATGAGGCCCGGACGGTGGACCTTGCCGGCCTCGAAGTACCGGACGCCGGGCTCGGCGGGGTCGGGGACGGCCTCGTCCGGCGGGTCCGCCCACAGGAAGAGCGGACGCCGGATGTCGTCGTCCAGCTCGATGCTCAGGTAGGCCGGTTCGGTCAGGGTAAAGCGCAGCCGGCCGGCGTCGGCAACGGGCTCGATGCCGTGACGCAGCGGGCGGACGGTGCAGCGCTCGAAGGGGAAGGACGGCTCGACCTCTACCTCGACGGGACCGTCCATCGCGAAGGCGGCGTATGCGGCGACGCTGGAGCGGCGTACGAACACGGGGCGGCCCTCCACCCACACCTTGTAGTGCTCGGAAGGCTCGTCGTCCGGTGGAGACGGGAAAACAGTGACCGGCATTTGGGCTCCTCCTCTGGCCGAAGCCCGCCACGGTATTGGGGACGCCGCCCCGCTGTCAAAGTCGAGCGGCGAAAGGTGGCTCTGCGCCGGGAACCGTCTTTGACAGGGCGCCCCGCCGGCACTAATCTTGACCACCCCGGCCGAACACCGTCAACGCACGGAGGCAACATGAGCGACCAGCCCAACATCCTGTGGATCTGCACGGACTCCCAGCGTTTCGACACGCTGGGCTGCTACGGAAACCGGTTTGCCCGGTCGCCCAACGTGGACCGCCTGGCCGAGGAGGGCGTGCTTTTCGAGAATTGTTTCGCCCAGAACCCGCTGTGCACCCCCAGCCGGGGGGCGTTCCTGACGGGCCGCTACCCGGTGACCAACCGGCTGCGCCAGAACGGACAGTGCATCCCGGAGGACGAGGTGCTGATCACGCGCATGCTCGCCGACAACGAGTACCTCTGCGGCCTGGTGGGCAAACTGCATCTCAGCGCCGCCAACCGCCGGTTCGTGATGGGCGATAAGTGGTGGGAGTTGCCCAGGGAGGAGCGACTGGTCCAGGGCACCGAGCGGCGCATCGAAGACGGCTACAAGGAGTTCCACTGGTATCACTCCACCAACCCTGACTTCCGTTCCAGCGCCTACAAGCAGTGGTGCCACCGCAGGGGCGTCCAGATCAAGTCCGCCGACCGGGAGGACTCCAAATACGTCAAGAACGGCATGCCGGAGGAGCACCACGAGGTCCGATTCAGTGCCGAGACGGCGGTGGACTTCATCGAGCGATACGAGGACTACCCCCACCCCTGGCTCTTTTCGGTCAACGTCTTCGACCCGCATCCCGGCTTCGACCCACCGCCGGAATACCTCGAGCCCTACCTCTCGCGCCTGGAGGAGATACCCCTCCCCAACTTCGTGGAAGGGGAGCTTGAGGACAAGCCCTTCTACCAGCAGGAGCGCCACGAAAGCAATCGGTGGGGAGACTACTCGGAGACCGACATGGGCGACCCGCGCGAGCATCGGATGCTCCGGGCGGCCTACTGGGCAATGTGCAACAACATCGACGTCCAGGTGGGCCTGATGCTGGACGCGCTCGAACGCACCGGCCAGCGCGAGGACACGCTGGTGATCTTCACCTCCGATCACGGCGAGATGCTCGGCGATCACGGACTCTACTTCAAAGGTCCCTTCCTCTACGATCCCGCCGTGCAGGTGCCGCTGGTGATCTCCCAGCCGGGACGCGTGGCGGAAGGGGTCCGCAGCCCCGCGCTGGTGGAGCTGGCCGACCTGGCGCCCACTGTGCTGGACGCCTGCGGGCTGGAGCGTCATCCGGGGATGCAGACGCGCTCCCTCTGGCCGCTGCTGACCGGCCAGCAGGACCCCGGCCACTTCCGGGACGACGTCTACTGCGAGTATTACAACTCCAATCCCGACGACCCGCCCGTCTACCTGACCATGGTGCGGACGCAGCGCCACAAGATCGTCGTGGTCCACGGGATGGACTGCGGGGAACTGTACGACCTGCAGGAGGACCCCACCGAGACGCACAACCTGTGGGACGATCCCGACTACGCCGACGTGAAGGGCGAGATGCTCCTTCGGGTGGCCGACCGCATGGCCCGCACGGTCGACCCGCTGCCGCCGCGCATCGGCATATTCTGACCCTGCCGGGCGAGTCCCTCCCTGAGATTGCCCGGCAGCAGCATCCTGTCGACGGCCGCGCCGATCGCCTCGGCCGCTCGCGCTATCTGGCGGGAGTTGGGCTCAGACGCCGGCCGGTAGCCGGGCAGGTCGACGGGCTTCCGGGCGGCGTCTTCGGTTTCGGCCGACATGGCGTCCGCCGGCACGTCAAGCAGCCCGGGGTTTTGTACGCGTTTGCCGTCCAGAGCGACACAAGTGACGTTGGCCGCCGGGTTGCGCGCGCTCGGGGACGAGCGGCCTGCACCGCTCCACACCACCCAATGAAGCCCCGCAGGGGCGTTACATACACAGCCCAGGGCGCAGCCCTGGGCTGACATGTCGGGCTCTTACAGAGCCCGGCCCGGCTGAAGTTTACGCGCCGTGGCGTGCCCGGCCCCCATCGCCCGGCCCTACGGGGACTCTTCGCCTACCGCAGACAAGCCGGCAAAACCGGGGACGACTCAGCGCCGGCCCACTTACGGCCCGGCCGGTTCGGTGGAGAGCAGACGCTCGGATCGGGATGGAAGCCGGGGATGACGGGATTGACCAGTTTCACGGGCGACCCCTGGCGGCGCCTTGCGCCGGCGAGGTCACTTATTGGCTTTGCGCCGTTTCTGGATGCGGCGCCACCTGTCCCGCATGGTGACGGTGCGGTTGAATATCAGCCTCTCGTCGGTGGAGTCCGGATCGACGCAGAAGTAGCCCTTCCGCTCGAACTGCAGGCGGGTGCCCGGCTCGACCCCCGCCAGCGTGGGTTCAACCCGGCAGGAGGCAAGCACCCGAAGGGAATCGTGGTTGAAGCGGGCGATGAAGTCGGGAGTCCCCTCGTCAACGTGCTCCGGGGCTTCGTCCAGCAGCAGGCGCTCGTAGAGCCGCACTTCGGCCTCCAGCGCGTGCGGGGCGCTGACCCAGTGGAGGGTGGCCTTCGGCTTCCGGCCGTCGGGTGCGTCGCCCCCGCGGGTGGCGGGGTCGTAGGTGCAGCGGAGTCCCACCACCTGCCCCGTCTCGGGGTCCTTGACCACGTCCTTGCAGGTGATGAAGTAGCCCCAGCGGAGCCGCACCTCCCGGCCGGGTGCCAGGCGCCAGAACTTCTTCGGCGGCTCCTCCATGAAGTCGTCCCGCTCGATGTAAAGCTCCCGGGAGAATGGGACCATCCGCGTTCCCGCGCTCTGGTCCTCCGGGTTGTTGACCGCCTCCAGCCGCTCGGTCTTGCCTTCGGGGTAGTTCTCGATGACCACCTTCAGGGGCCGCAGCACGCCCATCCGGCGCTGGCACCGCTTGTTGAGGTCCTGGCGGAGAACGTGCTCCAGCAGCGCCATGTCGATGACGCTCTCGGTTTTGGAGACGCTGATCTCCTCCATGAACTCGCGGATCGCTTTGGGGGTGTAGCCCCGGCGGCGGAGGCCGCGGAGCGTGGGCAGGCGGGGGTCGTCCCATCCGTCCACCATCCCCTCCTCCACCAGCACGCGCAGCCTTCGCTTGCTCATGACGGTGTTGGTCAGGTTCAAGCGGGCGAACTCGATCTGGCGGGGATGGTGCACCTGAAGCTGGTCGAGGAACCAGTCGTAGAGCGGACGGTGCACCTCGAACTCCTGCGTGCAGAGCGAATGGGTGATCCCCTCGATCGAGTCGCACTGGCCGTGCGCCCAGTCGTAGGTAGGGTAGATGCACCAGTCCTCGCCGGTCCGGTGGTGGGGCTGCTTCAGGATGCGGTACATCACCGGGTCGCGCATCAGCAGGTTGGGGTGGGCCATGTCGATCTTCGCGCGGAGCGTGCGGGAGCCCTCCTCGAACTCCCCGGCCCGCATCCGCTCGAACAGGTCCAGGCTCTCCTCCACCGGTCGGTCCCGCCAGGGGCTCTCCCGGCCGGGCTCGGTGGGCGTGCCGCGATACTCGTCGAGCTGCTCAGGGGACAGATCGCAGACGTAAGCTTGTCCCTTCTCGATCAGTTCAACGGCCCACCTGTAGAGCTGCTCGAAGTAGTCGGAGGCGTAGAACTCGCGCTCGCCCCAGTCGAAGCCCAGCCACCGGATGTCCTCCTTGATGGCCTCGACGTACTCGACCTCTTCGGGGACGGGATTGGTGTCATCGAAGCGCAGGTTGCACGTGCCCCCGTACTGCTCGGCCATGCCGAAGTCCAGGCAGATGGACTTGGCGTGTCCGATGTGGAGGTATCCGTTCGGCTCGGGGGGGAACCGGGTTACCACCTCCCCGCCGTATCTGCCGGAGCTGACGTCCTCTTCGATGATCCGGCGCACGAAGTGCATGCTGCGTTCGTCGGCCGCACTGTCTTCATCTGCTGACATGGGATCCTCAGCCGGGAGCAATCTTTGGAAAGCGTCCAGCCGTCGCGACGCCACGGGCCATGTTACGGGCACGGGGCATCCCCGTCAACTTCGCGGGTTCCGCCGGTGGCACGGAGCCTGGCCGCGCCGGGATCGAACCCCCGCCCACCGTTGCGCGCGGCCCCCCGCCGGGGGTAAGTTGGCACACCTTGCATCCGGGAACCGGCCCGCCGAGGCGGCCGGGAGCCTCTTGAGGCATGAGAAAGGACTGAAGAGCATGCTCGCTGAAACACCCCCCATGGGATGGAACAGTTGGAACACCTTCGGCGCCGACCTGAACGAGGAGATCGTGCGGGAGACCGCCGACGCCTTCGTTGAGAGCGGCCTCCGGGACGCCGGATACGAGTACGTGGTCCTGGACGACCACTGGGAAGCGGCCCAGAGGGGCGAGGACGGCCGTCTGCACTGGGACGAAGCGAAGTTCCCCTCCGGCCTGCCCGCCCTGGCCGAGTACCTCCACGAGAGGGACCTGAAGTTCGGCATATACTCCTGCGCCGGCAGCCATACCTGCGGCGGCCGACCGGCCAGCTACGGCTACGAGGAAATCGATGCCCAGACCTTCGCCGAGTGGGGCGTGGATTTCCTGAAGTACGACTTCTGCTACAAGCCGGTCGGGACCGACGGGCGGATGCTCTACGAGCGGATGGGCCGCGCCCTGCGCGCCACCGGCCGGCCCATCGTCTACAGCATGTGCGAGTGGGGCGGAAGGGAACCGTGGACCTGGGGAGCTTCCCGCGCCGGCGCCCACATGTGGCGCACCACCGGAGACATCAACGACAGTTGGGAGTCGGTGGAATCCATCGGCTTCGAGCGCCAGAAGGAACTCTTTCCCTACGCCGGACCCGGCCACTGGAACGACCCCGACATGCTGGTGGTCGGCATGCACGGGGAAGGGAACGTGGCCCGAGGAGGCTGCACCGTCCGGGAATACCGGACCCACTTCAGCCTGTGGTGCATGCTGGCCGCTCCCCTGATGATCGGCTGTGACGTGCGGAACATGAGCGACGCCACGCGCGAGATACTCCTCAACGAAGAAGCCATCGCCGTGGACCAGGACCCCCTGGGCCGCCAGGCCGTCTACATGGGACGCGACTGGTTCGGCTCGGAGGTCTGGAAGAAACATCTGGCCGACGGCTCCGTTGCCGTGGGCCTGTTCAACCGGCACGATGAGAGGACCCGCATGCTCACCGTGGCCTGGGAGTCACTGGGCATCCCGATCGAGCGCCCCTGCCGGGTGCGCGACCTGTGGACCCACGAAGAGGTCGACGGCGTCACCCGCAGCTATTCCCATGAACTGAAACCGCACGGCTGCGGACTGCTGCGGGTCACGCCCCGGAAGCCCTGACCTGGCCCGCCGCTCAACGCCAGGAGGAACGAGCGTGAACCTCATCCGGCGGACTCCTCTTCTGTGCGCGCTGGCACTGACGCTCCCCCTGCTGGTCTCCTGTGCCGGGAACATGCGGCAGCGACGGCCCTACCTCATCCGAGAGAACCTGGACAACGCCGCCCGGCACCTGGAGGCGGGAAGGACGGCGGAGGCGGCGCAGATATACCGAACGGTGCTCCTTGCCGATCCCTGCAGCGAAGAGGCCTTCAGAGGGGTGGAGCACGCCGGGGACACCAGCCGGTGCATCATGGAGCCGTCGGTGCTGGGGGTGAACTGCGTCCGGACTCCGCGCCGCGACCCGCCCGCCCTCCGGATCATCGCCTATCCTGTCAGCCGCCTGCTGGACATCCTCGACGTGGTCAGCTTCGAGCTGGGACCACAGGGCGGCCTGTATGGCGGCGCCCACGTCACCCGTGCGCTCCAGGCGTCCGCCGGGGCCGGGGGCGGCGCCCAGATAGGCTGGTGGCAGAAGCGGGAGTTCGGCGTCGGAGCGGGACACGTGGCCGGCCTCTGCCTCATCCCTTTCTCCCTGGAGGGGGAAGGCTGGTCGCGGGTGGGAACCCGTGGAGCCCGCAACGTCGCTATCTGCGCCTCCGGCCTCAACCGCCCCTCTGATTACCTCTATCAACATCACCGTGATTACTGGAGCGCAGGCGCCCGAGCGATTGTCCTGCTGGTCGGGGCACGGCTCGAGGTGCACCCGGTGGAAGCCGCCGACGCACTCGCGGGACTGTTTTTCGTGGACTTCCTCCGGGACGACATCGGCAGCACACGTTCGCTGAGCTTAAGCGCGGCGGACCGGGAGGCCATGGAGGAACTGGTCGGCACCCTCTCGGACGCGGAACTCCGGGCCAGGATGCGGGGGCGCGCTGTTCCGCCCGGCCCGGGCGAAGAACCGCAAGAACCGCCGCCACGGCCTGACGACTGAGCACGGGGGGCCGATCAATCCACTTCGGCAAGCCCCTCGAATATGGGCTCAAGCGCCCCGTAGGCATCCCGGAAAAGCCGGTAGAGCAACCGGTACTTCTCGCTCCGTTCGGGCTGGGGCACCTCGGCCTCTTCCATGGTGACGATCTCCCGCGCCACGCCGAAATCCGGGAATATGCCGACGCCCACTCCCCCGGCGATGACCGCCCCGAGGGAAGTGGCCGCCCGGGTCTCGGCGGGCACCAGGAGGGGCAGTTCGTAGACGTCGGCGAGTATCTGCCGCCACACGCCGTTCTGGGCGCCGCCGCCGATCATCCGCATGCTCTCGATCGCCAGCCCCTGCGCCCGGAAGGCCTCCAGGATGGTCTTCAGGTTCATGGCCACACCCTCCAGCACCGCGCGCACGACCTCGGCCTTGCCGTGGGCCATAGTGAGACCGACGAAGGCGCCCCGCGCAAGGGGGTTCCAATGGGGACTCCTCTCCCCCATCAGGTAAGGTAGGAAGAGCAGCCCGCTCGCCCCGGGGGTCACCCCGCCGGCGGTGTCGGCCAGCCCGGCGTGCGTCGCCTCCCGGCCCTCCGGCCGCAACAGGCCCTCCAGCCAGTCGAAGGACCCGCCCGCCGACTGCATCGTCCCGGTGGGAAAGTAGAGGTTCGGGTCCAGGTGTGCGAAGGTGAAGGTGCGCATGCGGGGGTCGTAGAGAGGTTCGGAGGCGGTGACGGCGATCCAGGAGGATGAGCCGAGGCAGTTGTACGCATCGGCCTGCCGCACCGAACCGGCGCCGACCGTCGCGCAGGCGCCGTCCCCGCCGCCCAGCACCACCGGCGTGCCCGCCGACAGGCCCGTCGCCCGGGCGGCCTCGGGGGTCACCTCACCGATGACCGTCGTGGACGGCCGCGCGGGCGGCAGCTTCTCGGCGTCCAGCCCCATCTCCTCAATCAGACCCTCCGCCCAGTCGCGCGCGTGAAGATCGAAGAAACCCGTGCCGGAAGCGTCCGAGTAGTCGGTGGCGAAAACGCCGGTCAGCTTCCAGGCGACGTAGTCCTTCGCCTGGAGGAACACCTCCGCGCGGCGGTAGATGTCCGGCTGGTGCTGCTTGATCCACAGCATCTTCGCGGAGGTATAGGGCGGCGCGGCGCGGTGGCCGGTCACCCGGTAGACCCGCTCCATGCCGCAGCGCTCGATGATGGCCTCCGCCTCCTCGGTGGCCCGCTGGTCGGCCCAGATGATCGCCGGCCGCAGCGGCTCCCCCTCCGTGCCGACCGGGAGGGCGCCCATCATCATCCCGCTGAAGCTGACGGCGGCGATCCGCTCCGGGGGCACGCCGCTCTGCTCCAGCAGCCGGGATGAGGAGGCGCAGACGGCCCGCCACCACGCCTCCGCGTCCTGCTCGGCCCAGCCCGGCCGGGGGTAGTCGGTCTCGAACTCGCTGAAGGCCGTTCCGAGCGCCCGCCCCTCGGCGGTGAAAAGCGAAGCCTTGTTGCCGGAGGTGCCCAGGTCGTGGGCCATGATGCAGGTTTCTGCGGTCTTTGCCGGATGGGACGACCCGGCCTGGCTGGCGGGCATGGTTTGTCTCCTTGGAGCAAGCGCTTTGCCGCCCGCGCACCGGATGAGGCGGGTCCGCCACAGAATCTACGCCGGAGCGGCCCGAAGTGCAAACCGCAGATGCTTGCCCGCCTCAGGCGGGGGTGGCTCACCAAAGGCGAAGGAGAGGTACCACGAAGGACACGAAGTGCACGAAGGAAGACGACGACAAACCGACCAACTCAAAAACTGCCGTTTCAAAACTACCTACTGCCTACCGCCTACTGCCTTTTCACCGCAGGTCCACCCAGGCCCAGATGACCTGGCCGATGACGGGCTCTTCGACCTCCTCCAGGTCGACGATGATGGGAGGATAGCGGATGTGATCCGCGTTGTCGGACCACAGCAGGAGGTAATGGTCCCGCAGTCGGAGCCGTTTGATGACCACGGTCCCCTCGCCGGTGTGGGCGCAGACGATCTTGCCCTCCAGGCCCCGCAGCGGGATGGGGGTGGTGTCGACGGCCACGATGCTGCCGTCGGTAAGGGTGGGGGCCATGCTGTCGCCGGAGATGCGGACGCAGCGGAGCGTCTGGGGGCGCGGAGCCACGCGCCGGTGGATGATGCAGTAGCCCTCGACCTGTTCCTCCATGATCAGGCCGGCTCCGGCGGCGGCGGGGTCCCGCAGGTAGGGAACCGCGTAGTACTGGTCCACCCCCTCGAGCCGCCGCAGATCGGCCAGCTCCTCCTCGCTGGTGAGGATAACCGGTTTCTCGGGGCGAACGCCGGTGAAGGGCTCGCCGGTGCCGTCCTGCACCCACTGGTGGTTGAGCTGGAAGCGGTGCTCAAGGGCCAGGAGGAACGGCAGGGGCGGCTCACGGCGGTTCGCCTCGTAGGCGGCCACCGTGCTCTGGGTCACCCCCACGGCCTCGGCCATCTCCGACTGGTTCAGGCCGAGGTCCTTGCGGGCCCGGCGCAGGCGGTCTCCCACCCCCCCGGACTGTGAACCGGTGTCGGGATCGGTCATTTGCTGTTCCCCCTCCGAGAGAAGACGTGACGCAGGCAGCAGCTTTCCGCCCGCTACAGGTATCCTACCGCCTGGCAGCCCGCGTTTCAAGACATTTTTATCGTTTTCCGATATTTCCCTTGCGAGCATAGAACGGAACGACTACACTGGCACTACTTCTGGATAGTTATACCTGATCGGCCACCTCGCCCGCAAGCGAGGTCATTTCAGCACGGGAGGCAAGCCATGTCCACCACCGTCCGTTGCACCGCCAGGCACCGGGCCGCCCTCGGACGCAAGCTCCGCGCGGTGGCGCGGGCGAGCGACCGGCTGGCCGGCCTGAGGGCGGAACTGCAGGGGAAGATCGCCGAAGTCCGTGGACGCTATGAACGTCGGATCGCCGCAGCGGAGGCCAGGCTGGAGCGCCTGCGCGAGGCGCTGGAAGCGTTCTGCAGGGACAACCGGAACTCCCTGCTCCCCGAAGACCGCAAGAGCCTCCAGACGCCCCGCGGCACGGTGGGTTTCCGTCGTTCCCCGCCGTCGGTGCGCCTCCGCGAAGGGGTGACCAAGCCGGAGGCCGCCGAGATGCTGCTCCGGAACGATCTGTCCGAGTTCGTCCGCGTCAGGCGAAGCCCCCGACGGCGCGCCCTCCGGCGGGCGGTCACCGAGTCACGCTTCGATCGCGAGCGGCTCCGCGAGTGCGGCATGCAGTTCATCGAGGGGGAGGAGACCTTCTACTGCAAAGTGCCGAAGCACGCGCCGGCGCGGCAGGAGAGGAGCAAGTGATGGGCCCCCACGTCGCCTGCAGAGCAAGCGCCGCCCGGCGGCTCGGCCCGCGCATCCCGCGCGAGCTGCGGGAGTTGCGCGGCAAGATGATGCTGGAGGCCGAGTATGAGTTCCTCGGCGTCGAGGAGGTGACCTGCCCGGCCTGCAACGGGTGCGGTCGGCTGACGGAGGACGTCCTGGATTTCTGTCCCCTCTGCTGCGGCTTTCGGGAGGTCCCCGACCGGCTGGCCCGATGGTTCCGGATCCATGCGGCCCGGATGGACCGGGCTTCCCGTCAAAGCGGCAAGCGGGAGGCGGCCCCGGCCACCCTGTCCGGCAACCGGCGGCCGTTCGGCTGAAGTAGTCCTTTTGTCCACCGGCTGCCGACGCGCGCCGGGGGAGGCCAGAGAGCAGAGATGATGTGCAGAATCTGCGGATGTCCCGACAAGAGGTGGCTGCGGGTCAGCACCGTGGCCCGCCAGTTCGAATGCGCCCCGAAGACCGTCCGCCGCCTGATCCGGTGCGGGCGGATCGACGGGGTGCAGTTCGGCAGAGAATGGCGCATAGACCACCAGTCCCTGGACGCCTTCGTGCGGAAGGACTCCGTCCGGTTCTCGGTGCCTTCCGGCGGGCGGCGGCGGTAGAGGGGGCCGGCTTCTCGACACGGCCGGCGCTGTTTCCTATCATGGGATTGTCCGGTTTACACTCCACGGCGGGGCCACGATGGCCGCAGCAGTCCCGGGAAAACTGCGTAAGAAGATCGACGACCTTCCCCGGAAGCCCGGCGTGTACCTGATGAAGGACGCGCGCAGCGAGGTCATCTACGTGGGCAAGGCCAAGGACCTCCGCGCCCGTGTGCGCAGTTACTTCACCGAGCGTGGAGAAGACTGGCGGCTCATCAGCAAGCGCATCGACCGGGTGGCGGACGTGGACGTGGTGGTGACCGCATCGGAGAAGGAGGCGCTGCTGCTGGAGAGCAACCTCATCAAGCAGTTCCGCCCCCGCTACAACGTCAACTTCCGGGACGACAAGAGCTTCGTCAGCATAAAGATCGACACCTCCGAGCCCTGGCCGCGTCCGGTAGTGACCCGCCGGCTGGAGGACCCCGAGGCGATGTACTTCGGCCCCTACGCCAGCGCCAGGGCGGCGCGCAAGACACTGAAGGTCCTCCAGGAGGTGTTCCCCCTCCGTCGGTGCAGCATCCGGGAGTGCCGCCGGCGGGAGAGGCCCTGCATCTACGGGGAGATGGGCAAGTGCGCCGCTCCCTGCTGCTCGGAGGTCTCCGAAGAACAGTACCAGCAACTGATCGACCAGGTGGTGATGTTCCTGAAAGGCCGGGCGGACGACCTGCTGGAACAGCTCCGGGAGGAGATGGAGGAGGCCGCCGAGGAGCTGGAGTTCGAGCGGGCCGCCGCCGTGCGCGACCGCATCGAGGCCGTCCAGACAACACTCGAACGGCAGACCGTGGCCAAATCCGCCTCCGACGTGGACAGGGACGTCTTCGGCATCCAGACCCTCGACCGGCACGTCTCCATCGCCGTGTTGTTCATCCGCGAGGGCAACGTCCGGGACGTGGCCTCCTACCGGTTTCCCGCGGAGCTGGACAGCCGGGAGGCCATCTTCCGCTCGTTCCTGAACCAATTCTACCGGGCCAACCGGTTTGTGCCCGAGGAGATACTGGTTCCGGTGGAGACCGAGGACGCCGAGTTGCTGGAGTCCTGGCTGAGCGAGAAGAAAGGCCGCCGGGTAAGGATCCTGTACCCACAGCGCGGCCCGAAACGGCGGCTGGTCCGGATGGCCAACCGCAACGCCCGGCAGGCCGAGAGGGCCGCCACCGCGGGGGAGGAGCGCCGGAGGCTGGAGATGGAGTCCCTCCAGCGAGTCCTGGACCTCAGCGAGCCGCCCCGCAACATCGAGTGCTTCGACATCTCCACCCTCCACGGCAGGGAAGCCGTAGGGTCCATGGTGGTCTTCCGGCAGGGGGAGCCCGACAAGTCCTGCTACCGCCACTACAAGATACGCGAGGTAGAGGGGCAGGACGACTTCGGGATGATGCGGGAGGTGCTCCGCCGCCGCTACTCGAAAGTGGCCTCGGGGGAGGAGGAGTCCGGACCGCCGGAGCTGGTGCTGGTGGACGGGGGAAAGGGCCAGCTCGGCGCGGCGACCGGGGTGCTTTCGGAGCTGGGAGTCGAGGCGCCGGACGTGGCCGCCCTGGCAAAGGCACGCTCACGCGGCGGACGCCGCACCGAGGAACGCGTCTTCCTCCCCGACCGGGACGAGCCGGTGGAGGTCCCCAGGGACAGCTACGGATTCCGGCTCATCACCCGAGTACGGGACGAGGCCCACCGGTTCGCCGTGCAGTACCATCGGCGTCTCCGGCGCAAGTCCAGCATGCGCTCGCCTCTGCTGGAGGTGCCCGGCATCGGCCCGGTCAAAAGCCACCGCCTCATGGAGCACTTCGGGGGGCTGAACAAGATCAAACGGGCGAGCGAGGAACAGTTGAAGGCGGTGCCCGGTATCTCCGGTAAGCTGGCCAGGGCCGTGGCCGACCACTTCGCTCAAGATGCTCTGTAGAAATGATGTGCGATCCGCCGGAGCACCGCTCCCGATGTCAGGCTGAGCGAGCGCACCTTCAGCGAGCGAAGTTTACCCGCCTGTGGCGGGAATCTCGTCGTTCGGTGGGGTGGGCATGGGGCGGCCGCTACGGTAAGGTACCGCGTGGCAGAACGGCGAGATGCGTTCGGCGCCTGAAGGCAAGGCGCCTCAGCATGACGGCGCGAAAGGCGCCGGGCCGATTCGAGTGCCGATGGATGTTTTCTACAGAGCACGCTCAAGACTGAGCGGGCGACGGCGACGGTCCTACCACTCCGGCCCTGGCCAGAGCGAGGAACAGCAGTGGGCTGAGCGCCGCGGTGAAAGCGGCCTGCCCGAGGGCCGCCGGAAGCAGGGCCCGCAAAGTGCCCGCGGTCAGAGCGACCCCCACCAGCACCCGTGCCGTGCCCCAGGCCAAGACCGCGGCAAAGGTCAGACCGAGGTCGAGAAGGGCCGAATCCCTCACCAGTTGGGCCTTCGCCCGCCAGAGCCCGTAAACCACCGGAACCAGCAGCAGCGGGCCGAGCCCGAAAGGCCCGGCCGATCCGAGGTCGTGCAGCAGGCCGAGGGCGAACGCGCCCCACAGCACCGGGGCGCGGTCGGCCTCCAGGCCCAGGAACACGGCCGCAGCCGCCAGCAGGTCCGGCCTCAGCGGGCCATAACTGAACCGCGGGACCACCGCAACCTGCAGCAGGTAGAGGACCGCCGCGCAAAGAATGAATCGCGCCTTCCGGATCATGCCGCCTTCCTCGCAGGGTGTGGTAGGCCCGATTGATTCTCCCCGACGCGGAGAGGCGAACGCAACCTCCCGCGGTCGCCGGCGGCGGCAGGTCAGTAGAAAACCGGGGGGAGGTATTCGGGGCGGTTACGGAAGGGATCGCGTTCACCGGCGGCCACCCGGTAGAGCCGGGCGTGGCTGCTTCGGGCGGCCTCGGCCATGGCCGGGTAGGGCCGGTTACAGATGTCGACGAATCCGATGTTGTAGTTCTCGCCGTCGCTGCGGCCGAGCGCCGACTGATCGGCGAGGGTGAACCAGTGCGCCCCCACGCAGCAGGGCAGCGCGGCGGCGCCCTCCTCATAGACGCGGAACGCCCTGCCCCGCTCCTCCTGGCCCCTCACCCGACCGATACCGCTGGCCGGCAGCCCTGCGTCCAGGGCGCCGAAGTGCCACTCCCCGATCAGCGCGGGCATCCCCAGCCTGTCGGTGATCTCCTTCAGATCCTCGGCCGGCGGCACGGGGCGGTTGTAGCAGTTCATGCTGAACACGTCGAAACCCTCCATCCCCGCCGCCGCCCAGTCCGGAGGGGCCGCGTAGTAGCGCGCCCCGAGATTCAGGTGATTCGGAGCGACCTGACGGCAAGCCTCCGAGAGAGCGCCGAAGAGCCGCCGCACGATCCGCCTGCTGAACTCCTCCAGGTCGGCTTTCGCGGCCGCCGGAACGCGTCCCTCCCAGGGGGCGGACTCGATTCGCTCGAACGTCACCGGCACACCCCAGGCCCGGGAGAGCGCCTTGCCGTCGCCGTACGTATCCCTCAGGAAACCGACCAGCGCCCTGCGCGTCGCGCAGGTCGGGGCGGAGCACAAGACCCCCTCCGCGACCGGAACCTCCGCGAAGGCCCAGGTCGGCTCGTTCATCAAAAAGTAACCGATCATGGCGGGATCGGCGGCGGTCGGGCGGAGCTGTTGCGCATAGTCCGCCGCGTCCCGCTCGAACTCCGCGCTGAAGACGTCCGGCAGGTCGCGGTAAATCCTCGCGGTCCGCGGGAACGACATGCTGAGCGGGCGGACGTAGGGGAAACCGGCCTCCGCGGCCATGCGCCAGTCCGACCAGTTGGCCACGGTGTTAAAGCCCCAGTGGCGCAGTTGGGCGAGGGCGATGCGCCCCCAGGCTTCCCGGGCATCGTCGCCGAAGGCACGGATGAAGTTCGCCCGGTGGTAGTCTACGCCCAACCCATCGCGATCCTGCACGGCTCTGTCCCACCGTTCGCCCCGGAATCGCCGGCTCAGGGCATCCTCAATCCCCCCGCAGGCCGCCGGGACGCTCCACCTTACGCAGTCCATCCCGGCCGACCAGAAGGCATGGCCTTCGGGATCGACCAGCCACCACCTTTTGCCGTCGTGCTCGGTGCGGAAGAAACCGGTCGCCCGGAAGGTGTTCTCCGTCCATCCGCCCCAGCGGGAGAAGTGGTCCGGCCACCTCTTGTCCCCGCTGCTTTCGAGCTGGCTTTGCAGCCTGGCGGTCACCTCTTCGGGGCGGCGGCTCTTGCCCGGCCAGTCGCGGAGCGTGCTCTGGCCCAGCCTGTCCAGCAGCGGGCCGCGGGGCAGCAGTGGGTCGGACAGGGGCGGCGGTTCTTCTTCGGTGGCCACCGGGGGCGTCTGGCACCATCGGACCGGCTTCTCGCCCTTGCGCTCGACGGTCAGCCGAATCCGGTCCACATCGGCCACATCCACCCGATCGCCGCCGCAGAGGGGTTTCAGCCAGGCTCCCTCCCTGCCGAGGTGCCACCGGTTCTGGTCCAGAGCCGAGAGAGGCAGCCGGAGGCGCGCAGAACACTGATTGAGCAGTCCGAACCGCAGCAGGAAAGAGGGGCCGTCGTCTCCCTCCTGCAGTTCCATCACGAACAGCGCCGCCGTCTCGCCGTCCTGCAGCATGTCCATCGTCAGGAAAGAGGCCCCCGCCAGCATGCCTGGCTCAAAGGCATAGAGCAGTCCATCGCCGACCTCGGCGGCGACATACCACGAGCCACCGGTCAACGGGCACTCGGCGACCTCCGCCTGGAGGCCGCCGACCGGCCGCCGGGAATCGTCGAGCTTCATGGAGTGTCCTTGCGTTCGTGGTAGGAGGGACCGGGTTCCCGCAGCAGCCTACACCAGCGCTTCGCCCTGTCAACCGGGCATGAGTTTGCCGCGGGGTCGAGACGGACATTGCCTCTACTCGTGGCGGAGGGCCTGGATGGGGTCCATGGTGGCGGCGCGGTAGGCGGGGTAGATGCCGAAGATGACACCGACGGCCGCGCTGATGCCGAAGGCCAGCAGCAGCGACCACAACGTGACGATGGTCCGCATGCCCGCGAAATGCTCCACCAGATAAGGGGCCAGCAGGCCCAGCAGGATGCCGACGCCTCCGCCGAAGAGGGCCAGCAGGAGGGTTTCCGTGAGGAACTGGAAGATGATGTGGCGCCGCTTGGCGCCCATGGCCCGGCGAATGCCAATCTCCCGGGTGCGCTCCATGACGCTGGCCAGCGTAATGTTCATGATCCCGATGCCGCCGACCAGCAGGCTGATGGCGGCGATGGAGCCCAGCACGACGTTGAAGATGAACTTGGTGCGGCGCGCCTGCACCAGCAGATGGAGAGGGACGATGAGCTGATAGTCCTCCTCCTTGTGCAGTGAGCCCAGGAGGTGACGTATGACACGTTCGGCCGGACGAACGGCCTCCAGAGATTCAACCTCCGCGATGATCTCGTGCAGCTCAACCCTCTCAGCGTTGAAGGTGCCCGAGGTGCGGTAGATGTTGTTGGCGCCGAAGTAACTGCGCATGGTGGCAAAGGGGATGTAGATGTCCTGATTGGGGTCGCCCTGCAGCTCCTGGCCGGCGACCTCTCCGCGCGGCAGGGAAGTCATCACCCCCACCACTTTGAAACGCAGCTTCTCCTTGCGGATCACCCCTCCGATGACGTCGCCGAGGGGGAAGAGAGTCTCGGCCGCTCGCCTGCCCAACACGCAGACGCTCGCCTTTGTCTCCATGTCCGCCCGGCTGATGAACCGACCTCTCAGCATGGTGGCATTGTTCACATCGAGGTAGCGTGGAGTGGTGCCCACGAGGCTCGTGTCCATCCGTCGGCTGCCGCGCAGGACGGTCCCCCGGAGGCGGCGCGAGGGAACGGCCTCCACGACGGCGGGGACGGTATCGGAGACCAGCCCGAAGTCCCGGTAGGTCAGGCCGTATTGTATCAGGCGGCTGCGGCTCTGGGACGCCTCCTGGCTCTGGGGAGGCTTCACGCTCTGGATGATGATGTTGTGGCTTCCGAGCCGGCGAATCTGGGCCTGGGCTTCCTCGCTGGCGCCCGTGCCGATGGCCAGCATGGCGATCACCGAGCAGACCCCGAACATGATGCCGAGCATGGTCAGCAGGCTCCGCAGCTTGTGCAGCCACAGGCTTTTGCCGCCCATCTTCAGGACTCTTTTCAACTGGAAGCCGATCATCGGACCGTTCTCTCCTCCGCCTCCGCGTATGTCAGCCGCCCGTCCACCAGGTTATAGGTCCGATGCGTGGTGGCCGCCACGTTGGGGTCGTGGGTGACAACAATCAGAGTGACGCCCTCCCTGTTCAGCTCGTGGAGCAGGTCCAGTATCTGGGCTCCCGTTGTGGTGTCCAGATTGCCGGTTGGTTCGTCGGCCAGGACAATAAGGGGTTGATTGGCAAGGGCGCGGGCGACGCCCACCCTCTGCCGTTCGCCTCCGCTCAGTTCGGCGGGAACGTGCGTCAGCCGCTCTCCCAGGCCCACCTGCTGGGCCAGGTAGACGGCCCTCTGGTAGCTTTCCCGCTCGGAGACTCCCTTGTAGTAGAGGGGTATCTCGATGTTCTCCACCACGTTGAGCTGGGGGATCAGGTTGTAAGACTGGAAGATGAAGCCTATGCGTCGGGCGCGGATCTCGCTCAGTTCGTCGTCAGTCAGCGTTGACACGTCCTGGTCGCCCAGCAGGTACTCTCCCCTGGTGGGCCGGTCCAGGCACCCCAGCAGGTTCAGAAGTGTGGACTTGCCCGATCCGGAGGGCCCCATGATGGCGACCATGTCGCCCTCCTCGACGCGGAAGTCCACGTCCTTGAGGGCGTGGAGCGGCCTGTGGCCCACGCGGTAGGTCTTCCAGACGTCTTTCAGTTCAGCTATGGACACCGGCCCGCTCCTTTCCCTCACTGCCCCTGTCGGCCACGGCCGCCCCCTCTGCCCCCGCCGGGGCCACCCCCGCGGCCTCCGCCCATTCCACCGAACTGCTGCAACAGCTTCCTTCGTTGCTCGCCGGAGAGGTCACGGGCCTGCTGAAAGAGCTTGTTGCGCTGCTGTTCGGACATGTTGCGGAAGAACTCCCGTTTCTCTTCGTCGCTCATGTCCTCCAGCTTGGTGAGCAGTTTCCGAACCTCCTCCGGCACGTCCTGCTCGTGCTCTTCCGCCTCAGCGGCCTCCGGCTGCCCTTCTTGCTGGTCGGCCGGTCTCTCGGCCGGTTCCGGGGAGGGTTCGCGGGTCTCCTCTTCGGCTTCCTCTTCCTCACCGAGGCCCTCTTCCAGTTCTTCGGGCGGAGCCAGGTATACCTCTTCGCCCTCGCGGAGTCCCTCCTTGACCTGGACGAACTTCTCGGTGAAATGGCCGCACTCGATCCGGCGGAGCTGGGGCGGGCCGTCCGTCTTCACCCAGCAGACACGGTTCCCTCTGTGGGTGGTAACCGCCTGGACGGGGATGTAAAGCACGTCCTCCAGCTCGGCCACGACAATCTCGGCCGTGGCGGACATGCCGGGCGTCACGTCCTCGGGGAACTCCTCGAGGGCAACATCTGTCTCGTAGACCATGACGTCCGGATTCAGCCAGCGGTGCTCGGAGCTGGCCATGGGGCTGATCTTGGCCACCGTGCCGGGGAACTCCTCGCCCCCCAGGGCCTCCACGCTGATGCGCGCGGGCTGGTCCTTTTTCACCTTTGAGATCTGCGTCTCATGCACGTTCACCCGGGCGGCGAGTGTGTTCAGGTCGGGCATGGTGATGAGGGTCTCGTTGTGTCTGATCTCCGCACCTTCCTGAATGGGGTTATTACGCCGGCCCCAGGGATTGGTCGTCGAAGCATAAACGACGAGGCCCGGCTTAGTGGCCGCGATCGTGGAGTTCTCGATCATCTCTTTGGTCTTATCGAGCCGCTCCTTGTCCAGCTCTAAGTTGTGCTTTTTGGACTCTTTGTTCGCCTCCGCCTGGGCTTTTTCGCTCCTGGCCTTGGCCTTCACTTTCTCCAGTTCCAGCTCGGCTTCCTCGTAGTCGCTGCGCCGTTGCTCCACCTCCTTGGGCAGCGTATAGCGCATGAAGAGGCGCAGCTCTTCCTTTGCGGAGTCGAGCCTGACGGCGGCGCGCTGCTGTTCCAGCCTGTCGGCCGTCAGTTCATTGTCGCTGACGAAGTCGCGCTCGGCCAGCTTTTCGGTCCAGACCAGGTCGTCTTCAGCCCGGGTCAACTCCTTCTTGGCCAACTGAAGGTTCGAGGCCAGCTCGCGCAGTTTCTGACGTGCCTCGCCCCCCAGACCGAGCGTTGAGGAGCCGGACTCCGAGGCGCCCGGCTCCCCCAGCAGCTCACGGGCCAGCTCCGCGTCCTGCGCGAGGATCTGGCGGACCTCGCGCCGCGCCAGGGGGCCGATGTCGGTGAAGCTCATCTCGCCGGCCAGGAACAGATCAGCCAGCCGATCCCCCAGGTAGCGCTCCAGCTCCATCTCCTTGAACTTCAGGTCCAGCTCGGCCTTGTTGATATTGCTCCTGTTCTGCTTGAGCTGGATGTCGTAGTTCTCCTTGGCCTGGATGTAGCTGGCCTCGGCATTGCGGTAACTCATCTCCTGCTGGTCTTTCTTCTCCTCCAGTTCGGTGGCGTCCAGCTTCACCAGCACTTTGCCGTTCTCGACATCCTCCTCGGTGATGATCGTGCCTTCAGGGATGATCTCCAGGATTGTGCTCCGGCCCTCCACCTTGCTCTTGACCTTCATCGATTCCATCGCCTGCAGCGTGCCGCCTTCGGTCACCGAGACCGTCAGGCCGCCCCGCTTCACGGGCGCGGTGGGAATCGTCTCGTAGTGGCCCTCCTCTCCGCCGGCGGCCAGCCAGCGGATGCTGAGGACGGCCACCAGGAGGACCACCACGACGAGGACCGTCAGGCCGACGGCCCTGCTTCTTGGTCGGCGGGCGGTCGCGTCCTGCTCTCCCGCTGTGGGGCCGGCTGTGTAGCCTTCCTCGGTCCGTGTCTCTCCGTTACTTGTACTCATCAAAACTCTCCTCCAATGTTCCCCTGGGTCCAACACTGAGAATATCCATGGCGCGGGCCAGATCCAGCCGGGCTACTCTATAGTCCACCAGTGTCCTGGCCACGCTGTTTTGGGCCCCGATCAGGTCATCCCGCGCGTCCAGCAGGTCCTGTGTTTCGGCGCGCCCGGCCTCCAGTCTCATCCGGGCGCTTTTGACGCGCTCCTGGGCGAGTTCGACGCTGCGTTCCTGGATTCTGTAGCTCCGGGCGGCCCGCCGGTACTGACGCCAGCTATCTCGGACTTCCTGCACGATCCTGTCCCGCAGTTCCTCCCGGTTCCGCCGGGCTCGCCGCAGGCTGATCAACTGACTCCGGTACGCATTCCTTTCGGCCTTCCTATCCAGCGGCAGGTCCAGCTCGAAACCGACCGAAGTGTCGGTCTGGTGCGCGTCGAAATCCAGCGGGCTGTTCTCGCCGTCGGTCCCGGCGGACAGCGATGCGCTCAGGTCGAGTCCGGGCAGCAGGTCGTTGGCGGCCACTTTCAATTGCCGTTCGGCGTCAACCACTTCCCCGCAGGCGGTGATCAGGTCGAGCCGGTTCACAAGTGCCGTTTCCACCAGGTCCTCTGCGGTGAATTCTATCTCCGCGGGCTCTCTGGCGGTCAGTCGAGTCAGCTCCCTCGGGTCCAGCACAACGTCGGCCTCGGTGGGCAGCCCGAGAGTAACCTTGAAGGCGTCGACCGCCGCCTGGTATCGCTGCTGTGCCACCTCGAGTCGATCGGCGGCCCTCAGGACGTCCTGGCTGATGCGGTCCACCTCGAACCCGGCGATCCGCCCGGCCCTGGCGCGCCACTCGAAGCGTTCCTCGGTTCGGTCAAGGTTCTCGTAGTTGCGGCGCTCGTTCTCCAGCACCTGTTCCTGTCGTAGGACCTCGTAGTACTCCGATAGAATGTCCACGAAGAAGCGACGACGGAACCGTACGAAGCTGCGCATCTGGTATATTACGTTTCTCTCAGCCTGCGTGAGTGGCTCGGTCACGGCCAGGCCCGCCCCCTGGAGCAGCGGCTGGTTGACGGTCACCTGCAGCAGGGAGGAGGCGGACTTCCGGGGATCGCCCGTCAGGTACTGACTCACCGTGGTGCCGAGGCTGACGCCGAGTCGCGTGCCGGTTGCCAGAAGCCAGTCGAAGCCGAAGTCCGTGTCGCCGCTGACCTGTTCCTCGTCCCCCAGGCCGGTGTTGTCGTAGTCTCCGCCCACTCGTCCGAACAGTTGCGGCGCGAAGGCGTGGCGCTGCAGGGTGAGGCCGAGCGCGCTGAGGTAGAGGCTTTCCTTGCGGTCCTGGTATTCGCGGCTGTTCACCGCCGCGATCTCCAGTGCCTTCGCGAGGGACAACACGGCGGCGTTCTTTCGACCTTCGGGAACCTCGAACACCTCGTCTTCCACCCTGTCGGCCGCGACCTCCTGCCCGGTGGGGCATCCCTCCAGGGGGTCTTTCTCGGCCTGCTCTATGGTGAACTCCTCCACCATGCCCGGCACGGCGGGGGTCTTCTGCTGCAGGACGCCGTAGACCTCGCGGTCGGCGCTCTCCCGGTAGCGCTCCGGCGAGCAGCCGGTGGCAAGTGCCGCCAGGGCGAGGCCCAGCAGAAGGCTCATCGATCTTGCTGAGGGCAACTTCATCGTGGTCAGTCCTCCCCGTTCCGGCACAGAAGCCCGGCTTCGAACAGGTCTACGATGCCGACGGCCCAATCATCCCCGCCCGGCATCTCGTTGCGGTGGCGCATTCCGGTGCGCAGCATGCCGGAGAGGAGGCGGGCGGCGGCCGCCGGACTGAACTTCTCAAGCGCGTAGCACCCCTCCTCCAATCCCCGGCGAATGAAACCGGCGAGCACGTCCACGATCTTGTCGGATTTCTTTCGCCACTTCTTCCAAACCTTCTTTTTCCGTTTCCCCCGGAGCTGCCCGCTCCACATCAGGCTGAAAAGAGAGCGTCTCTCGGCGTAGAATCCGGTCAGGCAGCGGGCCGTCTCCCGCAACCCCTCCCCGGGGTCCTCCTGGTCTTTTCCAACCTCTCGCACGGATGCCACAAGCTCGTCCAGGCCCGACAGGATGACCTGGTAGTAGAGGTCCTCTTTGTCCTCGAAGTAGCGGTAGATGGTTCCCTTTCCCACGCCGGCCCGTTCGCATATCCCGTCAAGGGTCACTTCATGGTATCGGCCGGCGGCGAACATCTCCTCAGCCGCCTCCAGTATCTGGTGTTCCTTCTCAGACACGGCATCTCCCCTCGCTCAGAGGTCTGTCTTCCGCCTCGCTTCGGCTCACGGGGCTCGGTCAACGTGCCCTCCAGACCGCAGTTCCCGTCGGGCGCTACCCCTGGTGGGGAGCGGCCGCGCTCCGTCGTTCGGCCCGGCCCGATGGTGGCGTCTCAAACGAGACGCCCGCATAGAACTGACTGGTCAGTTCTATTTTCCCACCTTCTTGCTCCCCCGTCAAGCGAAACTGCACCATTTCCGGTTCTCCCCCCCTCGGGCCCTCGTGGCCGGGGCAGCGGGAAGGCGCGGCGTGGGCAGAACGGCGAGATGCGTTCGGCGCCTGCCGGAAAGGTGCCTGACCATGTCGGCGCGAGAGACACGCGCCCGCCCAGGTACAAACGGATGCTATTGCCATCTACAGAGCGCCCTTGTGGTTGACGGACGGACGGACGAGCCGTAGAGTCCGGGCCACAGGGCAAACTCCTGCGTGGAGACCACCTCAAGGAGGGAAAGATGGACGAATGGTTCGAGTTCACCCCCGAAAGGGATGATTTCTCACCGACCGCGATTGACTGCTCCCGCTTCATCGAGAAGCCGGCCGGCCGGCACGGCTTCCTCCAGGTCCAGGGCGAACGGTTCGTGTTCGAAGACGGCACCCCGGCCCGCTTCTACGGGTCTCAGATCGGCTGGATTGAGGACCGGGACGAGGTCGCCTACGTCGCCCGCCGGCTCCGCAAACAGGGCATCAACATCGTCCGCCGCCACGGCAACATCGGGGTGAGCGACCCGGACGGCGATTCGGTTCTGGACTACAGCGAAGAGCGCTGGGACGTGCTGGACTACATGATCCACCGGTTCGGGGAGGAGGGCGTCTACTTCATCCTCGACGTGGACTACTACCTGCCGGTGAAGCCGGGGGAGATCGACGGCCTGCCCGAGGGCGGCCGGACGATGCACCTGATGTTCTTCAACCAGCAGGCCCGCCGCCTGCGATACCAGCGGATGGAGGACGTCTTCACCCACGTCAACCCCTACACCGGCCGCCGCTACTGCGAGGATCCCCTGATCGCCATGGTGGAGATCGTCAACGAGGATTCCCTGTTCTGGTACAGCCTGGACCACCTGAAGGAGCCCTTCCGAGGGGAGCTTGAGCGGCAGTTCGCCGGCTGGCTGCGGGAGACCGGCGGGGAGGACGTCGGGGAGCGCGCCGAGCTGATGTCCATCGGCTGCCTGACCGAGGATTACCTGCGGGAGCATCCGGAGGAGCTGGATTACGCCAGGGCCCAGATGAGGTTCCTCTACGAGCTGGAGCAGGAGTACTTCACCGGCACCTACCGGCACCTGCGCGATATCGGCCTGCGGCAGCCCATCTCCGGAACCAACTGGCGCGGCGGCGGCTTCACCACCCGCATTCACCTCCGGCCACAGGCCGAACTGGACTACCTGGACCGCCACGGCTACTGGGACCACCCCCGGGGCGAGGGCAACACCAAGTGGCGCATCGAGACCTGCACGTTCCACAACCTGCCCATGGTGAAGGCCGTGGTTGTCGGCCCCGACGTGCAGCAGGAGAACAACGTGGGCAATCTCGTGCTGGCCAAAGCGTGGGAGCGCATCTTCGGCATGCCCATGACCATCACCGAATGGAACACCTGCCTCCCGAACCAGCACTGCCTGGAGGGCACCGGGCTGATGGTCGCCTACGGCCTGCTGCAGGGCTGGGAGAACCCCATGCAGTTCGGCTACTTCAGCACCGACTGGCAGGATGAGCTGGGACCCGGCTCGTTCGACATGCTGGGCAACCCGCCACAGCTCCTCCAGTACCCCGCCACGGCGGCAATGTGGCACCGCCGGGACATCCAGGAAGCCCCCGTGGTGGCCGAGATGGCCCTCACCATCAGGGAACTCTTCGAGCCGAGGGACAGTTTCAAGCCCCTGCCCTGGCCCGCCGCCTGGGTCGGCAAGGTGGGCTTCCGCTTCGTGGAGCAGCCCCGGGAGAGCGTCGCGGCGGATATCTCCGGCTACTGGGACGAGGACGCCCTGACGGCACGATCCCTCACCGATGAGCTGTGCTGGAACGCCGCCGACGGCGTCGTCACCGTGGACACCCCGCGGACGCAGGCGGTCATCGGCTTCCTCGGCGAAGAAGCGGTGTCCCTGGGCGCCGTCGAGGCCGACCTCTCCACCCCATTCGGGGCCCTCTACGTGACCAGCCTGGAAGAGGATGCGCCCATCCCCACCTCGGAGCACCTGCTGGTCACTGCGGTGGGGCCGGCCCGCAACACGGAGATGGAGTACGAGAAGACCGGCGAGCGATCAGAGAAACACGACGCCCCGCTGTGGCACCTGAAGGACACCGGCGAGGCGCCCGTACTGCTGCGGGCCGTCATCGGCGGGCTGCGCGTCCGGAGCGAACACGCGGGGGATATGAAATGCTGGGCGCTGGACTTCAACGGCAAGCGCAAAGCCGAGGTCCCGCTCGCAGTCAACGGGGACATGATCGTATTTGAGCT
Source organism: uncultured candidatus Brocadiaceae bacterium (assembly GCA_964510315.1). Classification (GTDB taxonomy): domain Bacteria; phylum Planctomycetota; class Brocadiia; order SM23-32; family SM23-32; genus CAZEAP01. Next base: position 59,495 of record CAZEAP010000013.1, read on the forward strand.
AACCGCCGATCACAAAACAACCTACTACGAGTTCGCCACTGCGTAAGGGATTCCGTCCAAGAACGCCAGAGCGCCTATGAATTCCATGGCGAGCAGGCCGAGCAGCACCCAAAGGGCAGTGCGCACCGCCGGCCGCCGCCGAACTCCCGCCGCCCGAACTCCTCGCAATCGAACTCGTCGCACCCGCTGTAACCGGTTGGGATTCCCCCCATCCCTCAGTGCTGTCTGGCCACCCGGTTGCTTCGTCGGAGCCACACTCCGGGCTACGGCGTATTCCCCCGCCGCGGTGCCGTTCAGTTTATACGGACACTCGTGACCGTGTTGTCGGACTCCTCTATGACCAGATTCTCCATAATCTGCCAGGAGTTCAGACGCCACCCGATCTTCTCGTCCGGCACGTAGTTCATCTCAATGTCGCCGACCAACTCGCCCCCGCAACGGCACTGATACCTGAGGACGGCATAGTCCATGTCCTCGGCCAGCCAGTATCTATCCAGGAGCGCTTTCTGCGAGGGCACCGGCCAGACGTAGTCGAGCACTATACATGGATGCCCTCGGTACTCTGTGCTCTCCACCAGAACGAGATCGTCGAGGTCCGCGTGCCACAGCACCGGATGCAGGAGTCGGTGCGCCACAAGCACCGGCGCCAGGTCAAACTCCCGAAGGAACTGAGCCTCGTCCGGGAGCGACCCCGCCCCAAGCTCCCCTTCCAGCGGATAGGAGTGGGATTTTTCCATCGGCTGGAATTCCCCCTCGAGGACATTCCACACCATGTCGTGCCGCTCGTAACGGATCTCGTCGCTGTTGACCACCACCCGCCGCCATTCCTGAAGTTCGGTATCTTCAGCCGGTGCCGGCAGGGCAATCTCCTCGCCCGAGGCCCTGGCAAAACCAGCGGCCTGGGGGTCATGGCCACCCTGCTTTGCACGCACGGTGGATTCCCATTCGTAGACAAACGAGTCCACTGCAGCCTCGCGTGCGGCGACGGCATCCAGGACGGCCTGCAGGTCATTATCTGAAGCCCGGGTCCCCGCAGCCATCAGAATACCGCCCACGACGAGCGCTCCAATCACCAGTGAAAAAAGCCATTTGCGCTTCATGACAGCAACCCTCCGTTCCAGTGAAAAGTGGTCAGGAAATCTCAGACTGCTTACTCTCTTATTCGCAGGTCCCGTCAGGAATAATGTCGCCGCCACTGGCCGGGCCGGAAACTTCGGTGGCCTTTGCGTAATCGCCTATCTCCGGCTCGCACTCCCACAGGCCGTCGGGATGACACTCCTTGTCCACCCAATTCTCTTTGTCGGGTTTGTAAGTACCGCCGGGTGGATCCGCCCACGCCCCCCCCCCGGTCGCCACCTCTTCCTCCCGGGCGCGACTCCGAACGCTTGCGCCGGCCGAGCGGGGAACGCAACTATATGGTACATTATTGCGCTGCCTGAGACTCATAATAGCAGAACACCTGTGTCCTTTCAAGCGAAAAAAGGCCTACTTCGCAGTACTGCCCCGCCCTTTGCGGGGAGGTGTTGGGCGTCAACGAATCTTTTGGATTGCTTCCGTTGGGCTGCTTCCGGCGCCGAAGCAACGCCAAACGCCCACTCAGATGCTCGGCTGCCCGACTTCACGGAATGTGTAAGACATTGCTCATGAAGCGCTTAGAGCTTCCAGGCATGGCGACCACCAAACCTGGCCGTTCTCACAAAATCCTTTCCCGCACGGTCCCTCTGAACATACCCCCTGAATGGGAGCGATGAAGGATCTCGTTGTGTGCTCCGCAGGTGTTGTGCTCCCCGGCGTACCCGGCCCATTCCTGGAGCGCCCCGCCGGCATCGGCAGCCCGCCACGGCAGAATCTGGGAACGACCTCCGAGGCGGGTGGAGCGCCCTACAGGAGCAGGAACAGAAGGCCGGCCACCGCCAGGGCCAGGACCGCTGCCAGAAACCAGAGGCGGAAGTTCAAATGCCTCCGGGAGCCCCGCCCGAACTCCCGGCGCACGAACTCATCATAGTCGAATTCGTCATCCCGGCTGTAGCCGGTTGGGATGCCGGCGCCCCACTTTCCGGCCCCCTCTGACCAGCCGGTTGCCTCGTCGGAGCCGCACTCCGGGCAGGCGCGCGCATTTGTTCTGACCTCGGCGCCGCAGTGCGGGCAGGTAAACCAATCCTCTTCCGATGACCGTCGGTCTCGATGCGCCAACGCGGCTCCTTCCCGCCGGGGGCTCCGGTCGCTCTCACCAGCGCCGGGGGCAGAGCATCACTATCTCCCCGGGTGCCTGCCAGTGGGCACTCCACCGTGCGGCCCGCTCCCGACCAACATACAGTGTGTTCCCCACGCAGGTCCATGCCGTGCCGTCCGCCGCGAACGCCGCGTGAAAGGTGTCGATGTTGTCGGGGGTGGACTCCGGGAAGCCCTCATGGACGTGGTCCCAGTTGCTGCCCGCCTCCTCTGAGCGGTAGAGCTGTCCGTGAACGTCCTGGCCGTGGGGGCCGTCGCTGACGGTGACCAGCAGGAGATCCGGATCGGTCGGATGCACCGCCACGCACCGGCCGTAGCGCTCGCCCAGGTCCTCCGCCCTGTGCAGCCAGGAGTTCCCCCGGTCCATGCTCAGCCAGAAGGAGTCGGCGGTCTCGGCGTAAACGCGTTCGGTGGAAGCCGGGCACGTGGCGACCTGGTGGACGTCCTTGTGGAGTTCGGGGGTGACCGGTTCCCAGGTGTTGCCCCGGTCGTCGGAGCGCATGATGCTGCCGACGTGGATGTCCGCGTAGACCCGGCCGTCGCCGCTGGTGGCCATGCTGCGGACGGCGGGCGGACCGCCCCACGGGGTGTACCAGTCCTCCCGGCAATCCAGTCGGTCGAACGCGCCGAGGCGACGCGTGCCCTCCCCGGTGAGCCGGTAGACGTGGGGGGGCTCGGTGCCGATCAGCAGGTTCAGGGGGTCTTCGGAGAGGAGAAGCAGCGAGTGCACGGTGTCCTCCATTTCCGTCTCCAACGGAACCGCCTTGCCCTGCGAAAGCATGTAGACACCGCCGTCGGCACAGGCGGCGAAGGCGGCGTTTGCGCCCTCCTCGATGCGGCGAACGTCGGGCAGTTCGGCGACGGGTTCGGGCAATTCGTCCGGAGCGTACCCTTCCAGTCGAAACACGGCGTCGGATGTCGCCAGCAGCATCTTGTCCCCCTGAATGGCTCGGAGTACTGTGCCCCATTGGCGACTCTACCTGCAGGATAGGACGCCGGGGCCGTCGCGTCAAAGTACGCGTGGTGCGCGAGGCGCCGCCCGGCCGCGGGGCGGCCGGCCTACCGTCAATTGAACTGCCGGGGGACCGTGGCTATAATAAATGTTTCCGATCCTGGGGTACTGCGTCGGCGCGGCCGCGAGGGGTTTTTGGAGCGGCGCCGACGCCGCAGGCACCCCTAAATTCACCGAAGATAACGGAGGAATACATAAATGCCGCTGTTTCTCGACTGGACGTTTCTGCTGCTGATACCGCCGATGCTGCTGGCGCTCTATGCCACCTCGAAGGTGAAGTCCACCTTCGCGGAGTATTCCAAACGGCGCGCCTCTTCGGGTGCCACCGGCGCGCAGGTGGCCCGTGCGCTTCTGGAGCAGAGCGGCCTGAACCACATCAGGATTACGCGCACCAGCGGGCGGCTGAGCGACCATTATGACCCTCGCTCCGAGGAGCTGGCCCTCAGCGAAGGGGTGCACGACTCCGCCAGCCTGGCGGCCCTCGGCGTGGCGGCCCACGAGGCGGGCCACGCACTGCAGGACGCCCAGGACTACGCCCCGCTGAAGCTGCGGCAGGGCATCTGGCCGGTGGCCGCCTTCGGCAGCAACCTGGGACCCATCCTGGCATTCGTCGGCATACTCATGCTGGCCCTGATCGAGGGCGCCCCCGGGTGGGCCATGCTGATCGCGAAGGTGGGCATCTTCCTGTTCGCCGGGGCCACCGCCTTCACCGTGATGACCATTCCGGTGGAGCTGAACGCCAGCCGCCGGGCGCTGGCGGCGCTGGAGGATTCCGGCTACATCCGCGGCGAGGAGCGGCCCCAGGTCAAGAAGGTGCTGGACGCCGCCGCCCTCACCTACATGGCCTCCGCGTTCATGGCCATCATGATGCTTTTGCGGTTGATATTGCTGCTGACCATGGTCTCGCGACGAAACTGACCAAACCTCCGGAGGTGCCCGTGGGCCAGACCATAACCGAGAAGCTACTCGCCGCTCACTGCGAGAGCGACACGGTGGCGCCGGGGCAGTACGTCACCGTGGATGTGGACCTGTGCCTTGGCAACGACATAACGGCGCCGATTGCCATCGAGCAGTTCGAGGAAGCCGGATTTGAGGAGGTCTTCGATCCCGCGCGCATCGCCCTGGTGCCCGACCATTTCACGCCGAACAAGGACATCAAGGCGGCCACGCTCTCGAAGATGCTCCGGGACTTCGCCCGCGAGCACGAGGTCGAGCATTACTGGGAAGTCGGGCGCGTCGGCATAGAGCATGCGCTGCTGCCCGAACAGGGCCTGGTCGGGCCCGGAGACCTGGTGCTGGGCGCGGATTCTCACACCTGCACCTACGGGGCGGTGGGGGCGTTCTCCACGGGAGTGGGCAGCACGGACCTGGCCGCCTGCCTGGCCACCGGCAGGGCGTGGCTGCGCGTGCCGGAGTCGATGAAGTTCGTCTACCGCGGGGAGCTTCCCCGCTGGGTCGGCGGGAAGGATCTCATACTGTACACGATCGGTCAGATCGGGGTGGACGGCGCGCTCTACCGGGCGATGGAGTTCCGCGGGGCGACCATCGAGAAGCTGCCCATGGACGACCGCCTGACCATGTGCAACATGGCCATCGAGGCCGGCGGAATGAGCGGCATCGTGCCCCCGGATGATATCACGCGGCAGTACTGCGAGGGCCGGCTGCAGCACGAGGCCCACTACCTGAGCAGCGATGAGGACGCCGAATACACGGAAATCCACGAGTGGGACGTGAGGGAGCTGAGTCCGCAGGTGGCCGCCCCCTTCCTGCCGTCCAACGCCGGGCCGGTCCAGCAGTTCGGCGACGTACGGATCGACCAGGTGGTGATCGGCTCCTGCACCAACGGGCGGATCAGCGACCTGAGGCGGGCGGCGCAGATACTGCGGGGCAGGAAGATCGCCCCCTCGGTGAGGCTGCTGGTGTTCCCGGCCACTCAGGCAATTTACCGCCGGGCCATCGAGGAGGGGCTCTTCGACGTGTTCCTGGAGGCCGAAGCCGCCGTATCGACCCCCACCTGCGGGCCCTGCCTCGGCGGTCACATGGGCGTGCTGGCGGCCGGAGAAACGGCCCTGGCCACGACGAACCGCAACTTCCGCACCCGCATGGGACACGCCGAGAGCGAAGTGTATCTCTGCGGGCCCGAAGTGGCCGCCGCCAGCGCCGTGACGGGGCGCATTACCCATCCCGCGGAGGTGACGGACTGAATCCGGGCGAAGTTCCGAACAGACCACCGAAGAACGGCGAAACCAATATGTCGCTCTACATGGGACTGGACGTCGGCTCCATAAGCGCTGACCTGGTAGTGATGGACGAGGAGCGCCGGATCCTGCACTCCCGCTACGTGCGCATTTTCGGCAAGCCCCACCAGGTCGCCCTCCAGCAGCTCGAAGAGGTCCTCGAGGACTACCCCGAAGCCCGGCGGCTGTGCGTCACCGGCAGCGGGGCCAAGACGGTCGCCGAGCAACTGGAGGTTCCCTTCGTCAACGAGATCGTGGCCCACAGCCTGGCCACCGCCTTCCTCCATCCGGAGGCGCGCACTGTCATCGAGGTGGGGGGCACCGAGTCGAAGCTCCTCCAGCTCGGCGCGGAGGAAGACGGGCGGGTGCGGGTCCAGGACTTCGCGATGAACGCGCTCTGCGCGGCGGGGACCGGTTCCTTCCTGGACCAGCAGGCTTCCCGCCTGAAGGTGAGCATCGAGGAATTCAGCCGGCTGGCCCTGGAGAGCGAGAATCCTCCCCGCGTGGCCGGACGCTGCTCGGTGTTCGCCAAGAGCGACATGATCCACCTCCAGCAGCAGGGCACCCCGGACTACGACATCATCGCCGGCCTGTGCTACGCGATGGCGCGCAACTTCCGCAGCAGCGTCGGGATGGGAAAGGAGTTCCGCAAGCCCATCGCCTTCCAGGGCGGCGTGGCGGCCAACCGGGGCATGGTCCGCGCGTTCCGCGACGTGCTGGGCCTGGAGAACGAAGACGATTTGATCATCCCCGAGCACTTCGGATGCATGGGGGCCATCGGCGCCGTCCTCCACGTGATGGAGCACGGGCTGAAGTGCGACTTCGAGGGCCTGGACCCTCTGCGGGAATACCTGTCGGAAACCCATGCGGAGGCGGAGCGTCTGCCGGAGCTGGAGGGAGACGATCACCCCATCGACATCTCCTGCCAACCGCTGCCGCCGGAGCCGGAGAAGGTCGACGCCTACGTGGGGGTGGACGTCGGCTCCATCAGCACCAACGTCGTCGTGCTGGACTCCGAGCACAACGTGCTGGCACGTTGCTACCTTATGACCGAGGGGCGCCCCATCGAGGCGGTGAAGAAGGGCCTCTATGAGGTGGGCCGGGAGGTCGGCGACCGGGTGAAGGTCCGCGGCTGCGCCAGCACCGGGAGCGGACGCTACCTGACCGGCTCCTTCTTCGGGGCCGACCTGATAAAGAACGAGATCACAACCCACGCCCGAGGCGCCGTCGAGGCCGATCCGAGGGTGGACACCATCTTCGAGATCGGCGGCCAGGACGCCAAGTATACCTCCCTGGAGAACGGTGCGGTTGTGGACTTCGCGATGAACAAGGTCTGTGCCGCCGGAACCGGATCGTTCCTGGAGGAGCAGGCCGAGCGCCTGGGGCTGAAGATCGAGGAGGAGTTCGGCGCCGAAGCGCTCTCCAGCGACTTCCCCTGTCAGTTGGGCGAACGCTGCACCGTCTTCATGGAGAGCGATCTGAACTATCACCAGAAGCGGGGCGTCCCCCGCGACGACCTGGTGGGGGGGCTCTGCTACTCCATCGTCTACAACTACCTGAACCGCGTGGTGGAAGACCGCAGGGTGGGGGAGGTGATCTTCTTCCAGGGCGGAGTGGCCTTCAACCGGGGGGTGAAGGCGGCCTTCGAGTCGGTGCTGGGCAAGAAGGTCACCGTGCCGCCCCACCAGGACATCCTGGGCGCCATCGGGGCCGCCATCATCGCACACGAAGAGGGCGACGGCGAATCGGACTTCCGCGGCTTCGACCTTCGGGACGTCGGCTACGAACTGGAAAGCTTCGAGTGTAAGGGCTGCGCCAACCGGTGCGAGATACACAAGGTCTCCATCGAAGGCCGCGAGCCCCTGCACTACGGCAGCCGCTGCGGCAAATGGGAGGACGACAGGGAGAGGAAGGGCCGCGATCTGCCGCGGCTGTTCCAGGAACGGGAGGAGGCCCTCCTCAACACCTACCCGAAAGAGCAGCCCCAAGAGCCCGTCGGCATCAAGGTCGGCGTGCCCCGGGTGATGAGCTTCTTCGACATGTATCCGTTCTGGAAGGCGTTCTTCACCGAGATGGGCTGCGAGGTTGTGCTCTCGGCGTCCACCAACCGCCGGATAATCGAGGCGGGCAACGACGCGATGAATACCGAGGCCTGCTTCCCCATCCTGGTCTCCTACGGGCACGTGCTGGACCTGATAGAGTCGGAGGTGGATTACGTATTCCTGCCCAGCGTGGTCAGCATGCTCCACGAGGCGGACGGCGTGGTCCACTCCTACGCCTGCCCGCTCGCCCAGGGGCTGCCCTACCTGATCGAGGCGGCACTGGAGTTCGGCGAGGACGATCCGGAGCTGCTGGCGCCGATCTTCCACTTCGAACGGGGGCGCGCGCAGGTCAACGCGCGTCTGCGGGAGATCGGACGCAAGCTCGGAGTCCCCGCGGACGCGGTGGAGCCGGCCATAGAGAGCGCCTGGGAGGCGCTGGAGGAGCTTCGCAACTGGCTAAGCCGCCGCGGTCGCGAGGTGCTGGAAGACCTCGGCGATGAGGAGCACGCCGTGGTGATCGTGAGCCGGCCCTACAACGGCTGCGACGATGGGATGAACCTGGCCATCCCCGACAAGCTCCGGGACCTGGGAGTGCCGGCCATTCCCCTGGACTTCCTGCCGCTGGAGCTTGAGGGGCTTTCCGAGCAGTTCCCCCACATGTACTGGAAGTACGGGCAGAGGATACTGGCCGGAGCGAAGTACATGGCCGACAAGCCGAACCTGCACGCCCTCTATATCACGAACTTCCGGTGCGGGCCGGATTCGTTCATCAGCAAGTTCTTCGACCGGCTGCTGGGGAGGCCCTACCTGACCATCGAGGTGGACCAGCACAGCGCGGACGTCGGCGCCATCACCCGCTGCGAGGCGTTCATCGACAGCTTCGAGAGCGTGCAGCCCTCCGAGCGGGGTCGGGCGCGCGGGGAGGACCTGTTCTTCGACGTGCGGAAGAGTCCACGGCCCCTGAAGATTTACATCCCCTACATGGACGACCACGGCCTGATGATGGAGGCCGTCCTGCGCGGCAACGGCATCGACGCCGAAGCCCTGCCCATGTCCGACCGGGAAAGCCTGGAGCTGGGCCGGCAGTTCACCACCGGCAAGGAATGCTACCCATGCATCCTGACCACCGGCGACATCGTGAAGAAGACCCGGCAGCCGGACTTCGACCCCGAGCGGGCGGCCTTCTTCATGGCCCAGGCCAACGGCCCCTGCCGGTTCGGCCAGTACCACAAGTTCCACCGCATGGTGCTGGACGAACTCGGCTACGAGGATGTGCCCATGGTCGTGCTGGACCAGACCCATGAGTTCGCCGAACACGTCCGCAGCTTCGGGCCGGACTTCTACAGGAACTGCTGGGACCTGCTGGTCATCGTGGATTTCATGCAGAAGATGGTCCGGGAGACCCGACCCTACGAGGTCAACGAGGGGGAAACCGACAGGGTCTATCGCCGGTGCCTGCGGGAGCTGGCGGAGGTCGCCGAGCAGAAGGGCGACTTCTTCGAGAAGGCCCGCGAGATACGGCGGCGCCTGGACGCGGTCGAGACCGGGGGCAGGGACGGTCGACCGGTCATCGGCGTGGTGGGGGAGATCTACGTCCGCAGCAACGGCTTCGCCAACAACTTCCTGGTCCGCCAGTTGGAGCAGTTGGGCGCGCAGGTCGTGCTGCCCACCCTTCAGGAATGGCTCAATTACGTGGCCCACGAACGACGAGCCGACCGCCGCCGGGAAGGTCGGTGGTTCTCCTGGCTCAAAGAATGGGTGGGGGAGGCCGTGGCCCGGTGGGACGAAGTCCGCATAGCCCGCATCTTCCAGGGCGCCGTGGACCTGATGCCCCGGGAGGCCGCGGCCGCCGAGGTGGTCCAGCTCGGCGCGCGCTACCTGCATCCCACAGTGAAGGGCGAGGCGGTCCTCAGCGTCGGCCGGGCGGTCGAGTACGCCCACCACGGACTGAACGGTGTGGTCAACGTGGCACCCTTCGGCTGCATGCCCGGCGCCCTGGTCAACGGCCTGCTGGAAGCGTTCCGAAACGACCACGACGGAATGCCCGTGCTGAAACTTTCCTTCGACGGAGTCGAGCAGAGCACCGACGAAACGCTGCTGGAGGCCTTCGTCCACCAGGCCCGCCAGCACAAAGACGCCCACCAGGCCGAAGAACCCGCGGAACTGAGCGGAGAAGCCGACCGATGAAAGGAAAGGTCTGGAAGTTCGGCGACGACGTCAACACCGACGAGATCGTGCCCGCCCGCTACCTGAACGTTACCGACCCGGACGAGCTGGCATCGCACTGCATGGAAGGGCTGGACCCGGACTTCTCTGAGGCGGCCGAGCCGGGTGACATCATCGTGGCCGGCAAGAACTTTGGCTGCGGCTCCTCCAGGGAGCACGCCCCCCTGGCGATCAAGACGTTCGGGATCCGGTGCGTTGTGGCTCGGTCTTTCGCCCGGATATTCTTCCGCAACGCCGTCAACATCGGCCTTCCCATAGCGGAATGCCCCGAGGCGGCCGAGCAGGCCCGGACGGGCGACCAATTGGAAGTGGACTTCCGGGAAGGAACCGTGAGGAACCACACAAGGGAGACGGAGTACTCTTTTCCCCCATTTTCCGGCCAGCTTCAGCGCATCATCGACGCCGGCGGCCTGCTGGAATACACCCGCCGCAGCCTCTCCGGCTGAGCCCCTACTCCGGCTTCCAGCCCCACATCGTGGCGTCCTCGGGCAGCATATCCCAGACCTCCATGCCGGCAGAGCCGATCTGCTCGTATTCCTCGTCGGTCAATCGGACGTTCAGGGCGCCCAGGTTATCCTGCCACTGCTCCCACTTGCTGATACCGACGATGGGAGCGGTCACTCCTTCTGTCTGCAGCAGCCAGGCCAGCGCCACCTGGGAGCTGGTCCAGCCGTGACTATCCGCCACCTCGTCCACTACCGAGGCGGCTTCCCTGGCCCGCTCGAACACCGGCTCCTCGAAGAGCACGTTGTTCTTACGGACGCCCGTTTTGGGCTCGGAGCCCCTGGTGAAGCGGCCCGTCAGCAGGCCCTGGGCCAGCGGGGAGTAGGGGGTGACCGCGATGTTGTTCTCGCGGCAGAAAGGCAGCACGTCCCCTTCGATCTGCCGCCACACCACGTTATAGGGCGGCTGCAGGCTGACGACGGGGTATTCGGCGGCCAGTTCCATCTGCTGGAGGTCGAAGTTGCTGACGCCGATCTCCCGCGTCTTCCCCTTTTCCTTCATGGAGCGCATCTCTTCCAGGAAGGCCCGCAGGTCGCGGCTCGGGAAAGGCCAGTGAACGATGTAGAGGTCCAGGTAGTCGGTGCGCAGCCTCTCGAGCGCGGCGTCCAACTGGGGCTCCAGCTTCTCGGTGGCACAGTGCATTATTTTGGTGGCCACCACGGCCCGCTCACGGCGGTCACCTTCCTGGAGCGCGCGTCCGAGCACATCCTCGGCGTGCCCCCGGCCGTATGCATGAGCGCTGTCGAAGAAGCAGCAGCCGCTGTCCTGGGCGCGGCGGATCAGTTCGATGCTTCGTTCGTCGTCCTCGGGACCCCATCCTTTGCCGCCGCCCATGTTCCAGGTGCCCAGGCACAGGCGGGAAACCTCCAGATCAGAACTGCCCAGCTTGACGTAATCCATCCTCAAAGCCCTTCAGGTTAGCTGTGCTTTCCAGGGCCGGCGGGATCGGCACCGCCGACTCTTCTCCTGTCAGTCCTCGTTCGTGCGACTCTACGGCGCTCGGTCGGGACCTCCGCTTTGGCCCCGACTGCTCGGCTTTCACAAAAACGCGCTAAGCGGATTCCTCAGACTCCTCCGGCGGTCGTGCCGGCTCCCGCTCCCGCCACTCCACCCGGGGGGCTTCGCCCCAGAGCAGTTCCAGGTCGTAAAGGGCACGGGTCGAGGGGGTGAAAACATGGACGATGACTTCGGCGAGGTCAATCAGGACCCATCCGGCTTCCGCTTCGCCTTCCACCCCGAGCAGGTCACAGCCGAGTGCCTTCGCGCGCCGGACGGTTTCCTCGACGATCGCTTTGATCTGCCGCTTGTTTCCGCCGGTGGCAATCACGAAATAGTCGGTGAAAAACGCCACCGGCCCCACCTCCAGCACGACGACGTTCTCGGCTTTGCGTTCCTCGGCCACATGGGCGAAGGTGCAGGCGAGGTCCTCGGCGCTGTTCTCAGCCAACCGGTCGTTCCCCTGCTGAAGGAATCTGCGTGCGCGGGTGCCGCTGAGCCGGGAAAGCCGCGTTCCCGGTCCCTCCGTGCGGCAAACAGGGTCGATTATAAGCATGCAGGGCAGTCCCTGCAACTCGCGCCGCCTGAAGGGCGCACGGGGTCGGGGCAAACAGGTGGGCAACCGGCTCAGGCATCCTCCATGCCCAGGCTCTCGCGTATGGTGGCGGTGCCTTTCAGGCCCGGCTTGAGCCGGAGGGCTTCGGAGAATATCTCCTTGGACTTCTCCTCCTGGCCGATGCGGCAGTAGACCTCAGCGATCTTCTTCAGGATGAAGGCCTTCTCGCTCTTGTCCAGGTCGAAGCTGAGTATGCGTTCGTAGCAGGCGATCTCCTCCATCGGCGTTTCGGCGTCTCGGGGCAGCTTTCGACTGTAGAGCTTCTTGATCCGGGCTTCGACCTCCTCGAAGAAGTACCGATGGCGGGGTGGCTCTTTCTCCCGCTCGTAGAGTTCCTCGTAGAGTTCGGCGGCCTCCCGGAACCGTTCGGCATTCTCAAACTGCTCGGCGAGCAGGAATATACAGTCCAGGTAGTCTTTGATTCCCAGATAGTTCTCGAGTTCGAAATCTTCTTCCGCGGACAGCTCGTCGTAGAGCCGCAGGGCGCGGGAGCCGTGGCCGGCCAGCAGGTCGCCCAGCACCTGCTCGGCGTATTCCTCCCGGGTGCGCGTTTCGTTGCGCTGCAGCTCCTTCTCCACCGAGGGGGCCGCCTGCATCAGCACGTCGTAGCGGGCGCGCTCACGTTCGTTGCCCAGCACGCGGTAGGCGGCGATGATTTCCTTCAGCCGCCGGGCCGCCTCGTCGCTTTCCTCGCGGCTGGTGTCCGGATGGTACTTCTTGGCCAGCCGACGGAAGGCCCGCTTGATCTCGGGTTGAGTGGCGTTCCGCTCAACGTCCAGCACGTCGTAATATGTGCTCTTGAGTGTTTCGGACATGGTGTGCGTTCAGGTGCTCAAGTCGGGCTGTCCCGGAGTTAAGGCTGCCGGAGGGCTGAGGGCGTCCACGCGTCCTTCAGGTACCGGCTGTCGGCCCGCTCCACTTCAGAAACCATTAGTTGTCAACGAATCGGAAAAGTTCAGTTACTCCCCGCTGCGATGCTCGGCACAGCGCTCGATCAGCAGTTCGACGGCTTCCCCGAACCTGCCGGGCGAAGACGTCAGCGTCGCCGCCCGGGCATGCCGGCAGCACTGCTGCAGCGCACGCCGGCACACGTGCTCAACCGGCTGGAACATCTCGGCCGCCGTCCACGGGGCGCCGATCGATTCGACACGTCCGCAGAGGTGCTTTGCGGCCTCCTGCGACTCCATCTCGCTCAGTTCGGACTCCCGGTCCTCCGCGGCGACATTCAGCAGAACGACCTCCTCGACGGGGAGAGGCTCGTCCGCCGGGCGACACGTCACTCCGGCCGACGGGTGCACCAGCGCCCTGCTGCCGGGATGGCTCCAGTAGCACCGGTCGCTGCCGGCGTCAAAAACGCAGGGCATCTCCCCTCGGTCCACCCTCTCCAGGCAGACCAGGTTCGTGCACTGATCCTTCCTGCGGATGACGTTCTCCGAGGGCATCCGCTCCAGCGCTCTCTCCAGACCGCGCGCGTACCACACGCAGCCGCCGGGGATCAGGAGCGATCTCTCCGACCGAAACGCTTCCGCCGGCCGGTGGGCCTCTTCGGCGTTCAGCCAGCTCCAGCCGGTGTTCTGCACCTGTGCGCCCGCTCGGGCTCCCGCCGTCAAGGCCAGTGCGGCGAGCGGGGCGGGGTCCTCGGCGAAAACCGCCGTACCCACGCCTTCCAGGCAGATGGTGGCCGCCCGGAGCCCGACGAATGATTCCCTCACCGCCAGGTGCGAGGCCAACCCCAGAGCCCAGTCATGGCACAATCGGTAAGAGCGACAGTTGAGGCTGGCGACCCTTCCCGCCTCACGGCAGTAATACGCCGCGGACTGCTGGTCCGGCACGTCCACCGCCGCGGCGATCGCTCCGGCCGCAGGCTCTCCCGGCGCCCCCGAAGGCGGGGGGAACCAGTTTTCCCGCCAGTACCGGTAGAGCCGGAATGCGTTGGTGCTGAAGCTTACCTCCACCGGCCCCAGGCTGGAGCGGCAATCAAACCCGCTCTTTCCTCTGCGGGCTTTCTCGGCGACCTTCAGCAGGGCTTTCATCTTGCCCGCGGAGACGGCCTGCTCCAGCCTCTTATGAATCTCTCCGGAGCCGGGCCCCCTTCCGGCGGTCCCGGTGGCGGCGCACCTCCAGGTATTCGACGCCTTAACAGCCATTACCGCCCCTTGCGACCGCTGCCGGAAATTGGTGCCCCCAGGCTCCCGAACTCATTAAAACATGTTACCACAAACGCCTCGCTCAGTCAATGCTAAAATCCAATCGCGGCCGCCGGTTCAGCGCCGTTCCACATCACAAAGTATTGGCGAACAGGAGGTTACGCGAACGGCCGCTTTCTCGCCGCCGCCGAACTGGCGCCGCATCGAGCCCGGCGCCCCGCCTGAAGCAACGTTATTCAAAATCCGCGCCGGGCGAGCCCCGACGTCCCTGACTCGGGACCTCCGGACGGCCTCGGAGCGTCGTAGGCCACGCCCCCGGGCGTGGGCGGTCCCTTGAAACAAAGGCGGCCCCGGCCTAAACTTGCGTACTGAGAGGTCTTCTGTTTTTTGGGAGCAAAAGGACCCATGCCACTGCAAGTAAAGTGCACCAACCCGGACTGCGACGGCGTTTTCCAGGTGGGGGATGAGATGGCCGGGCAAACGGCCGTCTGCCCCCGCTGCGGAGCCGAAGTAGAGGTCGGGGGCGACGCCATAGTCGGAAAAACCGGGGAAGCCGCTCCATCGACAGGCCAAAGCTGCCCTAACTGCGGCGCCGCCCTGGGAGCCGGTCAGACCTTCTGCCCGCACTGCGGCACCGACGTGCGAACAGGCGAGGCGGCCCGCCCGGCCGCATCCGGCAGAAAATCGAAGCTGCCCCTCCTCATCGGTGGCATTGTGGCAGGACTCCTTATAGTGGGAGGGGGAATCTTCCTGGCCACCCGAATGCTCGGCGGGGAAGAGCCCGCCCCCTCCGAGCCGAAGGCCGCGGTCGAGAAGCCCCCGGCGGAACCGGCGAAGCCAAAGCCTGCCCCCAAAGTGGAGGAGGTCAAGGTCGAGGCCCAAGAAAGCGAGGAAGAAGCGCCGAAAGCGCCGGTGCCCCCGAAGCTCGTCGCCGCACTGAAAGAACGCGAAAAGCAGCTCCGGCAAGAGGCCGAGGAATACGTCGATAGACTGCAGGAGGTGCTGGCAAAGACGTCCAAAGCCGAACCCGAAGGGGCCGTGGAGGCCTGGGCGGAACTTTACGCCTTCTGCAGGGAAAACGACCTCAAGGCCGAGGCGGAGGAGTGCGCCTACGCGGTGTCCGGCCTGGGATCGGTGCCAACGGAGGTAAATGAGGCCCTCGGACGGACGGCCGAGGCGGAGGGCGTGGCCGTCACACCGGAGCAGAAACAGTTCCTCGACTCCCTTGCCCCCGTGGTGCGCATCGTCAACGAAAACCCGGACCTCAAGGATCACCTCGCACGGGTAGGCACCGCCGAGCCAGAAGAGATCCCGTGGGGTCGGAAGGTCGAGTTCAGGCCGGAACCGGGGCTCCGCAAAGTCGAGATCTACCGCTCGGGGAACCTCGACCGGGCGGTCCAAAGCTTCAGCGTGCAGGCATACGCCGGCATGGCGGCGGAGATAGAGCTTAGAAGCCCACTGGCCGCCACCGCCCTGCCCCTTGAGGAGTTCCAGAGGCTGTCGACGGTCGGCCGGCAAACCGAGCAGACGGAGGATATCACCGTCCGAACAGGCCCCGAGGGCGGAATCAGCGCGGTCCAGATCCAGAAGCTGCGCGTGAAGCGAACGCCTGACAGCCCGGTGAAAGTATGGCCGACGCGCCGCCGCAACAACCTGGCCGTGATCGGTCGGATCAGCACCGGGAACCCTTTCGACTACGCCGGTGAGCACGTCATTGCCGGAGTCAGTGAGCAGCCGGCTGTATTCGAGCCGAACATGCAGGCGCAGACTTTGACGATGCGGGGCGGCACTTACTTCTTGCTCCGCATCGAGCCGAAGCCTCCCCTGTGGGGAGCACTGGCCACCGCACAGGCCGACCTGGCCGACGAATGGGAACGGCGACAGTTGCTGAGGCGCCTGCAGACGCTGCACCAGGAGAACCTGCGGATGGAAGCGGAGGGTGAGATCGAGGGTCCCTGGGAAGCGGTCTATCGCACGCAACGCGCGATCCAGCCGTTCCGCCAAAGCCTGCAGGCCCGGAAGGACCAGTTCAGAGACGCCGCCCGGCTGGCCCCGCATCTGGACCGCGTTCGTGTCCTGGGGCTGCCCCGCAGGGAAGAACGCCTCTACATGAACTGGCCCCGCTTCCGGCGGGCGCTGGCCCGGCGGCTGGAAGGCTCCGGCGAAGCGATCATCGGCCTGCTGGGGGCCCTGGCCGGCCAATCCGGCGGCACCTTTGCTCTGGAAGACCCGGAGGAGGCCCCCTACGCGCCTCCGCCGGTGAAACTGGGGGAATCGGCGCGTCTGCACGCTGAGTTGAAGGTGCTTCCCATGATGCCCGCCCGCCTGGTTTTGAACCGGTTCAGAGCCAACTGGGACAAAATCGGCCCGGAGATGCGACCGGTCGCGCTGGCCGCCCTGCGGCACGTCACCGACGACCGGGTGGTCTCCTATCTGGGGAGCCTCACCGAGAAAACCGAGGACATGTCGCTGATGCAGGAGGCGTTCCTGTCGCTGGGCACCATCGGCACCCCCCGGGCGATGAAGTACGCCGACATACCGACGATCAGCCCCGAAGAGCGCACAGCCGCGATGGTCGCCAAAGTCGTAGCGGGCGAGATGGAGGCCATCCGGAAGGTGCCTGCCTTCCTCGAACAGACAGACCCTGAACAGAGAAACCGTTGGCTGGAACTGGTCTCCAGCGTGGACACCCCGGGGGCTTTCCTCGCCCTGCGCGCTGTCGTCCGCCAGGAGGACCCCTCCCAGGCGCGCAGCCTGCTGGCAGAAGCCCTGGTTCGAAGAGGCGGAACGACCTCCGTTGCCGAACTGCATCGGCTCATGCAGAAGACCGATTCCCTTTTCGCCGCCAAGCTGGACCGCCTGAGCCGGGAGCAACTCGGGGCGCTCCTGCGCCCCCTGGGAGAGGCCCTGCTGGAAGGCACCGCCTCTCCGCAGGTGCTTGGACTGCTGTCCCGTGCCGGTTCGGAGCCGGCGCTCGCCTACCTGCGCAGCGCCGCGGTTCAGAACGGGGACGCCGCGGCCATGCGGCTTCTCGCCCGGCGAGGAACTCCGGAGGATATCGAGGCACTCATCAGCGCCTCATCGAACGTGGACATGCAGATGTTGGAGAGAATCCGCGAATTCTGGCTTGAGCAGGGGCCTTCGGAGGCCGCGATGCAGTGGCGTGGACGTGTCGACTCCGACAAAGGGCGCGCCTTTTTCGAACACCTCCTGAAGAACCACCGTAACCGGGAGATCCGGATGGCGGCGGCGGTGACCCTGCGCGATGTAGGTCATCCCCCTGAGCCCGCCGCCTTGGGCCGGCTGGCCTCCGAGGATGCCGCAGAGCTGGGACAGGCCGTCGGCGTCAGTGCGGCGGCGCCCGACTCGTTCCAGGGCGTCGACGGGCAGGCGTTCGTGCCCCAGAACCTGGCATTTGACCAGCCGGTGGCATTCTATGCGCTCGGCCTGCTCCTGCAGAGGGGCGACGCCGCAGCAACGGCCGAAATCCGCAAGCTTGCCGAGAGTTACAAGGACGGGCGCCTCAAGGCCGCAGCACTGAGGGTCCTGGCTCATCTGGGCGGACCGGGGGAACTGGCCGAACTCCGGCAGAAGGCCGCACAACGAAGCGATACATACGCGGACGCCGAACAACTGGCGGAGGAACTGGAGGACCGGCTGGCCGCCATGCAGGCGCTGGGAGCGGTCGGCGATGCGGAGTTCCTCCCCCGGGCCGCCGGCTTCCTCAACGAAGCTCCACCGGATGCGGAGTCCATGGAGTCGGAGGTCAGCGATTACAGCACCCTCAGCAACTGGTGGGTCTTGAGTTTGAGGACTGGCGCCTGCCGCTGTATAGCCGCCGTCTGCCGCGTTCAGGGGCCGGCCGAACTTACCGGGGATGAAGACCTCCAGGAAAGCTTGCAGGAGAGACTGGTCGCGCTGGTTCAAAACCCCGGCCCCCGAGACGGCGGACTCGGACAGCAGCACTCGGAACTGCGCGCGGAGGTGGTAAGAACCTTCGGGCGGGTCGCCAGCCCCACCGAAAGGGCCAACCGCATGCTGCTGGCCCGGCTGGGACGCAGCCTGTTCCGGAAAGAAGGCGATGCCCAACCTTCCGGCGGCTTCCAGAGGCGGCGGCAGAGAGCTGCGCCCCGCGGGCAGGAGGCCAGCGCTTCGCTCCTGGGCGAAGCATTGCTGGACGCTGCCGCACATATGGTTATGCGGGAGAAGTTCGCCGCCGGCGTGGGCGCAACGCTCCGCAAGCTCGCCGAATCCGATGCATACGGCGAAGCCTGGAAAGACCTCCTGGTGCGAATGGCCTCCCATCCGTCACCGGGTTACTTCCGGCTGCTCCAGGACAATCGGGACCTGGTGCCCGCGGACACCCTGAAGCAAATCGTGCTGAAAGCTCGGGGCCAGCCGGCCGCCAGCGGAGCGGGCTACGCCCTCGTCGTTGCTTCGGTAATGCGGGAGGCACCCATGGCGGCGCCGGTCGTCGCGGAAGCCGGAGCTGGAGCCGGTGCCCGGCCGGCCGGCCGCGGCACCGGGGGACAGGCTGGTGGGAGCGGTGGGATCGCGGAGCTGGAAGCGATGAACGTCCCCAACTGGCTTAAGGACATCATCAAGGAGAAGACGGGCCGCGATTTGGGAGGCGGCACAGCCGGCGGAGGCCCCGCCCCCAGGGGCGCCGGCGCAGCCCGTCGCACCACCGAGTGGTCCTACTCCCTCGAGGACCTTTCCAGGGAGGCCGCCCGGTGGCGTCAGAAGCAAAAATGGGCGGATATCCTCCTGGAGAACCCGGAATCCGCCCTCGGACAGGCCCTCTCTGAGCAAGACCTGGTCGAACGGTCCCCTTTCGGCCCACTGGTTGCCTGCCGCTACGCGAAGCGAGTTCCCTCGGCAGCCGAAGATATGATTGACCAGTTGCAGCAAGCGCTCATCGCGAAAGTGACCTCGAGGACGCAGCCGACCGGCAGGCCAAGAGGCGTCCCGGGGTGGGCGCCGCAGCAAACCGAGGCGAAGACCACTCCACTGAGTGTTCAGCGTGCTGCAGTGATCGCACTGCGGCGGCTGGGCGGCGATCCGGCACAGCAGGCCCTTTACACGGCCCTGGTCGGCCCGATCCTGGAGGCAGGCGGTCCCGGCGTAAGTCCTCCTTCGGGCGTACCCTACGTGGCACGCGCCCTCGGAACTACAGGCAGGGAAGACCTGCTCCAACAGGCGCTGCAGGCCGGGGATCGAGCGTATTTTCGGGCCGCCCCGGCCGTCGTCCAGTCGGCCGCCCTCACCGGGCTGGGCTACCTGCCGGCCGAGGACGAACCGATCCAACTGCTGAACGGTCTGATGCAAAGGGCGGCGAGTCCCGCGCTGCGTAGCGCGGCAGCCGAGGCCATCTCCATCGCAGTAAGTCGAGCAAAGGGGTCTGGAAGCTCAGGAGAACAGGAATGACGATACGGGAAGAACTTGCCGCCGAAATAAGGGATGCCCTGAAGGCCGGTCAAAAAGAGCGCCTGCGGGTGCTGCGCCAACTGAAGGCCGAGTTCGAAGTTGCCGAGACCTCCGGGGGCGACTTCGATGAAGTGCGGGTGGTCAAAGCCTACGCCAAGTCACTCCGGAAAACCGCCGAACAATACGAGGAACTGGGTAAAGACGAGCAGGCCGAAAGCTGCCGCCACGACCTGTCCATAGTGGAGGAGTTCCTGCCGCCTCAGATGGGGCGCGAAGAACTGGAACCGCTCATCACCGACCTGATCGAACAGAACGACTATGGCCCCCGCGACATCGGCAAAGTCATGAAAACGGTCATGTCCGAGCACGGCGACGCGGTGGACGGACGCCTCGCCCAACAGATAGCCCGGGAGAAGCTTGCCGAAGGCGGGTGAGCATTCGGCGGGCCGGACCCGTAGGTCTCCCCGTTGGCACCTTCAGCTCCCTGCGGCAGGCTGCCTGCCGCCCGGAGAAGCCGCTTCTGACGCAGCAGCTCCGCCCTCCCTCAGTCGGGTGACAACCTGTGGCGACCGATGAGTTCCATCGACTGGTCGAGGAATACTACGACCGCCTTTTCCGAGCGGCGCGCTTCATGTGCGGCAACGAGATGGCGGCTGAAGACCTGACCCAGGAGACCTTTGTGGCGGCCGCCGACGCGCGGAAACGCTTTGAAGGGCGCTCCTCCGACTACACCTGGCTCTACGGCATACTGCTGAACAAGTACCGCCGCTGGCTCCGCAAGAAAGGCTCCTCGGCCGTCTCCCTCCAGCGGCTGAAGGAGGGCGAAGGACGGGGGCCGCAGTTCGAAACGGAAGAGCCCGGACCGGTGGAGGAAGCCCTCCGCCGAGAGAACATTCAGCAGGTCCGGGACGCCCTGGAGGAGCTGTCCGCCGAGCATCGGGCCGTCATCACCCTGCGCTACGTCGAAGGAATGCCATACCAGGAAATCGCCGAGGTCGTCGGCTGCCCGCTGGGAACCGTTAAATCACGCATCCACTACGCTTTAGAGAAAATCGGGGAACAGCTTGAAGAGCAGCAATGACCGCGTGGCGGGGGCAGATTTGAACCTGCGGGCGCTCAGCGGCACTAACACTACTGGAGGCCGTTGATATGGATTGCACAGAGACGCGCAGCAGACTCGTTGAAGCCGTCGAAGGGGAGCTGAAAGGCCCCCAACTGACCGCCCTCCAGCAGCATCTGCAAGAGTGCGGGGCGTGTCGAGAAGAGTTCCGCAGGCTTCGGCGTGCCTCCGACGCGCTCTCCATCGCGGTCTTCCATCTTGCACCTCCCACATCTCACCTGACCCGGGAGCGCAGGGACAGGCTGTCCGAAGCGTGCGCCCGGGGCAAACGGCCGATCAGGCTGTTGAGCTGGCGGAAAATGGTGGCGGCGGCAGCAGTCGCCGCCATCATTGCCGCCGCTCCCTTTATCATCGGCGATCTCGGACGGCTGTGGCGTTCGCCCGGCGGCCGAGCGCCGATGGTTGCCGAACAGCAACAAAGCCCTGAAGACAACTTCGCCGTAATGCTCGGCTCCACCGGCGCCCGCCCCGCCGAGCAGCCGGTCCAGTGCGTGCCCGTCCAGTCGGCGAGCAGCACGCGCGTGGAGCCGGCCGAGCGGACGCGGCTTGTTCGAACCGATACGCCGGGTGTCAGCGTTCCGGTGAGGCACATCCTTTACGACGCGGAAGAATCCTCCCGCTGGTGGTAGAGATGCCTCCCGTCCTCCGCCATACGGCCGCCGTTCTCCTGGTCTGTCTCCTTATCCCGACCGCCGCTGCCGCCCGTGCCGGAACCCCGTCCTGCGACCTGAGCCCGGCCCTCGAAGCCGCATCGAAGTCCGTGGTGCAGGTCCGGGCAAGGCTGAACGCCGGAAAGCTGCCCCCCAAGCTTGAAGTCAGCGACGGCCCCTGCCTCAATACCGGCTTCTTCGTGGGAACGGACGGAGAGGTGCTGACCAGCCTCGTCGGTGTGGCCGGCTGCGAACATATCAGCGTGCTCCATCCCGACGGAAGTCGCGCGCAGGCCGAGGTTGTGGCCATGGAGCAGGCGGCCGGCCTGGCGCTGCTTCAGAGCGACTTCGGGGACACGGCGCCCCTGGAGCCGGCCCCGGCCCCTCCCCGGGAGGAGGAACTGGTGCTGCTCGCCCACGTGCCAGAAGCGGACGCCCTGGAGCTGCAATTAAGCCCGGGGCTGGTCTCCGGCCGGAGCAAAGAGTTCCGCCTGCGCGGCATCGCCTGGGAGGGGCTTATGTCCGTTCGCGCGGCCGCGGAGCCGGGCACTGCCGGGGCGCCGCTGCTGGACGTCGAGGGACGGCTGGTGGGCGTGGTCCTGGCGGCCCGTTCGCCGGGCCAGCGGCTCCCGGAAGGCGGCTGCGTGGCCCTGCCGCTCGATCGGCTGCAGGGCGTCCTCTCACGCC
Source organism: uncultured candidatus Brocadiaceae bacterium (assembly GCA_964510315.1). Lineage (GTDB taxonomy): Bacteria > Planctomycetota > Brocadiia > SM23-32 > SM23-32 > CAZEAP01. The sequence goes on from CAZEAP010000013.1 coordinate 81,391, forward strand.
TTCGCGGCGGCGAGTCGCGCCGGCTCGGCTGGCTGGGCGTCGCCATCGTCGCGGAATCCGGCGGTTTGGAAGGGGCGCGCATCCACAACGTACTGGAAAACTCACCCGCCCACCAGGCGGGGATCCGTCCCGGGGACGTGCTCCTTCAGGTCGCCGATCACAACGTCACGGATCCGGAAGCGCTGGGCCGTTGGGTTGCCGAGGCCGGCCCCCGCCGGGGCGTCCAGGTCAAGCTTCTGCGAGGGGACCGAATGCGCACCGTGCAGGTGGACGTCGGCGCACGCCCCCTGCTGATCTGCGGGGCTTCCCGATCGCGCGGGGAGGACAGGATGCGCCTGCGCCGCGCCCGGCCGGGAAGCGGCACACCCCTCGAGATGCCGAGCCGGGAGCAGCTTCGCCGGCTGATGGAAGAGAACCGGCGCCTCCGTGAACGCCTCCGCAGCCTGGAACGTGACGCACGCCGCCGGAAGAACTGACCCCCCTCATCCCCCCACCCTTCGAAGGCGCGCAAACTCCGGACTTCCGAGTTCCGTCACTCGAAGGTGGGCATGTCCTCCCTCTCGGCCTCGTAGAGTTCCTCCACCATCTCCCGGATCTCCTCCATGCCGAGGGCGGCGGCGGTCAACGGATCGTAGAGGACCGACCAGTAGAGCATGTCCCTGTCGCCCTCCAGGCAGGCCCGAACCGCCATCATCAGGGAGCGGGTGGACATGGCGTTGAGGGCCGCGAGCTGCGGCGGCAGCTTACCTACATGGCAGGGATGCAGCCCCGCACGATCCGCGTAGCAGGGCACCTCCACCGAGCACCCGCCGGGCAGGTCGGTGATAAGGCCGGTGTTGGCCACCGTTCCGTTGAAGCGGAAGGGCTCCCCGGTCTCCAGGGCGTTCATGATGTAGGAGCCGTATTCGTGACCGCGGCTGAGGTCGAATTCCTCGGTCTCCTCGGCCTTCTCGCGGAGCTTCTCCACCCGGTCGGTGTAGCGCTTGCCGTAGATCTTCTTGATGAAGCCGGTGCCCCCGTTCCAATCCTCGCCCTGGTATTTGTCGATCAGGTCGGCCCGCTTGCGGAACCAGGGGTTGTATTCGGAGTTGTGGGCGCTGGATTCGGTCACGTAGTAGTCCAGCCGCCGGAGCATCTCGACGCGGGTGGTGTTGCCCTCGTACCATTCCTCGTTCTCCCGCGCGGCCTCTCGAATCCGCGGGTAGGCATCCCGGCCCTTGTGCTCGTACGTCAGGACCCACGCCTGGTGATTGATGCCGGCCGTCCAGGAGGCACACTCATCGGGGGCCTCCCCGATGATGCGGGCCAGCTCCCTATGGGCCCCCTGCACGCTGTGGCACAGGCCGATCACCTCGACGGAGGTCGCCTCTCGCACGGCATGGCAGAGCATGGACATGGGGTTCGTGTAGTTGATCATCAGGGCGCGCGGGCAGAGCTGTTCCATGTCGCGGGCGATCTCCAGCATGGCCGGGATGGTGCGCATGGCTCTGAAGATGCCGCCCGGCCCCATGGTGTCGCCGATCGACTGGTCCACGCCGTGCTTCAGGGGGATGTCGATTTCCCGATGGATGGGCTCGAGCCCGCCCACCAGGATGGAGACGATGACGTAGTTGGCCCCCTCCAGGGCTTCCCGGCGGTCCGTGGTGGCCAGAATTTCGGCCTCGTGGCCCCCCTGCTGGACCATCCGACGGGCCAGCGTCTCCATGTGGGAGAGCATCTCGGCGTCGACGTCCATCAGCCGGAAGGTGGAGTCCTGGAGGGAGGGGAAGCTGAGGGAGTCCCTGATCATGGCTTCGGCAAAGACGTGACTGCCGGCCCCGATTATCGCGATTTCCGCCATTACTGTCTCTCCGTCAACAAGGTAAGAACGCAGGGGAGCGGTTACATGCGGCCGCTCCGTCGGAGAAACGAGGGATTCTATGGAACAAAAGGGGCCGGTGCAAAGGCGAGATAGCTTTTCGGGCCCAGAGGTGGAGTCGGCGCCCCGGTCGGGCTCATTCCACCAGCTCCCTGGCCTCCTCCTCGGCTTCGACGACGGTGAACAGGTCCCCGGCACGGGCCATCTCGACGGCGTCGGCCACCCGGTCGGAGAGGCCGAACAGCACGAGCCGGCCGTTGTGTTCCCCCATGCGCTGCTGGAACTCAATCAGCGTGGCCAGCCCGCCGGTGTCCATGAAGCGGAGTTCCGAGAGATCGAGCACCAGGGCCTCAACCCCGTCCTTCAGGTGCCCCAGGAGGACTTTGCGCAGACGGGGGGCGGTGTCCACATCGAGCCGGCCGTCGAGCCCGAGCAACGGAGCGCCGCCCATCCGTTCCGATCGTATCTGCAGGTCTTCCATCCCGCGGATTCTCCCCGGCGGCCCTCAGGACGCCTCCTCAGCAGGTTCCGTGCACTGGATGAGATAGACGCAGCACTGCTCGGCCTGGAACTGGTTCCCTTCCTCCTCCACTTCCACCGGCTCGCTCGCGATGACGTCGAAGACTTCGCACCGGGGTTCGACCTTGCGCGCGAAGTCTTTGTAGGCCCAAAGCACCGTGACGTCCGGGGCGCCCCCCCGCCAGAGCACACCCCGGCCTCCGGGCAGCAGGCAGCCCCTTTCCATGTACTCCCGCACGGCCTGAGAGGCGCGGTTTATGGCCGCGAAACTGTCCTCCCACCACTCGGGCAGCCCGTCTCGGCGGGCCGTGTTCACCCGACAGGGGAGCGTGTAGGCCACCCGGTTGGCGCATCCCCGGAAGAACGCCTCCACCAGGTCATCCCCCTCCTCGCTGATCTGTTCCGCCGGGAAGCGGAGGGCGGCATCCCGGAACATGTACTCCCGTCCGGCGATGTACTCGTAGGGAACGGCTCTGCCCGGGGTGTCCAGGCCGCCGAGCCCCCGGACGGTGCACCGGTAGCCCATCTGTTGGAGGGCCTTCACCAGTTTGATGCGCCGGGCCTGCAGGCTGCGGATGGTGCCGGAACTTCTTGCTATGCGATTACGGCCCGGCTGGCCCACCCATGCCAGATCGTCGGCAACGCTGCGCAGCACGTCGGCGGCGAAGAGCCCGTCCACGCCGAACTCTTTTTTCAGCTTCCGCATGTGCTCCAGCAGGCGGTCCCAGGTCTCCTGGTCGCGGAGTGCCTCCGCCACCAGAGCGGCGCCGGCTGCGACCGGCTCCTCGCCTTCCAGAGAATCGGCAAGCACCCAGCCGGCGCAGCAGTCGGCGAGGCTGAGGTAGGCCTCCAGCGCCCTGGAGTGCATGTCCTCGATGACCTTCCGCGCACGCTTCTCCGCCTGCCTGCCGGCCGCGACGGTCTCGTCCTCCGGCGCGTTGACTTCCAACAGATGGGGCACGAATACCCGCTTGCAGGCCGCCCCGGCGAGGCTGTCCATCCCCCGCTCCATGCTTCGCTCGTCCGGACAGGCGCCATCCAGACACCCGCCGGGCTCGGCCCGCTCGGGCGAAACGCCTGTCTGGCCGCGGTATTGGGCCTGGAGTTCGTTCCGGATGGCCGAGTAGAGGTTGGCCATATCGGCCTGGTCCTCCGACTCCCTGTCGACGCACAAAACCTGGAGCGGGGGGAACTCCACCAGCCCCGCCAGATCGCTGCACAACTGGTGCCAGTGAACCAGACAGTTACGGCCTTCCTCTTTCTGGAAAAGCGATCGGCAGTGGAAAACCTCTTCGAAGGCGGTCAGCAGCAGGCTGTGCGCGTCGAACTGGAAGCCGAACCCCTGCAGGTGGGTAAAGAGGGGAAGGAATTGCTGAAGCTGGAGAGCCTGTCCTTCGGCGTCCTCCCCGACCCAGGCGGTGGTGAAGGCGTCCTGCTTGTTCTGAATGGTCTTCTGAGGGTCGTTGAAAGGGCCGTGCATCCAGAAGGAGTTTCCGGTGGCCCAGCCGCCCAGCTCCCAGGTGGCCCGATCGTGGATCCTGTAGACGTGGTACTTGCGGGATCGGAACCTGTAGGCGTAGGAGAAGCCGACGAAGGAAACGCCGGCGATCTCCCGCTGCACCGGCGCCAGGGCGACCTGCAGCATGCCGCCCCGGTCCCGGACCGGGTCCTGGCCCCAGGTGCCCACGTTCCAACGGTCCTGGCCGTCGTAGCAGAGCCACTCCATTCGGCCGACCGGGGCGACGTGGGGCGCCAGGCTGATGACGATTTCCTCGCCCTCTTTCTGGACCTCCTCGAACTCCAGACGCCTCACCACGTATCCGTTGGGAGTGGTGATCAGGGGCATGATGGGCAGCTCGTCGGAGCGAAGCTTCCGGCGCCCCCACTGGACCTGTCCCAGTCCTGCGAAATCCGTCCCTTCCTTCAGGACCTCCACCAAAACCCCGTTGTCGAAGCCGGCTTTGAATTTGTCCTCATATTCCTTCCAGCGCATCCTCGCCCTCTCGTTCCAGCGTAGCTCAGCCGCCCGGCGGAACGCCTTTTATAGACGGTGACCGCCAGATTTGCAAGCTGCCTGGGCGCTTTTCGCCGTCGCCGGCCCCGTGGCTTGACAGCAAGCCGAGGTGTGCTACAATCCCACACTGAGAGATCGAGGCGTTTCCACCGCCTGTATACTGCCAGACTCGTCCTCTCGACGGGCCTGGCGATTTTGTAATGGCGCCGGTCGGGCGCTGCATCGGGGAACAACCCCGCCGGGCGATAGACTTCACTCCGTTCGAGGCCGAGGGGAATACCATATGGGTGAGGACTACCAGCAGACGCTGCGGGACGGACTGGACGAGGGGAATTACCGTAAACTGACGGCGCTCGCCAACCCGAAGCTCCACCGCTTCGTGGCCGATTTCCTCCAGCTATGCCGGCCCGACTCCGTCTTCGTGGCCACCGACGACCCGGAGGACATCGCCTACGTGCGGCGCCGCGCCGTCGAGCGGGGGGAAGAGCGTGAGCTGGCCGGCTCCGGCCACACGGTCCACTGGGACGGATACCACGACCAGGCCCGCGACAAGGAGAACACCTGCTACCTGCTGCCGGCCGGACGCGACCTGGGCGAAAGGCTCAACACCGTCGACAAGGACGAGGGCGTGCAGGAGGTCCGCGATTACCTCGCCGGCAGCATGGCCGGCAAGGAGATGTACGTCCGCTTCTTCTGCCTGGGGCCGGTCAACTCGGAGTTCTCCATCCCCTGCGCCCAGATTACCGACTCCGCCTACGTGGCCCACAGCGAGGACATACTCTATCGGCAGGGCTACGAGATGTTCCGCAGCATCGGTGACTCGGAGGACTTCTTCCGCTTCATCCACAGCGCCGGTGAACTGGAGCCCTCGGGCGGCGAAGAGGACGGCGCCCCCGTCAGCAAGCACGTCGATAAGAGGCGCATCTACATCGACCTCGACGAGAACCTCGTCTACAGCACCAACACCCAGTACGGCGGCAACACCATCGGGCTGAAAAAGCTGGCCCTCCGCCTGGCCATCCAGCGTGCCTCCAGGGAAGGCTGGCTGGCCGAGCACATGCTGGTGATGGGCGTTAACGGCACGGGCGGGCGCACGACCTACTTCACCGGTGCCTTCCCCAGCGCCTGCGGCAAGACCTCCACCGCCATGGTCCCGGGGGAAAGCGTCATCGGAGACGACATCGCATACCTGCGGAAGCGCGCCGGCAGAATCTGGGCGGCCAACGTCGAGAACGGCATCTTCGGCATCATCCGGGACGTCAACTCCGAGAACGACCCCACCATCTGGGAGGTCCTCAATTCCCCCGGGGAGATCATCTTCTCCAACGTCCTGGTCACCCCCGAGGGCGTGCCCTACTGGCTGGGCAAAGACGGCCCCTGCCCGGAGGAAGGGATCAACCACTCCGGCCGGTGGTACCCCGGCAAGACCGACGCCGACGGCAAGGAGATCACGCCGTCCCACCGGAACGCCCGCTACACCGTTCACCTGGGCTCCCTGCCCAACTGCGATCCCCAACTGGAGGAGCCGGAGGGCGTGCCGGTGGGGGGCATCATCTACGGGGGCCGGGACAGCGACACCTGGGTTCCGGTGGAGCAGGCATTCGACTGGACCCACGGCATCGTCACCAAGGGGGCCAGCCTGGAGTCGGAAACCACCGCCGCAACGCTCGGCAAAGAGGGCGTCCGCAAGTTCAACCTCATGGCCATCATGGACTTCGTGGCCATCCCGCTGGAGCGCTACCTGCAGAGCAACCTTCAGTTCGTGGAAGACCTCCAGGAGCCGCCCCTGGTCTTCGGCGTCAATTACTTCCTGAAGGACGAGGAAGGAAGCTTCCTGAACGCCATAGCGGACAAGAGGGTCTGGCTGAAGTGGATGGAACTCCGGGTCAACGGGGACGCAGGTGCCATCGAGACGCCGACAGGGCTCATACCGGAGTATGAGACGCTCCGGGAGCTTTTTGCCCGCGTCCTGGACAAGGACTACCCGCGGGAGGACTATCTCACCCAGTTCTGCACGCGGGTGGCCGAGCACCTCCAGAAGATCGAGCGGATAGAGAATATCTACCGCACCCAGGTGGACAACACCCCGGAGGTCCTCTTCGAGGTCCTGGCCGAGCAGCGGCAGCGTCTCGAACAAGCCCGTTCCCGACACGGCGACCCCATTCCCCCCGTCGCTTACTGACGCGGCGGGATGCCGCCTGCGCAGGGCCGTTTTTTCCGCGTCTCGCCTCCCCGCCTCCAAGGGCGCCGGCAGCCCCTCAAGCCGCCCCCACGGCGCCCGCCGGCCTTTCCCTTTACTTGAGCCCTCCGGATTTCGTAAGAACGACCCTGCGGGAACAGCGTCGCAGTCGGCAAGCACCCGCCCCCGAGATGGCCGAAAACAACGACAGGGACCGGACGGTCATGGAACTGCTGAACGCCGCCACGAATCGGCTCCGAGAGGCGGGAGTGGAGAATCCCCGACTGGACGCCGAACTACTGCTGGCGGAGGCCACCGGCCGGACCCGCGCCGAACTGCTGGCCCGGGCCGAACAGGCGCTGGACCCGCCCACCCGCAGGCGCTTCCTCCGGCTCGCCCTGCGTCGAGCGGCCCGCGAGCCGCTCCAATACCTGCTGGGAAAGTGGGAGTTCTACGGGCGGAGTTTTTTCCTCTCCCCCGCCGTTCTGGTCCCGAGACCAGAAACGGAAGTGGTCGTGGAGGCCTGCCTGGAGAAACTGTTCCCGGGGGAGGGCCGCTGGGCCGCCGACGTCGGGACCGGGAGCGGGGTCATCGCACTGACCCTCGCCCTGGAACGGCCCGAGCTGCGGGTCATCGCCACCGACACCGATCAGGAAGCGCTCGAAATCGCGGCGCTCAACGCCGAGAAGCACGGCGCCCGGGAGCGAGTCCACTTCGCCAGGGGCGACCTGACCGCCCCGGTCCCCCGTTGCCTGCCGGACGAGGTGCGGGGTCTCGACCTGCTGGTTTCCAATCCCCCCTACGTGCCGACCGGGCGCCTGTGCGGCCTACAGCCGGAGGTGAGCCGCTTTGAACCTCGTCGTGCGCTGGACGGGGGACCGGACGGATTGAGCGTGATCCGGCGCCTGATCCCGAGCGCCGGCCCCCTCCTGCTGCCGGGCGGATGGCTGGTGCTGGAGATCGGCGGCGACCAGGCGGCCCGAGTTGCGGAACTGATCCGCCGGACCGGAGAGTTCGAGCCCCGGAGCATAGAGGTCCGCGCCGACGCCGCGGGGAAGGACAGGGTGATCTGCGCGCGCAGAGGAGACGGATGAGGGGAGACGAGAAGACAATGGAAGAGCTGATCATCCGGGGTGGCTCGCCTCTGCGCGGAACCGTGCAGGCCAGCGGCGCCAAGAACGCCGCCCTGCCCGTCATGGCCGCCTCTCTGCTGACTGAAGGCGTCACCGTGCTGCACAGGGTGCCCCGCCTCCGCGACGTCGCCACCATGGTCGCCCTGATGCGTGGACTCGGAGCGGAAGTGGAATGGGTCGGTCCCGCCAGCCTGCGACTCCGGGGCGACACGGTGGAGTGCACGGCGCCCTCCCCCGGTCTGGTCTGCCGGATGCGGGCCAGCGTCTGCGTGCTGGGACCCCTGCTGGCCCGTCACGGGCGGGCCACGCTGGCCCGACCCGGCGGCTGCACACTCGGCCCCCGGCCCATCGACCTGCACCTGAAGGGGCTGCGGGCGCTGGGAGCGCGGATCGAGGAGAGGCCGGACTACCTGACCGCCGGTGCCGAGGAGTTGCGGGCGGCGGACATCCATCTTGCCGGCCCCCGCGGGTCCACCGTACTGGGGACGGCCAACGTCCTCATGGCGGCCACGGCGGCCAGGGGGCGCACCGTCATCCGCTGCGCCGCCAGGGAACCGGAGATTCAGGACCTGGCGCGCTTCCTGGTGGCCTGCGGTGCACAAATCCGGGGGATCGGTACCCCTACCCTGACCATCACGGGCAGTTCCCGGCTTCGGGGAGTCGAACACCAGTTGATCCCCGACCGAATCGAAGCAGCCACGTTCCTGGCCGCCGGTGTCGCCACGAGAGGCGGCGTCCGGGTGGAAGGAGCCCGGCCGGAGTACCTGCGGGCCACCCTGCGCAGCCTCCGCGCCGCCGGTGCCCGCGTGGGGATAACCCCGGAGGGCGTGGAGGCCCGTTGCGACGGCCCGCTTCGGGCGGTGGACCTGACGACCGGCCCCTACCCGGGACTCCCAACCGACGTGCAGCCCCAGCTCAGCACCCTGCTGTGCCTGGCGCGGGGCTCCGGCCTGGTCCATGAGCGGGTATATCCCGAACGCTTTGCGCACGTGGAGCCGTTGCGGGCAATGGGCGCCCGCATCGTGCGCGACGGCCCCCGTGCACGCATCAGAGGGAAGGGGGCCCTGAGGGGGACGCCGGTGCGGGCGCCCGACATCCGCGCCGGAGCCGCCCTGGTTGTGGCCGGGCTGGCCGCCCACGGCGTCACTACCATCAGCGGCGTGGACCAGATCGACAGGGGCTACCAGGACCTGGAAACCCGCCTGCGGGCGCTCGGAGCCGACATCCGCCGCCGGGCCCGCCGTGGCCGAGCGGCACGCAAGTCGGCCTGACAGCCGGGGCACCCTCCCGCCCCACCCACGCCGAACCATTGCATCCCCCGGGGGTAGTCCTTACAGTAATGAGGACCTCGCGGAGCCGAGGGCAGATGCACGTTGACCCCAAGTGGAGTTCGGCGGGAGAGATGAGAGCCCGATCCCTACTTGTTCGATGGGGCGCGGCGATTGCGCTGGCTGCACTCGTCGCCGCAGGCGCGCTCCAGGCAAAAGGGCTGCCCCCGGTGATGCCGGTCACCGAAGTCAAGGCCGGCATGACCGGTTACGGCCTGACCACACTGGAGCCCGGCAAGGTCCAGCGATTTCCGGTCGAGGTGCTGGGGGTCATGCGGGGGTGGTACCCGAAGGGTCACCTCGTCCTGGTGCGTCTCAGCGGGCCCGTCATCGACGAGGCGGGCACGGTGGCGGGCATGAGCGGCAGCCCCATCTACGTGGAGGACAAGCTGGTCGGCGCCCTCGCCTACAGTTGGTCTTTCAGTAAGACGCCGATTGCCGGCGTGACGCCGGCAGAGGAGATGCTGCACCAGCGCGAACTGACCGACGCAACGGAGGAGGACGCCGGAGCGGCCGCCTGCTCAGCCGCAGCCATGCGGGACCGCGCCGCCCGCTTCGCGGCCCACCTGACCTCCGGTGACACGTGGCTGGACCGGGAGCATCTGGAGAGGGCCATCGCCCGCGTCATTCGCCCCTTCCTGCCGGGGGGGCCGGGAGCGGGCGTTGCGGAGGTGCGGGGGACGGGCCCGGCGGACCTGCCGACTCCGGCGGAGATGAGACCCCTGCCTCTGCCGCTGGCGGTGACCGGTGGCGGCGGAACCGGTCATCTGCTATCCGCTCTCGAAGAGGCATGGCTGGCGCCGGTTCAGGCGTCCGCAGTCGCCAGGGAGGACCTCGCGGAAGCAGAGCTGCAGCCCGGCGCTCCGGTGGGAGTGCAGATGGTCAGCGGAGACATGGACGTCACTGCCACCGGCACGCTGACCTGGGTGGACGGGGACCGGATCGCCGCCTTCGGCCACCCCATGCTGAGCGCCGGCCGGGTCAACCTGCCCCTGGTGTTGGGACGGGTGAAAGCCGTGGTGCCGTCGCTCTACCGCTCCTTCCGCCTTACCGGAGCGGGTCCGGTCATCGGCCGTGTCACCGAGGACAGGGACTCGGCCGTGCTGGGCCGCCTGGGGGAGGAGGCGCCGACTTTTCCGTGCTCTGTAGAGGTATCCGGCGCGGTGGAGGACCGATACGAATACCGCATCGCCGGTTACTGGCGGACGGCTCCTTTCTTCACGCTCCTGGCGGCGGCATACAGCAGCGCCCGGTGGCAGGGGCAGGGCGGTCGTTACACGGCGGAGGCGAAAGTCGAAATCGAGCTTAAGGGCCGGGATGAACCACTGGTGCTGGACAACGTCTTCGCCACGTCCTCCCCTTCACTGCCGGCCTTCCAGCTCGTCGGCATGCCGCTGGCAAGCCTCCTGACGAATCCCTTCGAGGAAGTCCAGGTCGCCGGCGTCAAATACAGCATCGATCTCCGCAGGGGTTTCGAGGCGGCCCTGATCAAGTCCGTGCGCACCGAACGCTTCCGGGTGGAGCCCGGCGAAGAGATCGACCTCCTGGTCACCGTGCAGAAATGGCGGGGCGGGGAAGAAGTAAAAAGGGTACCGCTCCGAGTACCCCCCACCGCTCAGCCCGGCAGCCGGGTCAGGGTGCTGGTCTGCGACGCACTCACCAGCATGATGCTCGACGCCAGCCTGGACCCCGGCTTCTACGCGCCCAGGAGCCTGGACGCCCTGCTGGCGACGCTGCGGGAGATGGAGCCCAACCGGAACCTGCTGGTGCGCGCGGCCTTCGTGGAGAGAGGCGTCCGATACCGGGGAGAGGCGCTTCCCGAACTTCCCGCTTCGGTTCTGAACGTCATGCAGTTCGGCGGCGCCGGACGGGCCGTGGTCCTGGCCACCGAAGAGGTGGAATCCGTCCCCACTCCCTGGGTGCTGGAGGGGTCGGAGTCGCTGAATCTCCGCATAGCCGAACCGGAATCCCATAGACCCTGAAGACCTCCCTGTGGAGGCCAAAATGCGGAAACTCGCCCGCTGCGCGCTCGTCGTCCTTATCCTGATGGCTTTTTGCCACACGCTCCACGCCGAAACGTGGACCACCGGCGGCGCAAAGCAGTTCGCCGCCGGGCAACTGGACGGCGTCTCGGTCCTCTCCACCGGCGAAGTGAGGCTCGCCCCGGAGACGGAGAAGATCGAGGGATTGCAGGCCGAGTTCGTCTGGGACGTGGAAGCCGCCCCCGACGGCGCTCTCTACGTGGGAACCGGCTCTCCGGGCGGCCTCTATGAGCTGCGCGACGGCGCCCTCAAGGAGCTTCGCAAGCTGGAGAAACAGCACCTGCTCAGCGTGTTGCCCCTGCCGGGCGGCGGGGTCCTGGCGGGCACCGCCCCGGAGGGTCGAATACTGCGCATCGCCGCCGACGGCGAGGTGTCGATTCTCACCGAACTGGAGGACGCCTACATCTGGGACATGGCCCTCGGCCCGGATGGACAGATCTACTGCGCTACGGGACCGGAAGGCCGGTTGCTCGAATGCAGCCCGAAGGGCGAGTGTCGCACGCTGCTGGAGGTCGAGCAGAAGCACTTGATGTGCGTGGCCGTGGCCCCCGACGGGTCAATCTACGTCGGCTCAGCGCCGGACGGGTTCGTCTACCTGGTCACCGAGGGCGGCACGCGGCTGATCTATGACGCCGACGAAGCGGAGATCCACGACCTGATCGTGGCCGAAGACGGCACCATCTACGCCTGCACGGCCACCGCCGCCCGGGAAGGGAGCAGGCGGCCGCAACCCGGCCAGGCGCAACCTCCCGGCGCCCCGCAGCAACCCTCCTCTGCGCCGCCCCCACCCCAGATACCCGTGGAGGGAGCGCCAAAGGGCCGCAACAGCGTCTACCGCATAGTCCCGGGGCGGGGAGCCGTTCGAATCGCCGCCTTCGACAAGGTATTCCTGCTCAGCCTGGCGCTGTTCGACGGCCGCCTGCTGGTGGGCACCGGGCCGGGCGGTCGGCTCATGGCCGTTGAGCCGGACGAGACGCAGAGCGTGCTGGACGAGTTCGACGTCGCCCACATCACCGCCATGGCCGTGGGACCGAACGGCGATGCGGTGCTGGGAACCTCAAACCCCGGGGGACTGATGCGCCTCCACGCGGGCAATCGGTCCGAGGGCACCCTCCTGAGCAAACCGTTCGACGCCGGCTACCTGGCCCGCTGGGGGCAAATCTGGTGGGAGCACACCGTCCGCCGCGGACAGCAGATCCGCCTGCGCCTGCGCACGGGGAACTCCTCGGAACCCGACGATTACTGGAGCGACTGGTCCGAGTGGTCCGCCGAACGTGCGGGGGAGAAGAGCGGCGTCCCGCCCGGAAGATTTGCCCAGTTCGCCGCGCGCCTGGCGGCCAATCCCCAAGACGGCTCTCCCCGGCTGTGGCGGGTGGCCGTGAGCTACCGCCAGGTCAACCGCCGGCCCCGCATCGCCGACATCACCTTCGACGGTGTCTCACTGCTGAAGAAGGAGGGCGACGGTAACTCCCGCTCCCCGCGCAGCCCAAATCAGCGCGCACAGTCCCAGGAGCGCTCGCCCACCGCCACCATCGAATGGAAGGCCACCGACCCGAACGATGACGAGCTGGCCTTCGACCTCTACTACCGGGGGATGGACGAAGCCCGCTGGAAGGTCCTCGAGGAAGACGTCCGGGGCGAGAGGAAGTACCAGTGGGATACCTCCCGGGTTCCGGCCGGGCGGTATGCGCTGCGGCTGATCGCCCGCGACAACACGGACCGTCCGGCGGCGGAGGCCCTCTCCGAGGAGAAGGTGACCCCGCCGATCGTGATCGACAACCGGCTCCCGGCCATAGTCGAACTAAAAGCTCAGCCACAGCCGAACAACTCCTACAAACTGACCGGCGCCGCTCGGGACAACCTCAGCCGCATAACCCGGATACAGGTCAGCCGGAACTCCGAGGACTGGGAGGCGGTCTTCCCCACCGACGGCATCTTCGACTCGCCGGCCGAGAAGTTCGCCTACCACACCGGTGCGCTGGAGCCGGGAGAGCACGTCTTCGTCTTCGCCGCCACCGACGAAAGCCATAACGTCGGAAGCGGCAAGATCGTTGTCACCGTCCGCCCCGGAAACTGAGAGAGGCATCCCGCCTGTTTGGGCGGCGTCCCGGGTGCCTCACGACTGCTCTTCGGTCTCTTCGGCGATCTGATCGAGGGAGCGGCCGGTAAGTGCCGAGTCGGGCTCGGACTTGGTGATGTGGGTCTCCCGGTCGGCATGCTCGTCCTTCATCTTTATGAGCAGCCAGTTCTTCTCGCCCCGGCCCTTCATCTGGATCAGGGCCCACCCGCCTTTGAGCTTCTCCCCGCGAATGCGGACCTCGACGTGACCATCCTCCAGAGCCTCACCCAAGGGTTTGTCCTTCATGTTCTCGAAGGTTCCCCTGTCCCACACCATGACCGTCCCCCCGCCGTATTCTTCATCCGGGATGCCCCCTTCGAAGTCGGCGTAATCCAGCGGATGGTCTTCGGTGCGCACGGCCAGGCGCTTGTCGGACGGATTCAGGGAAGGCCCCTTGGGCACCGCCCAGGACAGCAGCGCGCCGTCGTGCTCCAGCCGCAGATCGTAGTGCAGGCGGCTGGCGTCGTGTTTCTGTATCACGTAGAGGTTCCCCTCGCCCTCCGCGGCGGAGGCGTCCGGTTCGGGCGTGCTCTCGAAGTCCCGCTTCTCGGCGTACTCATCCAGGCTCATTCACGATTTCTCCCCACAGTGATACCAATTCCGGCGGGAAGCCGAATTATATGCCGCCGCCAGGGTGTGGGCAACGTCGCTGACCGAAGACATCTGCACCGGCCTGACAGCCCCTTAAGGTTGCGCATGGGAGGAGATTGCGTATAATAAACCTTGCGCATCGACTCCAAAGGAAAAGTCTGGTTGCCTTGAGCATCTGTCCACCCACCGGCCGCTTTGTGCAACACCTGACCGCCAAGGAGAAGCCGCCTCCGTCCGGCACAAGTTCCTGAGCCGCTTCCCCGCGTCGAACTTCAGTCGAACGAGAGGAGAAAAATGGCCGGACATTCACATTGGGCGGGCATAAAGCACAAGAAAGCCAAAGAAGACGCCAGGCGCGGGCGTATCTTCAGCCGTATCTCCAAGCAGATCATGACGGCCGTACGCCAGCACGGCAAGGACCCCGAGACCAACCTGGAGCTGAAGTACGCCATCGAAGACGCCAAAGAAGCCAACATGCCCAAGGAGAACATCGAGCGGGCCATCCTGAAGGGCGCCGGGGAACTGGAAGGCCAGCAGGTGGAGCCGGCCCGCTACGAGGGCTACGGGCCGGGTGGGGCGGCTGTCATGGTGGACGCCCTGACCGACAACCGCAACCGCACCACGGCCCACGTCCGACGCATATTCGAGGATCACGGCGGCGAACTCGGCGCCCACGGCTGCGTCGGCTGGGTCTTCGAGACCCGGGGACTCGTGCTGGTTGACTCCGAGGCCGTCCCCAAAGAGGATCTGTTCGACCTGGCCGTGGAGGCCGGGGCGGACGATTTCCAGGAAGCCGGGGACGTTTACGAGTTGAGCTGCGAGCCCACCGAGCTTGAATCACTCAAGGAATCGCTCCGTGAGGCGGGCCTGAGCTGGGAGTCCGCCGAGATCACGCAGGTCCCCAAAAGCTACGTGGACCTCGACGCGGCCGACGGCCGCAAGATGCTGAACCTGATGGACGAGATGGAGGACGATCAGGACGTCACCAGCGTCTACTCGAACTTCAACCTGCCCCGGGAACTGGTCGAGCAGATGGAGGAGGAATAGCAAGCCCGCCAGAACACAGTAGCTAAAGTCGGCGCGCGCGCCCTGCAGCAGTCAGGCAATCAGGTGCAACCCGGTCCAGAGAAAGGTGTATCCATGCTTGGATGTCCGAGAGGTCAAGGCTTTTGGTGCGCAGTAGTTTTTGCGGTGACGGCGCTTGCCGGTTTGTCCTACTCACAAGCGCAGCCGGCGGCCGAAGCCGCGCCGGTCGGCGCATTGCTGGAAGACCTGCAGAGCGACAGCGTGCTGCTGCACCGGGAGGCGGCCCGGCGGATCGACGCCGCCCCACCAGCCCTGTGGCACCGGGTGGCCGAGGCCGTCCGCGAATCCGAGCCGCGGGACCGGGCCATGGCCGCGCGGGGCCTGGCCGAGCTGGGCAAGACGGCCGAACCTTTGTTGGCCGAACTGCTCCAGGACGACTCCCACCTGGTGCGTCAGCACGCGGCGCGGGCGCTGGGGAAGCTGGGTGTGGAGGCGCGGCCTTCGGCTGCACCGTTGCTCGAAGCGCTGCAGGACGACCACCAGTACGTGCGCCTCGCCGCCGCCGGTTCCGTGCCAAAAGTCTTGCCTCCGGCGAAGGCGGCTGCGGCCTTGATCCCTCTCCTTGAGGATCGGTCGCCCCACGTGCGGGCCGCCGCCGCAGAGGAACTCGGAGCGGTCGCCGAACAGGCCGAGGCCGCCGTCCCTCACCTGGTCAGGCTCACGCGGGAGCGGATTCCATTTGTCCACGTTGCTGCCGCACAGACCCTCGGCGCCATCGGGCCGAAGGCGGCGGATGCCGTGCCCGCGCTGGTCCAACTGCTCCGTAAGCGCAGCAGGGTGTCGGCCGTCGCGCGGGTTAGCCTGGTGCGCATCGGCAAGCCGGCCATCCCGGCGTTGATAAAAGCGCTGGAATCGCCGGACCGCCAGATGAAATGGCTGGCTGCGAAGACCCTCAGCGAGATCGGTCAGCCGGCCGTGGAGCCCCTCATGAAAGCGGCCGGATCGGCGGGCGCACGCGGCCCCGCCGTCTATGCCCTGTCCCTCATGAAGCCCCAGCCGGCCGAGGCGGAACCGCTCGTTCTCGAGGCCCTCCGCACCGGCGCGCCGCCGACCAAGGCAGCGGCTACGGTCTGGTATGTTGAGGCCGAGGACCCGAGTCCCGACATGGAAAAGGCCCTCTTCGCCGTGGCGCGCAGCGAAGATGCCCCCGTGGCCCGGGCGGCCTTGCGGGCGCTCGCCAGGCGGGGCGAGGCCACCGCCGAGCTTCTGGCGGTGATTCAAGATGTGGCCCGCTCGCCGGACGAAGCGAAACGCGTGGGCGCCGTCAGGGCGCTGGGCTCCCTGGAGCAAGAGGCCGCTCCGGCATTGCCGAGCCTCCTCCAGGCGCTGCAGGACGAAAGCGCGGACGTCCGCCGAGAGGCCATCGTAGTCCTCCGCTCCGTCGGGCCCGAGACCGCGAAGGCCGTACCCCGGCTGGTCGAGCTGCTGGACAGCGACCTTCCCAGGGAGCGGCGCGAAGCGGCCGTGACGTTGGGCGTGCTCCGCGCCCGGCCCGAGGATGTGGTTCCCCCGCTGGCCGAAGCCGCCGCCGACGAAGACCCCAACGTGCGCGTGGCCGCCCTCAACACGATCGGCCGTTTCGGCCAGGATGCCACCGAAGCCGTCCCTGCGCTTCTGGATGCCCTGGACGACGAGCAGACGCGGGTGCGGGCCGCCGCCGCTCGGGCGCTGCCCCAGGTGAAGCCGGAACAGCAGAAAGCCGTGGCGGCGCTCAGCCGCCGTCTGGAGGTGGAGACCGAACAGTCGGCGGGCAGGGCACTTGCCGAGGCGCTGGGTGAGGTCGGCCGTGGATCGGAGAAGGCCGTCCGGGTTTTGGCCGGCACCCTCGCCACGGCCGAATCCTACCGAGTGCGCGAGTCAGCCGCCAGGGGCTTGGCGCGCATAGGGCCCACGGCCAAAGGGCAGGCGCTCGAGGAGCTGATCGAGGCCGCCCACAGCGACCACGTCCTGCTCAGCGCGGCAGCCTGGCGGGCGCTGGCCGAAGTGGCGCCCGGCGACCCGCGCGCAGTCGAAGCGCTGGTCGACGCGCTGGACGCCGATGCCTGGTCCCTCCGGCAGGACGCCTGTGAGGCCATCGGGATGATGGGGCTGGATGGCGCCGGGGCCGTACCGGCGTTGAGCCGAGTGCTGGAGGAGGACCCGTCCGTACACGTCCGCGTGGCCGCCGCGCGTAGCCTCGGCCGGATTGGCCCCGATGCCGCCGAAGCCGCCCCCGTTCTGCAGAGGAACGCGACTCTGGAGGTGCCGGAGCTGACCAGCGCGGCGAAGGCCGCGCTGGAGAAGGTGCAGGCACGCTGAACTCCGGCCCCTTTAGCCGGCGCGTTCCCGGCCTTGTCGCGTAGCTTTCCCGGCCGCCTTTAGCTCTTCGATCCGGCTGAGGACCATCTCTTTGCCCGGCAGGGCGAAGGCGAACAACAAATACCGCCCCCGAAGTTAATGCCCTGCGGAGGGAACACGGACAGCCTTGTGCGCCGTGGGCGCATTACCCGCCTCGGGAGGAAGGCGGAGAAGACGGAGACAAACCAGAAAGTCCCGGTGCCGGGTCACCGGGCTTCCCTCAGGGAGGTTGCAGAACGTATTATCTTCTGCGCTCGGCGCAGCTTGCGTGCAGCCGAGGGGCCATGCTTGTGCATCTCCTCGGTTGAGGCGCGCGCCGCCGTCGCGGAGGCGCCTCGCCCGGGAGACGCCTTCCCCCCGCGGAACTTCAGCTCGAGCACCTCTTCCCTCGATCCGCGCACCAGGTGCACGGCATGCGGTTCGATGCGCTCCAGGCGGGCTCCCTGCACCGTCTCGCCCAGGGCATAAATGCCCTGCGTGCCGCTCGCCTCGTTCAGGATCAAAGCGCGCGCCAGGGATGCATCGGCCACGACTGTGCCGAGCAACTTCAGGCGCAAGGAAGGAGGAGCCGGGGCGGGTGCCGGCGTAGCGCGGGAAGTCGTCTCCTCTTGCCGCTCGCGTCGGGAACGCACGTGGACGCCGAAGACATTGCGGTTCAGTATGGCGGCACTCCCGACCATGCCCACCGGCTCGGCCACGGTCCGGGCCGCCTTCCGCGAGACCCTCTCCTTTTCCTTCTCACCTTCACGTCCGGCGCCGAGACCGCCGGCCACCGTGTCGGCAACCAGGTATCCCAACAGCACCAGCAGAACGATGTTGGCCATCCAGAGTGCCCTGCGCAACACGCCTCCCACCTCCGGAAAGACCGTGCAGAGATGACATTGTTATTATAGTCGGCCGAGAAGCGTTGCAAAAGTGCGCACTTTCCGGACGTATCTCAGGGCAAACCGTGTGCCCACGTCGGCTCAATCCCGGCGCATCCCGATGCAATAAAGAACCCCGGAGCGCTGCTTGGACGCCCCGGGGCTCGCACTTCGGTCGGGGCGACGCCGCGCCGGTCGGCTATGGCCGTCGGCGCATCCGTCGCGCCCGCTTCAGGTTATCTGTTCGGCGAGCCCGGCCCCGCTCTCGCGGGACCGGACCGCCGAGTTCACTTTCCGCTGTTGAGCCACTGACTGGTGTCAGTTGCTGTCGCAGGTCTCCACGTTGGCGTTGGAGTCGTACGTCAGCGTCGAG
>CAZEAP010000014.1:0-89241 GCA_964510315.1 uncultured candidatus Brocadiaceae bacterium
CGCCGTCCCAGCCGGTAGCGGTGGATCACTCCGTACCGTCCGGGTTGGGGGAAGTAGACACGGTGGGGAGGAGAGAGGCTATCGCGCCGGAGAAAGAGCCGGACAGAGCGCCGGCGAAGCCGGACGGCTCCCCCGAACTCCAGGCCGTCCCGTGGTACCAACCCGGACCGGTGGAAGCCTCCCCTTCGGCGGCCGGCACGCCGGGCAGGTGGATCGCAGCGCCGGTCTGCGGGGTCAGCCCCCTTTTGCATGCCCGCTCTGCTGCCCGGGAAAAGAGGCTGCACATCCTTGATTTTGCTGCTTCCGACCCTAAAATCAGATCAGTGCCTGCAACAAAGAGCTGGGAATGCCGGGCGCCGGAGTTCGGTCTGGGAGGAGGCGGTATCGTGCCGAACCCGCAGGAGAAACGTTTCGCGCGGCTCGCCGTGTCGCGTGGGCTTCTGACGGAGCAGCAGATGGAGACGTGCCGGAAGCTGCAGGCGGAGAAGCAGGATCAGGGCTCCAGCATCCCTCTTTGGGACTGTGCTGTGCTGAAGGACCTGCTGGAGCCTGATATGGCGGAGCAGTTGGAGTGGGAGGCCGGCGACCTGCAACTGGAGGAACTGGGGGGCTTCCGCCTGGTCCGAAAGCTCGGTGTCGGGGGTATGGGCAGTGTTTACCTGGCCCTGGGGCCGGACGATGAACGCGTCGCGTTGAAGGTCCTCGCCGAGCGCTTTGCCAAGCAGCGCACCTTCCTGACACGGTTTTTCCGCGAGGGGCGGACAGCCATCGAGCTGGAGCATGAGAACCTGGTCAACGGCATCGACATCGGGGAGGACTCCGGGCACTATTACTTCGCCATGGAGTACCTGGAAGGCAAGAACATGGCCGAGATACTGGAGCAATCCGGCGCTCTTCCCAGCCAGGAGGCCAGCGAGCTGGTACTACAGGTTGCCCGAGGGTTGGCCTACGCCCACGAACACGGCGTCGTCCACCGCGACATCAAGCCGGGTAATATCATGCTGACCGCTGACGGCGTGGCCAAGTTGACCGACCTGGGCCTGGCTCAACAGCGGGACGCCGAACTCACCGTCCTTACCCAGACCGGCACGGCCATGGGCACCCCTTACTACATGGCCCCGGAGCAGGCCAGGGACGCCAAGCGGGCCGACCGGCGCAGCGACATCTACTCCCTCGGCGCCACCTGGTACCACATGGTCACCGGCCGGTTCCCCTTCGATGGTGAGACGGCGCTGCAGATATTCGAGAAGCACCTGAAAGAGCCCCTCACCCCTCCCACTGCAGTCTGGAGCGGCATCCCGCGCTCGGTCTCTCTGGCGATACAGCGCATGATGGCCAAGGAGCCCGACCACCGGTTCCAGACGGCCGCCGAGGTGGTGGAGTTCATCCGCGAGCGGTGCCTGGGCGCCCGGGACATCCGGCAGGAACTGCAACTGGACTCCTCCGAGGGCGAGGACGCCGTCTGGGAGGTGCAACTGCGGGAGGACGATCGCATGCAGGTCTGCCGATTGGAGCATCCCGAGGTGCAGGAGAAGATCAAGCAGGGCGAGATCAACCGCAACACCCCCGCGAAGAAAGCGGATGCCGCCGGAGGGTATCAGCCAGCCGGCTCATTCTCGGACCTGGCAAGGGAGTTCATACCCCGCCACCCCGCCGCGGCCCGGGAGAAACCCAAGACAGGGCAGTCCACCACCTGGATACAGGTTAAGGAGCTGGTCTCCGACCTGGACACCCTCCATACCTCGCGAACGCCACGGCCCGCGGAAGAGCCTTCCGGGTTTCCCAACCGGCTCGTTGCCGTGGCGGTGCTCGTGGGCCTTGCGCTGCTGTTTTGTCTGGTGTGGGTGGTCTTCTAAGCTGCTATCGCGAGGGGGCCGGCTCCGCCGAGTCTTCTACTTGTCGCCCGGCCCACGGGCCCGCATAATGCCCCGTTTCCGGCTCTGCCCCCTACTGGGAAGGCCCGGTTACCCAAAAAGATTCGTCCCGCGAAGAGGAGAAAGGCAACGGCATGAAAGAGCAGAACGACAGGGCATCGGCGCAGGGGCCGAACGTCATCTGGATTTTCGGAGACCAGCATCGGGGGCAGGCCCTGGGCCGGGCCGGGGACCCAAACGTCTCCACGCCCAACGTGGACCGCTTGGCGACCAACGGGATGGCTTTCCCCCGGGCGGTCTGCGGCTTTCCGCTGTGCTGCCCGTTCCGGGGCTCGCTGATGACCGGGCGCTATCCCCACAACTGCGTGCCGGGCCATGAGTATCGCATGCCGCCGGAGCAGCCCACGGTGGCCGACGCCTTCAACGAGGAAGGCTACCACACCGGCTACTTCGGCAAGTGGCACCTGGACGGCTTCCACGAGTCGGAAGGCCGGGCGGCCATGCACATCGTGCCTCCGGAGCGACGGGGCGGGTTCGACACCTGGGTCGGATACGACAACAACAACGCCCAGTGGGACTCCTGGGTCCACGGCGGGGAGGGGGAGGAAGCATTTCACCACCGTCTGCCGGGCTACGAGACGGACTGCCTGACCGACATGTTGATCGAGCACCTAAAGGACCGGTCGGGGGCGGGGGAACCTTTCTTCGCCGTGCTTTCGGTTCAGCCCCCGCACGACCCCTACGTTGCGCCGGAGCGCTGGATGCGGCGTCACAGCCCCGCGGGCGTCAAGCTGCGCCCCAACGTACCGGACGTCCCCCGTGTGGTGGAGCGGGCCCGACGGGAGCTGGCGGGTTACTACGCCCAGATTGAGAACCTGGACTGGAACGTCGGGCGGGTGCTGAGCGCGCTGGAGGAGACCGGGCTGGCCGAGAATACGTACGTGATGTTCTTTTCCGACCATGGTGACCTCCACGGCTCTCACGGCCAGTTCCGCAAGACCGCACCCTGGGAGGAATGCCTCCGCATCCCCATGGTGATCTGCCACGCCCGTGAGCGATACGGGCACGGCCACGGCAAGCCCCCCGTGCCGCTGAATCACGTGGACATTGCGCCGACCACACTCGGCCTCTGCGGTTTGGATCCGCCCGAATGGATGGCCGGCACGGATTACTCGGGCCACTACGTCCGGGGCCGACCGGGGGTGGAGGAGCCCGACTCGGCGTTCATCCAGTCGGTCGTCCCCACCGGGCACGGCGACAGCGTGGATCGTGCCTGGCGGGGGGTGGTCACCGTCGACGGCTGGAAATACGTCTGCCTGGAGGGTCATCCCTGGCTGCTGTTTGACCTGAACGAGGATCCCTACGAGGGGGCCAATCTGGCGCACAACACCGCCTATGCGGGCCGACGCCGCGAGCTTCAGGACCGGCTGGCGCGGTGGATTTCGGCAACGGGGGACCAGTTCGCGCTGCCCGAACTGTGAGGAGGGCCGTCGCACGTTTGCAACTCTCCGGCTCAGGACATATGATGGAAAGTGACGTTGAAAATCGAGCGAAGGAGGACTTCACGCTGGTGGGCCATTTTTCCGAATGGGCGGGAGCGGCACGAGTGAGTGCCGTGCCTGCTCGTCCACCGACTCGCTGACGGTCCACGAAATCTGAACTCGGAAAGGAGCGCGGGATGCGCAAGGTATTATCTGCTGCGGGAGTGGCCCTGGTGATCGGCCTGCTTGTCGTGTTGTTCGTGGCCGGCAGAGACCGGCCCGCCACGGCGGCGGACAAGGGGAGCGTCGAGGAGGAGTTGGCCCTGGAGAGCGAACAGCAGAGGGTCAGCTACGCCCTGGGCTTCCAGATGGGCAAGGGACTTCATTCCCAGGAAGTGCCACTGGAGCTGGACATCCTCCTTCGAGGCGTCGAGGACGGTCTCAGCGGGGCAAAACCCCTGATGAACGATCAGGAAATGCTGGCCGAAATCGAGGCTTTCCGGGAGAAAGTGACGGCCCTGCAGCAGCAAAAACGCCAGGAGGCCGCCAGGGAGAACAAGCAGCGCGCTGAGGAATTCCTGGCTGCAAACAAGGAGAAAGAGGGCGTTAAAGAACTGCCCGAAGGCGTTCAATACAAAGTCCTGGAGAAGGGCACCGGCGACAGTCCTGAACCCACCGACCGAGTGGTGGCGCACTACACCGGTAAGCTGTTGGACGGGAAGGTCTTCGACAGCTCCCGGCGTCGGGGGCAACCGGCCACCTTCGGGCTGGCCCAGGTGATTCCCGGCTGGCGGCAGGCGGTCAGCGAGATGAAGGTCGGCGGGAAGTGGCGGGTTTTCGTCCCGCCCGAACAAGGCTACGGAGCGCGCGGTGTGCCGCCCGCGATCGGCCCGAACCAGCTTCTTATCTTTGAGATAGAACTGCTGGAGATAAAGGAACCCGCCGAGGAGAAAGAGCCGACAGCCGAAAGCCCTGAAGCTTCCGGCGAGGCCGCTCCCGGCGGCGCCGCTCCCTGACAACTTCCGAAGCGATCGGCGGAAACGGGATGGGCCGACCGGACCAGCGCCCGAACTTCCTGTTCATCATGGACGACCAGCACAGGTACGACTACCTGGGTTGTGCCGGGTCGGACTTCCTGGAGACTCCCAGCCTCGACAGGCTGGCCTCCCGGGGCGTGCGCTTCCGCTGTTGCACGACCAACAGTCCCGTCTGCGCTCCCGCGCGGATAGGGCTGGCGGCGGGCATGCAGCCCTCACGGCTGGGTTCGCTGGACAACCGCTCCTTCCTGCCCTTCAGCGTGCGGACGTACTACCAGCGGCTCCGCGACCACGGATACCGGGTGGGCTGTGTGGGCAAGCTCGACCTGGCCAAGCCGGATCACTACAACGGACGCCACGGGGACCGGCCCTGCGTTTTCGGCTGGGGCTTCACCCACCCGGAGGAGTGCGAGGGCAAGATGCACGCGGGCAACTTCGATGAGCCCCGCGGCCCCTACGGCTTCTACCTCCAGGAGCGGGACCTCTACCGGAAATTCCGCGAGGACTACAGGGAACGCGCCGGGAAGGGCTGGAACTACGGGGCGAGCTGGGACTCGGTGCTCCCCGCCGAGCACTTCGAGGACGTTTACATCGGGCGCCGGGCGGTCGAGTGGATCCGCAACGTCCCCGACGACTTCCCGTGGCATTACTTCGTCAGCTTCGTCGGGCCGCACGACCCCTTCGACCCTCCCACCGAGTATGCCGACAGATACCGGGACGTCGGGGTGCCTCCGCCCGTCCAGGGGGGCATGGAGGGGAAGCCCGCATGGGTCAGCGGCCGACATAGCCCATACGAGCCGCCCGGGGTTCTGCAGACACGCCGCCAGTACTGCGGCGCCATCGGGGTAATCGACGACTGGGTGGGCCGGATGCTGGATGCGCTGGAGCGGCGCGGCATGGCCGAGAACACTTACGTCGTCTTCACCAGCGACCACGGGGAGATGCTGGGCGACCACGGGCTCTACACCAAATCCGTCGCCTACGAGCCCGCACTGCGCGTGCCTCTCATGGTGGCGGGGCCGGGGATCGAATCGGGGCGGGTATCGGAGGCCCTCATCGAACTGATCGACCTGAACCCCACCGTCTGCGAACTGGCGGGTCTGCCGGCGCAGCAGAACATCGACGCGCGTTCTTTCGCGCCGGTGCTGCGGGGGGAGACCTCCGATCACCGGAGCGATACCGTCAGCGCCATCCGCAACTTCCGGTGCATCCGCACCCGAACCCACAAGCTGATCCAGAATTACGGGGATGCTCTGGAACTCTACGAGTTGCAGGAGGACCCGCAGGAAGTCCACAACGTCGCGGAAGAACAGCCCGAGATGGCCCACAAGCTCCGCCGGCGTCTCAATCAGCGTTTCATCGAGGGCGGCAACCGACGGTAGACCAAGCCCCCATGGAAGGCGTGTTTCCATCCGGTCATTGGCAGAGGGCGACACCCGAACGGGCCGGCAGTTCCATTACCAGACCTTCGGGATGAACGTGCTCTGCCACGGAATCGCCTGCGCCTACGGGCTCTACGACAGCTCGGCGCCCGACCGCCTGCCGGGCGTCGGCAAGCTGATCGAGGAGAAGATCCGGGACCCGATCGGCGGGTCGTGGACCTATCGTTACACCGACTTCGACCATCCTCCCGGGGCGCTGACCCGGATCTTCGGCCACAGTCCCCGTTGCGACGCGACCGCGCGGAACATGGCCCGCATGGGCTGTTGTGGCAGCACTTCGGGCGTTGGTGCCGGCGGCAGGTTATACCGGAGGACTGAATGCGGGAAGCGACCCGGACGGCGCCGGACATCCGGCGGCACTGCCCCCGCGAAGAGTGGTGCTACGGGTATGCTTTCTGGAGCAACGACCACGGGCTGCTCTGGCCCGAACTCCCGCGCGACTCCTTCGCCGCCTCCGGCGCGGGTAGCATGCACGTGTGGGTCAGTCCTTCGCTGAACCTGGTGGTCGCCCAGAGCCCCGGCACTTACGAGAATCAACGCGACGAGACCAATCGCGAACTGCTGGGCCGGATCGCCGACGCAGTGGGGGATTGAGCCCGACGCTGTGGAGCCTCCCTTCGAACACCACCCGTCCGGCGTGCTATAAAGAGTCGCCGCTCAAAGCGGTTGATTCAGTGGGAGGAAGCGCCTTGGGAGGGCAGCCGGACGTCGGCGAAATCGTGCTGAGCATGCTGGTCACGTTTCTTCGGGTGGGGATATTCGTGTTTCTGGTGGTGCTGGTCGTTCTGGATCGGCGAGCGCTCAAGGCCAACCTCAAGACGGGTCTTCTCATCGGGGCGGCCTGCTTACTGCTCCTGTTGCCGAATGCGGCCTTGACCGTCTCACATATCAACCTGAGTTCTCTCGTGCAGCAGGCCGACATGCCCCCGGAGATGCAGGAGTTCACTCACGTTCTGGTCCTCGCCGGCGTGGTCCTCGGTCTGCTGTTTCTGCTGGTCCGGGTTCCGTGGTATGCACTGGTCTACGGCGTGGCCGCCGCGGAATGGAGCGAGGTGCGGCCAGGGGCTTTCCCCATTCTCCGGCGCAGCGGGCGGCCGCCCTGGGGCGCCGTAGCCGGGGCCGCGGTCTTCGGGGCGGGCTACGGCGTGCTCAGTCTCATCGTGCTGAGCGGCGTGGGAGTCGAGGTAAGCGAGTCGGTCCAAAGACTGGCGCGTTTGGCGCCGGGGGTCCGGACGGCCTCTCCGCTGTTGCGGTGGCCGGCCGTCGCGCTGGCGGTAACGTCGGTGGCAATCGCCGAGGAACTGATCTTCCGCGGGGCCCTGCTTGGGTGGCTGTTGCGGGTTGGACGCCAGACGCGCATCGACGTGGTCATGTCCGCGGTGCTGGTGTCGCTCCTATGGGCGCTGATGCACGTCCTGAACACGAACGCCCCGTTGCTGAAGTGCATACAGATCTTCGTCTTCGGCCTGATACTCTGCAAGTTGGCGACCTGCTGGTGTTTCGAGGCGGCCGTCGTCGCCCACGTGGGACTGAACCTTTCGGCTTCGCTCCTCGGCTTCCTGTTCACATCGTTCGGGGGGTGAGACCCGACGCTGCCTGACGCTGCTCAAGGAAGCCCTGCCAGCCGAGACCGGATATTGCGCAATTCGGCGACCACCGCCGTGGTCCCCGCCACGCCGTCGACCAGGTCGCTGAGACGGTCGCACTCCTCGAGGGCGAGGTCCCGCTCCACCGCCCTGGGCGAACGTCCCGCCCACTCGCGGAAGTTATCGGCGTAGATGCGAGCCAGGGCATCGCGGGAGAGCCCCAGGCCGCGGGTCGTCCCGGCCATCCATTCGAATTCCTCCTCGGTCTCCAGGAACCTCCGCATACCCGTTATCTTCCGCCGGGCGACTTCGACGCGATCCGGGTTGGGGGTCCGGCGGCCACCGCTGTTGTCGGTGCCGAAGAATACCCTTCCCGAGTAGCGCTCGAAGAACTCCCGTGCGCGCTTCCGGTCCGCGCTGAAGTTCCGGTACATCTCGCTGCCCGGGGTTATGTCCACGTTCACGGTGGGATGTGCTTCCAGGAACTCGCTCAGGCGGTCCAGGTCGGCCGACAGGAAATAGAAGTGGGCGAACACGACCCGCAGACGCGGGAACTTCTCCAGTACCCGATCCGCCTCTCCGTACAGTTGCTCTTTGCTCGGAAAGGTTCCGTCCCCGTAGAACCACCCTCTCTCGCGAGCCCCCGCCGAGACCTTCTCAGGGTCCCAGAACGTCTCCGGGTCGTTCACGTGGAACAGCAGCGGGACCTCTTCCTCCTGCAGGAAAGCGTAGTACTCGTCGTACTCGGGGGCGTCGAGCGGCTCGCCCAGCGTCTTCCTTGCGGTGGGCTTCCCCTCGATCATCTTCATGCCGTCGCAGCCGCAGCGGAGAAGACGCCGCGCTTGCTCCGCGTAGCTGAGCGGCTCCTCTACGTCCCCGGAGGCCGGGTGTCGCAGGCCGCCGAAGGCGTACACCTCCCCCGGTCGCAGGGTCTTGAACAGGAGCGCGAGGACGTTTTGGGACAGGTTCTCGTCCCCGCGGACGCTGAGGGATAGAACGTTCATGGCGCTGAGGCCGCATGCCTCTATCACTTCGCCGAGGTTGGGAATGCTGCCGAGCCCTCGCATGTGGACGTGGCAGTCCACCAGGGGCAGGTCCGCAAGCTCTTTCATGTCGCGTTGCTCCAAGATGTAGGGATGCGGGTGCCGCCGGAGCTACTCGTTGATGACCTCGCTGATGACCAGGAGATTCTCCTGCCACCGGTCGGCGGGTATGTCCTCGGTGATTCCGATGATGACGCGGTTGGTCTCCTGCGCCAGGGCGACGATCTCGCGCGTCGTGGCCCTGATCTTCTCCAGGGAGGCGAGATGGAGGGAGGAGGGAAAGTTGATCCACAGCACTTTGTCGGGCCAGGCCTCCAGGGCCTCGGCGAGGGTCATGTCGGTGTCGGGAGCCGGCGTGAAAGCCTCGATGTAGTCCAGCGCGGAATCGGCCAGCAGGTCAGCCCACGCCCGGTTGTTGCCGTCCATGTGGCTTCCCAGCAGTTTGCCCTCCCGGTGGAAGGGCTCGCCGCACTCATTCAGCAGCGGGAGCACGAACCGCCGATAGCGCTCCGGGCCCATGACTTCGGGCACCTCATTGCCCCCGTAGTTGGCGTGGGTGACGGGGGAACCGGCGACTATGCGGTAGACCTCCCTTTTGTTCTCCCGCATGGTCGCCTCCAGCTTCAGAACCTCTTCTCGGCGTTCGTGCCATTCCACCGCAAAAGTCTCCAGGCCCATCCAGCCCATGATGCGGTGGAGCGGGTTGGAGCCGACGCCTCCACGGAGGATCACGTCGTCGCCCATCCAGCGCTCCGCCTTCTCGCAAGCCTCATAGGCGGGACGGTATACCTTGTCCTCCGCCATGTACTGGAGCACCTCGTAATCCTCAGGACCCTTGAAGTAGGGCTCGATGGTCCAGACGGTGAAGAAAGGCTCCCGGTCGCCGGCCGGCTCTGTGACGGTGGAGATTTCGCCCACGGGGGTCTTGATGACGGTGCGCGTGCGTCGGTGCCCCTCCTCGGTGTAGTTGAGGGTCTGTTTGACGCAGTGGGGCGTCTCGGAGGCATACCCCTCATGGTGGCGGTTTACGATGCAGAGCCCTTCATTGCGCAGGCGGCGCTCCACCGAACACTGGGGGATCTTGCACTCGTATATGGTGAAGGGCACCTTGTCGGGCTCTTCGCCACCCAACACCGCCAGCACGCGTTCCCTCGGTTTCATCTCCACCTCCGCACGACGCCCGGGGGCATCAGGCCCGGCGGTGCCTTTCTACGCGCCGCGGGCGTCGGCTTCAACCGACACGCCATTTTGGCTCTGTTCAGCCCCGGCGCACGGGGGCTGCTCTTGACACGCCCGGCCGCCTGGGCCAACAATGTCAGCGCGCACGGCACGGCCAACATTCCCCCCTGGAGGAGTTCCATGCACTGGAGGCTCAGCGCGAACCTTTCCTTCTTCGGCGCTCAGCGCAACCGCTTCACCCGGTATCAGCCGGATCGGTCGCTGGATGCGAAGTTCGAACTGGCGGCCGACGTGACGGGCATCGAGGGCGTGGAGGTGAAGTACCCGGCGGACTTCGAGGACCTGGGGAAGCTGAAGGAACTGCTGGCAAGGCACGAGATGGAGGTCTCGGCGGTGAACGTGGGCATCAAGGACGCCGCTCTGTTCCGTTACGGCGCCCTCTCGGCCCGCAGCGAAGACGCCCGTCGGGCCGCCCTGGACCGCATCGGGGCCGGTATGGACATGGCCGCCGAGCTGGGGGCCGACATCGTGACCACCTGCCCGCTGGCGGACGGCTACGATTACCCCTTCCAGGTCGATCACGGAGGCGCCTGGGAACGCTTCATCGAGACCGCCTCCAGCGCCGCGGCTCACCGACGGGACGTGCGGCTGTGCCTGGAGTTCCAGCCCACCGAGCCCCACGCCCGGATAATGCTGAGCACCGTCGGCAAGATGCTGCACGTCTGCGCACGGGCTGACGCTCCCAACCTCGGCGCCAACCTGGACGTCGGGCATGCATTCGCGGCCGGGGAAAGCCCGGCCGAGTCGGCCCAACTCCTGGACTCCGTGGGCAAGCTTTTCTACATCCACGCCAACGACAATACGGGGGAGGGCGGCGACTGGGACATGATCTCCGGGAGCGTTCACTTCTGGCACTGGCTGGAGTTCCTCCACACCCTCCGGGGCATCGGCTACGAAGGCTGGATCGGCGCGGACATCGCCGCAAAGCATTTCGGGCCCACCGCCGCGTTCACCACCAACGCGAGCATGATCCGGCGGATGTCCGAGCTGCTCGATCGGCTTGACCCCGACAGGCTGCGGGAGCTGGTGGGCGCTGACGGTCGCAGCGCCGAGACGTTCGACTATCTCAGCGAGCGGCTCCTGCCCGAGAAAGGAAGAGGTCCGGCCGGGTGAGGAGCCGGCCATGACCTCTCCCTGCAGCAGCACGCCATTGACAGGGGGCCGGCTGCGCCGGAAGATGAAACAGAACGGAGCTTGCGCGGCGGAGAGCTATGGTGACGGCAAGCGAACAAGGGGAAGAAGACGAAGAGGAACGCGCGCCCTGGAAGCGGGCGGCCTCCGCGACCGAGGGCAAGATACTGCTTGCCGGGATCGTGCTGGCCTGCGCCTATCTGGCGGTGGTCGGCCTCACCAGAGTGTGGTCCCCGGGGCGTTTCCACGCCTTGTGGAAGATGACGGTGACGCACGTGCTGGGCGGGCGGGCGGCCGGGCTGTCCTACGGCTACAACCAGGACCTCGGGTTCTGGGTCGTTGTGGGGGCCAACATGGCCATCGAGACCTTTCTGCTTCTGTTTTTCTATCCACTGTTCGTATTCAGCTATGACCACCTGATCGTCATCCGTCCGCTGGAGGACACTATCGCCAGGGCACGACGCGCCGCCAAAAGCAACCAGCCTCGGGTGATGAAGTGGGGCGTGCCCGGGCTGTTCTTGTTCGTGCTTTTCCCTTTCTGGATGACCGGTCCACTGGTGGGCTCGATCATCGGCTTCCTGATCGGCCTGCGCCCACTGGTAAACGTGAGCGTGGTGCTTGCCGGCACCGGCGTCGCCATTATCCTCTGGGGGCTGTTGCTTCAGCGGGTCCACTAGGCGCTCACGCGGCTCGGCCACTACGTTCCGGTGGTCTTCGTGGGGCTGATACTGCTGGCCGCCATCTCAATCCACATCCGCTACGCCTTCCACAGGCACCCCACGGACCGCGATGAGCCGGCGGCCTGATGGCGTCTGCCGGCGCACGCCGGTATCATGGTTGCCCGGATGGCCCGGATCACTCCGCACGGAAGGGGCAAGGTGCATGAAAGACATGAGTAGTGACAGGATCATCTCGCGGGCACGGGGGATCGTCCGCCGGGAGGCCGGCCCGCGCTTTACGTCAGTGCGGCCGACGCCATCCACGGGGGCAGCGGCGCGATGGGCCGCAAGCTCCAGGATGAACGAGGCGAGTGAGGACTTCCCTTCCTGATGCGTTCCTAAGGTTGCCGCTTCCGGGCCGGCCGCGTTGACGACGGCGGGGGCGCGAACGTAGAATGGTGCTTTCTGCGGGGGAGCGGCGGCCGGCTCCCCTCTTTTTGGTCCAAGCCCGGTGGGGACCAGACGATGGTCGAGGCGCTGATGGGGGTTCCGGTGATCGTCAAGGTGCTTTGCGCCCTGGCGTTGATCCTGGTGATCAGCCGTTTCTGCCGGCAACTGGCGGTCTCGGTGGCCGCGGCGACGGTCGTGCTGGCATTCTGGACGGGTCACTCGCCGGCGGGGGCCGCGCGGATCGCATGGGAGCGGTTCCTGTCCCTCAACAACCTTCTGCTGCTGACGATCGTCGTCCAGGTCATCTGGCTCAGCACGCAGATGTCGGTCACCGGGGTGATGGAAGACCTGGTAAAGGCCGTTCGGGCGCGGGTGCGTCAGCGGGCCTCCATGGCCGTTCTGCCGGCGGTCATCGGACTCCTTCCCATGCCCGGCGGCGCGTTGTTCTCGGCACCTCTGGTGGACAGTTGCGACACGGAGGGCCGGGTATCCCCCGCCGTGAAGGCCCGGACCAACCACTGGTTCCGGCACATCTGGGAGTACTGGTGGCCCCTGTATCCGGGGGTGCTCCTGGCCCTGGAGATCACGGGGTTGGACGTGTGGCAACTGGTGCTGCTGCAGTTCCCGCTGACCCTCGGCGCGGTGGGCGCGGGTTACTTCTTCCTGCTCCGCAGGATCGGCTCCTCGCAGAGTGCCGACGGGCCGGAGGAGCCCGGCGAAAAACCCCCTATCCTGTCGCTGGTGCTGCCCATCGTGGTGGTGATCGCCTTTTATGCGACCATACGGCTGGGCTACGCGGGGGTCAAGCAGCTATGGCCGGAGGTGCCGGGCCTCAACAAGTACCTCCCCATGCTGATCGGTCTTTTCGGTGCCATGGCCGTACTCCAGCGCCAGCGGCCGCTGGACGCGGCGAAGTGGCGGGAGCTGCTGCTGTCCCGGCGCGCCGCCGTCCTGGCGGGAATCGTTGCTCTGGTCCGCATCTACGGGGCCTTCATCGAGGCTCCCCTCCCCGGGGGAACGCTTCTGGTGGACCAGATGCGCACCGAGATGAACGCCTGGGGCATCCCCATGATGGGAATCGTCATGGTGCTGCCGTTCATCAGCGGCCTGGCGACCGGGCTGTCGATCGGGTTCGTGGGGGCCAGCTTCCCCATCGTGGTGAACCTGCTGGGCGCCGATCCGTCGCCGAGTGTGTTCTTCTCCACGGTGGTGCTGGCGTTCGGCTTCGGCTACATGGGGATGCTCGTCTCGCCGGTGCACGTCTGCCTGATCGTGACCAGCCAGTATTTCTCGACCCGGCTGCTGCGCAACGTGGCGGCTCTGTTGAAGCCCGCGGCGGCGGTGATGGCGTGGGTGCTGGTGCTTCACTACGTGGTGCGCGCGATACTGCCCTGACGGGTTAGTCCGGTTTCGGCTCCGGCTTTGCCGGTTCCTCCTTCTCCGGCCTGGTGGGAAGGGCGATGACCTGCAGGCGGCGCTCGGGGGTGACGTAACGGCCGAGGACGTCCATCAACTCCTCCCGCGTGTAGGAGGTGTATTGCTCCATGGCCTTCTTTACGTCGTCGAGCCTGGTTCCGCGGTAGTCCAGGTCGCTCAGCACGCTGACCCAGTAGGAGGGTTCCTTCTGGGAGGTCTCAAGGATGTTGGCGAACTGCTTTCGCACGGTGGCCATCTCCCGTTCGGTGGGGCCGCTGGCGGCCAGATCCTCCACCACGCCACGGGCGAGTTCGGCGGCGCGGGATGCCTTCTCGGGATCGGCGGTGAAATAGACGGCGAACAGGCCCGTGCCGGGATATGCCCGGGCGGCGCGGGAGTGACAGTAGATGGTGTAGGTCAATCCGCGATCCTCCCGTATCTCCTCCCGCAGCCGGGAGGTGAGTATCTCGCCGGCTATCTGCAGGATGCGGCGGTCCTTCACGTTCCTCCAGTCCGCGCCCCGCCAGCCGGTGATCACCACGGCGCGGGGGGTGATCGTCGGCACCTCGGCGGTGACTTCGAGCGGGCCCTCGCCGTAAGTCAGCTCGCGCAACGCCTCCAGTTCAGGGTCGGTGCGGGAGCGTTCGGGGAGCGAGCCGAAATACTTCACCGTCAGCTCCCGGGCGCGCCCGCGCTCCAGGTCACCGACGACCGCCAGCTCCACCGGGCCATTCCGCACCAGCCGGCCCAGCCATTCCTGGGCCTGTGGGCGCGCCAGCTCCTCGACCTGTGGCCGGGTGGGGAACTTGAAGCGGGGGTCGCCGCCGCTCAGCAGCGAGCGCATCCGCTCGACGGCCTGGTCGCCCACGTCGATCCGGCGCTTCTCGATCCGCTGAACCATCTCCTCCTTCCACCGGTCCGCGGCCGACGGTTCCAGCCGGGGCCGACTGAGCATCAGGTGGGCCAGTTGAAAAGCCTGCTCGACATCTTCGGTGGAGCTTGTCACGCTGAAGGAGAGGGCGTCCGAGGCCGGAGAGCCGCTGAGCGAAACGTTCTTCCCGGTCAGGATGTCCTGAATCTGCGTGGAGGAGAGCGCGTCGGAGGCCGGCTGGCCGAGCACCTGCGCCGTGAGGCCCGTGATGCCCCGGTTCGCGGAGGTCTCCCGGATGATGCCCCCGCCCACCACCACCCGGATGAAGACCTGGTCTTTCTTGAAGTCCATCTCCCGCAGATGCACGCGGAAACCGTTTCCGAGGGTAGCCGACAGGATGCCCAGGTCCGGCTCCTCTTCCCGGGAGGCGACTTTCCCGGATGCGGGCTCCTCCTCCAGGAGGCTTTCCCGCAGCTCTTTCTCCTCCGGGGGCTCCACTTCGGCGGCGGCGACCTCTTCGGCCACCGCCTTCAGGTCCTCCTCCGGGGGAACCGGCAGGTCTTCCTTCTCCGGCATGATGACCAGCAGCAGGCGCGCCGCCGGATCGAAGTTGCGCCGGAACGCCTCGGCGACCTCTTCCAGCGAGACGGTCTCGATCAGCTCCCGCGTAAGTTCAAGTTCCTGCTCTGCGGACATCGGCTTGCGGTCGCGGGCGACGGCTCCGTTCATCTCTCGCAGGAAGCTGCGGGCATCGCGGGTGGACTCGGTTCGTTCGGCCTGTTCGATCGCGGCCAGGACGGCTTTCTTCGCGTTGCTCAGCTCCTGGGCCAGAAAGCCGTGCCGGCGGGCGCGCTTCAGTTCGGTCAGCAGGGCGCGCATCATGGGACGCCACCTGTCCGGTTTTCCGGTGGCGGTGGCGTCGATGTAGGTGCAGGCGTTGAGGAAGGGGAACTTCTGCACCTCGGCGTCCTGGAAGGGGGCCGTGCCTTTCTGCAGCATCTCCAGGAGACGCCGGTTCGCGATCCAGTTGCCGAGCCGGTCGACGAGCCGTGCCCGGAACTCTCCCACCGTCCGCACCTTCTCCAGCGGCCGGACGGAGACGGCGCTGACGTCCGTCTCGGTGACCTCGGGGTCGGTCACCACGCCGGTCCGGAGGCCGGTATAGGGCTCGACGCCGGGGTCGGCTTCCCGTGGCGGATCCTCGGCCGGCTCCCAGGAGGCGAAGTGCTTGCGGGCGAGTTCCTCGATGACGTCAGTTCCCACGTCCCCCACAACGAGCAGCGTGGTGTTGTCGGGACGGTACCACTTCCCGTAGTAGGCCTTCACCTGCGGTCGATCGACCTGCCGGATGACCTCCGCCTTGCCGATGGGGCGCCGCCGTGCCACCCGTGAGCCGGGCAGCACGATGGGGAGCAGTTTCTCGATGATGCGCTGGTCGGGGCCTTTCCGGGCCCGTATCTCCTCCAGCACCACGCCGCGCTCCTTGGCGACCTCCTCTTCTTTGAGGCTCAGGCGGAAGGCGAAATCCGACATGCAGAGCATGCCCTTGGAGATGGTTTCCTTCTCCGTGTCGGGCAGCCGGAGGGTGAAGGTGGTCTGGTCGTAGCCGGTGAAGGCGTTCTGGTGCTGGCCGAACCGCAGGCCAAGGGACTCGAAGTACTTCACCAGCTCCCCGGGCGGGAAGTGCTCGCTGCCGTTGAAGGCCATGTGTTCGAGGAAGTGCGCCAGGCCCCGCTGGTTTTCGGTCTCATTGAGCGAGCCGCTGTCCACGTGCATCCAGATGCCCACGCGATCGGGCGGTGTATCGTGCTCGCGCATCCAGAGGTCCAGCCCGTTGGGCAGTTCGACCATGCGGATGTCAGGGTCCACCGGCAGCGGTGCGTCCAGGTCGAGTCCCGCCGCAGGCAGTCCCGGCGCGGCCAACAGGACCAGCCACAGGGCAACGACGTGCAGTTTCCTCATGGGTTCCCTCGCTCGCATGGGTCTGCCCCGGACGGGGGCAAGAGGTGCATTTTAGCACGCCGGCGCCGCAGAGGCCATCAGATGGAGTCGAGGGCCTGCTTCAGGTCGGCCACGAGCCGCTCGCTCTCGCCGATGCCGGCGGAGAGTCGGACGGTGTTCGGTTTCACCCCGAAGATGGTGCGCCGCTCCTCCGGGAGGTAGAGCATGGTGGTGAGGACGGGCAGGCAGACGAGGGTCTCAGTGCAGCCCAGGCTGACGGCGTGATAGATGACCTCCAGCTTCTCCACGAACCGCTTTGCGTCCTCCTGGGTCTGCCCCACGTCGAAGGCCAGCATGCCGCCGAAACCGTTTTTCATCTGGCGCTTCGCGGTCTGGTGCCCGGGGTCGTCGGGAAGACCCGGGTAGCGAACGCGGGGCACGGCGGGATGCTCGGCGAGGAACTCCGCCATGGCCATGGCGTTCTCGGTCATCCTCATCTGGCGCAGGTCCAGCGTCTTCAGCCCGCGCTCCAGCAGCGAGGCGGACTGGGGATCGAGGGTGGTGCCAATGGCCTGCCGGGTGAACCACAACTCATCATAGAGATCGCGCGTGGAGCAGGCGATAGCCCCGGCCATCAGGTCGTTGTGGCCGCCGAGGGCCTTTGTTGCGCTGTGCACGACCAGGTCCGCTCCCAGCTCCAGGGGCTGCTGATGGCAGGGGGTGGCGAAGGTGTTGTCCACCACGGTCATGGCGCCGACCCGCTCGGCCTGCTCGCTGAGGTAGGCTATGTCCACCACCTTCACCAGGGGGTTGCTGGGGGTTTCGCAGAACAGCATGCGGGTGTCTTCCTTGATGCTGTCGGCGACCTGCTCCGGCTCGGTGGCGTCGATCCAGGTTACCTCGACCCCGAACCTCTCCAGCATCAGGGAGACCTTGTAGTTCGCCCCGTAGGTGTCGTGGAAGATGATCAACTGGTCGCCGGCGTTCAGGTAGGTCAGGAAGACCATGGTGCACGCCGCCATGCCGGTGGTGCAGAGGACGCAGTCCTCGGCGTTCTCGAGGGCCGCGATCCGTTTCTCCACGGCGCGGCAGGTGGGGTTGTCGTCGCGGTGGTAGGTGTAGCCGTCGATCTCTCCCTCGACGATGCGCCGCAGCACCTCGAAGGAGGCGTACTCGTAGTTGACCGCCGCCACGATGGGGGTCACCATCGGTCGGTTGCCGTAGGGGGTGAGTGGATCGGGCATCGTCGGGGTCTCCCTGTCTGGTCGGGGTAGCGGAGGGGTGCCGCCCGCCGCTCCGGCGGGACTGGAGATTATATCGCCCCGGCGGGGGAAATCAACTTTGGGGCGCACCTCGCCCGGGCTCTCGGGCCTACTCGGTCTCGCGCTCCGTCACTTCCCATCCACCGCCGGCGGTCCGCCGGAAGGTGAACCGCCAGCGCACTCCGATGCCGCCGTAGAGGTCGGCGGCCTCCTCCATCTTGCAGACCGCCGTGGCCGTGTCATCTTCGATGCTCAGCGACTTGAACTCCGTCACCTTCATCCCCATGCCGGCGTCGCGGAGATACTTCTCGATGGCGGACTCGAAGGGGGCGGTGTCGGCGGTCACCGTTTCCTCCTCGCTGCATCCCACAAGGAGCGGCCCCGCCACCGCCGCCGCCAAAACGACGATCAGCACCACTGTGAGCGTTCTCATGGCGTTCCCTCCCAAAAAGGTCCGGCGATCCGTCCAGGGCGGCCTGCTCTCTACTGGACGACCGAGAAGCGAGTTGTCAGCAGGTCTTCATCCCGCGATGACCCGCCGACCATCAGCTCGAACTCGCCCGGCTCCACCACCTCCTCCAGATCGGCGTTGACCAGCGCGAGGCGGGAGACCGGCACCTCCAGGCCGACCGTCTTCGCTTCCCCGGGCTCCAGCGCCACCCGCGCAAACGCCTTCAGCTCCTTTACGGGGGTGGTCAGAGAGCTGCACACGTCATTGACGTAAAGCTGCACGGTCTCCGTGCCGGGCAGTTCGCCCGTGTTCTCGAGGTCCACTTCCACGCGCAGGACATCGCCTTCGGTCAACTCCGCCTCCTCCAGGCGCAGGTTGGAGCAGGCGAAGGAGGTATAGCTCAGCCCGTGACCGAAGGGGAAGAGCGGTTCGGCCGTCATGTCCGCGTATCTGTCCGCGTGCCAGCCGGGCACCTGGTTGTAGTAGACCGGCTGCTGGCCGACGTGACGGGGCCAGGAGACGGTGAGTTTGCCGGACGGACAGCGGTCGCCGAAGAGTATAGCCGCCAGGGCGCGCCCGCCTTCCATCCCGGGGTTCCAGGCGGCGATGATGGCGGGAACGTTCTGAGCGGCCCACGCGATGGTGAGGGGCTTCCCGCAGACGAGCACCAGCACGACGGGCGTGCCGGTGGCGTGGACCGCCTCCAGCAGCTCCCGCTGCGCGCCGGTGAGGTCGAGGTTCGCACGGTCGCGCCACTCACCGTTGAGGCTGACGTCGTCGCCGAGCACGACCACCGCCACCTCGGAGGCTCCGGCGGCGGCGACGGCTTCACCGATCTCCATGTCAGCAGGGTCCTTCACGTCGCAGCCCCGGGCGTGCCGTATCTGCGCAGACGGGCCGAGCCGTTCCCGCAGGCCGTCCAGGACCGTAACGACGTTCTTACGAGGATGCCGGCCCGGCATCTCCTGGGCGCAGCCGAGGGACCAGTCGCCGAGTTGCGCGGACGGGTCGTCGGCGTTCGGCCCGATCACAGCGATCTCTCCCAGATCGTCGGAGAGCGGCAGGAGGTCGTCCTCGTTTTTCAGAAGCACGATGCTCTGGTGGGCCGCCTCCCGCGCGAAGCTCCGGTGCTTCGCGCACCCGACGACCTCCTCGGCCTCGTCCAGGTCGGGGCAGCGGTTGAGGTCGAAGAGGCCCAGCAGGAACTTCATACGGAGAATGCGGCCGCAGGCCCGGTCCACGGCGCCCTCCTCCAGCAGCCCCTCCTCCAGGGCGTTGAGTGCGGCCTCGTAGAACTCCGGCGTGCTCATGATCATGTCGTTCCCCGCCTCCAGGGCGGCGGCCGCCGCCTCTTCCATCGTGGAGAACACCTGCTGCTCGTCGCGCATGCGGCCGACGTTGTTCCAGTCGGTCAGCACGAATCCCTCGAAGCCCCACCTCTCCCGGAGCACCTCGGTCAGCAGCCACCGGTTGGCGCTGCAGGGGAGGCCGTCGATGGACTGGTAGGCGGTCATGTAGGTGCCGCAGCCGGCCTCGCAGACGGCACGGAAGGGCGGGAGGAAGACGCTGAGGAGTTTGCGGCGGGAGATGTCCGCCTCGGAGGCGTCCCGCCCGCCGCGGGTCTCGGAGTAGCCGGCGTAGTGCTTCGGGCAGGCCAGTATGCGGTCCGGCGCGGAGGGGTCCTCTCCCTGGTAGCCCCGCACCAGTGCGGCGGCCAGCACGCCGATCAGGTGGGGGTCCTCCCCGAAGGTCTCGTCCACCCGGCCCCAGCGGAGGTCCCTGGTGGTTCCGCAGACGGGGGAGAAGGTCCAGTGGGCGCCGGTCAGGGCGACCTCCCGTGCGGTGATCCGACCCGCCTCCTCCACCATCTCCGGGTTCCAGGAGCAGGACATGGCCAGTTGGGTGGGGAAGACCGTGCCGCCCGGCCAGAGGGCGTGCCCGTGAATGGCGTCGATGCCGAGCAGCGGGGGTATGCCGAGACGCGTCTGCCCGGCCATCTCCTGGAGCTTCGCGGCCCGCTCGCCCAGCACGAACAGGAAGGAGCCTGCGTGCTTCTCTGTGAGCCACTCTTCCAGGTCGTCGCGCTGGCCCACCTGGCAAAGCTGTCCCACCTTCTCCTCCGGGGTCATCCGGGCCAGCAGGTCCTGCACTCGTTCCTCCACCGGCCGCGCGGGATCGCGATATATCGGCTCTTCGGGCATGGCGTTCCTCTCCGGGGCATTCGGGGATGGCAGAAGGCAAATACGATACGTCCCGCCGGGCCGCCGGTCAAGGCGAGGGGGCCTTCAGTCGCCCCTGGCGGCGAGTGCGATCAGGCGGTCGGCTTCGTGGTCGTGGGGGCTGCCGGCGAGGGAGCCGTACATTTCCACCCGCTCGAAGCCGCATTCCCCGAGGAACTCGCGGAGTTCCGCAGCGGAGTAGAGCGTGTGGGTGACGCGGAATTCCTTCCGGTCGGTCCCGCGGATGAGAACCCGGCGGTTGTCGCAGCGGGACCAGTCGTCGGTGACCTCTCTCTCTTCCAGCAGGATCATCCCGTCCCGCTCGCGCCAGTCGCGGGGGCGGCACTTGCGGGCCAGCACTTCCTTGCCCATCAGGTCGATGAGGAGTTTTCCGCCATCTTCTCGGCCTCCCTTCCAGCCCGTTACACGGGCGGGGTGAGGTCCATTCGGACGGGGCGGCCGGCTCCGCCGGCGGCCTCCTCCAGTATGACGATGTCCTTCCAGGCGTCGGCCACGTCGAAGGGCTGCTCCGCGCCGGCCTCCAGAGCTTCGACGAACCGATCGTATGGGCTCATCGGGAGCGGTTCGCAGGCCCATTCCCTGGTCTCGCCCTCGCGGCAGGCCTTCACCTTCCCTCCCTCGACGGTCACGTGCCAGCCCTCGTCGCTGACCATGTACCAGATGTCGATGTGGTCGCGGTCGTTTTTGGCGGCGTCGTAGACCTCCAGGTCCGCCGCCCAGGTGATGAACAGGTGGGCCGCGGCGCCGTCCTCGAAGTTCGCCGCCATGTACTCGGTGTCGTTGCAGGGCAGGTCCTGGGCGTGGTTCTCGCTGAAGAAGGCCGCCGAGAGCACCTCGGAGTCGGCCAGGTAACGGGCGATGTTGAGGTTGTGGATCATGGCGTCCATGAACGGGCCGCCGTTCTTCTCCGGATCGACCGCCCACCGGTTCCACGTGGGGTAGTGGTGGAGCCAGTCCTCCCGGTAGAGGCCCAGCCGCCCGATCTCCCCGCTTGCGAAGACTGTCTTGAGGGTTTCCACCCGCGGGTTGCCGGTGCGGCGGTAGAAGACGGCGCAGTCCACGGTGCCACGGACGGCGCGCAGTATCTCGGTGGCCTCCTCGACGGTGGGGGCCAGGGGCTTTACGGTGATGACGTGCTTGCCGGCCTCGGCGGCCCGAAGGACCAGCTCTTTACGCACCCAGGGGGGCGTGAAGATGAGCACGATCTCGATGTCTTCGTCCCCGAAGACCGCTTCCTCCGAGGCGACGCTGCGGGCCTCGAAGAACTCCGCGTAGTGGGCGGCCTTCCCCTGTGCCGGGTCGTAGAGGGACTTTACCCTGACCCGCTCGCTGTCCTTTATGCTCCGGTGCTCCCAGCGCAGATAGTCGCCGCAGCCCAGCACGCCGATGGGCAGAGCGGTGCTCATCTTCCCTTCCTTTCAGTCTGAGTCGGACGGCCACGCCTTCCGGTAAGCGGCGATGATCTGGTCCCACGTGCGGTTGGCTTCCTCGTCAACGGTCTGGCGGGCGGGGTCCTCCTCGAACCAGGCGATACTCCGGCGGATGCCTTCGGCGAAGGGGGTGGTGCAGACGAAATCCGGCACGAAGCGCTTGATCTTGGTATTGTCGAAGACGGTGCTCCAGGACTTGTCGCCCAGCAGGTTGCCTTCGTCGGCCGGGTTCCATGCCGCGAGCAGGTCGCTCGGAACGTGGAGTATGTCCGGTTCGGCGCCGACGGCCCGCCCCAGTTCGGCATATATCTGGTCCCACGACAGCACCTCGTCGGAGGTGACGTGGAAGGCATGTCCGACGGCCTGCTGGTGCCCCAGCAGCCCCACCAGGCCTTTGGCGAAGTCGGCGTTCCAGGTGACTGTCCACAGCGAGCTGCCGTCCCCCGGCACGATGATCTTCTTGCCCCCTCGCATGCGGTCGACGATGGTCCAGGGCTGGTTCCAGCTTCCCACGCAGACCGGTATCTGGCTCGGCCCGTAGGTCAGCGACGGCCGGACGATGGTGGCCGGGAAGCCGCTCTCCCGGTACCGGCGCATCAGCCGTTCCTCGCAGGCGATCTTGTCGCGCGAATACTGCCAATGGGGGTTCCGCAACGGGGTGGATTCGGTGACGAGGTAATCGGACGGCGGTTTCTCGTAGGCGCTGGCGGAACTGATGAAGATGTACTGGCGAATGCTGCCCTCGAACATGTCGATGTCCTGCTCGACGTGGGCGGGCACGAAGCCGATCCACTGGACCACCACGTCGAAATCCCGGTCGCCGACGGCCTCCGCGACGGCCTCCCGGTCGCGCGCGTCGGCCTCCAGGACGGTGGCTTCCTCGGGCACCTGGTCGGTCCTGGACTTCCCGCGGTTCAGCAGGAACAGTTCCATGTCTCGCCTGACGGCCAGCTTCGTGCAGGCCGTGCTGATCAGTCCGGTTCCGCCGATGAAAAGCACTCTCATGAATGTTTCCCCTCCGGTGCGCGCCCGACTCCCTTACATCTCTCACAACGTAGTTTAGGCCGCAGTTCAAGGAGTTTCAATAAACTCGCGACTCCCCACATCGCATGCCGCCCGGCGGGGAGGGGGCCGCGTAAACGATGGAAACGGCACCGGCTTCCGGTAGAATAGCCGCAGGACACCCAAACGAGCGGGCCTGAACCTTACACACAGGAGGCGCCAATGCAGGTTTCTGTTCCGTACGAGGAAGCGATCAAACGGAAGTATCCCGAGCAGGTGGTCATCGCCGTCGCGAAGGACGCCGAGGGCAAGTTCAACCCCATTACCCTGGGATGGACCATGATCACCTCGCATGATCCCCCCATGATGGCCGTATCGGTCGGTCGGACGCGCCATTCGCTGGCTGCCATACGCGAAGCCGGGGAGTTCGTGATTGCCTTCCCATCCTCGGAGATGGGCGATGAGGCGCTCTACTTCGGCACCCACAGCGGCGCCGACGAGGACAAGCTGTCCCGGCATCCAACGCCCACGGAGCCGGCCGACGAGGTGGACGGCGTTCTTCTGGGCGATGCCGTGGCCAACTTCGAGTGCGTGCTGGAAGGGGAGATGGAGACGGGGGATCACGTCATCTTCGCCGGGCGTGTGGTCGCATCGCACCTCAACCGGGAGGAGACCCCGGGGCGGCTCTACACCCTCGGTCCGGGTTACGAGATGGGCGGGGTCCGGCCGGCGTAAGGTCGACGGCTACAGGTTCGACTTGATGCCGTCCAGGATCGAGAGGGCGCGGCTCTTGTTGCCCATCGCCCCCACGCGAATGGTGACTTCGGTGGCCTCCTCGCCGAGAGCCTCCATGTCGATCCAGATGTGCTTGCCGACGGCAAGAGAGCGGACCACCGGCTTGCAAGCGGGGCCGGGGCGGTGTATATCGTGGGTGCGCAAAGGTGGTTCGCATGCCGGGAGCTGGCCGTGACGGAGTTCGACGTACAGGTGACGTGCCCTGCCTGCGGCGCGCAGTTCGCGCTGCCCCGCATCCGCCGCGGCAGCAGCGAGCCGTGCCCGGTGTGCGGCCGGGAAGTTCACGTGCCGGGTGCTTCCGCCTACGATGAAGACCGGGCGGAGGAGGGCGCGTCGCCCGCGCCGCCCCCCGTCTCCACGGCGCCCGAGCCGGAAGCCCGAGCCCCTCGGCCCACCGCGTCCACGGGGCGATGTTTCGTCTGCACCATCGAGGAGGAGAAGACCAATCCGCTGGACGCCGCGCCGATCGTCTGCGAGTTCACCGACGCCATACCGGCGGAAGCGAAGATGCAGGTGGTCAGGGGGATGGGCGTTCTGGCCCGTGAGGTCGAGGCGAAGAAGGCCGACGAACTGGTCGCGCGCCTCGGTGGGGTGGGGGTGGAGGCGTTCGCGATGGACCACGGGCTGGTGCCCGAGGTGAAGCGGAACCTGGCGGTCATCTGCGTGCTCGAGGCCGCCGACGAGGGTCTTCAACTCCAGGTGGACGCGCGCGGCTCGGTCAAACGGGTCGGCTGGGACCTTGTGGTCGGTGGGTTCTGCACGCAACTCCGGGCGGGGGGTGGAGGAAGCGACATAGAGGTCCACCGCACCTTCAAGCCGGTCGTGGCGGGTGGTCTGGCCGGCGTGGGTGTGGTCCAGCACACCGAGTACCGGAAGAAACGCCGGCCGCCTGCGGCCGGGGCCGTCTGCACGCTGCTGCTGGAGGGGCGCTCCGGGGGATTCTTCACCGTGCGGTTCACCGAGAACGAAGTGCGCTATTCCTACCAGGGAAAGCGGCGGAAGCCGGGCGGCCTGGAGAAGTTCGAGCTTCTCATCTCCGACATCCTGCGGCACTGCCCGCACGGATTCTTCCCGGCCAGCACGTGGTCGGTGGCGGTCGGCCAGCGCCGGCGCATCGCCCGGCTCCGGCAGGAGGAAGACTACCGTAAATACCTGCGGTGGTTCCTCTGCCGCCTGGCGTACGAGTGGTACGGCCGAGACGACGCGGATTGAACCGGCCGGCCGCGGCACGCACTCTCAGCCCTCCACGTTCCGGCGGCTCCACTCGCGGATGGCCTCTTCCATGGCCCGGATGTTCTCCGGCGGCACGCCGTGGGTCTTCTCCGGCATGGGGAGGTATCCGCCGTTCTCCCACAGCAGGTCCAGCTTGCGGCGGACTTCCTCTCGCACGTC
This sequence comes from uncultured candidatus Brocadiaceae bacterium, assembly GCA_964510315.1. Classification (GTDB taxonomy): domain Bacteria; phylum Planctomycetota; class Brocadiia; order SM23-32; family SM23-32; genus CAZEAP01. The sequence continues at coordinate 24,743 of CAZEAP010000014.1, forward strand.
CTCGGGGCCGCCGAGGGGCAGGATCCGCTGTCCGTCGATGCAGCCGGCCAGGGTCAGAGTTCCGCTGGTCAGCCGGCGCGCTTCGGCCAGGTCGTTGGCGGTCGACTGCACCGGATGAACGGTGGCCAGGCCGAGTTCCACCAGGTCCGGAAGGATAGGCGTGACGTGGCCGCAACTGTGGAGGTTCGTGCGCACTTCCGGCCCGAGGCGTTCCCGATAGAACTGGGACGCCCGCCGGAGGCGCGGCTTGAAAAAAGTGCGCCAGCATTCCGGCGACATGGCCAGCCGGTCCTGGTGTCCGTAGTCGTCGGAGAACCCGATGCTGTCGGGGCCGAACTCCACGTAGCGGGCGGCTATGCCGAGTTCAAAATCCAGGATCGTGTCCAGCAGTTGATGGGCCTTCGCGGGCGCGGCGAGCATGCAGATGCCCAACTGGTCGGGTCCGACGATGTTGATGGCTTTCTCGTAGAGGAAATAGGGGTGACCCAGGCTGAAGAAGTGGCTCTCCCTGTCGACCGATTCGGCCTTCTCGGCCACCTTGTCCATACGGCCCGGCGCGTCGGGGTCGGGCGGTTGCAGCTCGTCTATGTGCTCGAAGGACTCGACGGCCGGCCGGACGGGGAAGACTTCCCCCTCGGCGTCCCGCCAGAGAACCCCCCACTCGTCCAGCCATTCCCTCGCCTCCTCCGAGGGCCGGCTCTCGGAGGGCCACGCTCCGCCGTACTGGGTGCCCTCCACCGGCAGGGGGTAGGGCACGCGGGAGGGGTTGCGGCGCTCCAGCACCCGCACGAAGTTTTCCTTCTCGCTGTGCACTCCAGGTCTCTCCCATCAGGGGTGCGAAGCTCTGTGGAGCGGCAGGATAGCCCCGGCCGGTGTCGGTGTCAAAAGGGATTCGGGCGGCAAAGAGCCTGTTTGGTTGCGGAATTCGGCAAGTACTTTGAAGAGGCCGGCGGCGGGGCGGTAATCTGAGAATTGGGGTGTGCTCCGTCCGGGGCGCCGAGTCCCGAGCCTCTGGGAACCCATATGCCATGTGGAAACAGCTAAAGAGATTCGCAACGACATATGTCTCCCCGCGGAAATGGACCTTCGCGGGGGTGCAGTTGATGCACGTCGCCGCGGTGGTTCTGCTGCTCCTGCCGCCGCTGTTGATACGGTACGTGTTCGACACCGTGCTGCCGGCCGGGGACTACCGCATGCTGATGGGGGTCGCCGGTGTCATCGTGGGTCTGTACGCCGTCTGGGCGGTAATCCACGGATTCAAGGAGTACTGGGGGCACGAGGTCGCCCAGCGGATCACCTGGTGGCTGCGGAACGATCTGTACAACCACCTCCAGAAGCTGTCGATGTCGTTCCACGACAGCAAGAAGACCGGCGAGCTGCTCTCGCGACTGGTGGACGACATCAACGTCATCCAGGAGATCGTCCACCACGGGCCCGAGACCATCATCATCGGCGTGGTGACCGTTACCGTCACCGGCGGCATCATGCTCTGGCTGAACTGGCGGATGGCGATCGTCGCCATGGCCATCGCCCCTATCCTCGTCATCTATGCCCGCCACTGGATGGGGCGGATGCTGCGGCAGTTCCGCCAGGTGCGCAAGAAGAAGGCCTCCCTCTCGGACGTGCTGGAGGAGAACCTGGCCGGCATACGTGTCATCAAGGCGTTCGTCGGCGAGGAGAGGGAGCTGGACGCGGTCAGCGACGCCAACCAGAGTCATTACAGCTCCCGGATGGGGGCCATCCGCTACATCGCCACTCTCTTTCCCGGCGCCCTCCTGCTGAACAACATCGGCCTGGCCATGGTGCTGTTCTACGGCGGCTACCTGTACATGGAAGACCTGGCCACCATAGGAACCCTGACCGCCTACCTTCTGCTGCTGCAGCACTTCTTCCACCCCATCATGCGGACCATCATGATGCTGGAGAGGGCGGGACGCTTTTTCGCCGGCATCGAGCGGTTTTTCGATTACATGGACATCGAGCCGGACATCCGGGACGTGCCCGACGCAAAAGAGCTGGAAGAATGCAGGGGAAAGATGGTACTGGAGAACGTTCATTTCAAGTACGAGAGCGAGCAGGTCCTCCGGGGCATCAACCTGACCGGCTACCCCGGGCAGATGGTGGCGCTCGTCGGGCCGAGCGGCGCCGGGAAGACCACCATCACCCGTCTCATCCCGCGCTTCTACGATCCGCAGGAAGGCCGGGTGCTGATCGACGGGCGCGACGTGCGCGAGTTGCGCCTGCGCTCCCTCCGCGCCCACATCGGCATCGTGATGCAGGACGACTTCCTGTTCTCAGGAACCGTGGCGGAGAACATCGGTTACGGCCGGCCCGGGGCCGACCGGGAGGAGATCCTCCGCGCCGCGCGGCTCGCCAACGCCGCTCCCTTCGTGCAGGAGATGGCCGACGGCTACGACACGGAGATAGGGAAACGCGGCGTGAAGCTCTCGGAAGGTCAACGCCAGCGCATCTCCATCGCCCGGGCGCTGCTGAAAAACCCCCAGATCCTCATCCTCGACGAAGCGACCTCGTCGGTGGACACCGAGACCGAACTGCTCATCCAGGAAGCCGTTGATCGGCTGCGGGAGGGGCGCACCACCTTTGCCATCGCCCACCGCCTGTCCACCATACTCAGCGCCGACCAGATACTGTTCGTCTCCCGGGGGCGTATCGTCGAGAGCGGAACCCACCAGGAACTGATGGAGCTGGACGGGGAGTACGCCCGCTTCTACAACATCCAGTTCAGCCAGATCGAACCCGCGCGGGGCGAGCAGCGGACTCCCACGGCCCGTTCCTGATACCCTGCCGGGCGCTCGGGTTCTACAGCCGTTTCAGTCGGCCCCTTCCCGCCGCAGCACTCGCCTGGCCAACGGGTTGTCCGGGTCCACCCGAAGCAGGTCCCGCGCCGCGCGGCGAACCTCTCCCGGATGGCCGAGGTGGCTCAGCGCGATCACCCGCCGCTCCAGCAGACGCCTGGAGATTACCCCGTTCGCCACGGCACGCTCGGTGGCCGCCAGGGCGTCCCGCGGCCGCCCCATCTCCAGGTAAATTCCGGACAGTCGTTCGGGGAAGACCGCCTGCCGGGGGAAACGCCGCACCCCCTGCTGGAGCATCTCCGCCGCCTCCTCCAGCCGCCCGCAGCGGGCGAGCGCAGCGGCATTGGCCAGGTAGTCGGTCGGCCTGATCCGCAGGTAGGCATACCCCGTCCCCCCGGGTGCACGGGGCCAGAACACGCCCGTGAGCAGCGCGGCCAGGGCGACCGATAGGGCCAACGTGCGCCACCGCCGCCGCAGCAGACTCCGGCGCAGCACGACGACGGCGCCGCCCCCGAACACCGCAAGCACACCGAGGAAGGGCAGTTTATATCTGCCGGCCACCAGCGCCACGATGATGGAGGCCGCGAAGGCGCCCCCGAATACGTAGAGAGGCAGCAGACGGCGCCAGTCGCGCGCGGTCAGAACCACCCCCAGGAAGCCGAGAACGTAGAACAAAAGCGGACCGAAGGTGCAGAATTTCAGCGACCGGACGCGCTGGCGCGCGAAGTCGTAATTGCCGTTGTTCGGCACGTGCCAGGCGTTGAAGAACAGCAGCGTCTTGCGGGCCAGGGCGCCCACCAGCGAGAGAGGTTGTTCCCTCAACTCACGCCCCAACCGCTTCAGCCAGTGGGGGCCGTCTCGGAAGGAGTGGTCGTGCTTGAAGCCGGGCGGATAGGTGAACGTGCCCGGCGCTCCCGGCGTGTTGCCCAGGTACAGCACCAGGGGGCCGTTGGCGTTGACCGTCCAGGACCCGTGCATCAGCCCGTTGCGGAGCACCGCCGGCGCGAGCGGCAGGGAACAGCCCGCCAGCAGGAGCGCCGCCGCTCCGAGACGCCGCCATCTGCCCCTGAAGAACGGCAGCCCCACCAGTGCGCAGAGTGCGGCAACGGGCAGCAGATTGCTGCTCCTTCCCAGACAGGCCAACCCGAAAAGGATGCCCGGCAGCAGCCAGAGCCATGCGGCCAGCCGCTCCTCGGGGCCCTCCCCTTCCAAAAGCTCCACCACAAGCCACAATCCGGCCAGAAGGAAGGCAGCCACGGGCACGTCGCCCAGCAGCATGGCCTCCACCGAAAGCTGGGCTCCGTTGAGGGCCATCAGGAGGCCGGCCGCCAGCCCACCCCACCAGCCGAAGAAGCGCCGGCCGATGCCCGCCGCACAAACCGCCGCGCCCACCCCCAGCAGGCCGTTCATGACGATGCCCGCCGTCACGTTCCCCGAACCGGCCACCAGGTAGACCAGCGCCAGGAGGTAAGGGCAAAGTGGCGCCCGGAAGAACAACCCCCTTCCCCGGGCGAGCACGTCACCCTCCACTATGCTCTGCGCCCACACGTTGTAGGCGTGCTGGTCGAACCCCTCGGCGGTGAACCGGTAGAAGGGCAGGACGTGGAGAAGCTCGGCGAAGAATATCAGCCGGATGAGCACGGCCGCCGCGGCCACGATGGCGAACAGGGCTATCCACCGCCGCCGCGAGCTGACCGGGCCATCGGGCTGTTCCGGCATCGATTCCCCTTTCGGCGCCGTAGGGGGGCCGCTCCGTTGCGGAGCGCAGCTTAATCTCTGCCCCTCCCTCTATCAAGGCTCGACCATTTGACGCCGTGCCCCCGCTGGCCTATCTTGCGGATGACACCGCGCTCTTCAGGGAGATTCTCGACATGGCCCCGACGGTAAGACGACCTGCTCAGCCGGACGTTCCGGTGCTGCACGAAGTCGACGTCATAGTTGTGGGCGGCGGGCCGGGAGGGATCGGCGCCGCCGTGGCCGCCGCCCGGCAGGGCGCCTCCACGCTGCTTTGCGAGCAATACGGGTTCCTCGGCGGGATGGCCACCGCCGGATTGGTCAACCCCTTCATGCCGAACCATCTGGACGGGGAGTGGTTGGACTCCGGCGTCTTCACCGACTGGCTGGAGGTTATGGACGAGATGGGAGGGCTGTCCGACGACGGCCGGACATTCTGCCACGAGACGGCGAAGCTGGCCGCCGAGAAGCTCTGTCTGGACGCCGGGGTCGAGCTGCTCTACCACGTCCGGCTCGACGTCCCCCTGATGACCGGACCTCGCATCAACTCCGTGGTGATGCTCGGAAAAAGCGGGCTCACCGCGCACCGCGCCGAGGTCTACGTGGACGCCACGGGCGACGCCGACCTGGCCGCGCGCGCCGGCTGCGAATACACGTTCGGCCGGCCGGAGGACCAGCAGGCGCAGGCCATGACCACCTGCTTCGACCTGGCCGGGGTGGAGCCCGAACGGATGCCCGACGGGCAAACGATCAACGCCCTCTACGATACGGCCCGGGAGGAAGGGCGGCTGGAGTGCCCCCGCCAAAACGTTCTGTGGTTCAGGAGCGTCGAGAAGGACCGCATCCACTTCAACACCACCCGGATTCTCCGGCACAAGGCCACCGACACGCTCTCCCTCTCCGAGGCCGAGATGGAGGGCCGCCGCCAGGTGCTGGACTACCTGAGATTCCTGCGCCGGGACGTGGCCGGCTTCGAGAATGCACGGCTGCACGCCATCGCGGTGAATGTCGGCGTTCGAGAGTCCCGGCACGTCCGAGGCCACGCTTTGCTGACCCGTGAGGACTTCGAGGACGCCGCCAAGTTCCCCGACGGCATCTGTCGGGTCAACTACCCCATCGATATCCACAGCCCCACCGGCGGCGACACCGAGCACGCACACCTGCCGAAAGGCGAGTGGTACGAGATTCCCTACGGCTGCCTCGTCGCGCGCGACTGTGACAACCTGCTGGTCGGCGGACGGCCGATCAGCGTGGACCACGCCGTCCACAGTTCGATGCGGGTGATGCCGCCGGCCTGCACGGTGGGCCAGGCCGCCGGGACGGCCGCCGCGATGGCCGTCGAAAGCGGCGTCCCGCCGGCCGAGATCGACGGCCGGGACGTGCGCCGCAGCCTGATCGAGCAGGGCGTCTGGCTGGACGAGGTCGCGCGCTCCACCTGAGGGGGCGGGAAGGTTCGGCGGTTCGACCGGAGAGGACTATAATCACGGTTCTCGTCCCCGCAGGAGGAAACGCGGCGTGCTTGAACGTTGCCTCGATGACCTTGAAGCCCGGATCGACCCGGAGGTCGAGCGGGACATCCACCGGCGGTGGGTGGAGTTCACCGACGGGGACTTCGAGGGGGACGTCTTCAGCCCCGGCAGGCCGGAGCCGGCTCCACCGGCGGTGGAATGGCCGAAGGTCCCTGTGAACCGCGCGATCGAGGACTTCGACGCGATGGCGCTCGGCCAGCTTGCCGGCTGCTCCCGCGTGCTGGCGGAGGCCGGTGGCTCCCTGCTGTGCGTGCGCTGCAACTACGGCACCGGCATCCTGCCATCGCTCTTCGGAGCCGAGTTGTTCATGATGCCGGAGGAGACCAACACGCTGCCCACGGTCCGTCCCCTGGAAGGCGGCGCGGACGCGGTTCGGGAGCTGCTGGACCGCGGCGTACCCGACCTCACGGCCGGCCTCGGGGGGCAGGTCTTCCGCATGGCCGAACGGTTCCTGGAGATTGGGCGGGCCCGGCCGAAGGTCAGCGAACACGTCCACCTCTATCACCCCGACACTCAGGGCCCGATGGACGTCTGCGAGCTGCTCTGGGGGAGCGGACTGTTCACCGCCATCGTGGACGAGCCGGCGCTGGTGCAGGCACTGCTGGAGCTGGTCACCGAGACCTACGTTCGCTTCATGAGGAGGTGGGAGGCGCTCGTGCCGTTCGAGAACGGCCACAACCCCCACTGGGGCCTGATGCACGGGGGGCGGATCATGCTGAGGGACGACTCGGCGATGAACTTCTCACCGGAGATGTTCCGCGAGTTCATCCGGCCTTACGACCAGCGCCTGCTGGAGGAGTTCGGCGGCGGGGCCGTGCACTTCTGCGGCAGGGGCGATCACTACATCGATCAGGTCGCCGGGATGCGGGGCGTTTACGCCGTAAACCTCTCGCAGCCGACGTACAACGAGATGGAGCGCATATTCCGACATACCGTGGACAGGGAGATCAACATCATCGGCCTGCCGGCCGAAGCGGCCCGCCAGGCCGTGGAGCGCGGCCGAGATTTGAGAGGGCGCGTTCACGCGACCGCCGGCCCCGTCCCTTGAGCGCCCCAAAACCGCCCGGGAGAAAGAAGATGAGCACCGACGCAGAACCCGCAGGACGGCCGTCCTCCGCCGGATCCGCCCCGGACCGGCCCAACATCGTCCTCATCCTCGCGGACGACCTCGGCTGGTCCGACATCGGTTGCTACGGCGCCGAGGTCCGGACCCCCAACATCGACGGGCTGGCCGAGGACGGCGTCAGCTTCACCCAGTTCTACAACACCGGCAAGTGCTTCCCCTCCCGCGCCTGCGCGCTGACCGGCGTCTACGCCCAGCAGTGCGGCATGGGCCGGCGACACGGGGTGATAGAGAACGCCGTCACGCTGGGCGAAGTCCTCCGCACCGCCGGATACCGCACCCTGTGGTCGGGCAAGCACCACGGAACGGAGAACCCCGTGAACCGCGGGTTCGACCACTTCTATGGGCTCCGGGACGGGGCCTGCAATTACTTCAACCCCGGCTATCAGCGGGAGGGAGAGCCCAAACCGGCCCAGAAACGCTACGGTAAGCGCTTCTGGTGCATCGACGGGGAAACCTATCAGCCCTACACTCCCGAAGTCGACGACTTCTACACCACGGACTACTTTACGAAATACGCATTGGATTGGCTGGACGAAGGGGAGGGAGACGAGCGGCCGTTTTTCCTCTACCTCGCCTACAACGCCCCGCACGATCCACTGCAGGCCTGGCCGGAGGACATCCGCCGATACGAGGGCCGCTACGAGGTGGGCTACGCCGAGGTCCGGCGCGCCCGCTACCGGCGGCAGCTCGAGGCGGGGCTCATCGAGGAGGAAACCGCCCCGCTCTCGGAGCGGGAGCACCCGCTTTGGGAGGAGCTGGACGCGGAGGAGCGCGCCACCGAGGCCCGACGGATGGCCGTCTATGCCGCCATGATCGACCGGATGGATCGCAACATCGGGAAGGTTTTGGACAAGGTCCGCGAACTGGGTGAGGAGGAGAACACCCTCGTCCTGTTCTGCTCCGACAACGGCGCCTCGGCGGAGGTCGTGCGGAAGGGCTCCGGCCCCATAGGTTCCATCACCCGCTGGGCGTCGCTCCGGCAGCCCTGGGCCAACGTCGCGAACGCGCCCCTGCGCAAGTACAAGAACTGGAGCCACGAAGGCGGGGTCTGCACGCCGCTGGTAGCCCGCTGGCCGGCCGGGATTGCGGAGGCGGGACGTCTCTCCCGGCACGTCGGGCACTTCATCGACTTCATGGCGACATTCATCGACATGACCGGTGCGGACTACCCGTCCCGGTTCAACGCTCAGGACATCGTGCCCCTCCAGGGGCGGAGCTTCCTGCCGGCTCTGCGCGGCAAAGAGCCGCCGCCGCGGGACGAGGTCTTCTGGCAGTGGGGCAAGGGCAGGGCCGTTCGGCGCGGCAGGTGGAAGCTGGTGAGCTGGCGGGGCGACTGGGAACTCTACGACATGGAGCGGGACCGCACCGAAACGAACGACCTCGCCGGGGAGAACGCCGCCCTGGTGAAGGACATGTCGCGGACGTGGCACCAGTGGTATGCGACCTGCTATCCGGGGGACACCTACCCCGAGGACTGACGGCGCGCCGGGGGGCCGGCTTGTAGCGCGCGTACCCATGAGCGCCGGTCAGTACGTCCGCACCGGCGGCCGGATCTGTGCGCTGCTCCGGCACCTGCCGACCTGCGTGACCTTGTGCCGACGGTGGACGTCGCGCAGAATGGACGGGGAGCAACGGACAGTCCGGAGGTAACATGTCGATCGGCACGTCGGACAGGAAGATACTGCGCGACCTGGCGAAGCAGGTCCGTGACATCGCCGCTCTTCCCGTCATGGAGGAGCGCCGCCAACTCTGGCGCCGTCACAACGCCCTCCGGCCCCTCCGCCCGATGATCCTGGTTTTCCCCGAGGGCGGATGGGGCGAGCTGATCACCGACCGGGACATGCGCTGCAGCGGCGAGCGGGCCCGGGGCATTGAATGGAACCTGCGGACGCGCATCTACTACCACGAGAATCTGGACGACGACACGGTGATCGAGGGCGACTTCATCCTCCACAGGGTAGTCCGCAGCACCGGGTGGGGGCTGGAGGCCCGCTACGAGCCGAGCACCGAAGAGCGGGGCGCGTGGGCCTTCGATCCGGTGCTGGTGGAGCCGGAAGACCTGGAGAAACTCCAGCTCCCCGAGATCCACTGCGACGAGGAAGCCACCCGGCGCAGGCTGCGGGAAGCCGAGGAGCTGCTGGGCGATATCCTGGAGGTCAGGCTCAAAGGCGTGGACTGTGTCTCCTTCCACCTCATGGCCCAGCTCTGCAGGCTGCACGGCCTGAAGGAGACGATGATGGACATGGCCGCCCGGCCGGGGTTCGTCCACGATGCGATGGCCATCCTGGAGGAAGGCCACCGGCGCCGCGTGGAGCAGTATCAGGCACTCGGTCTGCTGGACCTCAACAACGACGGGACCTATCACTCCTCCGGTGGCGTCGGCTATACCGACGAGCTGCCCGCCGACGATTTTGACGGCGAGCACGTGAGGCCCTGCGACATGTGGGGCTCCGCCGAGGCGCAGGAACTGGCGGGGGTCTCCCCGGACATGCACGAGGAGTTCTCCCTGGCCTACGAGAAACGGCTGCTGGAGCCCTTTGGGCTCAACGGTTACGGCTGCTGCGAGGACCTCACCCGGAAGCTAAATTACGTGCTGGAAATCCCCAACATTCGCCGCATCTCCATCTCGCCTTTCGCCGACGTGGAGGAGTGCGCCGAGAAGCTCAGGGGCGATTACATCCTCTCCTGGAAGCCGCATCCGGCCCATCTCTGCGGCGAGTTCAACCCGGAGCGGATACGCCGATACATCGCCCAGGCGCTGGAGGCGGCCCGGCGCCACGGCTGCGTTCTGGAGATGATCCTGAAGGACACCCACACCTGCGATCAGCAGCCGGAGCGCTTCACCCGGTGGACCGGGATAGTCCGCGAACTGGTCAAGCAGACGGCGGCCGCGTGATGCCGGAGCGGACCCGGTGCCGGCCGCCCGGAAGGGGCTGCGATGCCGCGCCACAACTACCCATGGTGGTCGCATTATGCGTGGGAGAATCCCCTGCGCCGCCTGGTGCAGCGGCCCGAGCCCATCCTGGCGCCTTACCTGAGCCCGGGGATGGCCTGCCTGGAGATCGGCTGCGGCATCGGCTATTTCACCATTCCCGCGGCGCGCGCGGTGGGCCCAGAGGGGGAACTTGTCGCCCTGGACGTCGACCCGAAGTTGCTGGAGGTGGTCAGGCGGCGGGCCCGAAGGGCCTTCGGCGACGGGCGCGTGGAGCCGATCCTCTGCGCCGCCGAAGAGCTGGACCTGGATCGGTCCGTGGACTTCGTGCTGGCCGTATGGTCACTGCACGAACTGGATGAGCCATCCGAAGCGGCCCGCCGGATACTGCGCGCCATGAAACCGGGCGCCCGCATGCTGGTGGCCGAGCCGAAGGTGCACGTCCGGCGGCGGCGGTTCGAGGAGATGGTGAGGCTCTTCGGTCGCGCGGGGTTCCGCAGGACCGACGCTTTGAAGGTCGGCTGGAGCCACGCCTGCCTGCTGCGCAAACCGAACGAACGCACTTGCTAAGCGGGCCGGCTTTGGGGAGAATCGCCCCCTCTTCTCACTTCTGGCGAGGACACCGAATGAAAGACGAACTGCTTGACCTTTGCGGAAAGCTGCCGGCCGATTACGCCGAGGTGCGCCTGCAGGAAGGCGTCTCCACCAACATCCACTACTCCGGGGAGGAGCTGGAAGACATCGGGGAGCGCACCCAGCGCGGCGGCTGCATCCGCGTGCTGAAGGACGGCGGGTGGGGCTTTGCCACTTTCAACGACGTGGATGCGATGGAGGAGTACGCCCGCCGGGCGGTGCGGCAGGCGGAGCTGGTGGGCGGGGAGAAGTTCGAACTGGCGCCCGTCGAGCCGGTGCACAGTACTTACAGGACTCCGGTGGACACCGACCCCGCCGAAGTGCCCCTGGAGGACAAGCAGGGCATGTGCAACCGCTACAACCGGGCGGTGCTCGCCCACGATCGTATCCAGAGCAGCATCGTGATCTACCGGGACCGCCACGCCACGCTCCATTTCGCCAACTCCGAGGGAACCTGCATCGAGCAGGAAATCGTCTTCACCGGCGCAATGGTCGCCGCCATCGCCGTGGAGGGCAGCAACGTGCAGCGGGCACGCGAGGACAACGGCGACCTGACCGGCTTCGACAAGGTCACCCGCATGGACGAAGCCTGCGAGCAGGTCGTCGAGCGGGCCATCGAGTCCCTCGACGCCGAACCGGTGGATGCGGGCGCCTATACCGTCATCGCCGACCCCCGGCTCTGTGGAGTGTTCGTGCACGAGGCGTTCGGGCACCTCAGCGAAGCGGATTTCCTCTACGAGAACCCCCGCATGCGGGAGATCATGCAGATAGGGCGGCGCTTCGGGCCCGACTTCCTCAACATCACCGACGACGGCTCCATCGAGGGTGAGGGGGGCTTCGTGCCCTTCGACGACGAAGGCGTGCCCGGCTCGCGCACCCCGCTGATCAAGGACGGCGTGCTGGCCGGCCGGCTGCACAACCGGGAGACGGCCGCCAGGATGGGGGAGGAGCCCACCGGCAACGCCCGCGCCATATCCTACCGCCACCCTCCCATCGTGCGCATGACCAACACGTTCATGGAACCCGGCCAGACGCCCTTCGAAGAGATGCTCGGCGAAACGGAGGACGGCATCTACGCGGTGAGCTGGCTGGGCGGCCAGACCGACAGGGAGATGTTCACCTTCAGTGCCGAGGAGGCATACCGCATCCGGGCCGGCCGCATCGCGGAGAAGATCCGGGACGTCGTCCTGACCGGCAATGTGTTCCAGACCCTCCAGAACATCGACTGCATTGGCTCGGACTTCGAGATGAAGGGTGGCCTCGGCGGCTGCGGCAAGGGCGGGCAGTCTCCCTTGAGGGTCGGCGACGGCGGTCCGCACTGTCGCATCCGGAACGTGGTCATCGGCGGAAGGTGAGGTGGCGTCCTCCTCGTCGCCCTCGTCCTCGTCTTCAGCCCGAGAGGATAAACAGCGAGGACGAGGTCGAGGACGAGTGCGATTGCTGAACGGAACCGAATCCAACAGGGGAGACGAATGGACGACAACAGGGCCGAACAGATTCTGGACGCTGCACGCGACCGTTTCGACGCCGCCGAAGTCTTCGAAGAGACCTCGGAGACCATCAGCGTGAGCTTCGAGGACAACCGCCTCAAAGAGATCCAGTCCCGCCAGCGGCGCGGCGTCGGTCTGCGCGTGATCCAGGAGGGGCGGATCGGCTTTGCCTCCACGACCGACCTTCGGGAGGCGGAACCCCTGCTGCGGATGGCCGCCGCCAGCGCGGAATTCGGGGACGAGGCGGAATTCGAGTTCCCCGGCCCGCCGGAGGAGATGCCGGGCCCGGGACTCTACGACGACGAGATGGAAGAGGTCGGTGCCGAGGAGATGGTGGAGATCGGCCGGGAGGGACTGGCCCTCAGCCGGGAGGCCGACGAGGATTGCCTCTACGCCGCGCACCTGAACCGTTCACTCCGGCGGCAGCGCGTTCTGAACAGCAGCGGACTGGACCTATCCTACCGTTACAGCCGGATGTCGGCCGACGTTGAGGTGCAGAAGCTCGGCGAGAGCGGCCTCCTCCAGATATACGAATATAGAACCTGGGGGCGGCCGTTCGACTCGGTGGCCCCCCTGACCGGGACGGTTCTGGGGAAGATGCGGGACGCCGCCACCATCGCGCCGACCCGCCCCGAAGAGATGCCGATGATCTTCACGCCGAAGTGCATCCGCACCCTCCTCCAGCCCGTCGAGGTGGCCCTCAACGGAAAGCGGGTCCACAAGGGCTCCTCGGTGCTGCGGGGTAGAATCGGCGAGCAGGTGCTGGATGAGCGGCTGACCCTGACCGACGATCCCGGCATGGATTTCGCCCCCGGCAGTTGCCCGGCCGACGACGAGGGGGTGCCCGCCCGCCGGCGGGAGCTGTTCGAGGACGGCGTCCTGCGCACGTATCTCGCCGACCTCCAGACCGCCGGACTGCTGGGCATAGAGCCAACCGGCCGCGGGTTCAGGAGCTACGCCGGTCGCCCGTCTCCGTCCACCACGAACGTGCTGATCGCACCGGGGGATACGCCGCTGGAAGATATGCTGGAGGGTATGGGGCGGGGGCTGATCATCGACCAGACGCTCGGCTCCGGCCAGAGCAACGTGCTGGCCGGGGAGTTCAGCATCAACGTCGGGCTGGGGTTCCTGGTCGAGGACGGCGAGGTGCAAGGCCGGGTCAAGGACTGCATGGTGGCCGGGAACGTCTACGAGGTGCTGGGCCGGATCGAGGCACTGGGCACCGAGGCGGACTGGTTCGGCAGCATCTGCGCGCCGCCCGTCATGGTCGGCGGGCTCAAACTGGCCGCCCAGGGGTGACGGTCCCTTCACCACGGAGGCACGGAGGACACGGAGAACGGCAACGGAAAGGCGGGTCATGGGACGACCTCAACGGAGTGGCAGGATGCTGTTATCGGACGACATAACCGAACAGGTGATCGGTGCTGCGGTGGAGGTGCATAGGGAACTCGGCCCGGGCTTGCTTGAGTCCGTATACGAGGAAGCACTGTGCCATGAACCGTCTCTCCGCGAGGTGGCTTTCGCGCGCCAGGTGCCCGTGCCAATCAGCTACAAAGGCGTCAACCTGGGCAGCGACTGCCGCATTGATATCCTTGCGGAGGATACGGTCATCGTGGAACTCAAGGCAGTCGCAGAAGTCCTCCCGGTGCACAAAGCGCAGTTGCTGAGCTACATGAGACTGAGCGGAAAGCAGGTTGGCCTTCTACTGAACTTCAACGTCGCCGTGCTGAAGGACGGTATCGTGCGACGTGTGCTGTAGGTTGCTCGCCGTTGTTGCCCCCCACTCGTTCCGTTCTCCGTGTCCTCCGTGTCTCCGTGGTTTTTTCGGGTTGCCATAAGGTACGTACGCTCCAGGGCTTGCGGCGTCGGCGTGCATTTCCCTTCCCGCATCCGGGACAATGTGGGTCGCCAGGCCTTTTGCAGGGAACCGGATATGCCTCCCGATCCGTCGGATGGGACAGCAGACGCCGCCCCCGCCAAGTGGATGGACACCATCTTCTGCGAGGACTGCCTGGCGGGCATGCGCCGCCGCCTCCCGGACGGCTCCGTGGACGTGATCGTCACCTCCCCGCCCTACAACATCGGCGTGGCCTACGACAATCATTGCGACGACCTGCCCTTCGAGGAGTACCTGGACTGGATGGAGGAGGTGGCCGGGGAGTGCCGCCGGGTGTTGGCCGAGGATGGCTCCCTTTTCTTCAACATCGGTGACAAGCCGTCCGACGAGTTCCGTTCCCTTCGGGTCGCCAGGCGCCTCGGCCGGCACTTCCACCTCCAGAACACCGTCCACTGGGTCAAGTCCATCGCCGCCCCCGAACGGGACGTCAACATGGGCCACTACAAGCCGGTCAACAGCGACCGGTTCCTCAACAACTGTCACGAGTATATCTTCCACTTCACCCGGACCGGCCGCGTGAGACTCGACAAGCTCGCCGTCGGCGTGCCCTACCGGGATAAGAGCAACATCGGGCGCTGGAAGTTCACCCGCGAGCGGGGGGAGCGGAGAACGGACTGTCGCGGTCGCGGCAACACCTGGTATATACCCTACCGGACCGTCACCGGGGCCAAGCCCCACCCGGCGGCTTTTCCCGACAGGCTGCCGGAGATGTGCATTAAGCTGCACGGCCTCCGCGCTGAGCCGCCCCTGGCGGTGCTGGACCCCTTCATGGGGACGGGCACCACCGCGGCCGTAGCGGCCCGCCTCGGCTGCCGATGGGTCGGCTTCGAGGTCAGCCCCGATTACGTCAAGATCGCCCGGGAACGCATCGAGGAGGCCGCCGAAGCGGCGGACCGCCCCAACAGAGCCGCTTGACCCCGCCCTGGGGCATCACACACTAAGCACGGGGGCGCGCCCGGTGCGTGTCGCCCAAAGGGAGAAGCAGATGCAGGACCCCGAGCAGTACTACCCGACCGAAGAAGAGGTGGATCAGTGGTGCGCCCGCCTGCTGAGCAGGGCCGAGGAGGCGTCCCTGGAGGGCGATCGGCCTTGTGGATGTGGTAAGTCATGCACACCGGCTGACGATGCCGACGCTGCTGACGGCCGGGACCGTCGACGATACGTGCCCGTCGGAGAGCATCCATTCGCTGTTTCGGAAGCTGCCAGGCACCCGCAGCTACACGGAGCTTGCCGGCCAGGGCCACGCCTACACCATGCCCTTCCTTCACCTGGCCCGCGCCTGGTTCCGCACCCACGTGTGAGCCCGGCGGCCGCTTCGTTTCTTTTGACAGAGCAGTGGTACCGTGAGGCGCGGAGCATCGTTGCGTATCTCCGGAGCCCCCGCTAACATATCCGGCTCACCGTGCCGGGTGTGGAGGTGCCGATGGATGAAAAACGCGTACTGCTGAGCGTGGGCGACGACTCGGGGGACCTCCACGCCGCCAACCTGATGCGCGCCATGGTGGAGCAACGGGACGGCCTCCGCTTCGTCGGCTACGGGATGGAGCGAATGCGCGAGGCCGGCCTGCAGCCGCTGGGCGCACCGGAGGAGAGCGTAATCTGGCTGAAGAACCTCTGGCTGCTCGGCCGCTACCGCCGCCGGATGCGGCGGTGCTGCGAGCTGCTGGACGGCGGGGGGGTGGACCTGGTGGTGCCGGTGGACTTCGGCGGGTTCAACCTCTGCCTCTGCCGACAGGCCGCCCGCAGGGGGGTTCCGGTCTTCTACTACATACCTCCCCAGGTCTGGGCGCACGGCCGCTACCGACTGAAGAAGCTGCGCCGCTGGACCACCCGCTGCGGGCTGATCTACCCCTTTGAGCCGGCGCTCTACCGCCGCTGGGGGGTGGAGGCGGATTACGTGGGCCACCCGCTCTTCGACGAGATGGAGGCCAACCCGCCGGACGAGGACGTCGTGGACGAACTGAAGGAGCGGTTCGGGGACCGCCTCGTGGGAGTGTTCCCCGGCAGCCGCCGCCAGGAGGTGCGCGCGCACATGCCGCTCCTGGTGGATTCCATCGGCCGCATCGGGGCCGCCGTGCCGGAAGCACGCTTCGCCGCCCTTACCCCGGATGGAATCCGGCCCGCGGTCGAGAAGGCCCTCAGGGGGACCGACGTGCCGATAGAACTGCTCGGGGATGCCCGGCCCCCGGAGCTGGCTCGCGCCGCACACCTCTGCATTGCCAAGTCCGGCACGGTGACCCTGGAGATCGCCGCCCAACGCACACCGATGGTCATCTTCTACCGTCCGGGGGCTTTCGTCTGCTTCCTGGCCTTCGGCCTATCAGACACCCCGTACTTCGGCCTCGTCAACGCCCTGGCGGGAAGGATGATATGCCCGGAGAAGGCCATGGCCCGCCCTGCTCCGGGCTGGCTCGCGGCCGCCGCCGTCCGGCTGCTGAGCGACAGGACCGTCCACCGGAGCTGCCGGAGTGCGATGGAGGAAGCGTTGGGGCAGTTCGCTCGGCCGGGGGCCTCCGAACGCGCGGCCCGCAGCGCGCTGGAACTGCTGTGAGCCGAGCGCGGCCTCCTTCGCGTCCTGGAACGGGGGGGGGGAGACGGATGAACAGGCTCTGCAGAAGGCATCCACGGTCCGCCCGGAATCAGGGCGGCAGGGGGGAAGGTCGATTGCGGACGGTGGTGGGACGGCGTGGCCGAACAGCGAGGCGCCTCTGCATGACAATGTGGCGGGCCACCGCCCAAAAGTGTCTTTCCGAGCGAGTTCGTCAATAGCCACCGCAGCTTGCCCGCCTGGGGAGGGCGTTTCTGGCCACCCGACAATTCCCGCACTATCCTCGACAGCATCAGAGACCGGCGGCAATTGAACCGGGGAGACGATTCGGGTAGCATGCAAAGTCCGGGCTTTGTCCCTGGGGGCGACTGAAACCTTTACTGGAGGAGGAACCATGCCGGAACTGTTCTCCGCACGGGAGTTGATCGAGATTGCCATAGAGGAAGAGCGGACTGGGGCCACTTTCTACCGGGCGTTGGCCGAGAGCACGGACTCGGAGGATCTGGAGGAGTTCGCCCTGGATGTGGCGGAGATGGAGGACGAACACGAGGAGAAGTTCCTGGGCCTGCTGGAGAAGGTGGGGGACTACAGGCCGGGCGGGGAGCAATACCCGGGGCAGTATCAGTCCTACATGTCCTACCTCATCGAGGGCCGCATCTTTCCCACCGGCCGCGACGGGGAGGAGATGGCGCAACGGCAGGCAAGCGACCGGGAAGCGGTGGAGACGGCCATGGAGATGGAGCGCAATACGTTACTTTTCTACCACGAGATGATACGCTTCATCCCCGAACCCGACAGGGACCTGCTGGAAGACATCATCGACGAGGAACGCCAGCACGTCACCGACTTCGCCGCATACCGGGAGAAGCACTTCTGAGTGGCATTGGGAGGCGGACTGCTTCGCTCCCTCAGGAGCCTGCTCCAGTGTGACGCCGCTTGGAGTTCACTTCTCTGTCGGCCCCGCCGGCTTACCGGAGAGGTCCGCTTCGATCAGGAGAAGCACGTCCCGGACCTCCTCCAGCGCCTGGTTTTGGCGTTCGGCCGCCTGGGTGACTTCGGCAAACCTTTTTTCCAGCACCGCGAGCTTGGCGGTGTTGTGCACGGCGAGCACTGCCGCGCAGAAGGCCAGCAGCAGGCACACCAGCCAGGCGATGATCTGCGAAGCGTTCATCTGCTTCACCCCTTTTCTCCTTCGTGAGTAGGGCGGCCGACAGGGCTTTGAGGACTTCGCCCGGTCGGCACGGCCGCCGGGGAGACCGTCTACAGGTTCCCTTCTTCCGGGTTCTCGAAGAACTGGAGGCGATAGAGCCGTTCGTATTCGCCGCCTTCGGCCAGCAATTCCTCGTGGGACCCCTGCTCTATGATTCGCCCGGCTTTCAGCACCACTATCCTGTGGGCGTCCCGCACGGTGGAGAGCCGATGGGCGATCACGAAGGTCGTCCTGCCCTCCATGAGGTTCTGCAGGGCGATGCGCACCAGCATCTCCGACTGGGCGTCCAGGCTGGAGGTGGCTTCGTCGAGGATGAGGACAGGGGCGTTCTTCAGGATGGCCCGTGCGATGGTGATGCACTGCCTCTGTCCCCCGGAGAAGCGGTCTCCCATCTCCCCGGCCAGGGTGTCGTAGCCCTCGGGCATGCTCAGAATGAATTCGTGGATGTTGGCGGCCCTGGCGGCTGCTACGACTTCTTCGTCGTCGGCTTCGGGGTCTCCGTAGCGGATGTTCTCCCAGATGCTCCGGTTGAACAGGAAAGGATGCTGCCCGACGATGGCGATCTGCTCCATGAGGCTTTCCCTTTCGATGCGGCGCACGTCGATGCCGTCGATGCTCACCGAGCCTTGGTCCACGTCGTAGAACCGGGGTATCAGGTCGAGCATGGTGGTTTTGCCGGCGCCGGTCTCTCCGACAATTGCGTAGACTTTCCCGGCGGGCACCGAGAGGTTGATACCCCTCAGCACCGGTTCCTCGTCGTAGGCGAACCAGACGTCCTCGAAGCGGACGCCCTCTTCGACGCCGCTGATTCGGGCCGCGTCCGGGTGGTCCTGTATCTCCGGGGTGCTGTCCAGCAGCTCGAACATGCGGGCCACGCCGGCCAGGCTCTGCTGCAGGCTGTTGTAGGCCTTGACGATGCGGCGGATGGGGGTGCCGGTGGCGGCCAGCGCAGCCACGCACTGCAGCATGCTGGGCACGGTGAGTTCGCCGGTAGCCACCAGCCGGCCGGCCATGATGAACACGCCGGACAGCACCAGCACCAGCAGGAACTCCGGCAGCACGTCGGCCCAGGCCCGGGTGCGCACCAGCTTGAACGCTCTCCTCAATTGTGCCTGCGTACGGGTACGAAATCTGGCGTTCTCCTCTTCCTCCCGGTCGAAGGACTTCACGACCCGGATGCCCTGCAGCATCTGCGTGATCGAGTCGGTGATGTCGGCCAACCGCTCCAGGTTTTTCTGGCTGTAGCGGCGGATGCGGCGGCCGTAGCGGCGCTGCAGCAGCGCTATGGCCGGCAGGCAGGCCGCCGTTATCAGGGTTAATTCCCAGCTCGAGGCCAACGCCACCCCCAGGAACCCCACCAGCAGCAAAGGCTGCTTGACGATCTTGCCGAAGATCAGCTTCAGCGCAGCGGTGGAGCTTTGCATGTCGTTGGTCAGGCGGCTGACGATCTCGCCGGTGCGCTGATGGGAAAAGTAACTCAGCGAAAGGCTGGAGAGCCGCTGGAAAACGTCCATCCGTATGTCGGCCATTATGTGCCAGACCACGCGCCGGTGCAGGTATTGGTAAGCCCAGGTGGAGAGGCACAGCAGGGGCCCGACGATGAGGGCCAGCAGGAGGGCCAGCTTCTTCAGGCCGTCGCCGGCGGAAATCCAGTCGCTGAACGCCTTTACCGGCCCGAACTGCCGAACCCAGCTTTCGGCCTTCTGCTCGGCTTCCGCCAGCACATCTTCGGGGGCCACCTTCACCTGCTCCTGCTCGCTGACGCCGGTCGCCTGGCGCTGCTCCAGTTCCTCCATGGCCGGCTTCACGAGCATCAAAACCGCCACGTTCATCATCGCCGAGACGGCCAGGGCGACGAAGGCAAGGGTGATGGCCCTCCAGTGAACGGCGGCGTAGCGGTAGAACCGAAGGAGCTGCCGGAAACTGTGCCGCCCAGGTGACGAGCCCATCGGGTTCACTCGGAGGATAGAGGGAAGGCTCAGGTGGGCAGAAAACCCTTCCTCAAGATACCAGTGGCCCGAGCCCAATCATAGCGCAGGGGTGCCTCTACCGTCAAGCTCGCGGGTCCCCAAGTCATACCGGGTTTCGACCTCTCAACTCTCGGCCGGGCCCGGCCCTCTCCGGCGTACTCGGGGCCACCGTGAGCGCAGCACCACGGAGAAAGGACCCTTGTGGTGCTCGTAGTGTGGTCCCCCGGCGGGGCGGGGCTCGCGGCTTATTGAGGACGCCATGCAGCGAGAGAGCGCATCACCTCAGCAGAATCAGGCTGGCCGCCATCACCAGCATTCCCCCCAGGACCCCCAGGATGGCCAGGTGGTGGTGACCCTCCGCCTGGGCCAGCGGCAGAAGCTCGTCGAAGGCGATGTAGATCATGAAACCGGCCACTACGGCCAGCGTGCAGGCCAGCAGAGCGGGGCTGAGGAAGGGCATGAGGGCCAGTCCGGCCAGGGCGGCCCCCAGCGGTTCGCTGACCCCGGAGAGAAAGGACCACAGGAAAGCTTTCTTCCGGCTGCGGGTTGCGGCGTAGATGGGCACCGCGACCGCCACCCCCTCGGGGATGTTGTGCAGGGCGATCGCCACAGCTATGGCCAGCCCGACCGAACGGTCCTGCAGAGTGCCGGCGAAGGTTGCCATTCCTTCCGGAAAATTGTGGATTGCAACCCCGAGAGCGACGAGAAGGGACATCTTGCGAAGGGCGTCCGCGTCCTCCGTCGACGCCGGAGATTCCAGAATGTAGCTGTGGGAAACCACCACGTCGATCAGCAACATCAGGACGAACCCCCCGAACAGGGCCAGGTGGGCCACCACGAATGCCGCCCCGGCGGCCATGGCTCCCTCGGAGAGCCCGTTGATGCCGGCCGGGAGCAGTTCGACGTAGGAGACGTGGATCATCACCCCGGCTGAGAATCCCAGCGTCACCGCCATGTACCGGTCACTGGGTTCGTGCCAGAAGACTGCCACCAGGCTCCCCACAGTGGTCGACAGTCCCGCAGCGGCGGTGAGCAGCATAGCGGTGAGGAACGCGTTCGGATACATCTGCCCCCCTCAGGGAAGTGGGGAATCCGTCCAGACTGGAGACTATACCGTCGCGAGCCTGCTTTGACAATGCTCCGGGACCGGACGTACAATGAGCAGGAGCGTTGTCGCTTTCGATCACGTGGGACAGGGAGCAGATTCGGGTGAGCGAGACCGACCATTCTCCCGCGGGCACCGGCGAGCTGAGCCAGGGCGACCAGGTGGACGGGATGGAACTGCGGCGGTTGATAGCCGCCGACGAGTTCTGTTCGCTGTGGGAGACCGCCCCGCCCGATCATGCCGTCTTCGACGCCTGCCTGCGGGTCATACCCGCCGGACACCTGCGTTGCGCCGATGCCGAAGAACGTTTTCTTTCGGAGCTGGAGCCCTGGGAGGAGATGAAGGGGAAGGACGTGGTCGAGCTGGTGGACCACGGGCGTCGCGGCGACTACTACTTCATGTTGATGCGCTATTTCCGTCGGGGGTCCGTTGAGCGGCAATGCGACGATTGGGCCGGTTCCCGACTGGCGGAATTCGCTGTGCGTTTCGCCGCCGCCCTGGGCCAGGTGCACTCCCGGATGGGCGCTCACGGCAACTTGAAGCCGGGCAACGTGTTCTGCCACGGGCGGAAAAGCGTTCTGCTCAGCGACTTCATGCTGCCCCTGTGGCTGGACGAGATGGAAGCCGGCTCAGAGGCGCTTCATTCCCGGCTTGTCCATTCATACCGGGCTCCGGAGCAGGTTGAGGAGCCGGGCAGCTACACTAAGGCTTCCGATGTTTACGCGTTCGCGCTCGTGCTGTTGCGCTGCCTGCTGGGCCGGGACCCGGCTTCCATCGAGAACCCGCTGGAGGCTCCCTGGCCGAGCGAGCTGACGTTTGTGATGGGCAAATGCCTCCAGCAGGATCCCGAGCAGCGTTTCGGAGACGGGGCGGAACTCTACGACGCGCTGCGGCGCGATACGGGTCTGGAGGTGGAGGCCGCCCCGGTGGCCGGTTCCGCGGAGGCAGCCGCGCCACCGGGCCAGCCAGACGAGGAACTGGTCGCCGAACAGCTCGAGGCGGCCCGGGAGAAGGTCCGCGAGGGATACCTCCATGAGGCCGTGGGGCTGCTGGAATCCGTGCCCGCAGGCACCGAAGGAATGGATGAACTGCTCGACGAGATCGAGCAGAGTCGGGAAGAGAGCAATCGGTTGGTGGAAGAAAGCCTCCGCCTGGCAGAAGGCGGCGAAAGGGAAGCCGCCGTGAAGGCCCTCAACCGGGCTTACGAGATCTGCCGGGACAGCGCCACCATAGCTTCCCTGAAGGAGGGGATCGCCGGACCCGAGGAAGGGGCCGCTCCCGCCCCGGCCGGAGGGCCCGGGTCTCCGCTGGTGGAGGCACTGGAGGAGGGCCGCTACTCGGTGGCTCGTCCCCTGCTGGAAAACCAGATTCGGGAGCAGGGAATCACCGGCGAATTGCGTGAGGCCGTCCGGCGTTTCAAAAGGGGCAGGGTCCGCAAGAGTTTCCTGAATAATGTCCGCGCGGCCCGTCGCCTGTACCTCGCCGGCGAAAAGGAGAAGGCCGCAGAACACTGGCTTGAGGCCGCCCGATGGCTGCCCCCGGGTTCGGAGAGGGAGCGGCTGAGGCGGATTGCCCGGGAGGCCACCCGGGGGAAGTTGCATCTCGACACGGAGGCCCTGGCCGGCGCCGGAGAGGGTCCCGCGGTCGCCCAGCCCTGGGCGGACGAAGGCGAGGGCAAGCCGGCCGCTCCGGGGGGCGGGCGGAAATTGCTCAAGACGGCGATCCTGGTCGTGCTGGCGGTTCTGGCGCTGGTCCTGCTTCTGGCGATTATCTTGTGAGCCGGCGAGGACGGGTGCGAAGGAGGTGGCTACCATCTCGGCGATCGGCAAAGCCCTTATCGTAGCCGGGGCGGTGCTGATGCTGGTGGGAACACTGTTCCTGGCGGGCGACCGGATACCGCTGCTGGGGAAGCTGCCCGGCGACATCCACATCGAGGGCGAGCGGTTTAGCTTCTACTTTCCCCTGACCACCTGCGTGGTGCTGAGCATTGTTACGACGCTCCTGCTCACGCTGGCGGCGCGGTTATTCTTCAGCGGTCGCTGAGGGGGGAGTCTTGCGGGGCGGGGACCGACGGGGCGGTCATTCGCCTTCTTCCTGCTGCTGCTTCCGGTCGGCGGCCTGCGCCTTCAGGTCTTCGGTTACCCGGGTAGCCCTTCCGGTGCGCCCTCGCAGGTAGTTCAGCTTGGCGCGCCTGACCTTGCCTCTGCGGACCACCTTGATGCGCTCGACGTTGGGAGAATGCAGGGGGAATATGCGCTCCACCCCTTCTCCCTGGACAATGCGGCGGACGGTGAAGGTCTCCCGACTGCCGCTGCCCTTGCGTCCGATACAGACGCCCCGGAACGCCTGGACCCGTTCCTTGCCGCCCTCGCGGATGCGGACGCCGACCTCGACGGTGTCGCCTACGCGGAACCCCGGAACGTCGTCCTTCATGTGGGGCTCCTCGACCATTCGCAGCAGGTCCTGTCCTTTGGGACGTTCTTCCCGGTCACTCATCTGTCTTCTCCATCTGCTGTGGCTCTTTTTCCAAAAGGTCGGACCGCCTGGCCCGGGTGCGTTCTTCGGACTGTTCCCGCCGCCACTTCTCTATCCTCTGGTGATGCCCGCTCAGAAGGACCTCGGGGACCTTCATCCCGCGAAACTCCGGGGGGCGCGTGTATTGCGGATGTTCCAGGGCTCCCCGGCTGAAGCTGTCTTGCCGGCTGGACTCCTCATGACCCAGCACGCCGGGAACCAGCCGCACGGCGGCGTCCACTACCACCATGGCGGCCGCCTCCCCTCCGCTGAGCACGTAGTCGCCGATGGAGACCTCCTCCACCGGCAGGCCGCGGCGGACGCGCTCGTCGATTCCCTCGTAGTGGCCGCACAGCAGGACTATCCGGTCTGCACGGCTCAGCTCCTCCGCCATGGCCTGTTGGAATCTTCGGCCTTGCGGCGTCAGCAGTATCAGGCGGCCCTCCGGCTCGGCCATATCCCTGACCGCCTCGTAGCAGCGGTAGACCGGACCGGGCCGGATCACCATTCCGGGGCCGCCGCCGTAGGGGCGGTCGTCGACCTTGTGATGTTTATCTCGGCTGTAGTCCCGAATGTCGTGCACGTGGTAGGCGACCAGGCCCTTCTCCTCGGCGATGCCCGGGATGCTGGTGTGCAGGAAGGGCTCAAACACCTCAGGGAAAAGGGTGAGTATGTCGAACCTGAGCGTAGGGCGAGCGGCGGCCATAGTGGCCCCTTTCCCGGCACAGCAGCCGTCGGAGGGCGTGCTCAGACCGCGATGCCGACTGAACGCAGCAACTGTGCGACGCTTTCGCTGGGCTGTGCCCCGACGCTGAGCCAGTGCTCGACTCGCTCGCGGTCGACCGTGACCTTCTCCTCGTCCTCCCCCTGATGCGGGTCGTAGGAGCCGAGGTACTCGATCGGCTCACTGTCGCGGGACTTGTGCTGCTCGAAGGCCGCAATGCGCCAGTAGGCCTTGTTCCTGCGTCCGGTTCTTGTCAGCCTGATCCTTACCATGTGCGCCTTTGGGGTTGTGGTTTTGTGGTGTTTACTTTCCGCCTCCGCGCCGGCGGTCCCCGGGGCGGAAGCCTTCCGGCATCTGGTCCATCCCTCCCGGCATGGAGTCCATCAGGGAGTCCATGTCCCCCTGTCCCATCTTGCGCATGATCTTCTTCATCTGCTTGAACTGTTTGAGCAGCCGGTTGACGGTAACCGGATCAGTTCCGCTGCCTTTGGCTATGCGGTGGCGTCGGCTGGCGGTGATGATGGCGGGGCGGGCACGTTCCTCGGGAGTCATGCTGTTGATTATTGCCTCGACGTGTCCGATCTCTTTCTCGTCGAACTCCAGTTGATCGAGCTTGGAGCCGATGAACGGGAGATGCCCGAGTATGTCCCGCAGCGGACCCATGCGGCGAAGGGTTCGTATCTGCTGGCGGAAGTCCTCCAGGTCGAACTCCGCGCGCCGGAGTTTTTCCTCCAGCGCCCGGGCGTCCTCCTCCTCGATAACTTTCTGGGCTTTCTCCACCAGGCCGACCACGTCCCCCATCCCGAGGATGCGGTCCGCCATGCGGTCCGGATGGAAGGGCTCGAACCTGTCGAGTTTTTCCCCCAGTCCGACGAACTTGATGGGTTTGCCGGTAACCGCCTTGATGGAGAGCGCCGCGCCGCCGCGGGCGTCGCCGTCAAGCTTAGTCAGGATAACTCCGTCGAACTCCAGATGGCGGTTGAACTCCAGTGCGCTGTTGACCGCGTCCTGGCCGGTCATCGCGTCGGCCACCAGGTAGATCTGGTCGGGCTTGATCCGTTTTTTGATCTCCCGGAGCTCCCCCATCATCTCCTCGTCGATGTGCAGCCGTCCGGCGGTGTCCACGATGACCGGCCCGACGTCCTCCTCGGTCGCCCTGAACCGGGCCTGCATGGCGACGGTCAGGGCGTCG
Source organism: uncultured candidatus Brocadiaceae bacterium (assembly GCA_964510315.1). Taxonomy (GTDB): domain Bacteria; phylum Planctomycetota; class Brocadiia; order SM23-32; family SM23-32; genus CAZEAP01. The sequence goes on from CAZEAP010000014.1 coordinate 50,163, forward strand.
GCCCCCTTGTCGCTGACCACCGGGACGTCGCACTGCTCGCCCAGCTTCTCAAGCTGCTCCACGGCGGCCGGCCGTCGCACGTCCGCTGCGGCCAGAAGGGGGGAGCAACTGAAGTTCTCCCGCAGGTAGATGGCCAGTTTCGCGCAGCTCGTCGTCTTGCCGCTGCCCTGCAGGCCGCAAAGCATCAGCACCGTGGGGCTGCCGTCGCCCTTCATGGGAATGCTGGTATCGACCGGGCCGATGAGGGCCTCGATCTCCTCGTGAACGATCTTGACGATCTGCTGGGCGGGATCGACCCCCTGGATCACCTCTTCGCCGACGGCCTTGGTGCGGACCCGCTCGATAAACTCCTTGACCACCCGATAGTTGACGTCCGCCTCCAGCAGGGCCAGCCGGACCTCCTTGAGGCCCTCGTCGATGTTCTTCTCGGTCAGCTTGGCGCGGCCCCGAAGCTTCGAGAAGAAACCTTCCAGTGTGTTGCTCAGGGTCTCAAACACGATAAGCGTCGCTTACAGAAGTAAAGGACTCAGCCGGCCGCCCCGCGGGCATTCCAGCACACCCCACCGAGGACAAAGCCCCCGACGGCGGCATCCCCCCGCAAGATTCGTTCGGAAAGGGAGTAGTAACGCCGCCCGCTGGAGCGCGAAGCGGCAAACACGGGAAAGGCCACGGGCCACCCGCCATTTCCCCCTAATTATATCAGAAGGGCGGGGTAGTTCAACCGAAAAGCCCTCCGGCGGCCGCGCGCGGGGCCTCGACCACGGTCCGGTCACATCAGACCCCTCGCGGCGCCCGGCCCGCCGTCTCGCCGGCCCTTGCAGCAAAAGCCCCCCGGATGCTAAGCTCTCTGCTGTCGCCGGCGAGACGGCGGGCCGAGAATGCTCTCCTCCTTTGTACGTCTCAGGAGCCAGTCCATGGGAAAGTCCAGAGGTCCGACCATCCTTATCAACCTCATCACTGGCTCGCGCCTGCTTCTGGCCCTGGGAGTGGCGTTGCTGACGCCCTGGCTTGCTGACCGGACGTGGGCCATCGTGGCCGGCACCGGGCTTGTCGCCCTTATCGAGGCCACCGATCTGATCGACGGTTGGCTGGCCAGGCGGCACGACGCCGTCAGCCAGTTTGGGAAGGTCTTCGACCCCTATACCGACAGCCTCTCGCGCATCACGGTTTACTGGTCGCTGGCGGTGGTGGGACGAGCCCTGTCGTTCGTCCCTCTTCTGATGGCGCTTCGGGACATCACGGTGGGTTACACCCGCCTGGTGATGAGCCACAAGGGCAAAGACGTGGCCGCCCGCTGGTGGGGCAAAGGCAAGGCAGTCACCCAGGGGGTTTGTGCGCTGGCGCTGATGTCGGGGCCCTTCTATTGGGGCGAGGCGGGGGAGTTTATCAAGTACACGCTCAGTTTTGCGGTCGTCTTCGTCACTGTGGTATCGGCCGGCCTCTACGGGATCGAGGCGCTCAGACCTGCCCAGGGGCGCGAGGCCGCCGGTTGAGACGCACCCCGCAGCCGGTCAATATGCCGCCCAGGCAACCACCTGCACGTGGGCGCCGGCGGCGGAGAGTTTCTTGACGCAGCGACGTTCGACGATGCCCGAACTGACCACGTCGGAGACCACCAGCGCACCCTCTCCCTCCTCGATAACCGCGTCAACCGCCGGCTCCACGCGCCGGCTTTCCGGCCCGCTGCTGTCCGCGCGCATCACGTCCCGATAGGGCACCCCGAGCTGGCGGGCTATCGCCTCGGCGAGCTGGCGGGCCGGATACGTGCGGCCGCCCCCGGCTCCCCCGGGCGCGGGCACGGCCGTTACGAAATCCACCCAGTTGGTCTCCGCTTTCTCGTCCAGCAGGCGGATCAGGTCGTTGGACATACGCTCGGTAACCGCGTCGGTCAACTCCCGTTTCCACAGCTTGAACTCCTCCTGCTCGGACCTGGAGAGATCCTGCCAGCGGTGGGCGGCGAAGGCGCCCAGTGTGATGCGGGCCACGTGGTAGAAAGGTTCCGCTTCCTCCCCCTCCGACTCTGCCACGGTGCCGTGGGCGGTCGCCTCCTTGGCGCTGACGACGGTCTCATGCAGAGATGCCTGCTCGGGGACGTAAGCGGCGATGCTCACACGGGGTTTCAGAGACTGAACCTCGCCCCGGTCCCCCAGGCTCAATCGGTAGTTCTCCACGGTTTCCCGGAGGTTCTCGGCCAACGCCTCGGCCTCGGAGGTCCCCGCCTGGGGTACGACGACCAGGAACTCGTCGCCGCCGAGGCGCCCCACGAGGTGGTCCTCCGGCACGCTGCTCTCCAGAAGATTGGCGATGTCCTGGAGGACCGCATCCCCGACGGTCTGGCCGAACTCGTAGTTGACCCGATCCAGGTTCACCAGGTCGATGTCGATCAGCCGCGTGCGCTTGCCGAACTCCTGGGGGCCCATCTCGAAGCGGTCCAGCGCAGTGACCAGGCCCTTCCGGTTGGGCAGACCGGTGAGGGGGTCGGTAAAGCCGCGTTCGGCGGAGTGCTCCTTGTGGTGGGAGCGCGCCTTCCAGAAAGTGCGCGCCGTGTAGGCCAGCACTACCAGAGACCACACGAACGTCGCCCACGGCAGCACCTTCAGGAACGTGTTCCGCAGGTCCTCCTGCCGACCCAGCGCCATCGCCCCCGCCAGCAGGAGCGCCACCAGCAGCAGTAGGGCAAGGAAGGCCCGCCTGGAGGTGCGGTGTATCTGTTCTGTGGCTCCCTCGTCCTCGCTGTCCGATTCTTGCCACATTACCCCCATGGGTTATTCATCCTCCCAGTTGCCGGGACGTGTCGACCCTTCTGTAAGAACGGTGGCGGGCGGCCGGGCGCGGCCGCACAGCAGCGCCGTCCCGTCCCCCCGGCACAACTTGATCCGGAGAGACACCACATAAAGCATACCTTCAAAGCGTTGGCTTTTGCAAGCCCTGCTCCCGCCGCCGGTCGGGACCACGACGCAGGGCTTGTCGGCGCGAGTGCGCAGGTGCTCCAGAAGCTGCGCTCCGGGCGGGGCACACTCTTCCGAAACCACCGGCGGAACCCGATACCCGGCCCGGCGCGCCCTGGACGTCCTCCGCGCCTCCACCTGCCCGCAGTGCCGGGCCGTCCTGCACGGGCCGTCCGGACGCGGCAAGCCAAAAGTGTCCTTTCTGTGGTTTCGCGTATACATCCGGCTCCGTACGCCGATTTGGATTTTGTGTCGTAAGTGCTTCCCCGCGCAAGCCCTGCGGTAAAATGGGTTCGTTTCGTAACCGGGGGTCAGTAATCAGTAGTCAGTAGAGAGTAGTCAGTAGTCAGTAGACAGTGGCCAGTAGGCAGTAGACAGTGGTCAGTAGACAGTAGACAGTGCCGGGCCATCCTGGTCGTACGTGTTCAGCGTCCAGAGCGACCCGGGCAACGCGGTATATCACACATCGCAGCCCCGCAGGGGCGTTACATACCAGCCCAGGGCATAGCCCTGGGGGTACTTGTAGCGCGAGCATCCCTGCTCGCAGTGCGCGGTATATCACACATCGCAGCCCCGCAGGGGCGTTACATACACAGCCCAGGGCGTAGCCCTGGGGACCCGGGTGTGGTCCCAAATAGTTGAGCCCTGTAGGGGCGAGACATACGCCGGGCAGCCGGGCCTCGTCCGGTACATGGCGACATGTCTGTCAACCTCAACGAAAAACGGTAGCATCCCTGCTCGGAGTGCGCGGTATACCACACATCGCAGCCCCGCAGGGGCGTTACATACCAGCCCAGGGCGCAGCCCTGGGGGTACTTGTAGCGCGAGCATCCCTGCTCGGAGTGCGCGGTATATCACACATCGCAGCCCCGCAGGGGCGTGACATACACAGCCCAGGGCGCAGCCCTGGGGACCCGGGTCCACCCCCCAAATAGTTGAGCCCTGTAGGGGCGAGACATACGCCGGGCAGCCGAGACTCGTCCGGTACATGGCGACATGTCTGTCAACCTGAACGAAAGACGGTAGCATCCCTGCTCGGAGTGCGCGGTATACCACACATCGCAGCCCCGCAGGGGCGTTACATACCAGCCCACGGCGCAGCCCTGGGGGTACTTGTAGCGCGAGCATCCCTGCTCGGAGTGCGCAGTATATCACACATCGCAGCCCCGCAGGGGCGTTACATACACAGCCCAGGGCGTAGCCCTGGGGACCCGGGTGTGGTCCCAAATAGTTGAGCCCTGTAGGGGCGAGACATACGCCGGGCAGCCGGGCCTCGTCCGGTACATGGCGACATGTCTGTCAACCTGAACGAAAGACGGTAGACAGTAGTCAGTAGAGAGTAGTCAGCAGGGAGTAGGCAGCACAGGGTTCCCGGATGTTGTGTTGCCGGGTTGTCCAGCCGTTGGGGGAATCCTGTTCGTCGTTCGTTGTCCCTCCGTCGTTAACTCTGCGTAACTCTGCGTCCTCCGCGGTTAGCAGGACCGTTGAGCGCGGCCATTGTAGCCGTTCGGCGCCCGGGGCGTGTCCGGGTTGGGCGTTATCGGGGCAACCGATTCGTCTCGCCGGTCCCTGGCCCCACCAGAAGCCCTCTGAGAACCGAAAAATCCGCCGTTCAGCGTTCCGCGAGCCCACTCCTGTTGCCAAAAGAGCCCAAAAAAAACCCTTGACCCTATTCTAATGAGGGGATATAATCCCGCTCGGAGGCAGCGACAGGTTGTTTATCGGAAGGGACTCACGTGCGCGTTTCCTGGCGCATTCCGAGAACGACCCCGAACTATGACTCGTCCACGGGGGTGTTGTAAGTCATGCACGGATCGCCTGACAGTTTCTGGGGGAAGCTCCAGCGCGACGAAGAGGGCAGAGCGCGGTGCTGGCACCCACTGGAGGCGCACTGCGCCGATGTGGCGGCGGTCACGGGCGCGCTACTGAAGCACACGCTGCTGGGGGCTCGGCTCGCCCGACTGATCGGACAAAATGAACTGACCGATGTGCAGGTGGCAAGGCTCTGCGCTTTGGTTGCTCTGCACGACGCCGGTAAAGTCAATCACGGCTTCCAGGACCAGGCGCCGCCGAAGAGCCGGACACGCGGTGGCCACGTGCGGCCGCTGGTGGACTTCCTTCACGGGCCACGGGAAACGAAGGGGCGAATCGTTGAAGCGCTCGCACTGGAGCAGATGTCCGGCTGGTGTTGTTCAGAGTCTGGATTTATCTCCCTCCTGCTGTCTTCGTTTTGCCACCACGGCCGCCCATTGAAGCCCGCCGGCGGATTCGATCCCGGACTCTGGCGGCCCAACGGCCGCCGCGATCCGATAGCCGGCCTGCGGGAGCTGCGCGAAGCTGCCGTCCGATGGTTCCCTCAGGCGTGGCAGCCGGATCCGCCTTTCCCCTCCTGCCCGGAGTTCGCGCATGCCTTCAATGGAGTTGTAACCCTGGCCGACTGGATCGGTTCCGACGAGGAGTTCTTTCCGTATGCGAGAGACGGCTCCGACCGCATGCCGGTTGCGTGGGAACGCGCGCGCAATGCCGTCGGCCGCCTGGGGCTTGACGTGGCGACAGCTCGTCTGTCTCGCGGCGCCGAACCCCCCGGCTTTGGGGAGGTCGCGCCTTACGAGCCTCATCCGGTGCAACGGGCCTGCGCGGGGCTGCCGCCTCACCCCGAAGGCAGTTTGGCCCTGATCGAATCGGACACCGGCTCGGGGAAGACCGAAGCCGCTTTGGTGCGGTTCCTGCAACTGCTGCACGCGGGACTGGTCGACGGGATGTACTTCGCCCTGCCGACGCGCGCTGCCGCTACTCAACTGCACGGGCGGGTTGTGAAGGCCGTAGCCAGGGCGTTCTCTCGCCGAGAGTCGTGCCCGTCGGTCGTCCTTGCCGTGCCGGGATACCTGCGGGTCGACGAGGCCGAGGGCCGGCGGCTGCCCGAGTTCCGAGTCCTTTGGCCCGACAAAGAAAGAGACCGCTGGCGCTACCGGGGCTGGGCCGCCGAGAGTTCAAAGAGGTATCTGGCCGCCCCCATCGCCGTGGGGACAGTGGACCAGGTGCTGCTGTCCGCTCTTCAGGTCAGGCACGCCCATCTGCGAGCAACAGCCCTCCTGCGACACCTGTTGGTGGTAGACGAGGTGCATGCCTCCGACCCGTACATGGGACGTCTACTGGAGGAAGTGCTCCGCTCTCACCTGCGGGCCGGCGGCCATGCTCTCCTCATGTCGGCCACCCTCGGCACGGCGGCCCAGGCGCGGCTGCTCGGCCGCCCCGGGTCCGCTCCTCCGGCCCTGGCCGAGGCGCGCGGGATGGCCTATCCCCTGGTGAGCCATCGCTCCGTTGCGGAGGGGACCATCGAGCGGATCAGCAGCCGGCCCACCGGTTACGAGAAAACTGTAGCCATCAAACTGCTGCCCGCGGCCGGAACCCCGCAGACCTTCGTGCCCATGGCGCTGGAGGCGGCTTCGCTGGGCGCCCGTGTGCTCATCATCCGCAACACCGTTCGCGACTGCGTGGCCACACAACTTGTCCTGGAAGCGGCAGCGGGGGACTCCGTCTCGGTTCTTCTCGCTGCCGAAGGGGTGGTCGCCCCTCACCACTCTCGTTACGCAGCGTGCGACCGCGAGCTGCTGGACGAAGCGGTCGAGACAGCCTTTGGCAAGGAGGCGCCACCAGACGGGGTCGTCGCGGTCGCCACGCAGACCGTCGAACAGAGCCTGGACATCGACGCCGACCTGATGATCACCGACCTCTGCCCGGCCGACGTCCTTCTTCAACGGATTGGTCGGCTGCACCGCCATCCGGAGCGCCGGCCCCCTGCTTCCCGGCCTGATAAATGCCGCCGGCCCCGCTGCATCGTTCTCGTTCCCGAACAGCGTTCTTTGGAAAGTCACATCGGCGAGGACGGCCCGGCCTACGGCCCGCACGGCCTCGGAACAGTCTATGAGGACCTCCGGGCACTGGAGGCCACCTGGCGGCTGATCGAGGAGAACGCCCAATGGGCCATCCCCGCCATGAATCGCGAACTGGTCGAGGAGGCCACCCATCCCGAGGCCCTGGAGGCGCTGGTCCGCTCGCTCGGCGGCAGGTGGCCCCGTCACCAGAATTACGTCCTCGCACTTCGCAGCGCGGATCAAGCCCAGGCCGGCATAGCCCTCCTGGCTCGGGACAAACCCTTCGGTGAAGTGTTGTTCCCGACGGACCCGGGCGAACGAATAAAAACGCGCCTGGGGGAGGGGGACCGTCTTGCGGAGTTCCAGACCGAGATGGAGGGCCCTTTCGGTGGCACTTACCGCCGCCTGGACCTCCCCCACTTCTATGCCCCCGAAGCACCCGAAGACGCCTCACCGCAGAACCCCGTGGTAGAGAACGGAACGCTGCGTTTCACCTTCGGCAACCGGCGTTTTGTCTACAACCGCCTCGGCCTGCATCCGGCCGACGCAGACTATTTGGAGGAGTCAGGCCATGAATGATACCTGTAAGTACTCTCTTTTGACCGACCCCTTGATCAGCGTTCGGCGTCCCGGCGGCGCGCGTCTTCAGATCGACCTCCCGGCCGTCCTCGCCGGACTGGCCAAAGATGAGATCGTCTCCTTCGAGGCGCTCCAACCTCACCAGCGACAGGCGTGGTTCTGCTTCCTTGTGCAACTGGCGGCCATCGCACTGGACCGGTCCGGCCGGGAAGAGCCCTGCCGGAACGCAGAGCAGTGGAGAGAACTTCTGATGGGGCTTACCGATGGGGATGAAGCGGCCTGGTGCCTGGTAGTCGAGGACGTCTCCCGCCCAGCCTTCATGCAGTCCCCCGTGCCGGAGGGCTCGCTGGACGAGGCCGGATATAAAGCGGACGTCGCCACGCCCGACGAACTCGACATGTTGGTGTTGTCCAAGGACCACGACGTCAAAAAACACCGCACGGCCCGCCCCGCGACAGAACACTGGCTCTACGCGCTCCTCACGCTCCAGACCCTGGAGGGGTATTCCGGCAGCCGCAACTACGGAATCATCCGCATGAACGGAGGATACGGCAGTCGCCCCCTCCTGGGCCTCGCGCCCGCCTTGGGCTGGGGGACACGGTTCCGGCGGGACGTCCCGGCCGTCCTCTCGGCACGGGAACGCCTCGTCCGGGAACGTAACTACGATCCTCAAGGCCCCGCCTTGCTCTGGCGGCTGCCCTGGGACGGTGCAAAGTCCAGTCGCATCCCCCTGGCGCAGTGCCATCCATTGTTCATCGAGGTCTGCCGAAGAATCCGGTTCCGTCGCCGCCATGCCGGGCTCGAATGCTGGCGTGCCACAACGGAAGCCGCCAGAATCGCGGCCCCCGAAGACATCAACGGCGCTACCGGCGACCCGTGGACCCCGGTGGACAAAGCGGAGAACAAGGCATTGAGCGTCGGCAGCAGCGGGTTCGGCTACGACCTTCTGCGCCGCATCCTCCTCACCGGCGACTTCGAATGGCCGGCCGCCATGGAGCGGACTCCCGCGGAGGAAGGAGGAGCTTACCTGTTGGCCCGTGCCCTGGCCCGGGGACAGGGCAAGACCGAAGGCCTCCACCGGCGCGTCGTGCCCGTGCCGGAAAAGGCCCTCGGACGTATTTCGGACACCTCCCGGCGGGAGGAACTGGCCGAAAGGGCCGAGGAACGCGTCGATACCGCCGCAAAGGTCCAACGCAACGTCCTCTATCCCGCACTTGCCGCCTTGCTGACTGCGGGCCACGAGGCCAAGGTCGATTCGGCACAGGTGCGCCGATGGACCGACGCCTTCGACGCGGCCGTCGACGAAGCCTTCTTCCCGGAACTCTGGGCCTCCCTCGGCGTGCCCCGAGAGGAGGCCCGCCGCCGTTGGCAGGAAAAGCTCAAGAAGTTCGCGGAGCAACAGCTCCAGGACGCCATCCAGAGCGCACCCGTGCCCTCCATCCACCGTTATCGAGCCGTCAGCGCGGCCCAGGCGATCTTCTACGGCCGTGCCAGGCAGCACCTCACAGCACTTCACCCAAGCACCGAGGAGGCTGAACATGAGCCAGCCGAAAGCAGTTGACGCCGGCGACACCGCCGAGGCCACTCTCCCGAGTGTTGTCGGCAAAGTCGCTCGTGCAATCCAGGAGCACCTTGGAACCGGCGAGGTGGCCGAGCTGCGTCGCGTCTCCCCCCGTGACCCTTACACCCCGGCCCTGTGGAAACTGCTGCTGCTCTACGTCCCCCGGAGCTGGAGCGCCGGCCGGGACCGGGACGAGAAGGAGCGCCGCTGGGCCGCCCTGTTTATGGGCATGGCCATCACGGCCGGCCTGCATGACCCGGCCGAGCATTTCGGGCGGGCCCTGGCCCGCGCCGGCTGGTCGGAGCTTCGCTTCGTCCGCCTGATGCGCGAGTGCGGGGACGGCCTGGCCGAGGGGGTCCGCCGCCTCGCACGTTACCTGGCCGCCAAGAACCAGCACGCCGATTGGACCGACGTGGCTCAGCTCCTGCTCAATCAGGAGGGAGACTGGGCCGAACGCCACCGCCGGCGCATCGCCCGCAGCTATTACCGCGAGAAGTTCCAGCAGGAACAACAGCAGAACGACTGATTCCTTGCTCTTGATCCCGGAGGATGCACCATGTCGGATGCCAGATTCGTCCAGATTCACACGTTGACCTCCTATCCCGGCGCGCTGCTCAACCGAGACGACGCCGGTTTCGCAAAGCGCCTCCCCTTCGGGGGCGCCACTCGCACCCGCATCTCCTCGCAGTGCCTGAAATACCACTGGCGCCACCACGAGGGCGAGCACGCCCTCTACGACGTCGACGACGTGCCGAAGTCCTACCGCTCCCGGGAGACCTTCCAGCGCAAGGTAGCCCATCCCCTCATCCAGGACGGCCTGCCACCACGGCTGGTCGCCTGTGCCGCTCTGACCCTTATGGAGATGGTCCTCTCCGACGACAGGCCGTCGAAGACCGATTACAAGAAGATACTCTCGGGCGGCGAGGAACTCGACGAGGTCCTCGAGTCCAGCCAGGTCACCATCCTGGGCGAGCCCGAGGTGCGCTACCTGCGGAAGCTGGTGCGCGAAACCGTTGAGCCCCTGCGCGACGAACTCGGCGCGCTCTGGGCAGACCCCGAGGCGAAACTGTCTTCTGAGCAAATCGAGACCGCCATCAAGGCCTGCAACGACATCAGCAAGGGCGACCTGAAGAAAAACTTGAAGGGGCTCGCCCTCGCCACCGGCCTGGACGCCGCCATGTTCGGCCGGATGGCCACCAGCGACGCCCTCGCCAGAGGCGACGCCGCCGTGCACGTCGCCCACGCCTTCACCACACACGCCGAAGAGAGCGAAACCGATTATTTCTCCGCCGTGGATGAACTCAGACAGGCCGGCGGTGAAGGCGAACTCGGCGCCGGTCATATCAATACCAGCGAACTCAACAGCGGCCTTTTCTACGGCTACGTGGTCGTGGACGTCCCGCTCCTGGTCTCCAACCTGGAAGGATGCGGGCGCGAGGACTGGCGCGATGCGGACCGCCGGCTGCCCGCAGAGGTCGTCCGTCGCATGGTCCACATCGTCGCCACCGTCTCGCCCGGGGCCAAGCTGGGCTCCACCGCGCCCTACGCTCACTCCGAGTGCGTCTTCATCGAGGCCGGCTCCGTACAGCCCCGCACCCTCGCCAATGCCTTCCGGGCGCCGGTTGAAGCCCCGCCGGACGTGCTGGCCAACTCCTGCCAGGCACTCGGAGCCCACTTGCGGCAGCTTGACGCCATGTACGGGCGCCAAACCGAGCGGAGGCTCTCCGGCACCGAGCCGGCCGAGGCGATCGCCGAGGCCCTCGGCGTAAACCATACCGTCCCCCTCGACGAGGCCGCCGAATGGGCCGCCGAAAAGGTAGGGGGGTGAGACGATGCACATCCTCTTAATTCGATTCGAGGCCCCCCTGATGAGCTTCGGGGCACCCATGGTCGACTACCGGGGAGTCATACAGCCCTATCCCGCCCTCTCCATGCTCTGCGGGATGCTGGGCAACGCCCTCGGCTACCATCACCGTGAGACCGACAGGCTGCAGCGCCTCCAGGAGCGCATCCGCTACGCCTGCCGACGGGACGCGCCCGGCCGGCGCCTGCGCGACTACCAGACCGTCGACCTCGGCCAGGAGTTCATGCGCGACGACCACGCCTGGACCACCCGCGGCGAACTGGAAAGGCGCAAGGGCGGCTCCGCCAGCACCGGCACCCACATCCGCCTGCGGGACTACTGGGCCGACGCCGCCTGCACCGTCGCCCTCTCTCTCGAGCCACCCGAAGAGCGCCCCCGGCTCGAGGAGTTGGAGCATGCACTCCACCGCCCCGAGCGCCCGCTGTTCATCGGGCGCAAGTGCTGCCTGCCCGCCGCACGCCTGCTGATGGGGCGAACGGAGGAGCCCCGCCTGACCGACGCCCTTCGCTCCGCCCCCCTGCCGGAATGGGCCGAAGGACGCTCGCAGGCGGATGCCTGGTGGCCCAGTCGGCCCGATGCCGAAGAACCCGAAGCCATGCAGCGTCCCGTCACCGACGCACGCGATTGGGCCAACCAGATCCACGTCGGCGAACGCTGGATCGCGCAGGGCAAGATTCAGCTCAACACCCGGGAGACCGAAAATGACTGATACCGCAACTCAGAACTCAACGCTCCATATGGTTCAGATGTGGCTGGACACGCGGCGACTCACCGAACTCGCCCGCGCCCTCCATCTGCCTCTACGCCACGTCGACGAGAACTACCTCACTCATTGTGCACTGGCGGAGTTGTTCGGGGACCGGGCCCCGGGGCCCTTCTGCGTCGAAGACTCCCCCGGCAGGCACCTGCGCGTGCTTGCCTACGGCTCTGAGCCGGACGCCCGGCTTCACGAAATCGCCCGCAAGCTGGCCGGTCCCATGGTCTACCGCATCTGCGATTGGGACCGCCTCGCATCCAAGCCCATGCCCGAGAGCTTTGAAGCCGGCACCCGGCTCCGCTTCACGGTTCGCGCATGTCCCGTCGTCCGCAAGTCCTCCGCCGGCAAGTACCACAGCGCCGGCGCCGAGGTCGACGCCTTCCTCTCCCGCGTCTGGGAGGTCGACGACCGGAGCGTACCCGTCAACCGGGAAGATGTCTACCGTCAATGGCTGCTCGGCCAGTTCGAACGGCGGGGCGGGGCCGACCTGGCAGCGCAAACCGTGCGCCTGGAGAGGTTCAGTCTAGAACGCATGCTGCGCAGATCCGACGGCGGGTCGCGAAAGACGACCGTCATCAAGCGACCCGCCGCCACCCTGTCCGGACGTCTGCAGGTCACCGACGGTCGGCAGTTCCGAGAGCTGATCCGCCGCGGCGTAGGCCGCCACAAAACCTTCGGCTTCGGCATGCTCAAGGTCCAACCGCCCGGGAGGTAAAGCCATGCTCAAAGGACGCCTCGGTCTGCACACAGCCAGAATCCCTCAAGCCGACCGCCACGGCCTCCTCTGGCTCGAACGCGGCAAACTCTACGTGGAGGAAGGCACCCTCGCCTTCGTCACCGCCGGCAGCGATTCCCTCGAACAGGGCAGATACCAGATACCCTACCAGGCCATCTCCAACATCCTGCTCGCCCCGGGCTCCACAGTCAGCCACGACGCATTCCGGCTGCTCGCCTCCCATGGCACCGGCCTGCTCATCGTGGGCTCCGGAGGGGTCAGGTTCTACGCCGCCAGCGCGCCGTTCGGAGCCGACCGCTCCGAACTCGCACGGCGCCAGACCCGCCTTTGGGCCGACGAAGACCGGCGCATCGAGGTGGCCCGGAGGATGTACGCCATACGCCTCGGCGAAACCCTCCCGCACCAGGACCTCGATGCCCTTCGTGGCGTGGAAGGCCACCGCATGAAAATACTTTACAAGCGCCTGGCCAGGAAACACGGCGTCCAATGGTCGGGACGCCGTTACGACAGATCAAGCCCCCAGAGCGACGACCTCCCCAACACGGCTATAAACCATGCCTCTTCCGCCGTCCGTGCCGCCGCGATGGTCGCCGTCGCCGCCACCGCCACCATCCCTCAGCTCGGCTTCATCCACGAGGCCTCCGCCCAGGCATTCGTGCTGGACATCGCGGACCTGTTCCGCGTCAACGTCACCCTCACCGTCGCCTTTCGCGCGGTGAAGCGGCACGAGAGGCAAGGCTGGGAGGACATCGAGAGAACCACTCGTCGGCTCACCGGCCGGACACTGAGGGAACAGGAAGTCATCCCCCAGATGATTGATAACATCAAGGAGCTGCTCAATGTCCATGACACTGGCCATAACGCGTAACGTACCCGGTCGCTTCCGGGGCTTCCTGGCCTCCTGCATGCTGGAGGTCGGCCCCGGCGTCTATGCCGCACCCCACCTGCGCAAAGCCGTCCGCGAACGCCTCTGGCGGGTCATGCTCGACTGGGCCGGTCAGGTTCCCGAGGGCGGAGGAGTGATGCTCATGTGGCGTGACAGGGAAGCGCCCTCCGGCCTCAGTATCCGCACCCTCGGCTGGCCCAAAACCGAGATCGTCTCCCACGAGGGCATCTGGCTCAGCCAGCGCGACCTCACCGCCGAACACGACGTCGAAGAACTCCAGCAACTCGTCGCCGGAACCGAAGAGGACTGAACCATCCTCACCGCTCTTTGACAAATAGCTATACGGGGGCTGGCCCAACGGGGAGGCCGGCCCCTCCATGTCTCACGGGTTGCACCGACAGATTGAGCCCATACAATATATTGTAGTCGGCTTGCTGCCGGCCCGCAGCATGTGAGAGGTTCCCCCGCACACGCGGGGATAGTCCCGAGAGAAGCTGCGCGACGAGCGAAAGGCGCGCGGTTCCCCCGCACACGCGGGGATAGTCCCAAAATCAAACCCGGTTGCCAGCCCGGTGAGTAGGTTCCCCCGCACACGCGGGGATAGTCCTTGCGCCGGGTCGGCCGGAAGGCTCCGGGGGGGGGTTCCCCCGCACACGCGGGGATAGTCCCAAGGCTGGGAATACCGGCGGGGCTCAGGAGCTGGTTCCCCCGCACACGCGGGGATAGTCCTTGGGGGAAGAGGCAGCACTGCCGGTACGTAGTGGTTCCCCCGCACACGCGGGGATAGTCCGCGATGGAGAAACCTGGACCAGCGGGGCACCGCGGTTCCCCCGCACACGCGGGGATAGTCCGCGACTGAAGGCCGTGACGCAGGAAATGCCCCCGGTTCCCCCGCACACGCGGGGATAGTCCGCGGATTGGGAATCGGCGGGATACAAAACGGGGGGTTCCCCCGCACACGCGGGGATAGTCCCGAGGCGGGGCAGTGGGCGCTGGCGGCGATGAAGGTTCCCCCGCACACGCGGGGATAGTCCGTAGCCGCTCATCTCAACTCCTCGCTCTGGCGAGGTTCCCCCGCACACGCGGGGATAGTCCCGGCGGTGCACGGGCCTGACACGCGGCGTGCAGGGTTCCCCCGCACACGCGGGGATAGTCCGCGGGTGTGGACGGCAATCAAGGACCTGGCGAGGGTTCCCCCGCACACGCGGGGATAGTCCCCAACGTGCGATCGAGCTGACCCTGACTGGCCTGGTTCCCCCGCACACGCGGGGATAGTCCTTTTGTTGGAGGAACAAAAGGCTCTGAGGGAGTGGTTCCCCCGCACACGCGGGGATAGTCCCCCGAGACTTTAACTGCATACGTGCATCCTATTGGTTCCCCCGCACACGCGGGGATAGTCCGTGACAGTACCATCGCCGACCAGAACGCCGACGGGTTCCCCCGCACACGCGGGGATAGTCCCTTACTGCTGTTGAAATGCCGACCGCTTCTCGTGGTTCCCCCGCACACGCGGGGATAGTCCTTGCGAGCCTTGCTGTTCGGCAGGCCCTCGACGGGTTCCCCCGCACACGCGGGGATAGTCCCGCTGGCATGTACTGGCCCGGGGGAGGAGCCCAGGTTCCCCCGCACACGCGGGGATAGTCCGATGGTCCAACGCAAACGCTTTGCGTTGTCCTTGGTTCCCCCGCACACGCGGGGATAGTCCATTGGTACGGGGGCTCCGGTCAGCGCGGTATCGGGTTCCCCCGCACACGCGGGGATAGTCCTTCTCATCTTCTTTGGACTCCTTTTGGGGAAAAGGTTCCCCCGCACACGCGGGGATAGTCCCGGTCTTTTCATCTACGCAATCGAAGTAGATGAGGTTCCCCCGCACACGCGGGGATAGTCCCTTCGGTTTCGTCTGTTGCGGGAACGTGCCCTTGGTTCCCCCGCACACGCGGGGATAGTCCCATCCGGCCTCCAAAGCTTGACACTGCCCTACCGGTTCCCCCGCACACGCGGGGATAGTCCTTCTCATCCGCCTCCAACCCGTACACGAACAAAGGTTCCCCCGCACACGCGGGGATAGTCCGTCCTTTGTGGGCAAGGGGTTATGACGTGCAATGGTTCCCCCGCACACGCGGGGATAGTCCCCAGCTTTTCCCCAAAAGGAGTCCAAAGAAGATGGTTCCCCCGCACACGCGGGGATAGTCCCCTTGCGGAATCGACAGATAGCGAGCCCAACCAGGTTCCCCCGCACACGCGGGGATAGTCCCCTTCCGAACCTACTGCGTGAAAACTGGACAGAGGTTCCCCCGCACACGCGGGGATAGTCCCACCCCCTCGATCTTCGCGGCCGCCCACTCGAAGGTTCCCCCGCACACGCGGGGATAGTCCCGGGAGACAGACTGATGGCACTGACGGCAGCGAGGTTCCCCCGCACACGCGGGGATAGTCCCGTAGACCTCTCCAGTCCAGTCCAGCATCGCCGGGTTCCCCCGCACACGCGGGGATAGTCCATCCGGAGCTTGGTCAATCTGTTTCGGATCTAAGGTTCCCCCGCACACGCGGGGATAGTCCCCAGCTCCCAGCACGTTGCGCACAGCCGGGCTCGGTTCCCCCGCACACGCGGGGATAGTCCCCTACTCTTACGGGAGGACGCCGATGGCCGATGGGTTCCCCCGCACACGCGGGGATAGTCCCCGGGCGAAGCTCGTGCCGAAGATACCGGGGTCGGTTCCCCCGCACACGCGGGGATAGTCCCTCGCCGGCCTCCAGGTCCGTCGTGGGGCACTCGGTTCCCCCGCACACGCGGGGATAGTCCGCCTTATTACCTGAAGCGCGATTTACGCGAGGCGGTTCCCCCGCACACGCGGGGATAGTCCGAGATAGCGGATTACTTCCGTGGCGGTTGTCTGGGTTCCCCCGCACACGCGGGGATAGTCCCTATCCGCCCGCATAGCCCTTGTGCTAACCCTGGGTTCCCCCGCACACGCGGGGATAGTCCTCGCAAAAGATCAAGGCCCCGGGTTCCAAGCAAGGTTCCCCCGCACACGCGGGGATAGTCCTCACGAAGACGGACGTTGAGAGGGCCCTTAAAGGGTTCCCCCGCACACGCGGGGATAGTCCCTCAGCCATTTGACCCCCCCATATGGATAACTGGGTTCCCCCGCACACGCGGGGATAGTCCCGTAGCCTTCGAGTAGGCAATGCCGTCGGCGTTGGTTCCCCCGCACACGCGGGGATAGTCCTTCTCCCCCTCCCGGGCGCTGCCGGAGGCACCGGGTTCCCCCGCACACGCGGGGATAGTCCCCTTGTATAGGTCAACGTACGGAGCCGTTTTCTGGTTCCCCCGCACACGCGGGGATAGTCCGCCGTTGACCGGGCACGTGGCGAGGTCGCGGTGGGTTCCCCCGCACACGCGGGGATAGTCCCGGCCAGCCCCGTAATCGTCGTTCCGGTATGCGGGTTCCCCCGCACACGCGGGGATAGTCCGGTGCGCACGCGCGTGATGCGGCGCGACCTGCGGGTTCCCCCGCACACGCGGGGATAGTCCCACGCCGAGGGTGCCCAGCACCTCCGTCAGGCTGGTTCCCCCGCACACGCGGGGATAGTCCCGCATCGGCGTCCGTGGGGTCCGTCATGCTGATGGTTCCCCCGCACACGCGGGGATAGTCCGCGCAGGTCCTCCGGCCGGGCGCCACCCTCGAGGGTTCCCCCGCACACGCGGGGATAGTCCGCGGGTGGACGTGACACCCCGCTACCTCAGCGAGGTTCCCCCGCACACGCGGGGATAGTCCCGACGGCCCGGAGTGGGTGATCGAGATCGAGGAGGTTCCCCCGCACACGCGGGGATAGTCCGCGCACGATCGCCCCCCTGCCGGAGGGCATGACGGTTCCCCCGCACACGCGGGGATAGTCCGTGTACGACCGCCGGCAGCCGCGGGTCATCGGGGGTTCCCCCGCACACGCGGGGATAGTCCCCTCTACATGATATGCACGGTTGCGCATGTCCTGGTTCCCCCGCACACGCGGGGATAGTCCCGGTACTCCCGTCTACGGCATCCCCCTCTCTGCGGTTCCCCCGCACACGCGGGGATAGTCCTCGCTCCTACACCGGCAACGTCCGGGGACTCGCGGTTCCCCCGCACACGCGGGGATAGTCCCGACGGCATCGAGGGTATCCTTGCCGAGGTCGTGGTTCCCCCGCACACGCGGGGATAGTCCACTCGCTCGCGGGGTCCGGCGGGGTCTGACCCGGGTTCCCCCGCACACGCGGGGATAGTCCCAGCGTGTGGCCGGAGCGCTTCCCGGCCGGGGAGGTTCCCCCGCACACGCGGGGATAGTCCGCCTTATTACCTGAAGCGCGATTTACGCGAGGCGGTTCCCCCGCACACGCGGGGATAGTCCGAGATAGCGGATTACTTCCGTGGCGGTTGTCTGGGTTCCCCCGCACACGCGGGGATAGTCCCTATCCGCCCGCATAGCCCTTGTGCTAACCCTGGGTTCCCCCGCACACGCGGGGATAGTCCTCGCAAAAGATCAAGGCCCCGGGTTCCAAGCAAGGTTCCCCCGCACACGCGGGGATAGTCCTCACGAAGACGGACGTTGAGAGGGCCCTTAAAGGGTTCCCCCGCACACGCGGGGATAGTCCCTCAGCCATTTGACCCCCCCATATGGATAACTGGGTTCCCCCGCACACGCGGGGATAGTCCCGTAGCCTTCGAGTAGGCAATGCCGTCGGCGTTGGTTCCCCCGCACACGCGGGGATAGTCCTTCTCCCCCTCCCGGGCGCTGCCGGAGGCACCGGGTTCCCCCGCACACGCGGGGATAGTCCCCTTGTATAGGTCAACGTACGGAGCCGTTTTCTGGTTCCCCCGCACACGCGGGGATAGTCCTTGGGGGGGTTAGTCGTCGTCCTGGAGTACTGCGGTTCCCCCGCACACGCGGGGATAGTCCCTTCGGTTTCGTCTACGGGAACATGCTGGCCTTGGTTCCCCCGCACACGCGGGGATAGTCCGATGCTCCAGCGAAGGCGCTTCTGATTCTGCTTGGTTCCCCCGCACACGCGGGGATAGTCCGTCAGGCCCTTATTGGCTTGGCTACCGATATTCGGTTCCCCCGCACACGCGGGGATAGTCCCGTAGGGGACGTACACCGCTCCAGATCTGGCCTGGTTCCCCCGCACACGCGGGGATAGTCCGTAACGGCAGAGGAGCCCAGGGGAAAGAAATCCGGTTCCCCCGCACACGCGGGGATAGTCCCCTGGGCGGGGCAGTCGACGCATCCGCACTGGAGGTTCCCCCGCACACGCGGGGATAGTCCGTAGCCGCTCATCTCAGCTCCTCGCCCGGGCGAGGTTCCCCCGCACACGCGGGGATAGTCCCTGCTCGCACGGGGAGGCAGCGCATACGCTAAAGGTTCCCCCGCACACGCGGGGATAGTCCTAGGGGAACCGGGAGGCAAAGTTCTGGTTCTGGGGTTCCCCCGCACACGCGGGGATAGTCCGGTAACAGAACAATAAGGCAGTGAATGAAGGAGGGTTCCCCCGCACACGCGGGGATAGTCCGTGCCCCGGTGCCAGAGGAGCCGGCGGCGCTATGGTTCCCCCGCACACGCGGGGATAGTCCTCCCGTTTGGATGAACAGCCTTCCCATTCCACAGGTTCCCCCGCACACGCGGGGATAGTCCTCTACAGGTTTCTGGACATCCCTCTTACATAGCGGTTCCCCCGCACACGCGGGGATAGTCCCCATCCCTTCTTCGTCTGCATGAAGAAGGAGCTGGTTCCCCCGCACACGCGGGGATAGTCCCGTGGTTCTTTACACGGAAGTTGTCAGCCTTGAGGTTCCCCCGCACACGCGGGGATAGTCCCCTGATGGCAAAGAACCGTGAAACCGGACGGGCGGTTCCCCCGCACACGCGGGGATAGTCCCGGTGATGAGGAGTTCATCCCTCTGGCGAATGAGGTTCCCCCGCACACGCGGGGATAGTCCCGCCGCCGGAGCCGATCCCGTACTCGACAGGCTGGTTCCCCCGCACACGCGGGGATAGTCCCTCAACCTGCACGATCTCATGGCACCAGTCAAGGGTTCCCCCGCACACGCGGGGATAGTCCTTCTAAAACGTGGCATCCTGCGGTATCTGAGGTGGTTCCCCCGCACACGCGGGGATAGTCCTCCGGCTCAGAGCAGTTGCTGCCTGCCGCGGAAGGTTCCCCCGCACACGCGGGGATAGTCCTTTGCTATAGCAAACGGTGTGCCAACGTGCCGCGGTTCCCCCGCACACGCGGGGATAGTCCCCGCCACCGCCCGCCCTCGAACGCCGGCTGGAGGGTTCCCCCGCACACGCGGGGATAGTCCGCCGTTCCAGGCGGACTGGATCGACGCGAGCCGGGTTCCCCCGCACACGCGGGGATAGTCCCGAGCGGGGGCAGTGGGCGCTGGCGGCGATGAAGGTTCCCCCGCACACGCGGGGATAGTCCCGGCCTCACCAGGCCGCGGAGCAGCGACTGGCGGGTTCCCCCGCACACGCGGGGATAGTCCTTTTGTGTCCCCATTTCCCAAAACAGGCGAAAGGAGAAAGGAAAGATGTTTAGAAAGCTCAGCCGGTGGTGGTATACAACCGGCCGGAGAATAAGGAAAGGCCGCGCCTTGTGGCACTTAGCCACAGGGCGCCCGGGGCCTTTTGTGTATAGGCTCCTGTACAAGGCTTCGTTCCGGATCATCGCACCGGTGATCCGGGGCCTAATCAATCTGTTTCGGGTCTAATTGTGCGTGGGTTCCCCGCCAGGCGGTCGTGCCGGTTCCCCAGCACACGCGGGGATAGTCCGTGGGCGAAGGGCTTGAGACGCGTGAGCCTGTCGGTTCCCCCGCACACGCGGGGATAGTCCCGGTCTCCAGCAGGACGCGCACCGTTGCGACGCGTCCGCGGATGGCGGTACGGTGCAGAGGCGTGTGGGCTTCGTCGTTCTGGATGTGGGGTGCGGGGTGGCGGAAGGGGGTTGATTCGGGGGGCGGGTTGGGGGAGAATCTACACTGAGATGATCCAGGACGAACGGGTACAGGCGCTGAACGACGGGGAGGTGGCCGGGGGCAGTTACGTGGTGTACTGGATGCAGCAGGCCGCCCGCGCCGACTGCAACCACGCCCTGGAGTACGCCGTCCGCAGGGCCAACGAACTGCAGCTCCCTGTTGTGGCGGCTTTCGGGATCACCCAGAGGTTCCCGGGCGCCAACGAGCGGCATTACGCCTTCATGCTGGAGGGGCTCGCTGAAACACGCTCCCGGCTGGCGGAGCGGGGCATTGGGCTGGTGGTGCGCCTCAGCCCTCCGGTGGAGCTGATCCTGGGGCTGGCCGGGGAGGCGGCGCTGGTGGTGACCGACCGGGGCTACCTGAAGATTCAGCGCAACTGGCGACGCCGCGCGGCCCAACGGGCCGCCTGCCGGGTGGAGCAGGTCGAGACCGACGTGGTGGTGCCGGTGGAGACGGCCTCCGATGAGGAACAGTGGGCCGCCCGCACGCTGCGTCCCCGCATCCACGAGCATCTGGACAGGTTCCTGGCGCCCCTGGAGGAGACCTCCCTGGAGAGGGACTCGGTGGGGTTGGTGGAAGAGGGCCTGGAGCTGGACGACGTGGAGGGTCTGCTGGAGGAGATGCGGGTCAGCCGCAGCGCCGGGCCGGTCTCCGCGTTCCGGGGGGGCGCTTCGCGGGCGGAGCGGTTGCTGGAGGAGTTCTGCGCGGACCGGCTGCCCGGCTACGCCGAGAGCGCGGGCGACCCCAACGCGGAGTGCGTCAGCCACATGAGCCCTTACCTGCACTTCGGGCAGATTTCCCCTCTCCGCATTGCCCTGCGGGTCTCGGCGGAGGAGGGAGCCGGGCGGAAGAACATCGACGCCTACCTCAAGGAGCTGATCGTGCGGAGGGAGTTGAGCATGAACTTCTGCCTTTACAACGGGCGCTACGACTCCTTCGCGTGCCTGCCGGAATGGGCGAGGCAGACGCTGCGGCAGCATGCCGGCGACGAGCGGCCCTACCTCTACAGCCGGGAGGAGCTGGCGAAGGCCGGGACGCACGATCCCTACTGGAATGCCGCCCAGCGGCGCATGATGCAGACGGGGAAGATGCACAACCGCATGCGGATGTACTGGGGGAAGAAGATATTGGAATGGACGGCGGACCCCGAAGAGGCCTTCCGCACGGCGCTGGAGCTGAACAACCGCTACGAGCTGGACGGACGCGACCCGAACAGCTACGCCGGAGTGGCCTGGTGTTTCGGCAAGCACGACCAGGGGTGGGCCGAACGGGATGTGTTCGGGAAGGTGCGCTACATGAACGCGGCCGGCCTGGAGAGGAAGTTCGACGCGGAGACGTACGTCCGGGAGACACCCGGAGCGGGGGGATAGGGCTGGGAGGGGCGCCGGCCTGGCGGGCTACGACCTCTGCCTCTGCGCCGCACCGAATGGGCGGGCACAAAAAAAGGGCGCCGCCGTTTCCCTCCACACGGCGGCGCCTCGCATTGGCTTTTGAGCGATCAGCGGTGCGTCAGGCTCTTACCACGTTAGCAGCACGCAGGCCCTTGGGGCCCTTCTCCACGTCGAACTCCACAACGTCGTCCTCGGACAGTGACTTGTAGCCACTTCCCTGAATCGAGCTGTGGTGCACGAACACGTCCTCGCCGCCTTCGTCCGGCGTGATGAATCCGAAGCCCTTTTGGTCGCTAAACCATTTCACTTTGCCTTTCGTCATCTACGTTACCTCACAGATACAATGTTCTGCCACGAGCGAACGCGCGTCGTTGCCCGTACTGCGCTCGTGGTCATGAAAGCCGCCCCACCTTTGACGCTTGCTGATCGGTGAGCAGAGAGAGAGGGTTCGCTCGGGACTGCGGACGAGTGCTGGAAGCGGTGCGTTCGCCCCGGGAGGAGGGAATCCTCGGTGGGGAAGGCAAAGCCCACAGATCTCTTGCCACCCGAACCCGGGGCCGCAAACGGCCCGCGTCGGCTGACTAACAGAGCCCTGGAACGTGACTCAAACTGCTCCACACGGCCCGA
The DNA here is from genome assembly GCA_964510315.1 of uncultured candidatus Brocadiaceae bacterium. Lineage (GTDB taxonomy): Bacteria > Planctomycetota > Brocadiia > SM23-32 > SM23-32 > CAZEAP01. Next base: position 72,400 of record CAZEAP010000014.1, read on the forward strand.
AAGCCATGCCGCCCACAGGGCGCGAAGGGAGCGCGTCCTTCACTCGATCTTATACCACTACCGCCGGGGTAACACAAGTGCGGCGTCACTTCTCGGCCACGCGCCCACCCGACCGGCCTCGGCGTCCCTGAGCTTACGGATAATCTGGCCCGGCGCATGCTTCTTCCCCTTCATGGGAGCCTCCCTGGTCGAGAGTATACCTCCGAGACTCTCTCACAGCACCTGGACCATGTTCCGGGGAGCACACCACGGCTTACCGCGCGTGGGGTTACCTCTGGTAGACCGGCAACTGGCAGTTCTGCACGCTGAGCGCCAGCACGGCCATGGAGGTGGCGTAGATCGCGCCTCCGCCCCGGGTGCCGGGCCAGGAGCCGTCGTCTCGCTGGCGCTCGGGTATCTTCTGGTAGATGTAGGCGGCGAACTTCTCCCAGTATTCGCCCCCCAACTGATAGAGGCCCTGCGAGCAATAGTAGAGCCCGTAGGCGGGCCAGTCATGGCCTCTGACCGCGCGTTCGCGATGGTCCAGGATCCATTCAGCTGCGCCTCGGCTGAGTTCGCTGTCGTGCTTGCCGCCGAGTTCCAGGCAGAGCAGCGCCACGCCCGTGCGGGCGATACCGGGACCCCTGCCGGGCTGGTAGCAGAAGCCGCCGCTGGCGTGACGACACTTCTCTATGAACCCGAGGCCCTTCTCGACCGCCTTGCGGGGCACGGCCATCCCCTTGTTGCGGGCCGAACGCAGCGCCATGAAGGCCCAGCCGCTCATAGAGATGTCGCTGTCCTTGCTGTTGCGGTTGTAGCGCCATCCGCCCTTGAAGCGATCGCGCTTTTGGATGTTCTGGGCCTCCAGGATGATCTTCAACGCCTCAGGCAGTCGTTCGTCGATACGCCCCTGCAGTTCGGGCCCCACCATGCCGGACACCTCGCTGATCATCAGGGTGGAGATACAGTGGCTGTACATGCCGCCGCGCTGCCGTCTGGGGCCGGCGAGCATCCCGTTCCTATCCTGGTTCAACACGTACTCAATGCCCTTCCTGACCACATCGCTGTAGGGGCCGGCGCCGGGGGTGTGGCCGTTGGCCAGGAAGGCCATGACGGCCAGGCCGGCGACGCCGCTGTTGCCGGGACGTTTTCCCGGCCAAGAGCCGTCCTCCCGCTGGTTCTTGGCCAGGTAAGCCAGCCCCCCCTCGATGGCCGTTTCCAGGCGGTCGCCGTATTCGTCCAGGGGATCCGTCTGCGCCTCCTCTTCCGGCTCCTTGCTCGGGGTTTCCCCGCCACCGGCCGCGGCAACGGCACCCGTCAGGAGCAGGCAGACCAGCAGCAGGGACACTGCGGACCGAAGCGTGCCTCCGGATAGCCTATCAGTAAACATGCCGGTCCTCTCAGGAAGTCACTGTTCCGTCGGGTTTCGCTCCGCACTTCGGGCGCCGCGCCTGGCGATCTCGCGGAAGTACTGCTTCACCAGTTCGCGGTACTCCTTCGGGCCCTTTGTGTCGGCCGCTTCGAGGATGTCGTTGCGGAGTTCGCTGGGCAGCCGTGCCCAATCGGCCATGTCGATCCCCATGCGCTGGAGTTCCCGCGGCATACCCACCGGGGAGGCCCCCCGGCGGCGACCGATCCGGCCCATTCCCTCCATCATCGTGCTGAACATTCCGGTCGGCACCCGTGAAGGGAACCGGCCGGGGAAGGGGGAATCCGGCTGTTGTGCCGCGAGGGCCTGTCGGCGCTGCTGAGCGGTGGCCTCCAGCCCCTCCAGCCCTCTTTCGTCAGCCTGTTGGGCAACGGCGCTCAACGCGTCCTGCATGGCGTCGGCGGCTGCGAGGGAGTCCGCAGCCAGGCTGGATTCGGCGGCTTGGCCGGTTGCCTGAAACGCCTCGGCCAGCTCGGCGTCCGGGGAGGCCGGCTCCCGCCCATCGGTCGCGGAGTCGGCCAGCTCCTTCGCCATGCCGTCCAGCGATTCGGCGGCCTGCGCCAGCGACCGGCCGGCCCGGCTCTGGGCCGGGAGGGCTTGCGCCGTCTCTCCCTGCTGCAGGGCCTGCTCGGCCTGGCTGCCCGCCTCTGCGGCCTCCTGCATGCGGCGGCTGGCCTCCTCTGCGGCGGCCGACGCGGGTTCCGCCGGGAAAATCGAAAGGGTGTCGGCGACCCCGCTTACCTCCTCGGACAGTTCGGCCATCTCCTCTCCGAGCAGGGACTGCTGCCCCTGGAGGGCCGCCATTGGCCTGCGTTCGGTCAGCGCGTCCATCTGCCGGGCCAGCTTCTCCTGCCGCTTCGCCAGCCGTCCGGCTTCTCCGGCCAGTCTGCTCTTCCGGGCGAGGGCCATGGCGTCCTCGATGTCCCGGGTGGCCGAACTCGGGGTTTCTGCCACGTCCTCGTGGAGTTCTTCCGCCAGGCCACTCATTTGACTGGCGGCCTCGTGGGCGTTCTCGGCGGCCTCGGGCAGCTCTCCTCGCTGTATGCTGTCCCGGGCCCGCCCGGCGTGGGTCGCGCCGTCTTCGGCGGCCTCCGCTTGATCGGGGGCGGTCTCCCGGGCGCGGTCGGCGATCTCGGCCGCCTGCCCTGCCGCCTCCTCCTGCTGGCGCAGCAGTCGGTCCATCATGGACTCCGGCGCGGCGGCTTGCTCGGTCGTAGGCTCGGCGAGTTGCTCGAGGTCATCGCGGAGTTGATTCTGCTCATCGCTTAGCTGCCGGGCCCGGCCGGCGAGGTCCCTGAGGTCCTCGGAGCTTCGCTCGGCGGCCTGGGCCAGGGCTCGCTCGCTGAGCATTTCGGCCAGTTCGCGTGCGAGTTCCTGCTGGGCCTGCTGCCATTGCTGTTCCGTTCGCCAGCTTTCTCGGCCCTGTTCCATCCGCAGCCTGTCCCGGGCCAGTTCGTCCTGGCGGTCGGCCATGTCGTAGAGTTCCCAGAACTTCTGGAGCATCTCGCTCATGCGCTCGAACTGCTGAAGCATTTCCTCCACCAGGGCGATGGCAGCGTCGGTCTCTTTCTGGCTCGCCCCCGCAAGCTCCCGGCGCTCCGCCTGGTCGTAACGGAGGCCGGGCACCTTCTCGACGGCCTCGCCCGCTGCGCTCACGTGCTCGTCCACAGACTCCAGTTTGGGCACCAGCGACCGGTAGGCCGTTGCGGAGGCGTAGTCTTTCAGGTCCGTGACCAGCCCTTCGGCGTTCCCGAGGTGCAGAAGTACGGCCTCGACCAGTGACTCGGCCCCGGGGGTGAGGGTCCTCTTCTGCTTGAGGTTCTTGCGCGCCGCCCGCGTATTCTCCCCGGCCGCCTTCAGTTCGTTCAGTATCCTCTTGAGTGAATCCCTGACCGCCTCGACCACCGATAGCTGCATCTGTTCCAGCAGGGACTGGGCGTCCTCCTCCAGGTTCACCGTGAAGGTGCGGGACATGGCTTCCTGTGGCCCGCCGAGATCCTTCGGCAGGTTGTCCGTCGCCCTCAGCCGGAAGGTCACCGTGCGAGCACCCGCGAACCGGGACAGCTCCAGTCGGGTCCGGCCGCTGAGTTCGAAGCGAAGCTCCCCCTCCCGGGAAAGGGACCTGGGACCGACGGCCTGGCCGTCCTCTTCCAGCAGGAGTTGCACCGAGGAGAGTCCCTGGTCGTCCCGCGCGGAGAACAGGATGGGGACGCGGTCAGAGGGCCGGCAGTGCAGCTCCGTGCGGGTGGGGAAGCCGATGCGGCCCGAGGGCGGCGAGTCGCGCGCGACCTCGATGGGATACTCCGCCGGGGGGTTGGTGAAGCCGTGTCTGTCGGTTACCACGATGCGCCAGACTCCTTCGCGCCTCTCCCGGAGCCTGAACTGGAAAGTGGCGGTGGCCGTATCGTCGTCGAGCGTTTCGACGACGCCGCGGGCGGCAGACCGTCGCTGGCCGTCGATGAACAACTCCGCCTTTTGCACGGATTTGCTCAAGCGGGCAACCACGCGCATGGCGGTGCCGACCACCGCGCGGATGCTGCCGTCGGCATCCTCCTCCACCTCTGGTTCATGGAAGCTGTATTGCGGGGGGCGGTAGCGCAAATCGAGCCGCTCTACGAAAGGCTGCGGAACCACGCGGACCCTGTAGTAGCGGCTGAGGGCGTCGCGGGCGCGCACCCGGTATTTGAACCCTCTTTTGGCCGGGGGGTATGTGGCACCGAAACGCGGCAGAGCATCATCCTCGGTTCCCTCTTCGGGCAGCGGTCTCATCTCCCGCCGGGTGCGGGCGCCGGTCCCCGAAACGGTGTAGATGTGCGCCTTGTCGACACTCGGGTTATCGACGGTCACTGTCACGCGGAGTGGGTCGCCCGGATTGATGACCGCGTCGCCCGGCTCCACCCGGAGCTGGTCGGCATGGACGTTGGGCAGGTTCAAAAAGGGGGCGACGGCCCTCGCAAGAAGACGTGGACCTGTCCGGGGCCACAGCACCATCAGGCCCGCCAGCATGCACAGGGCGGCCATGGTCACCAGCAGGAACGGCCGCACGCCGCGGAAAGTCACCTCGCGTTTCGGCTGCAGCGCGAGCACGTCCTGGCTGGCCTGCCGCACCAGTGCGTTGACCAGCGAACGGGACCCGCGGATCTCCCAGGGCTCTTTGCTGCCGGCCAGCTCGACGGCGGAGCTGATGCGCTCCTCCAGCTCGGGGTGCCGGGATTCGAGCTGCCGGGCGATGCCCGACAGAGTGAAGCTGCGGGCCACCGGGCGGAGCAGGAAAAACACCGCCGCCAGGGCCGTGATGCCGGCCGCCCACAGCGTGAGCAGCCAGCGGGGCCACGTGCTCAGGAAAATCACGAAGGCGTCCACGCCCATCACCAGCAGCAGAGAGGCGACCCCCACGGCCACGACGACGCAGAGGCCCCGAAGTGCGATCATCAGCCGGGCCCTCCGGATCACCTGCCGCAACGTGGCGGCGATGGGTTCCGGAAGGCCGGTCTCCGCTTCCATGGCTTCCTGGTTGGTCACGGCAGCCCTCCCGTTTTGCGCAGCAACCACTCGGCGCCGGCCACACCGATCATCAAGATCAGCAGCGGCCAGGAGTTCCACACGGTGAAATCGAACCGCTCGCTCCGGACGTAGTCCGGCGGCGCCAGAGCCTCCAGTACCCGCTCCGCCTCCCAGACCTCCGCCGCCACGCCCTCCGAGAGATCCGCCGCCCGCCGGAGCAATTCCCGGTCGGGGGCCAGCTCCAGCTTCTCCGGCGAAGTCGAGGCAACCACGCTAAACGACGTCGAGACCTCCTCGGTTCCCTCCCCTTCCAGCAGGGGCTCGGCGCGGGGGCACTCGAGGGCTACATCATACTCCCCGGGGGGAAATCCGCCCAGGTCGCAGGCGTATATGCCCGGGGAGTCCGGCACGTAGTCCAGCCGACGACGCAGCACCGGCCGCCCCCGGGAACGGACGTTGACGGCGGCCTCCGCGTTGGCCATGGGGGAAAGGTCCGACCGCAGTATTCTGGCCCGCACGTGCACCCCCTGTCCGGGCGCGTAGCGCACGCCGTCGGTCCCCAGTTTTACCAGCGTTGTCCCCGAAGGCAGCTTTTGAGCGCTGCCCCAGCGTATGACTCCGCCCCAGAACTTGTGGTGGTATTCGTCACCGGCCCGGTAGCGCATACGCCACGTCCGGAAGTTCACCAGCATGACCCGCCCGAGGCCGACGCGGTGGAAGGCCACCAGCGCCCGGCGGCCCTCTTCGGCGCGGGCATCGGCGGTTGCTCCCGCCGGTTCCTCCTCGGAACAGGGCTGCGCCCGGGCCAGGATGGTGGCGCCGGGCTTGGCGGCGGCTATGGGCCGGCGCCAGTAGAGATCCGGCAGCGAGGTCCAGACCTCTTCGTTCTCCTCGGGGTCCACCGACTGCTGCATCACCGGGTGCGTCCGTCCCTCGTCGCTCAGCTCCAGCCGAAAGCAGGGCTCGGGCGGCTCCAGCTCCCGCGCCCGCCGGGGAGTGAACAGTATGGGCAGGAGTTCCTCCAGGGGGGTCCGGTCGAACGCGTTGGGCATGTACCGGGGACCGGCGACCACGACGGCCACGCCGCCGCGGTCCGCTACGAAACGCCGGAGGGTTTCCAGGTGCGCGTCGGTCAACACCTCGGGGGAGACGTCGCCCAGGATGACCACGTCGAACTTCATCCATTCCATCGCGTTCTTCGGCAGAGCCGTGGCCTGGGGATCCTCCTCCCGCGTGGCCGAGGCGTGCACCGTCGGCGGCCGCGGCAGCCCCTCGATCCTGTCCGGCCTGGTTACCACGTACTGGAGGTCAAGGGAGGATTCGCGGTGGGCGAAGAGGTTCTTCAGGTACCGGAACTCCCAGTTCGGCCGTCCCGCAATCAGAAGCACGTTCGTCTTCTCGTCGGTTACCTTCACAGTCACGGGATAGGCGTTATTGTCGGTGAAGACCTCCCCTTCGTGCTGGGAGACCACCACCCGGTAGCGCTGCAGGCCCGCCGAGGGGGGCTTGTCCGCCAGTTGCAGGCGCAGCCGGCGGCGCGGCGCCTCCACCTTCACCACCTCCGAATCGACAACCGTGTCCTCCCCCGATTCCCCGGTCCGGTACAGGCTGACCTGAACCTTCTCGCCCGCCAGCCCGTCCATCTTGACTTCGGTGCTCACCAGCACCCGGTTCTCCTCGTGCACGACCGGCGGGGCGCGCAGCGAAGCGATGGCCGCGTCGCGCGGCGGTTCCTCCGCGCCAAAAACAACGGAGCAGACCGGGACCCGCCCCAGGCCCGACCGCCGGGCGACCGGCGCCAGGAAGCCCCCCGCCGTCTTCCGGCCGTCGGTCAGCAGCACGGTGCCGGCGAGGCGATCCTCCGGCACATCGCGCATCGCGCGCTCCACGGCGCCCGCAAGGTCGGTCTCCTCGGGCTGAATATCCGGGGTTTCATCTCCCTCGGACTCCGTTCCTGTCGGGACGGAAAAACGGCCCGCACGGGCGTCTCCGAGCCATGGCGAGGCGTCCAGTTCCTCGGCCCGGCCGCCGAACCCGTAGAGCCGCACCTGGTATTGCTCCGCGAGGGTCCTGAGCAGGCCCCGGCGCGCCTCGTCCCCGCCGGTGAGAACCATCCGGGCCAACTCGAGCCGGGAGGAGTCCGCCAGCCGGTCGACCTTCCGCCTCACAGACGGAGCCAGCGTTTGATACAGCGCGGCGTCAACCTCGCCTGCCCGGCGCCGCAGTTCCTCGACCAGCGAGACCGTCGACTTTTCCGCATCCTGCAGCGTCTCGACCAGAGCGGCGTAGCGCTCGGCCGGCCTGTCCGGAGCGGAGCGGGCGGCCCGGAGGGCTTCCTCCACGGACGGGAGGACCTGCTCCGTGAGCCGGCTCGTAACCGCTTTGAGGGGTTCCGCCGGCGCGGGGCCGGGGAGGCTCTCAGCGCCGGAGGCGTTCCGCAGGACGCGTGCTTGCTTCTGCAGTTCGGCCTTGACCGACTCCAACTCGCCCAGCAGAGCCTCGGCTTCCGCTTCCAGGCGACGTTCCATTTCTTCCCTGGACTTCTTACGGAGCATGCGCAGCCACTCGGCCCGCGCGTGCAGCCGTTGTGCCGCTTCGCGCTCGATGGTGGCGGCGGAGCGCTCCAGCTCCACCGGACGTTCCACTTCCAGGCCCAACAGAGCCGCCGCCGTGCGCACCCGGACCGATGGGGTAAGCCCGGTGTCCCGCACCCCCATGGACAGCGACCGGTCCAGCATGACGGCCACCGTCCGCTGCAGGCGGCGGTTCGACTCCCAGACGAAGACCGGCTGGGCGAGCATCGCGATGACCAGCAGGGCGAGGGCCACCCGCAGGCCCACCAGCAATCTGCCGCGGACGGTCGAGACGCGCTCGCGCTCCAGCGAGTAGAGCGACAGCACGCCCTCGACGAGGACGGCGCCGATGAGCGCGATGCTCCAGGTCGGCCACGCGGTGCCCAGGATCAGCAGGTGCCCGGCCGCCTCCAGACCCGCCAGCAGCGCGATGAACGCGACGGCCGTCCGCAGCAGGAACTGCAGCGCGGCTCGACCCCGACCGCCGGGCGCAGTATCCCGGCGGTGAACCGCCCACCAGCCCGCGGCCGCCAGAGCCGCAATGACAAGCACCGCCGCCGGAGGGAGAGAAGTGAGGCGAGCGGCGCTGTCCTGGGCGGCAATCGTCATCTCCTCCCCTCGCTTCCGCCGCCGGGCCGCCACCGAATCGACCAGGAACCGCATGGCACCCCAGTCGAAGGTCCGCGCCCTCCGACGGTGGAGAAGGTGAATGAGCACCGGAACGGCCACGGCGAGCAGCGCGCCGAGGATGCCCGGGTTCAGGAACGTCATCGGGCCTCCCTCCGGCGCCGGCCCAGGTACCCGGCCATGGCCTCGGCCGGGTCATACCGGGTCGAAAACGGAACGTAGTCCACACGCATCTTCCCGCACTCCCGCCGCAGCGTCCGGATGAATTCCCGCATCCTCCGGAGGTACTCCGCCCGAACCGCGGCCGCCTCGACCTGGACCCGGCGGTCCCTGAGTTCCAGGTCCCGGAATATCGACTCCCGCTCGAAGGGAAAGGTGACCTCCTCCCGGGCCAGCACGTGAAAGACCACCACCTCGTGCTTCTCGTAGCGGAAGTGATGCAGCGCGTTGACGATGTCCTCGGGCTCGTCGAACAGGTCGGAGAGAATGATGATGAGCCCCCGGCGATGGACCCGTTCGGCGATGTCGTGGAAGATCGGCGCGAGGGCCGTCTCTTCGCCGGGCTCGGTGGCCTGCAGCTCCTCCAATATTACCTGCAGGTGGCTGGGGCGGGCGCGGGCGGGGATGTAGCGGCGAACCTCCGTGTCGAACGTGGCCAGCCCCACCGCATCCTGCTGATGCACCAGCAGGTGGGCCAGCGAGGCGGCCACCCGGCGGGCGTACTCGAACTTGCTCAGCCGCCGGCCCTCACGCTCGTGGGCCTCCTCCCCCGTGTAGGCCATCGACCCGGAGCCATCCACCAGGACCGTCGCCCGCAGGTTCGTCTCGGCCACGTACTGCTTCACGTAGTAGCGGTCCGTCTTGGCGTAGACGTGCCAGTCCAGATACCGCAGGTCGTCGCCCGGCACGTAGGGCCGATGCTCGGCAAACTCGACGGAGAACCCCTTGTGAGGGCTCTCATGGACGCCGGATATGAAACCCTCGACCGGCTGGCGGGCTACGAAGCCCAGCCGATGCAGCCTTGCCAGGGTGTCGGCGTCCAGCAGCTCCGTGTAGTCGGGGGCGCCGGCATTTTCCACGTCGGACATCGCGACCTTTCCCGGGTGTCGATTGGCGGGCGCGGGCGGCCCGGCGGGATCACCTGACGGCTCCGGCCTCCACCTCGGCGGGGATGTTTTCCAGCAGCCGCTCTATAACGTCGTCGCTCCTCACCCCGGCCGCCTCCGCATTGAAGGTGGTTATCACGCGGTGGCGCAGCACGGGCAGCGCCAGGACCCGGACGTCCTCGGTGGTGGCGTGGTATCTGCCGTGGAGCAGCGCGCGGGCCTTGGCGGCCAGTATCAGGTAAATGCCGGCCCGCGGGCCGGCGCCCCACTCGACCAGTTCGTCGACGAACTCCGGCGCCTCTTCGCTGCCCGGCCGTGTCGCGCGCGCCAGGGCGCGGGCGTGCTCGAAAACGTGGTCCGCAACGGGCAGGCGGCGGACCAGCTTCTGCAGCCGCAGCACATCCTCCCCGGTCAACACCGCCTCCAGATGCGGCTCGATCGCCCCGCTGGTCACCCTCTTCATGATCTGCAGCTCTTCCTCGCTGGAGGGGTAGTCCACCACGGTCTTGAACATGAACCGGTCCAGCTGGGCCTCCGGCAGCGGATAGGTGCCCTCCTGCTCGATGGGGTTCTGCGTAGCCATCACCAGGAACGGCTGGGGAAGCGGATGGGTCTGCTCCCCGACGGTCACCGTGTATTCCTGCATCGCTTCCAGCAGGGCGGCCTGCGTCTTCGGCGGAGTCCGGTTTATCTCATCGGCCAGCACGATGTTGGCGAAAAGGGGGCCGTGCAGGAACCGGAACACCCGCTCGCCCGTGGTCCGGTCCTCCTGCAAAACCTGAGTTCCGGTGATGTCGGCCGGCATCAGGTCCGGGGTGAACTGGATGCGCTTGAAGCTGAGGTCCAGCACCTCGGCCAACATGCGCACCATGAGGGTCTTGGCGATGCCCGGCACGCCCACCAGCAGGCCGTGGCCGCGGCAGAACAGGATGACCATGATCTGCTCGATCACCCGCTCCTGCCCCACGATGACGCGGGCGAGCTGGCGGGTCATCGTGCGATAGGCCTCATTGAGTTCCTCCACGGTGCGGAGGTCCTCGTCATCGGCGGGTTCAACGTCGGCGCTCGCATTACGGCGTCGCTGGGATTCCTCGCTCATGCGGACTCCTGCTCTCCATCGGAAGGGGCACCTGGGGGGGCAACGGGGTATGAGAACAACCTATCAACCATCGGGGCGACCCGCAGGTCAGCCGGGCCGGGACCTTCACAGGATTGACCTTTGTCCATCTCTCCGGATTGTAACTGCGCCCGAACTTTCCGGTCAAGCGTCGATAGTCCAGGGCGCGCGACCTCGGCCACTCGGGGCGTTTCCCCGCCATGGGTGGTGTTCCGTTGCCCGGCTCCCCCGAGGGGCAAGAGCGATCGTTCCCCGACAGCTCTGGCAGAGCCGAGCCGGCTGAAGCCGATCCACCGCCCGGCCCGCGCCCTTGACTGAGCGAGCCGGCCGCGTACAATAGGGACTGTGGCCCGCGCGCCGGTCCCTACCGGCGATCCACAAACGGTTCCCCGATAGCTCAATTTGGTAGAGCGGGCGGCTGTTAACCGCTAGGCTGGAGGTTCGAGCCCTCCTCGGGGAGCCACCCTTTTTGTAGCGGACATCCGAGCGCCTTCCCGTTAACGCAAGACCCCGAGAGCGAGAGCCTTCGGGGTTTTCGCACATCCCGCCCCTGCGCAACCCTTTAGCGCATTCCCGCCAGCCTGCCCGTACTCTCCGTTTCGAAAGAGAGTTTCCGGGGTCCGAAAGCAACCGTGGGGGTTGCGCTCGGTACCCGAAAATTAGCGGAAAAACTCTCTGACTCTCCGTTGAACAACCCCCTCTGGGTTAACAACCGCGTACGGCCCGGACCCCGAAAGCAACCCCTACGGAAGCCCGGGCAGCGTTTGACGACTTCATCCGGGATCCGTAGGGTGTGGGTTGAGGTGGAGTCCCCCGGAGGGTCTTGGGGAGGTCATGCCTCTGAGACCTGATTACACCGAACGCCATGAATGAGACACGCCATGCGACTGTACCTGATCAATCCCTCCAACCCGAGCGTCAGCAGCGTCAACCTCGAAGACAGCCGCTGGAACCGTTACCGCGTTTGGAAACCACTCGGCCTCATGGTTCTGGCGGGCCTGACCCCACGTGAGTGGGACGTGTCGATCGTGGACGAGAACGTCGGCGTGCCTGGCTACCCGTCCATGCCTCGGCCTGACTTGGTGGGCATCACGGCCTTCACGGCGCAGGCAAACCGCGCCTATGAGATAGCCGCCCACTACCGGCGCCTGGGCGTCCCCGTCGTCATGGGCGGCATTCACGCGACCATGTGTGTGGATGAGGCCGTGGAGCGCGCGGACTCGGTCGTTACGGGAGAAGCCGAAGGCATATGGGCGCAGGTCCTCCAGGACGCCCAGCATGGCAGATTGAAGCGGCGGTACGACGGAGGGCTGGCTGACATGAAGGCCTTCTGCCCGCCCCGTCATGATTTGCTGCCTGCGGGGTATGCCTTCGGAGCCATCCAGACGACGCGGGGCTGTCCATTGAACTGCAGTTTTTGCAGCGTGACGGCGTTCAACGGGGCTCAGTACCGCCAGCGACCCATTCCGGGTGTCGTCCGGGAATTCAAGTTGATTCGTGAAAAACGCGTTCTGATCGTGGACGATAACCTGATTGGCACGCGTCCGGAGCACGTCGCCCGTGCCAAGGACCTGTTCCGCGCCATGGCCCGTGCAGACCTACGAAAAGAGTGGGTTGCCCAGGCGACCATCAACTTCGCCGATGATGAAGAGCTTCTGGCGTTGGCCACCAGGGCCGGGTGCAAGGGCGTGTTCATTGGCTTTGAGTCGCCCACGCCTGAAGGGCTTGGGGAGATCGGCAAACGTTTCAACCTCCTGAATAACCGGGACTTCCGCGCTTCCGTGCGGCGCATACAACGGCACGGGATACTGGTTGTGGGTTCCTTCATCATCGGTTTGGACGCGGACGAAGCGGGCATCGGCAAACGTGTGGCTGAGGCAGCCAGCCGCTACGGCCTGGACAGCATAAACGTGGGGTTTTTGACCCCGCTGCCCGGCACGCGCCTATGGGACCGAATGAGCGCCGAGGGACGTGTCGCATTCCATGATTACCCTGGTGATTGGGATTACTACACTCTGAACTTGCCAGTGGCCCATTACAAACATTTCTCTCAGGACGGTCTCTTTCAGGAGATGATGTCCTGCAACCGGAGCTTTTACTCGATCCGACGCGTTCTGGGGCGGGGACTGAGGAACGTGTGGCAGCACCGTGCGCCTTTGTTCAACCTGGTGGCCAATCTCTCGTACAGGCGCAACTTTCGTCTCGACTGTAAGGGATACGTAGACTTGAGGCGCGAACAGGGCAGCGCCAACCCCCCGCCTGGCTCCAGAGGTTAGCCCTTCCGTCCTGCCTTCTGCACCCCAGTCCGACGTTTCGAACTTCCCCCGTGCAAGTAAGGACAGGCGGCGACTTGGCCCTCGAAAGACGCCTCGCAGAATCGGCCTGAAGGCGGATTACAGGGGGCAAATACACTGCATCTGCGAATGACGCCCCCGATCTAATCGACGTTCGCGACAGTGCGGCTGCGGCCAAGAGAAGGAAAGGTTGTGGATCGCGCAAGGCAACGCAACGAGGATCTTCCAACTGGCCAAGTCTGCCAAGCCGCACTAGCGAGCGCTCAACGCGTTGCAGTTACCCCGACGTCCGCACACAACGGGTTCGCAACCGGCTATTTTTCAGAGGCGGATTGTTTATTGAGCATGTCTTTCAGGATGGTCCCCATCAGGGCGTCGGTCGTTCCGCCACCGGGTCCACCCACCATTACGTCGGGTGTTATCCTTATTCCCTCTGTGGCAACAAGTTTCATAATTTCCAGCAGTGCGGCATTGTCCGCGCCGATTACTTCGGAGACCATCTTGTAAGCCTGCGCCTTTGCCTCGGCAACGAGCTTGACCTGTTCGGCTTCCGCCTGAGCGTCGATGATTCTTTTTTGCTTTTCCTGCTCGGCGACCTTAACGCCGTAAGCGGCGGTAGCGAGGCGTTTTTCTTCCTCGGCCTCCTGTCGTGTGCTTTCGAGGGCCTTTTGTTTTTCGGCGGCCCGTTGCTGTTCTTCAAAGGTAGCCTGCTCCTGCAGGGCTATTTCGCGGTCGGTCTGAGTCTTTAGGAGTGCTCCGAGGGTTTCTTTGTCACCGACATCCCCTATTCGAACAGCGAGCACCGTAACACCGTATTCACTCAGTTCTTTCTCAAGCATCGTGGCGCTCTGTTGTTCCTGGACCGAACGGTTCTGAACGTAATCGAGGGCCTTAACCTGCTCCGCGTTATTCCTGAATATGGCCCGGACGGTGGGCGTGACGAGTTTGCTGAGGATGAAATCGTTGCCGCCTATGGTGGCCACCACGCCGGGAGCATTTTCGCGGTCAATGCGATAGCTCACACGAACATCGACAGGGAAGGTAAAACCATCTTTGCTTCGTACCGAGATAGGCTGACGTTCCTGTGTCTCCTCTTCTCCTCTTTCCAGCTCCGTTGTATAACTGACTTTTACCTGACGGATGCTGACCTTGGTTATTTCATAGGCGTTGGTGTTCAGGTAATACTTACCTTCGGACAGGGGTGTATTCCAGACACCTCTCTGGCCTTTTTCGACGAGGCGGTCATCAGATTCCACCGTTTCGCCCACGTTGCTCTTTACCACTGCAACCGTTCCTATTTCAACGTTTGTTACAGGGACCTGGGTAACTGAAAACAACTTTGTATTGAGGCGGTATTTTCCCGGCTTCAGAACAGTAAGCTGCGGGCCTTTATAGCCCCCTCCTTCGTCGAGGAAGTACTTGGCATCAATCATCTTGTCCGGTGTTTCCCATTCGGGCGCGTATATGGTATCAGCCGGTAGGCTCCGACCGTCGGCCGCGGTCAACAGCCCGACATGATCCTGCTTTATCTCGGTGACGAGGACTTTACTTACATCATATTGCCACGGCCAATAGAAGAAATGCCAGCCGGGTGTCAATACCTGGGCCTGGATGCCGTTCTCGCCCTTGACAGCGAGGATACGGTCCTGTGGCAGCGGGCCTCCGCCAAGCTTCTTTTCCACGAGGCCCAGCTGGTCGCCGTCGATTTTCACCACTGAAAGGGCAAAGACAATGGCAAGGACGATCAGCACTGCCACGATTGCAATAGCAACGGGACCGAGCTTGCCCATACGCGCAGGGAGACCTCTGTAATTATCCATTAATTCATCCTCTCAAAGGAGTCAAAACATTACCTCTGCCATCTGCTGCAGTATTGGGTTGCCGCCACTAATGCTGCCGCTCTCGCCTGACGCCTGGAAGCGATGGGGGAGACGGACAACGTCACGGACAGACACGTCGTCGTTCTGGTGAACAAGGGCGGCTTCGACCCTTCCCGCAGGCCAGGAGGTCTCCCCTGATGCACCAGCCCAAAGGATAGCCAGTCGCGGGGTGCCTGTCAACCGGTTCGGAGAGAAAAGCGGACGCCAGTCCGACGTTTCGAACTCCGGCGGGGTATGTAAACAGCAGAGAGAGTACACCGTCCTGCCCGACGCCGCACCGGCGGCAAGGCCGAGGTCGTCGTGGGCTTGAGCTCGACTGGACTGCGCAGCGCGACATGTGGGGCGAGATAAGGGCGTCGACTAAGCTCACCTGAACCCGCCGGACACGGCCAGAACAATAACACGAATTCGCGAACCCGTGTACCCGAAACGCGGGTCGGGGGCGAATCGTCTCAGAGCGGCGAAAACGGCACCCAGCGGCTCAATTGGCGGAGAGGCCTACCGGGCGGAAGGCAAAGCGGACTGATAGGAGCCCAGCGTAAGGGCGTTCATAGCCAGGTCTCATGTTGCTCGCGAGGGGACGTTGAGCACAAGAATAAAATCTTCGCTGAAGTGGTGCCGAAGGAGCCGAGGTACGAACCTGAGGTCCAATCCGCGCTTCTCCTGCACCCAGATGAGCTGCGAGGGCACCAGACCGCATCGGCGCGCCATCTCCATAAGGGTCACGGGATCATACCAGCAGGTGTGCTCAGGATGGACGCAACTATGACCGTACTTCAGTATCTTCCATGTCCACATAGTGCAGAAGGGATTGGGGGTGCTCAGGGCCAGTATGCCATTGCGCTCGAGGTGCCGGGCCATATTTCTGAGGAACGCATCGGGAGAAGAAAGATGCTCTATCACCTCTCCAGCCACGATGGCTTCGAAGCGTTCTCCCAGGTCGCATGTGCAAGCGTCGGCCGCGACCGCCCTATAGCCCATACGCTGGAGTTCGGCGACACCGTCGGCGTCGAGGTCTATACCCAAGCAATCGGCGCTCGCCCTGGCAATGCGGACGTGACGATCGAGAGTATCCTTGGTTGCCGAAGACTGTGGCCTGACTCCCGTGCACCCCACATTGAGCACACCCTTTTCCGCCGCCAAGGAAGCAAGGGCGTCGATGCGGTCACAAACGATTTCAGCAGCCTGCAAGACAGCATAGCGCTGACTATCGAGGTTCTTGGAACTGAACATAATTTTGCTCCCCAATTCAACGCATTAGCAGTGCTGGCAGGTTGCGTCGAGATGATAGCTCTATACAGTTCCTCGCCAATTGAGCAGTGGAGTGTAAGGTTTTGCATAGAGGAAAGCAACGGACACATACGGCGACTCCGAGAGAAAGCCCGACCGAAGAGGGCGAGGCCGCCGGACACAAGTTCTTCGGCCCGAACAACGCCGAGGACCTGTGGCACGTGAGGAAGATCGCGCCGCCCAAGATGGTCCACCTGACCGAGAAGCCGGTCGAGCTGGCCGTGCGCGCCATCCAGTACTCGAGCCGCCTCGGCGAGAACGTGCTGGACCTGTTCGGCGGGTCAGGCTCCACCCTTATCGCCTGCGAGCAGACGGGCCGGCGGGCGTTCCTGATGGAAGTGGACGAGCTCTACTGCGACGTCATCGTTCAGAGGTGGGAGAACTTCACGGCCCTTAGGCCCAGACGCATCGACGGAGACCAGGCATGAAAGGCGGACGAAATGCCGGAAAAGTCCGCGAGCACCGGGCCGACTTGATCATTGCCAGATGATCAAGCTCCGCTACAATCGAGGCCGATGGGAAGCAGGTACGGGAAGATCAAGACATCTTCAGTGCCAGGAAGGAGGTTAAGGTGGCACCGTCGAGATCGGACAGCACATTGGAGGCGTTAGTTCGTCATACCATGGGGCAGTTTCCCAGCGTCTACCTGACGCTGGTAGGTGTCATTCAAAGCGTCGTGTTTGGCTACCTTCTTTATCAATTGTTCGAACCGCGGCTTCCAGAAACAGTAATAACCTGGCTGCGCTGCGCGGTCGCCTTCTTGGTCGTTGTGGCCACGTGGCATGAGTACCAGGCGGGGCTAACATTGTTCCGTTGGTTGCCAACCATTGCGGATTCCTTTCTGCCGTTTTTGATCGGATTCTGCGAGGCATCGATAATCTGGACGGTTGACAGCAAAGGGCCTTGGTGGTGCGTCTCCATGGGAGGGTTCTGCGCTGTAGCTTGGGCAGCATATGCGAATATGCGACGTCAAGTCGCCTCGTACGGGTGGGGCATTTGCGCTGTGGGGGTGCTCAGGCGCGGGACGCGCGGATGATGCCACA
>CAZEAP010000015.1:0-40000 GCA_964510315.1 uncultured candidatus Brocadiaceae bacterium
CCCCGGCTGTAGCGCGAGCATCCCTGCTCGCAGTGGCGGTGCTTCCAGCGCCGCCCCCTCCCCTTCCGGGAGTGGCCCCGCAGGCAGCTCGGTTTGGGACAAGGGGGGATGATAGAGGGGAGCACGGTGTTGAATCGCCGAGCGAGGCCCGATTAGAATACGCCCGCCATTAACACAGACCGTCTTCGCATTCCGCGTCCATCCTCGGAGGAAGCCATGCGCGAGTCTGAACCCCAGAGGGACCGGTGGACGAGCCGTCCGGCTTTCATCATGGCCGCCGTCGGCAGCGCCGTGGGGCTGGGCAACCTGTGGCGCTTCCCCTACGTGGCGTTCAAAAGCGGCGGAGGCGCCTTCTTCATCCCCTACTTCATCGCCCTGGTCACCGCCGGCATTCCCCTGATGATGATCGAGTACGCGCTGGGGCAGAAATACCAGGGCGGAGCGCCCCAGGCCCTGGAGGCCGTGACGAAGAAGTTCCGCTGGGTGGGCTGGTTCGCCCTGCTGGTCGGCACCACCATCACCCTCTACTACGTGGTGGTGATGGGCTACGCCTGGCATTACGCGGTCGGTTCGCTGAGCGTCGCCTGGGCCGAGCCGGCGCCCACCACAGCGGTGGAGTCCGGTCCCGAGGCCGTCCGCCTGAAGGAGACTCCGCCGGAGAGCATCAGGCTCTACATCCAGGCCGAAACCCCCGAGCAGAGGAAACGCGAGGAGGCGGTCCAGTCCCGCCGGGCCGAAGAGGAACGATTGCCAGTCCTCACCGAAGCCGAGGCCGAAAGGCGGCAGGCGGCCGAGGGGGAGCGGGGTGTCCAGTACGTCGCCCTCAGCGAGAACGTCACCAATTACTTCAGCCAGGTTGTGCTGGGCGGTTACCACAAGGGCTACTGGAAGGAGACCAGGGCCGCCGGCGAGGCCGGCCGGCCGGTGCGCGGACCGCCCCGGGGAGAGATGTTCCGTCTGACGCCCGGGCTGGTCATCGGGGCGGCGGTAACCTGGCTGGCCATCTTCCTGATCATCTTCAGGGGCGTCAAGAACGTCGGGAAGGTGGTTATGCTGACGGTGCCCCTGCCGGTAATCCTGCTGCTGGTGGTCGTCCTGCGCGGGGTCACCCTCCCCGGCTCCACGCAGGGCCTGCTCTACTACCTGAAGCCGAACTGGGAGATGTTGAGGGACCCGACGATCTGGATACGCGCCTACGGACAGATATTCTTCAGCCTCAGCCTGGGGTTCGGCATCCTGATCGCCTACGCCAGCTACATGCCCCCGGAGAGCGACGTCACCAACAGCGCCTTCATCACCAGTTTCGGCAACTGCGCCACCAGCTTCATCGCCGGGCTGGCGGTCTTCAGCGTGCTCGGCTACCTTGCGCACGTGCAGGGGCAGGACGTGCAGGACGTGGTGGCCAGCGGACCCGGCCTGGTGTTCGTGACCTACCCGATCGCGCTTCTGAAGATGCCGATGGCCAAGGTGGGGGTGGCCGCTCTTTCTTTCCTGTTCTTCATGACCCTCATCACGCTGGGCATCGACAGCGCCTTCAGCATCGTGGAGGGGGTGGTGACCGGCTTCCGGGACCGCTTCCGCCGGCTGACGCGGGCGAAGATGACCGCGCTGGTCTGCGGTTTCGGCTTCGTGGGCAGCCTGTTTTTCTGCACCCGCAGCGGGCTGATGTGGCTGGACATCGTGGACAACTGGATGATGAACTACGGGCTGCCGCTGGTGGGCCTGATGGAGTGCATTGCGGTCGGCTACTTCTTCCACATCGACGAGCTGAAGGACTACATCAACGAGCACAGCGAGATCAAAGTCCACAACTGGTTCGACGCGCTGGTGAAGGTGGTCACGCCGGCCATACTAATCTTCCTGATCGCCAACCAGTTCCTCACCGACATAACGACCACCTACGGCGCCTACGATGAGGTGGTTGCTCATTCAGTGACCATCGCCGGGTGGGGCTGGTTCCTGGTGATCCTCTGCGGCTCTCTGCTGCTTTCGCGCCATTACCACGCCGTCGCCGCCCTGGCGGGCACGGGCCTGCTGTTCGGGGTCTTTCTGGGCTATCTGGGGCTCACCTCCGAGGTGCCCACCGGACAGCTCGTGGCTCCCGCAGCAATGGCCGCCGTGGCGGTGATGCTGCTTTTCGGCGGCCTGGCGGCCTGCATCGTGATCGCCGTACGAACCCACCACATGGCCGGGCTGAGCCTGGAGGCCGAAGAACCCGAGGAGCGCCCGGAACGGGAAGAGGAGAGCACGCAACCTTGATTGACAAGTGCCCGGAGCCCCCGGATATCCGTCGGCGCGAACCGGCTCGGGCTGCCGGCACCCCTCATGGCAAAAGAAAGCGATAAGGAATGGAACGCCCGAACATCGTTTACTTCGTCTGCCACGACCTCGGCAGGCATCTCCCCGTCTACGGCGCCCGGGTGGAGGCCCCCCGGCTGGAGGCTTTCGCCGAAGAAGCGGTGGTCTTCCATCGCGCCTTCTGCAACTCCCCCTGCTGCTCACCGTCCCGGGCCTGCGCCATGACCGGCCGCTACGCGCACACCACCGGGGCCGTGGGCCTGTCCCACATGGGCTGGCCGCTCGGCCTGGAAGAGCGGACCATCGTGGATTACCTCAACGACGCCGGCTACGAGACGGTTCTGAGCGGCGTCAACCACGAGCGGCATCCTCGGACCGACCGTTACGCGGTGGACCTGACGAAAACCTGGGAGGACTGGAGCACCCACAGGGCCGTCGGCAACGCCGTGCAGTACCTTGAAGAACGCGACCGGTCGCGCCCGCTCTACCTGAACGTCGGCTCCCAGCAACCCCACGCCAGCAGTTGGGGCAAAGCGGAGGAGTTGTACGATGGACCGGTCCCGCCGGGGGACGTCTGGATTCCGCCCTACTGCCCGGACAGCCCTCTGCTGAGGGAGAAGCTGGGGCGCTTCCAGGCCGCCATACGGTTCATGGACGAGCATTTCGGCAGGCTCCTGGACGCGCTGGAGCGGCTGGGATACGCCGACGAGACCCTCGTCGTCTTCACCACCGACCACGGCATCTCCGCCGCGCGCAGCAAGGGCACCCTCTACGAGCGGGGGGTGGAGACAACGCTGCTGATCCGGCAGCCCGACCGGCGCGGCGCCGGCACGGGGGTAAACCACCTGATCCAGAACATCGATCTCACACCGACGCTGGTGGAGGCCGCCGAAGCGCCGGTGCCCGAACAGGTGCAGGGACGTTCCTTCCGGAGCCTGCTCCGAGGCGAACCCTACGAGCCGCACGAGGCCGTCTTCACCGAGCGGAATTTCCACGGGGAGAGGCCCCGCCGCGGCGCCGAGGACTACATCGACCGCTACGATCCCGTGCGGGCGGTGCGCACGCCCGAATTCCACTACATCCGCTGGTTTCGGCCGGAGATCAAGCCGCGCCCCCTGCTCCCGTTCGAGGCGCCCGCCGGTTGGGACCAGGAAAGCCGACGGCTCGACTCCGCCTTCCCCCCTTCGGACCGGCCGCGCAACCGGGAGGAGCTGTACCACGTCACGCACGACCCGCAGGAGTTCGTCAACGTGGCCGATCGGCCGGAGTATCGGGACGTGAAGACCGACCTCCGCGCCCGACTGGAGGACTGGATCCGGGAGACCGATGACTTCGTCCTCGACAAACCGCCGGCGCGCCCGGATAAGCCCGGCTGGGGGCCCAACTGGCCCGTCAGCGAGGATGAGGACTGAAGACGCCCGAAAGCGGTCGATGAACGTAGCTCGCCGGCCGCAGACCTATTGGACCGGCGTATCGGCGGGGACTTCGCGGGGGGTTGGTTTGGCCGTTTCCCGTGAGGTCAGGCCGGACGGAAGTTCGAGGCGGTCGCCCTTGCCGAGGCCGCGGTCCTCAAACCAGCCCTGCCGGGCCTCCAGCACGTAGCGCGCCGGCTGTTCGGGCTCGAAGGTGCCCGGCTCGTGCGGCTCCGTCCGGCGGATGCCCAGGATGGTCCCGTCCTTGTCGAGGAAGGCCACCGACAGGGGGAAGGAAGTCTGTTCCTCGGAGAACTTCCGCTTCTTCGACTCCTCGTACACGTAGAGCATGCCATAGCCCTGCTCCAGGCCCCGGCGCTCGCTGAGGCCCTTCTGTCGCTTCTGGTCGGTGTCGGCCAGTTCGGCCCGGAGGGTATAGGAGTATGACGAGCGGTGCTCCGCATCGGGCTTGCCCGGCACCTTCAGGGTGACAACTTCGGCCTCCGGCGGCCTGCCCGCCCCTCCCTGCCCGGCACAGCCGCCCGGGCGCACGAACATGGCGATCAGCAGAAACACGGCGACAAAGATGATGATGTTTTTCTTCCAGTTCACGGCAGGGCGGCTCCTTGGAGCAGTGGTATGGGGCCTTTATATCAACGCCCGGCGCGGTTTGCAAAAGCGCACGGCCGGCAGGAGGCATGCGTCCAGGTCCCGGTGCGTGCGCAGTCAGGCCCCCCAACGAAAAACCCGGTGATCAACGTCATGTGTGTCGCTCTGGACGCTAAAGACGTACGAGGCGGACTACGGGCAGGATGCCCGCGGTTCCGGTCAGCGGGCGACGGTGAAGGAATAGCGCCCGGCCCCGATCGTGCAGACGACGCGGTCCCCTTCCTGTTCGAAGCGCTTCACGTCTTCGCACCTCGGCAGCGGCCGGCCGCCCTCGCTGACCTGCTCGACCGACTCCGCCGGGATGAATACCGTCGCGCGGGTGTTGGGGGGAACCTGCACCATCAACTCGAACTCATCGACCCCGACCTCCCACGTCACCTCTATCGTCCCGTACAGGGACTCGTACGTGGCGCGGACGCGCGAGAGTTCGCCGTCCGCCTCGCCCGGATGCGGCCGGACGAGGACGTGCTCGAAACCGGCTCCTTCCTCGGCGGGGGCGATGCCGGCCAGGTAGCGGTATAGCCACTCACCCACCGAACCGAAGGCAAAGTGGTTCCGGGAGTTCATTGCCGGGCCCTCGGTGTCGCTGTTCCAGCGCTCCCAGATGGTAGTGGCTCCCTGCTCGACCATGTAGCCCCAGGAGGGGTAATCGCGGTTGAGCAGGAGGCTGCGTGCCAGCTCCGCATGGCCGGTGTCACACAGAACGGGCAGCAGCCAGCGCGTGCCGCTGAAGCCGGTGGAGAGGTGGCCGTCGCGCCTCTCGATGTTGGCCACCAGGTCGTCCGCCACCGCCCTGCGGTGTTCCTCCGGGACGATGCCGAAGCCGAGGGCGAGGGCGTCCACTGTCTGAGTGGCGTCCCGGTAGGTACCGTCTTCGGTAAGGTAGCGTTCGTTGAAGGCCTCCTGGACTCTTTCGGCCACCGCCCGGTACTTCTGAGCCTCTTCGGTGCGGTCCAGCAGTTGAGCGATCCTCGCCACCAGGCGTGCCGAGCGGAAGTACTGAAGCGTTGCGAACATGGTCTTGTCCGTCTGCTCTCCGGCCGGGACCCAGTCCCCGTAATCGTTGCCCCGCCGGTTCTCCCAGATTCCGTCCGGGTTGTTTTCGGTCAGGTAATCCACGTAGTGCGCCATGGACTCGAAGTTGCGCTCCAGTATGCGCCGGTCGCCGTAGAACCGCCAGACGGTCCAGGGGATGGTCACGCCGGCGTCCATCCACCCCGGGGCCCCGGCGGGGGGAAGCACGCCCTGGGCGCTCACGTAGGGGCAGACGTCGGGGAAGGCGCCCTCGGGCGTCTGCTCGTCGGTGATGTCGCGGATGAACTTCGTCAGCATCGCCGCCATGTCCATGTTGTAGCAGGCGGTGGGAGTGAATATCTGGGCGTCTCCCAGCCAGCCGAGCCGCTCGTCCCGCTGCGGGCAGTCGGTCAGGACGCTGTGCATGTTGCCTCGCTGGCTCCACAGGATGTTATAGAACAGCTTGTTGACCATCTCGCAAGAGGTGATCAGGTTGCCGGTGCGCGGGCAGTCGGTGTGGAGAACCAGGCCCTGCAGAAGACCATGGTCGAGAGCACTGGACAGGCCGGTCAGCTCAACGTAGCGAAACCCATGGTAGGTGAAGTGGGGGACAAGCGGCTCCTCTTCCCTTCCGGACGCGGTGTAGAGGTCGGTCGCCTCGGCGGTGCGGAGGTTCTCGGTATAAAGGCTTCCCTCGGCGTCGAGTACTTCGGCGTGGCGGACCCGAATCTCCGTGCCGGGCTCCTCCCTAACCCGCAGCCGGCAATAGCCCACCATGTTCTGGCCCATGTCGTAGACATAAGTTCCCGGTGAAGGCTCGAGGGTTTCCTGCGGGCGCAGCCGGTTGGTCACCCGAATGGGCGGGTCCTGCTGGGCAGTCAGCTCAACGCCCTGGTCCTCGAAGGTCTGCACCGGCCCCCAGTCCTGGGCCGGAAAGCCGGGGCGGCTCCAGCCAGGCATCTCCCGCCGTGCGTCGTAATGCTCCCCGTGGTAGTAGCCTGCGCTGAGGATCGGCCCGGCGGTCCACGTCCATGAGCCGTCGGTAACGAGCCGTTCGACCGTGCCGTCAGCGCACTCCATCTCGAGCTGCAGCATGAGCCGCGGCGGCCGGCGCTCATCCCGTTCCTCGCTCTGCTCTTTGCTCCAACCCAGCCTGCCGCAGTACCAGCCGTCCCCCACAACCGCCCCCAGCGCGGCAGTTCCCGGCGCGAGCATATCGGTCACGTCGTAGGTCTGATACATCACGCGCTTGCCGTAGTCGGTCCAGCCCGGCGGGAAGACGTGATCGCCCACCCGCTCCGCGTTGAGATGCAGTTCATAGACCCCCAGCGCCGTGGCGTAGAGCCGGGCGCGGAGAACTTCCCCCGGGACGTCGAATTCCTTCCGCAGGTAAGTGGGCGCCACCCCCTCCAGCTCGGCGTCCCGCCCGATCCACCGGGCGACCCAGTCAGTGCGCTCCAGCAGGCCCATCTCCCAGGCGGCGACGTCGCTCCAGGGGGAGGGGCTGTCTTCGTGGTCCCAGGTGCGCACGCGCCACCAGCAGCGCTGCCTGGAGGTCAGCGGGGCGCCCTCGTATTCGACGTGGGTAGACCGGCCGGACCGGACCTTGCCGCTGTCCCACAGGTCGGGATCTTCGGCCTCCAGCAGTTCGGGGGAACCGGCTACCATGACTCGGTAGGCACTCTGGCGTGCGCCCCGGCGGGGGTCGCTGAGCTGCCAGAACAGCCTTGGGCTGGTCTCCCCCAGGCCCAACGGGTCCACCAGGTACTCACACCGCAGACGCCGAGGTGCGCCCGGCGCCTGTCCCTGATTGCTGCTCATGCTCCGCCCTCCGTTCGGCTCAGTCCCTTAAGACGGGCTGTTGCGAAGCCTTTCCTTTGGCCGCCCCCATTGGGGGTGCAGCCGGGCCCCCTTTCTGCCCGCGGTGGAGTATCCTACAGCGCGTTACCGATCCGTCAAAGGCCCGGGCGGGAATTCCCTGCACCGAAGCCGGAAACTTACTCTTCCTGCCGGGCGAACTCTGCCGCTTCGCGGGCCAGCTCGTGTCCCAGACTCCGAAGTTCCTCGGCTTCCTCCTCGCCGGGACTGCCCTTCATGGCGACCAGTTCGTCGACCTGCGGCCCGATTCGCTGGAACAGTTCCTTGAAAGGCCCTCTGGCAGCCCCACCGCCTCCGTGGGTCAGGAACAGGGCGACGGGCATGCCCTCTATGTCCTCGTTGCCCCGCCTTTTGGCGACCAGCCAGTCGTCCATGAACATCTTCAGGCCGCCGGCGGGGTAGCTGAAGTAGTCCGGGGTTCCAAAGGCGACTCCGGCGCACTCGGCCAGCAGTTCCGGTTTGACCCTTTCCTCATGGGTATTGTGCAGAGTTGCTTCGAACCGGCCGTCCTCCCGCAACGCCTGGACCACGAACTGGGCAGCCGCAGCGGTGTTCCCCTTGGACTGTGAATGGTAGATTACCGCAATCCTGTTCCTGCTCATCGGCACCTCCTCCAAGAGAAAATGGCTACCATTGCGGCAGAGACTCTTCCTCGCTGCGGAACTGCTCCCACAGCCGCCGGAACCGGCTCCCGTAGACCATCTCGAACAACTCCACGGAGTCGGGGAAGTGCTCTTCCACGAACTCGCGCAGCTTACGCGCTTCGATGGTCACGTCAATAGCCGGGTAGTCGCTGGCCACGATCAGAGAGCCTATGTGGTCGGCTTTCCGCTGCAACTCCCGGTACAGCTCCCGTTCTCTGCGCTCTGTATCAGGCGCTCCCATGGACTTCTCGCGACGAAAACACGGCGCTCGCCGTCCGGTTCCCCCTCAGAAAGCATTGTAACGCCGGGCCGGCAGGCAGCAAAGGCGGAGCACGGTGAGGGGGAAAAACGGCGAAAAACTCCTTGCAACCGGAACCAGCGCTCCCATATAATACATTTGTTGAGACGCGGCGCGGGTTCTCCCCGAGCCGTCAGCGCATGGTATCAAGCGGACTCAGTCAACGAGCAGAGGCCATGGCAAAAGGGCTGACGCAGAGGCAAAGGGAAGTCTTTGATTTCATCTGTGACACTATGCGGGAGGAACTCCGCCCGCCGACCGTTCGCGAGATCGCGGCGCACTTCGGGTTCCGCAGCCCGAAGGCGGCCACCGATCATCTGGACGCGCTGGAGCGCAAAGGCTACATTCGCCGCCGCAACCGGAAGTCGCGGAACATAGAGATCCGTGAAGAACTCTCCCCCCACGGCATTCCGCTGGTCGGCCGCATCGCCGCCGGCTCGCCGATCGTGGCCATCGAGAACCTGGAAGGCTCCATCTCCACTAACGACCTTTTCGACGTTGACAAGAAAAACTTCGCCCTCCAGGTCGAAGGGGAAAGCATGACCGGGGCCGGCATCCTGCCGGGCGACTACGTGGTGGTCGACAGCGGCGCCACTGCCTCCAACGGCGACATCGCCGCCGTCCGGGTCGAGGACGAGGCCACCGTCAAGCGGATCTTCCGCGAGGGCGACCAGGTAAGGCTGAAAGCCGAAAACCCCGACTTCGAGGACATCATACTCGACAAGCGCTCCCCCGATGTCGCCATCTACGGGCCTGTTGTGGGAGTCATCCGCAGGCTCTGAGCCCGCCCCAGGAATAGCGCCGTCCGCCGATGCTCGGGCGAGTCCGGCGTACCGAAGCCGAGCACGCCGAACCCGTCCCCCCGCCGGCGGGCCAGGCGGTGACCTGCAGGAATCTTCCGCCCCTTCCGTGCCGCGGGACTCATGCCCAGAATCCGGCTTTGCCCCACCCCCAGTGGGCCGCGGCCCGTTGTCGCCTTCCGCCAAGGCGGAGGAAGCTGCCGGTGGACGGGAAAGTTGATTTCCCGGGCCGCGACGCGCACAATGGTACCATCATACCAACCCCCCACGAGGAACCGGAGGCCGTGTCCATGAGCCAGAGGGACGAGGAGAACCCCGGGCGGCCGTCCCCACCGCCCCCGGGCGGGCAAGAAGGTAAGGAGAACCTGCCGGGCGTGATTGAGGCGATGGTTCGCCGACTGGAGGAACGCGACACCGTCCGGCACGTCTGCCGGTATCCACTGCCCAGCGAGCAGACGGTCATCCGCATACTCGGGCTGCTGTCGGAGGTGCTGTTCCCCGGCTATTTCGGCAAAAAAGGCCTGGAGAGGGGCATCCTGCCCTTCCACATCGGGGAGACGATGAACACCGTGCACGACCTGCTGGCGACCGAAGTAGCCCGTTGCCTGATGCACGAACGCCACGAATCCGGAGGCATGGACCGCGCCGAGTGCGAAGCCGAGGGAGCCCGGCACGCCTTCCGGCTGCTGGAGAAGCTGCCCGGTCTCTTGGATGCCCTGGACGGCGACGTGCGTGCGGCCTTCGAGGGAGACCCCGCCGCCACGGGTTACGATGAGGTCATCTTCTGTTACCCCGGCTTCCGAGCGTTGATGATCTACCGGATAGCCCACGAACTGCACGAGCAGGGAGTCCCCTGGCTGCCCCGGATCATGACCGAATACGCTCACCGCAGCACGGGTATGGACATCCACCCCGGGGCCCGTGTGGGAAGGAACTTCTTCGTGGACCACGGCACGGGGGTGGTGATCGGGGAAACCAGCGAGATCGGGGACGACGTGCGGATGTACCAGGGCGTGACGCTGGGAGGATTTCGGTTCAAAACCGACGAGGAGGGAAACCTGCTGCGCGGCTACAAGCGCCATCCCACTATCGAAGACAACGTGATCATCTACTCCAACGCCAGCATCCTGGGGCCGATCACCGTGGGCGAAGGCGCAATCATCGGGGCCAACGTCTTCCTGACCCACTCGGTCGAGCCCGGCACGAAAGTCACCATCGAGAAGCCGAGGCACCGCTTCAAGCAGCGCGGCGAGGACTGAGCGGTCAAGCCTCCGCGGTTCTCACCGGTCCGACCCGATCTTCAGGTTCTCCAGGGCCTCGCCCGTGTTGCGTCCGATCTTCTTGCCCGAGTCCACCACGCGCGAGACCGTCCCTCCACCGGAGCCGGATCGGCCCAGGAGGTGGTCCGCCGGGTCTTCGACGACGAAGGCCAGGTAGATGAACAGCGCCGCCGCGCCGAGAATCAACAGGAACAGAACCTTGCGCATTGGCAAACCTCCAAAAGTCGCGAGGCGGCCGCCTCCCCGGAAAGGTGGCACAGAAACAGGGCTCACAAATTAGGCGCAATTCCCGTGCCGCCAAAATGAGACACGACCCGGGCCCGGAGAGGCGGCAGGGCGACGGTGTCCTCCATCCGCTCCTGCCAACGTTGGATGCGCCCGGCCAGGCGGCACATGGGGGGGGACTTACTCCTCGCGTCCGCCGGGTTCGCCGTCTCGCCGCGGTCCGCGCGCACATCGTAAAGGCGTGTCAACTGCAAGCTGCATCCGCGTTCAGCCGCCCTGTTGCAGTTCCCGCTGCAGCACGGACAGGCGCCCGGCCCTCTCGGCCAACTCGGCAGGCCCCGTCGGCCCCGAGGCGGTGACTGTCGCGCCGACAAGCTCGGCGGGGATCCGTTCGAAGTAGACGTTCCGCGTCCGCACCCCTTCGATCGGCTCTCCGAGTTCCTCCGGCGACATCTCCTCCATCCTGGGGCTCTGCCCCTTTGGGAGCACTTTGCTGCGGGTCGCGACGACCAGCGTCCGGGCGCCGCTGCAGCGGGCCGCGCAGCAGAGCGAGAAGCTGCCCGTCTTGTTGACGGCGGACCCGTCCGGCAGGAGGGAGTCGGCGCCCAGCAGTACCAGGTCGGCTTCCCGGACGGCCCCCGCGGCGGCGGCGTCGGTCATCAGCTCCGTCTCGATGCCGAAAGAAGCCGCGGTTTCGGCCGCGGCGCGACCCTCTTTGGCGGGTCGCGATTCGGCCACAACCAGACGCCGGACCTTCCCGGAGGCCTCCCACAGCGCCGCCAGGACCGAAAAGGACCGGCTGAGGGTCACCACCCGAACTTCGGGCGTTAATTCCGCCGCGGCGGCTTGTGGAGCGGCCAGCATCGCCCGTTCGCGTTCATCGAGCAGCCGCTGCAGTGCGGCGGGCACATCCTCGGCTTCGCGGCAGGCCGCAAAGGCTTCCAGGGCCGCCGACCGCACCGTCGCCATGCTGGGCCGGAGGTCGAGGGCGCGTCGGCAGGCGGCAGCGACCCGTCGAACGCGCTCTTCCGGCCCCTTGCCGGCGGCCTCGTCGGCCGCCGCTTTCAGGCCTTCAAGCGTCCAGATACCCAACTCTTCGGCCCCGTGTTCCCGGTCGTCCTTCACCGCTTCGAATACCCGCTCCGCCTCCGAACTGCCCTCGCTCCGGCGGGCAGTCCGGTATGCCTCCCACAGCTTCGGGACGGTTGGCAGCTCCGGGATGCGCTCCGGATCGGTCCACTCGAAGCGGACGTGCTCCCAGTCCCTGCGGACCTGTTCGGGGCTGAGGCAGCGGAACAGGTAGGGGTGAACCACCCAAAGGGCGCCCAGTTTCCAGTCGGAGAAACGGACGGGGCGGCCCCGGCTCTGCAGTTCAGTATCGGAGCGCTCCAGTCCGGTTTCTTCCCTGATCTCCCGGTAGGCCTGCTGGAGGGGCCCGGCGTCCTCCTCGACCGACCCGCTGATGCCCGCCCAGCGTCCGGGATAGGTGTTGACCTTGTCGCTGCGGCGGCCCAGGAGGACGGCGTCCCGGTCGGGATGAACGAGGAAACAGGTTACGACGTGCCGTAACTGCACCGCCGGACCTCCTTGCGGGAACAAGGCACCGGTGTCAGAACTCCGGAGGGATGTCGATGCGCTCCCCGCGACGGACTTCAGCATCGGCAGCCCGGTAGGCCTCCTCGTACTGCTCGGCCACCACTTCCCAACTCACTACGTTCATCAGGTAGCGGTAGAGCTTGAAGCCCAGCTCCCAGCGGAGTGCCTCGTCGGTGGCCAGTCTGAGTATGTGCTCCCTCAGCATCTGCTTGTTGGTGAACAGCAGACCGCCGCCGTTCTGGAGGGTCTGGGCGGTCAAGCCCTCCAGCGGGGCGGTCGTTATGTAGGGCTTGTTCAGGGCGATAATGCGAGCGAGCGTCCCCGATTGTGTCTCGTCCACCGTGGGCAGAACGATAAAGTCGCAGATACCCATTACCTTGTAGTAGATGTCCCCGCGGGGCGTAAACCGGTAGTAGTGGCCGATGCCCTTCTCCTCCAGCAGCTTAACCTCGCTGACGTAGCGTTCGTACTCCGCCAGATCGTTGGGGTCGCGCATGTCCCCGGCCCCCAGCAGGACCCACTCCTGGCCGGTCTCCGCGTGGATTTCGCGGTAGAGTTCGTCCCACATGTCCGTGACGATGTCCCACCGCTTGTTGGACTGTATCCAGCCCACCAGGCCGATGAGGTGCTTCCCCCGAAGGTGGCCGAGGCCGAGCTGCTCCTTCAGGTCCTCGACGTCCTCGATGGCATACCGTTTGTCGGGGCGTGCGCCGTGGGGCACGATCATGATGTTGTGCGGCCGTTTCCATCCTTTAGTGGAGAAGGTCCAGTCGAGGCGCCACTTCTGGTAGTGACATTTCAACATCAGGACGTTGCACCGCTCGGCGGCTCCGCGGATGAACTCCTCTTCGTAGTCCTTCATCCGCCCGTGGACGGTGTGGGGTTCCATTACCGTGGGGTAGTCCTCCAGCTCCTCCAGCAACCGGAGGAAGCCGGCGTTCCGATCGGGGCGGCCCTCTTCATCCACGTGTTCGTAGAGCCCGTATTCGTGCTGAATGTGAACGGCGTAGGGGTCCAGTTCCTTTACCTTCCGGGCCACCGGCTCGTACCAGTCCGGCCGGGTAGGGTCTATGAGGGGGAAAACATTTTCTCCGCTTCCGTCGATATGAGAGATGATAAAGCTCGGACGCTGGGGCCGGCGTTTCTGGATGAACTCCAGCGCTTCCTCGGCGAAAGTAGCAATCCCGCACTTTCGGGGCGGCCAACTGCTGATCATTACGAGGGGTTTATCGGGGGACACCTGCAGACCACCTGATGAAGTTGGGTTGGAGAACAGATTTGACAGCACGGCGTCAGAGGCGCCGGACCAGGGCGGTGCTCCACCGGGTGGCGGTGCCCGTTGCCG
Organism: uncultured candidatus Brocadiaceae bacterium; assembly: GCA_964510315.1. GTDB lineage: Bacteria > Planctomycetota > Brocadiia > SM23-32 > SM23-32 > CAZEAP01. The sequence goes on from CAZEAP010000015.1 coordinate 13,460, forward strand.
CCCGGTCCTGCTCACTGAACATCTCCATCAGCGTAAGCAGGGCCAGAAGGCAGCAAATAGTGCTTTCGGCGCCCTGGTTGCGGCTGACGCCCTCGGGGGTGAGACCGTCCGAGCATCCGCCGGTCTTGAAATCGTAGAGCGACTGCCCGATGTCGTTCACGCCAAGGAACCAGTCGAAAGCCATGCGCATGTACCGCAGGTATTCACGCTCCCCGGTCAGGCGGAAGGCCACCTTGCATGCCTCCACCAGACCGCAGGCATCAATGGGCTGTTGATCGAATTCCGCCGCCTCACCGGCACGTGTATGCCACCCTTCATTGCCGACAAGCGCGAGATGATCGCCTTCATCGCACATCTTGATGAGGAAATCCAGGCTCCGGCGAGCCACCTCCCGGCAACGCTCCTCGCCGGTCATCTCGTAGGCCACAAACAGGGACTCCGGGACGACGGCGTTGTCGTAGGCGACCACTTCCTCAAACCAGGGCCATTGGTCGCTTCTGACTTCATCATACTGCTTGAGGGTCCTCTCGGCAAGCCGGGCAAGCTTCTCCACCACGTCGTCCGCCTCGGGATAGCGCTGCAGGTAATAGTAAAGACCGAGGGAGGCGTAAGAGCGGCCCCGCAGGTTCAGTGTGCCGAGGTTCGAGAGCGCGTTCTCGAAGACTTCCTTCGCCAGGTCGTAATAGGAGGAGGGGCCGCGGTACATCGTATAGGCCAGCCCCCACAGGCACCTGCCGTAACAGTCCTCGCTGCCGGACTCGTCGAGGAATCGGCGATCGTAGCCCATAAAGTTGTGGAACAGCCCGTCGGCACGTTGCGCATAAGCCACAAAGGACAGATACGTACCGAGGAGTTTCTGGGCCTCCGTCTCCCGGAAGAGGTCGTAGTACTTGGCGGCCGCCACCAGCGCTCGCGCATTGTCGTCAGTGCAGTAGCCGTGGGTCCTGTCGGGCACTGCGTAGCGGGCGTGCTGGAGGATGCCGGTGTCGTCGGTCAGCCGGTTCAGGTGGTCCAGTCGAGCCCGGGGCAGACCGGTAATCGGCAGCGTGCGACGCAGGCTGACGTCGGGCATGGAGGCCCGCACCCGGGCGGTGGAGATCGCCCGCCGGAAGGTCTCCAGGTACCGCTCCCCCACTTCCGGCCAGGTCATCCGCCGGGAGTACTCATAGGCGTTCGCGCGCAGTTCCATCACCCTGCCGGGGCTTTTGAGCAGCTCCAACAGGGCATCCGCAAGGGCGTCCGGGTCCCGGAAGTCCACCAGCACTCCCCGTCCGTCCTTCAGGAGGTCTTCGGCATACCAGTAACGGGTGGAGACGATGGCCTTGCCGGCTCCGAGGGCATAGGCCAGGGTGCCGCTGGTGATCTGCTCCCGGTTCAGGTACGGCGTCACGTACATGTCGGCCGCCTTCAGGAATTCGCACAGCTCATCCCGCGAAACGAAGCGGTCCTGGAACAGCACGTTTCTCTGGAGCCCCAGGTCGCGGGCCAGGCGCTGCAGGCTCAGACGGTAGCTCTCCCCCTCCTCGCGCAGGACGTTGGGATGAGTGGCGCCCAGCACGATGTAGCACAGGTTTGGGTACTCCTCCACCACCCTGGGCAGCGCCTCCAGCGCGTACTCGATGCCCTTGCCCGGGCCGAGGAAGCCGAAGGTCAGCAGCAGCTCCCGGCCCTCCATGTCGAACTGCGATTTGTAGGCGGCCGGTTCGACCAGGGGGACCTCGGGCACGCCGTGGTGGATGAGCCGAATCTTCTCCCGCGGGGCGTCGTAAACTTCCTGGAGGAATTCCACGCCCTTCTCACTCATCACAACCAGCGTGCTGCTCAGGACGATCAGCTCGTCCATCACCTCCCGCTGAGAGTCGCTCGGGTCCTGCAGCACGGTGTGCAGGGTGGTGACCACCGGGCAGACCAGTTCGCGGAGGAGGTCCAACAAATAGGCTCCGTCACGGCCTCCGAAGATGCCGAACTCATGCTGGACCGAAACCGCCCGGACGTTGCTGTAGTTGAGGAACTCGGCGGCGCGCACGTAGTCGGCATTGTCGAACTGGTTAAGGACGTACTCGACCTCGTCGCCGTACTCCAGGTCGTCGTCGGCCGGGTCGTGCAGAGCGACCACCAGCGGCCGAAGCCGCTGCTCCATATTCTGCTGGACGGCGGCGGACAGGTCACACGTGAATGTGCCTATCCCGCACTTCCGGGGTGGGTAGGTCGCCACAAAGGCGATCGCGTCCTTCGAGTCGGTTTCCGCCAAGGCGCTCCTCCCTCAACGTGTTCCGGGGGTCAGAGCAGACCTGCCGTGCCAACAGGCCCCTTTTGGCACTTCGCAGCCGGTGTCCTCCCGCACGTGGCGGTATGGGAACCGAGCCCCGCCGCAGCCACTGCTGCGACGCCGGTTTACCAGACACAAAGCACACCCCCTGCGCAACACTCAACCCATCTACACGCATTATATCCGGGGGGCAAGAACCCTTCAAACCGCCCTCCGTTGGGGCAGGTCTGCGCTCGGCTCGGCACTACGCGCCCTCGGGTGCCTCGTAGCCTTCCCTGCCCATCAGGCCGAAAGTATACCTTTTGCCCAGCTCGACCCCCGGCTGATTGAAGGTGTTCACCCCGAAGAGGCATCCGCTGAAGCTGACGGCGTACTCGAAGAACATGAAAAGCTCGCCAAGGGCCGCGGCGTCCACCTCCGGTATGCGGAGGGTGACGTTGGGCCTATGTTTGTCGGTCAGGGCGCGTCGAGTCGCCCGCAGCTCGGCGTGGAACAGATTCCCGAACGTGCTGCCCGCCAGGTAGGAGAGTTCCGAATCCGGCACTTCGGTACAGATGGACACTTCCCCGTCGGACGGTCCCGGACGGTCCACTTCGATCAGAGTCAGGACCTTGTCGAAGCGGCCATCCTGGTAGAGCTGCATCACCGAATGTTGGTCGGTGACGCCCACCGAGGCGACCGGGGTGGGCCCGACGAACACGTTCTCCGCTTCCAGGCCGTCCTTCTTCCCCAGGCTTTCCGCCCAGAGCTGGCAGTACCAGTCCCCCAGCCTCTCCAGGGCGCTGCTGTAGGGCATAAGTACTGTGATGGGCTTGCCCTGCTGATAGAAAAGGTAGAGCACCGCCGCGTAGAGTGCAGCCGGATTATGCCCCAGTTCGGCCTGCCTGCACCGCCCGTCCATCCGGCCCGCGCCGCCCAGGAGGGCCTCTACGTCGATGCCGCCGACCGCCGCACTGAGCAGCCCCACCGCGCTCAACACGCTGAAGCGCCCTCCCACATTCGGCGGTATGGGCAGGGTGAAGTAACCTTCTTCCCGGCTGATCCGCCGGAGGAGGCTCTTTTCCGGTCGGGGATCGGTGGTGGCGATGATCTGGTCCTCCGGGCTGCAGCCTTCTCGCCGCAGAAGCTCCCTGACGTGCAGGAACTGGCTCATCGTCTCCGCCGTGCCGCCGGATTTGGTGATGACGTTGAACACCGTGCGGTCCAGCTCGTCGCCGATAAGCTCGAAGAAGCCGGCCAGCAGTCCGGGCTCCACGTTGTCCATTACGAAGATGCGGGGGGAGCCCTGCCTCCCCGGATGGCCCGCGGGCAGCAGATTGTGGAACGGATGGTTGAGGGCGCCGTGGACCGCGATGTTGCCCAGGGCGGAGCCGCCTATGCCCAGCACGACGAAGTTGGCGCACCACTCCCGCAGTTCCGCGGCCTTTCGCTCGATGCGCTCCAGCAGTCCGGTGTCGTAGGGCAGGTCCATGAAACCGACGTCCTCGTCGCGCCGGTCCTGCAACTCCTCGTGGCAGAGCGCCGCGCGGCTGGACAGATTCTCCAGCCCCTCCCGAGTGATTCCCTGCTCCTCCCCCACCTGATCCTCAAATACGTTCGAGATGTCCAGCGTCACTGCCTCCGTAGTTGCCACGACTCGCCTCCCGTGCAGTGAAAAGTCGAAAAGAATCTCCGCTTCCGCCCCGTCCATGCAATATACGCCACCCCCCCCGGGCGGTGCAAGCACCGCTTCTCTGAGCCGTCGCCTCGTTTTCACCACTCACCTCTCCGCCGCGACGGGCACGAACAACACGCAGGAAGGGAACGGCAGAGCGCGCGGCGCGGCGAACCGTGTCACCGCGCACCGCGCAGGGGCCTCAGCACGGCGGCGCGAAGGGCGCCTGCTGAAGGTCTGTGGGCCTTTCGCCGGCCGGGCCCATGCCCCTAAAACGGGCGATGCCTGGGCAGCGGTGAGGACGCCGCCCCCAGCATGCGCTGGAGCAGCCGGTGGCGCATCTCTTCCAGCTCGGGCCGGGCCTCGGGAACGTTCGCCAGGTTTGTATACTCCCCCGGTTCCGCGCTCAGGTCGTAGAGGACTTCGGCGTCCGGACCGTAGTTGATGTACTTGCGCTCCTCGCTTCGCAGCATCGCCCAGATGGGCCGGCCCGGCCCCGCGTGCATCGCCAGAACGTCCCTCCGCACCGGTCCTGAACCGTCCCCGCGCAGCCATGGGCCCACGCTCCGGCCCTGAACGGCGTCGGGCGCCGGCGTCCCGCTCAGCTCGCACAGCGTCGGCAGCAGGTCCACCGCCTCGACCAGCTCCGCCGGCCTGGTTCCCCCGGGCAGACCGCCCGGCCAGTGCATGATGACCGGCAGCCGCATGACCTCCTCGTAGAAAGAGGCCTGCTTCGCAACCATCCGGTGGTCGCCGTCCATGTCGCCGTGATCCGACATGAACAACAGGAGTGTATCCTCCAGTTCGCCCCGTGCCTCCAGTCCCTCCAGCAGCCTTCCCACCTGGCTGTCCAGCGTGGTGCACATCGCGTAGAAGTAGCGGCGGCGCTCACGCCACTGCTCCGGCGATATCTCCCGCCGCCCTTTAAGCATGCTCCGCAGGGGCTCCGGCTTGTCCTCCTCCTCCCCCTCCCGCCAGTGGTGCTCGGGGACGTCCGCCTCCCGGTAGCTCTCGAATACGTCGGAGGGCGGGTTCAGCGGCGGGTGGGGAGCGTAGATGCCCACGTGGATGAATGAGGGCCGTCCCAGCCGGAGGAAGTGGAGCGCCTGGGAGACGGCGAAGCCGCCGTGGCTTGCCTCCGCCGGGGCATCCACCGTCCACTGCATGAACGGCCCGTCCCCCCGGATTCGCTCGCGTGGTCGAGGGACGCGCATGCGCTCGGCGTGCTCCGGGTGTTCGTCCCGGAGCCACCGGGTGTAGGCGTCCTCGTAGCAGCCCGGCTCCTCGCTGAGGGCCATGTAGTCGAACCCGTAGCGCCCCCTCGGGGCGGGGTCGAGGTCCATCTCGTCGTGAGGTTCCAGGTGCAGCTTTCCGACCTGCGCGGTGGCATAGCCGGCGCCGCCGAAGACCTCGGCGCAGGTGGGCCCCCTGTCCGGCGGCAGCGCCGGCCCGTTGCACAGCAGGCCTGTGCGGCAGGGATACTGCCCTGTCATGAAGCTGGCCCGGCTGGGCATGCAGACGGGGTTCTGCCCGTAACAGTGCTCCAGGGCCGCCCCCCCGGCGGCGAGACGGTCGAGGTTTGGGGTGTGGACGGCCGGATTACCGTTCGCGCCGACACAGTCGTACCGCATGTGGTCCGTGGTAATCCATATGATGTGTCGCGGACGCTCCACGGGGCAAGTCTCCCCTCAAACTCACTGATAGCAGGAAAACGCACCTGGAGAACCAGTGAAAGACCTGCTGAGCACCTGGCATCGGGCCCTTCGCACCGAAACACCGCAAGCGAAACAGGTCTCTATTCTTCGCGCTCGGCCGCTGCTATCTGAACCTTGACGACATCGAAGAAAACATCGCGCAGGTCCTCGAAAACTGGACGGGCGGGCTCGGTACCTTCCGCGCCCAGCAGAAGCCACAACGGTACATCAAGGCCCTTTGCCACAGCCCGAAGGAAGGACAATCCGGGATCCCGATGGCCATTTTCGACCTGCGAGAGGTAGGAGCGGGAAACTCCCCACTGCTCGGCGGCGTCCTTCTGTGACAGGTCCGCCGCCACCCTCAAAAGCTTGATGGCTTTGCCGGGGCGTATGAACGTTTTCCGAGAATCGTCAGTTTTAGTAGCCATATTTTATCACCCTAAGTGGGAAAATCTCTCTTTTGGTTCGGGCCACCATTGATCGGACTGGCTGACCCGATATCCTCTAAAGCAGCTATTGGTTGCCGAAGCTCGCATCCAGAGCATCCCCCGGATACTGGCGTGCGCGCAGTCCGGGAAGCCCCCGACCCTGCGACGGCCTCTCATTGGTGGACGCTGGTCTTTCAAAAGTGCTCCATGATCAAGCGTTCCAGTTCAAAAAGGCGTTTTTGAGTCGCCAGAAGACCTGTACGCAGCATCTCCCACTGTTCGGAACTGATCTCATTCAGGGATTGATCTTCGAACCAGTCCCTTAAAGTTGATAGCTTCTCCAAGTCTGTGCTCAGGTCCAGAGGCTGCCAATTCCCCTGCACTTCTTTGATTGACGTGATAGAGGCAATAGTCAGGTCAATCCAGGCCAAGATGATTGCCTTTATATGTTCATCCGAAAGGCAGCCTCCACGAGTCGGCATATCAGGTTTCCTCCCTGAACACCGGAACGGTTATGTGGCAGGGCTGGTGTCCGCTGCCACCATGTGCTACCGGCGCTTCCCTCATCCGCTCAATCCTCCTCTCGTTACAGTCGCCAGTCCGCCAAGAACGCTGTGATGTCCGACCGCTCGTGAAGACATCTCAGCCGCCCCTCCATTCGATAACATCATTATACTCTGACTATATAAAATTGTCAAGAAGCAACTTATGTTTACTCTTCTGCAGTCCGACCAACCCTGCCGTTTCCCGAGTTCGTCTCGTGATCGAGGGCCTCGAGCGAAGGCAGTTCCTCTCGGCCTCCGCGTTGCGAAGGGCTCCCACACAGTCTATACTGGCGCTGGGAACTCAGGCAATGAATGTACCACACCTTCACGCGTGGGACCTGGAGGCCTCTGAGGCTCGGGCGCTTCAGGAAAAGCTGGCCCCCCGGGTGCGTCTCCAGCCACTGCCACCCGACCCGGAACTCCTCGCCGGCGCCGACGTGGCCTTCAGCAAGAAACAGGGGCTGGTCTTCGCAAGCGTGGTGGTTCTGCGCCTTCCGGAGATGGAAATCGTCGAAGAGGTCGGCGCGCACGTCCCCTACGGCTTCCCGTACGTGCCCGGCCTGCTCAGCTTCCGGGAAGGGCCTGCGGTGCTGGCGGCGTTCCGCCGGCTCGACAGCCGTCCGGACATCGTGATCTTCGACGGCCACGGCTACGCTCACCCCCGGCGCTTCGGGCTGGCCTCCCACATGGGCCTGTGGCTGGGATTGCCTGCGGTCGGCTGCGCGAAGAGCCGACTGGTCGGCGAACACGACGAGCCGGGCGACACGAAGGGCGAGTCGGTGCCCCTGCTGGACGACGGGGAGCAGATAGGCGTGGTGCTCCGCAGCCGCACCGACGTGAAGCCGATCTACGTCAGTCCGGGGCATCTGTCGGATTTTGACAGCGCCGAGCAATTCGTCCTGCGCTGCTGCGTCAGGTACCGCCTCCCCGAACCGACTCGGCAGGCGGACCATGCGGTCAGCCGGCTGAAGCGGGAGTACCTGGAAAGTCATCCGACTGCCTGAGAAACCGCCACGCGGCGCCGCGCGACGGCGAGTTCGCCCGGTTTGACCCCAACACTTTTGCCCGGTAGGATGCCGCTGGTGCGGGTGCGGCTCAGGTGACGGGGAAAGGAGGGAGAAGCGATGATACGGGTCGAGTGCGAATGCGGGAAGGTCTTTGAGGTTGGTGACCAACACGCCGGGAAGGAAGGGAAGTGCCCCGCCTGTGGACGCTCACTGCGCATCCCCGAAGTCGGCGCCGGTTCAGAAGAACCGGTCGTCCCCGCATCTCCCGCCGGGGAGGCGGGCGGATCCTCCCTGCCGTGGCAGGACAGGGACAGCTACCCGTCGGTCTTCAGTGCCCTCTGGGAGACGCTCAAAGCGGTCCTTTTTAGTCCCGGGCCCGCGTTCTCCGGGGCGCGGGTGGAAGGGACGTTGGGAGAGTCCCTGATCTTCGCCCTCATCGTGGGGACGATCGGCGGCTACGCCGGCCTGTTCTGGCAGATACTGTTCCAGGCCATAGGCGCCTTCGCGGGACCGGCCGGGCGGCAGATGTGGGGCCGGGCGGCCCTGGGGCTCGGGCTGTTCATAGTCCTCGCACTGATAATGGTGCCGGTCGTAGTCGTCATCGGCACGTTCCTCGCTTCGGGCATCGTCCATGTTTGCCTGATGCTGGTAGGCGGAGCCAATCGGTCCTTTGAGGCGACCTTCACGGTAGTGGCCTACGCACTCGGCTGCACGGCCCTGTTCCAGATCGTCCCCATCTGCGGCGGCCTGGTGAGCAGCGTATGGACCCTGGTCGTCGAGATCATGGGCCTGAGCGAAATCCACGAGACCAGCGGCGGAAGGGCCGCTCTGGCCGTATTCCTGCCCGTAATCTTCTGCTGCGGCGTTGCCGTCCTGTTCTTCCTGATCATGGGCGGCGTCGGGGCCGGCCTTGCCGGTGCTCGCTGAAGCTCCCGCCGCTGGATGAGGGAGACGGCGGACGGTGAGAATCGAACTCCGGGAAAGCGGGAGCGTCGACCACGAGTTGATCTGGAGTCTCGTCGCCCTCAGCGTGCTGATCGCCGCGGCGGCTTTGCCCATGGATCAGATGCTGCAAGTCGCCGGTTACCGGTGCCCTTTCCGCGCCCTGACGGGCCTGCCGTGTCCCACCTGCCGGGGCGTCCGGACGCTGGTGGCCATGGGCTCCCTCGATGTGGCGGCCGGATTCCGCCTGAACCCCCTGGTGGCCGCCGGCTGGTGTGGGGCCGTTCTGTTCGTCCCTTACGCACTGTTCGTGTCCCTGACCGGCAGGAGACGAGTGCGCATCGTCGAGATCAAGCTTTTGGAACGCCGGGCCGTCAAAGCCGGCTTCGCCTTACTGGTGGCGCTCAACTGGGCCTACCTCATACTCTCCGCTTGACCCCCGGGGCAGCCTGTCCCCCGTTTACACTGACCTGCTCGTACCACGCTCAGGCGCGTGACTTGACAGCCCGCTCGGCTCAACTTAGGATTCGGCTCAAGGTGCGTTCGGTCAAGGCGTAGCAGGCCCGCAGGACGGGACCCGGCCGGCAACCCTTCTTCTGCCCGGGAGGTGGCTCACAATGGCTCGACAGGTCAAGTGCGGCGAATGCGGCGCGGTGCTGAAGGTTCCGGACAGCGTAACGGCCGATAGAGGGAAATGCCCGAAGTGCGGTGCGGTTATGTCGCTGACAGGGGAGGAGCGGGTCGAACCTGTGGAAGAACCCGCCCCGGAACCCGCCCAGCCTACCCCCGAGCCCCAGGCCGAACTCACCCGGCCGGCGCCGCCGGCGACGGCGCAGACGCCTCCCCCCAAGTCCCAGGCGGTGGCCTTCGCCCTTTCTTACTTCCTGGGAAGCCTGGGGGTTGACCGCTTCTACCTGGGCTACGTGGGACTGGGGATTGTGAAGCTGCTGACCTGCGGCGGCCTCGGAATCTGGGCCCTTATAGACTGGATCATCATCGGCATCGGCGGGATGAAGGACTCTTTGGGCCGGCCCCTCCAGCGAGAGCCGGTCAGCGGAACGCCCGTGAAAAGCCAGAGCACCGCGTTCGTGCTCTCCTGGCTGCTGGGCGGGCTCGGCGTGGACCGCTTCTATCTTGGTTACGTCGGCCTGGGCATCCTGAAGCTCCTCACCTGCGGGGGACTGATGATCTGGTGGCTCGTCGACTTCCTGCTGCTGGGCATGCACCTGATGAAGGACGCGGACGGCAACAGCCTTCGGGTATGAAATTCCGCAGAACAAAGGTCACGTCCCAGGGCGGCGTCTTCAGCCGATGGTTCCCGCCTGTGGTCGCGGCGGCCGTGCTGGCCGCCTCGGTGGTCAGCACCGTGCCCGCGCATCTGCCGGCGACGCCCTGCCCTTTCTACAACCTCACCGGTCTGCCCTGCCCGGGCTGCGGCATGACGCGCGGATTTGTTGCCATGGGGCACGGCCGACCGGCCGATGCCTGGCGCTACAACGCACTGGCCCCGGCTTTCTTCGCCGCCCTGTGCGCCTACGTGCTGTGGTTCGGCGCGAACCTGTTCATGCCGCTCGAAGGGGTTGCGCTCTGGCTTAAGCGGCGGCGCAAGGCGCTCTACGCGGTGGCGCTCTGCCTGATAGCGCTGTCATGGGGTCTCAGCATCTGGCGACACAGCCGCGGACGGTTCGAGGGCCCCACCCCCCTGGTGCCCTATCTGTGCAGCCTGGCCGGACGGCACTGACGGAACGGCAGGGGCCAAACGGCAGTGGCCAGTAACCAGTGACGAGAGATCAGTAGAGAGTAGACAGTAGGCAGAGCGCAGTGGCCAGTGACCAGTGATCAGTGACCAGCTCAAGAAACGGCAGTTGCTGAGCTGATGCGGCCGTTTTTTGTCTTAGTTCGTCGTCCTCCTTGTCCTCTTGTAGTTCCCCCTCTGTCGTTCGCCTTTACTCTGCGTCCCTCTGCGTCCTCCGCGGTTCCACCCGCCTTCAGTCGTCGCCGTTCTTCGTGCTCTTCGTGGTGAATCCAGTAGTCAGTAGGCAGACAGGCGGAAAGCCCTTCCCCGCACAGGCCGCTTTGCTCCCGCGTGCGGTCCGGTTCATTCGCGCTCCAGCAGGTCCCACTCGAGCCCGGCCAACTCGTCAGCCCGCCGGTGGAGGTCCTCCAGGCAGACCGGTTCTATCTCGATTTCACGCTGCTCGGCGACCCCCTGGAGCATCGTGCACAGGTTGCCCAGCCGCTCCACGTGGGGGTCCTCCTCTTCCCCCCAGCCGACGAGGTTTGAGGTGACGAAATGGATGGTGCGGAGGTCAACCTGGTCCTCTGCCATGCGGTCGAGCTGCCGCTCGACCAGGTCTTCGGCGTAGGCGTGTATGTCGGGCTCTTCGATGCGAAGATGAGGCGGGGTATAGGTCTCGTAGGCGGTGTAGGTACCCGCCTCGAAATCACTGCTGACCGGCACCTCGTAGAACTCCATGCTCCCGGCGGCGGTCCGGTCCAGCGGGTCGGTGTGGTGGGGGAAGGGATAAGTTTCGCTCCACGTGCTGCACTGATCCTCGTCCCGGCGACCGGGCAGTGAGCAACTGCCCTGCCGAAAGCCCTCCATGCAGACGGCATGGAAAGTGTAGTCGTTGGCGCTGAAGAAGCCGCCCCGGAACGTACGGGGCGGCTTACCCAGGCGGCTCTCCCAGGTCTTTCGCGCCAGCCCGATGATCTCCCGCTGGCGATCGTAGCCGTAGGAGCCGAGGCACGCCTGGTAGCCGCTGAGACGCGGATGGCACAGAAGGCCCAGCTCATCGCTTCCAGAGCCCAGCTCGGCGGCGGTCTCCGCCATTCGTCCCAGGGCTTCGGGCGCAAAGAAGAACGTTCCCTTCAGCCCGGCCTCCGCAAGGGCTTCAGCGAAAGCCGCCGGCCGGCTCTCGGCCTCGTCCCAACGGGAGGGACCCTCCACCTCGCCCCCGCCGACGGCCGGCAGGCAGTCCATGCTGAAAACCACGTAAAGCTTCCGGTCCGCCACAACGGTCTCCTTCCAGCCGGATCATGAACTCTGCAAATCAGCTCCGCGCCACCCGCCAAAACGATCGGCCGCAGAGGTCTGCGCGCCGGAGGCGGGTGCGCTTCGTTCGCAGAAGCTGCGCTCGCTCAGGATGACGTCCTGGACGGTGACCCGCAACTTGTCATGCTGAGGCGCCCTACCTTCAGGCGCCGAACGCATCTCGCCGTTCCGCCGCGCCGTACTTGCACCGTACCCGTTCGGCCAGCCCTTTCTTCCGTGTCCTTCGTGTCCTTCGTGGTGACTCCAGTAGTCAGTAGACAGCAGACAGTAGACAGCACGGAGTTCCCGGCTGCTGAGTTGTCGGGCTGTTCGTTGTCTTCCTCAGTCGTCCTCCGTGCCCTCCGTGTCCTCCGTAGTTTCCCGTTTGTCGTTCGCCTTTACTCTGCGTCCCTCTGCGTCCTCTGCGGTTCCGCCCGCCTTCAGTCGTCGCCGTTCTTCGTGCTCTTCGTGGTGAATTCAGTAGTCAGTGGTCAGTAGGCAGTAGGCAGAGCGCAGTGGCCAGTGACCAGTGACGAGTGGCCAGATCAAGAAACGGCAGTTGCTGAGCTGATGCGGCCGTTTTTTGTCTTAGTTCGTCGTCCTCCGTGCCCTCCGTGTCCTCCGTAGTTTCCCGTTTGTCATTCGCCTTTACTCTGCGTCCCTCTGCGTCCTCTGCGGTTCCGCCCGCCTTCAGTCGTCGCCGTTCTTCGTGCCCTTCGTGGTGAATCCAGTAGGCAGTAGTCAGTGGTCAGTAGGTAGTAGACAGCACGGAGTTCCCGGCTGCTGAGTTGTCGGGCTGTTCGTTGTCGTCCTTCGTGGTTCCTTCTGTGGTCACACCGACCCGGCTCCGCGGCCTACGGTTGGCCGTTCCGTTGCGGGCAGTGGCCACCGTTCCTTCAGACTTCAGACTTCAGACTTCAGAATTCATGATTCCCGTCTTATACTCTTCCACCACCCTGGCCCGCACCTGTTCGAACCGGTGAGGGCCGTCGTCACGCCACTCGCCCAGCAGGCGCTGGCTTTCTCGCCAGCAGGCATCCGCTTGATCGGCCCCGACACCGAGGGTTTCCGCCGCCATCGCGCACATCTCCTCCCGGTCCCTCGCACAGACGAACTCGTCATCACCGGGTAGCCACTCATAGAGGGGCGTGTGCCTCCCGTTTTGCTCGTAGTAGACGCCACGCACGCGGCGGCGTAGGCCGCCCGGGCCGCGTTCGGCCACCATGTAGAGCTGTAGCCGCACGCGCCGGAAGGCCTCCTCCGAAACGCCGAGGGACGAAAGGGAATCCCAGCTCTGGTCGGGGTCGTCCGCATGGATGCAGGAGACCGGCCGGAATCCGGCGTTACCGAGGCGGAAGAAGTCCGCCGCCTCGCGGCCCCAGATGTATCCGAACCAGTGCCCGGAGCCGATCTCGTGGGCCAGCAGCGTAGCCGGTGTGTCGAAAGCGCCCTGTTCGGCCTTCGCCAGCACGTCCCGCCCGGCGACAGTGACGATCCTCTCCCCGGGGGGCAGGAAGCCCAGCAGCGTCGCCATCAGCGTGGTCTTGCCGACGCCGCCGGGAACGGCACCGGTCAGGAAGCTGTCACCCCCGGCAACCACCAGCCAGCAGAACCCGGCCATCTCGGCGCTGATGGTGCCGTCGTTCATCAGGTCCACGATGCTCAGTGTGCGGCCGCCTCGCTGATTGAGCCGTTGAATCTGCGACAAATTGTGTTGCTCCAAGCCCAAGGGCGCCCTCCGCGGGAGGATTCCGGCGTGAGAAGCTGTTCTTTTTACACTGACCTGCCGATATGGTAAAAGAATCGTCAGCCGTTTGGTAGCGAGCGCGGAAGGTCTTCACAGACGGGGCTATCGATGCTCAAAAGAACCCTCACGTTTGGCTTGCCGGCAGCCTGCGCCCTCGTCCTCATCTGTTGCTCTCCCTCTGGGGCACAGCAGAAGGTTGACATGCTGCGGCTGGAGAGCCCGCGCCGCCTGATCACCTGGTCCACCGACGAGATGCGCGTCTTCGTGGCCGAGAAGGGCGCCACGCTCCGTCAGGGCGACACGCGCATGATAGCCCCGCGGATGGTGGTGTGGTTCGACAAGGCACGCTCGCGGCAGCCGGGCGTCCGGGCGGCTGTGGTCCGCGTCTATGCCGAGAGCGTGCCGCGCGGCGAGGAGGGCGCGGGACGGGTGGTGCTGGCCCGCGGCGAGGAGGTCCAGCGATGGGGCGCGGCCTACATGGAGTTCACCAGCCGCTTCTCGTTCGTATGGGACTGCCCCCTGAGGGAGGTCGATGAGAGGCGGCCCTCCCCGCTGCTGCTGAAGGCCGAGGAACTGACCGCCGAGGTGAGTCCCCCGAAGTTCTGGGACACCGTGCCCGCGTTCGAAGCGCCGGAGCTCTTCGAGCTGGCCCGACGTAAGCTGATGGCCAACCAGGTCCACCTGTTCCGGGAAGAGTCCACGGTGGTTTACGTCGGCGACGTGCACGGCGAATACGGCAACCTGCTTCTACGGGCCGACGAGGCGGTTTTGTGGTACGGCGAGGGCGGGGAGGATTACGAGGTCTACGCCCGCGGGGACGTGCGGGTGGAGCCGAAGCCCGGCGTGCCCCGCCCCTACCCCGAGGACGTGGAGGTGGACATCGAGCTGTTCCGGCTCCTGAAGTACGCCTCCGCCCAGGAACTCTACATCAATCCGGGCCGTGCCAGAGCGCTCGCCACCGACCCAGAGGTCCGGATAGTCGACCCGGAGGCGCCGGAGGAACTGGTCTACGTGGTGCGCGGGGAAAAGGCGTACCTGATCGACAGCCAGACCCTCACGGTGGAAGAAGCTTCGGTGAGCACCTGCCAGTTCGCCCGCCCTCATTACCGGATTCAGGCCGAAAAGGCCCAGGTGGTCCGCGACCCGCCCAGCACGGTGCTGAACGCCTGGAACACGCGCTTCCAGGTGGGAGAGGGACGCCGGACGCTGATGTGGCTGCCCTTCCTGGGCACCGACCTCACCGAACGGGCCTATCTTTTGACCGATTACGCCGTCGGCTCCTCCAACAAGTTTGGATTCTTTCTGCAGACCACCTGGCGGCCCCTGGACCTGACCACCCGTCCGTCCTGGATGGAACGGTGGGCGGTCTTTCTGGATTACTACGGCGACCGAGGGCCGGCGGTGGGGACGGAGCTTGACTATGCCTTCGGTCCCGCTCCCTGGCCCCGACACGAAGGCATGCTGCGGGGATACTACGTGCAGGACTCCGCCGATGAAGACGACACGGACCTGCCGGTGCCCAAGGAAAACCGGGGGCGGCTGCACCTGCGCCATCGGTGGCAGATCAACCGGCACTGGCGCGCCGACGCGGAGTACTACTGGCTCTCCGACGAGGGATTCCTCAACGAGTACTTCGAGGAGGATTTCGAGAACGAGAAAACCCCGGAGAGCTACCTGCTGGCCCGTTACCTGCGCGACTCGACATACCTGGCACTGCTGCTTAAGCCCCAGGTCAACGACTTCCTCACCCAGGTCGAACAGATGCCGAGCGCGGACCTGCAGTGGATGAGCGTGCCGTGGGGCCGCCTGGTCTACGACGGGACGGTCACCGCCGGGAACTACGACCGGGAGCTGAGCGACCTGTTCACGCCGGCTCCACCGGACGCGCCGTCCCTGTGGCGCCTGCACACCGAGCACGCCCTGAGCCTGCCCTTTACCTGGGGCATCTTCCGGCTGGACCCGTCGGTGCGGGTGCTGGGCACGTGGGCCGGCGACAGCGCCTGGGACGGGACCTCATTCGGAGGCTCGGAGAGCCGTACGGGCTTCGGAGCCGGCATCAGCGCCAGCACGAACCTCTACCGCACCTACGCCACCCGCAGCGACCTGCTCGACCTGAACCGCCTGCGCCACATCGTCATTCCCTACGTGGACCTGGAGGCCCTGTCGGTCTCCGGGGCCGACTCGGAGGAGTTCATACAGATGGACTCGGTGGACGCCATCGACAGCGGCACCCGGGCGACCTTCGGGCTGCGTCAGCGCATCCAGACCAAGCGACGGCACGGCGACCGGTGGCGCTCAGTGGATTGGGTGGAGCTGGACGTGGCCTACGTCAGCCGCTCCAGCGATTCGGTCATGTCCCTGCTCGACGAAGACTACCTGCGGGCCGACTTCCGCATGCTGCTGACCGAACACGTGCGTCTGCACTCCCTGGACAACCGGCTGGCCGGCGGTGACGTGCCGGACGTCTACAACGTCGGGGTGGAGCTGGACTGGCTGCCGCAGTGGTCCTTCCGGCTGGACTACGACCGTATCGAGGACCTGACTTCCACCCTAACCGCTGAGTTGCTATACCCGCTGAGCGCCAGGTACACCCTTATGCTGCTGCAGCGATACGAGTTCGATTCGGCGGGGACGGGGGACGGGGAGAACATGGAGACGCGGGTTGTCTTCCGCCGTCTGCTCGACCAGTGGGTGCTGGACCTCGGCGTGGTGCACGAGGAGGACGCCGACGAGTTCGCCGTGATCTTCGGATTCGGGCCGAAGGGCTGGGGCCTTTACAGGGACCTGAACCGGGCCGCCCGCTGAGGGGCGGCCCGTTCTCACCAGATCGGCTATCGCGCAGGGAAGAGGGGCGTCAACATGGGCGAGCAACCCCGTCCCGGCGGCCGACCTTCCGGGCCCCTGACCATCACCGAGATCACCTCCCGCATCAAGGAAACCCTGGAGTCCGGTTTCCCCGACGTCTACGTGGTGGGGGAGATATCGCGCTGCACCCGGGCTTCCTCGGGTCACATGTACCTGACGCTGAAGGACGAGAACGCCGTCCTGCGGGCGGTCATCTGGCGGGGCGTCGCCTCCTCGCTCCGTTTCGAGCCCCGGGAAGGCGTGGAGGTCGTCGCCCACGGCTCCATCGACGTCTATCCCCCCCGCGGAAGCTACCAGTTGATTGTCTCCTGGCTCGAGCCACGGGGCGTCGGCCCCCTCCAGCTCGCCTTCCGGCAACTGAGGGAAAAGCTGGAGAAGGAGGGCCTGTTCCGGCCGGAAACCAAAAAATCCCTCCCCTCCTTCCCGACCCGCATCGGCGTGGTCACCAGCCCAACCGGCGCCGCCGTCCGGGACGTCGTCAACGTCATCGGCAGGCGCTTCCCTCCCGCCGAAATCTATCTCTACCCTTCCCGCGTGCAGGGGGCAAAGGCGGCCGCCGAGATCGCCGCCGCCCTCGAAAGGCTGAACCGGGAGAGACCGGAATTGGACCTCTTGATCGTCGGGCGAGGCGGGGGCAGCCTGGAAGACCTGTGGGCCTTCAACGAGGAGGAGGTGGCCCGGGCCATCTACCGCAGCGAGATTCCAGTGGTCAGCGCCGTCGGCCACGAGATCGACTTCACCATCTCCGACTTCGTGGCCGACGTCCGCGCCGCCACGCCGACGGAGGCCGGCGAGATCGTGGTGCCCGACCGCGCCGAACTCCTGGTCGGACTTCGCCGGCAGCGCCGCCGAATGGCCGCCGCCCTGCGGAA
The DNA here is from genome assembly GCA_964510315.1 of uncultured candidatus Brocadiaceae bacterium. Classification (GTDB taxonomy): domain Bacteria; phylum Planctomycetota; class Brocadiia; order SM23-32; family SM23-32; genus CAZEAP01. The sequence goes on from CAZEAP010000015.1 coordinate 30,517, forward strand.
CGCCGTCGGCAGCGCCCGCGAGCGCGTCGCCTCCCTGGCCTCCCGACCGGTCCTGCGCCGACCCCGAGCCCTCCTGCGGGAGAAAGCCCAGCGCGCCGACGACCTGCTGGAAAGTCTGAACACAGCGCTGCACCATCGGCTGGATATGCTGCGGGAACAGGTCGGCGGTGCCCGCCGGCGCCTCGCCGCGCTCAGTCCGCGCAGAGTTTTGGAGAGAGGCTACAGCATTACGCTGTCCGCCGACGGAGTCCTGCTCCGCAACGTGAAAGAAGTGCGGCAGGATGATACAATCAAGACCCGACTGCACGAAGGCGTGGTTCTGTCCCGGGTGCTGAAAACTGAGGAGGCCGGCGGTGATTAAGGAAACGGCTCTGTTGTTAATTATGGGACTGTTAGTTTCCGCAGGGACACTCGCAGCCCCGGCAGAGGAGCAAAAGGAAGCGACCGGCCTCACCGTCTCAAACCCCGCCCACAGCATAGAGTTCCGACTCCCGGCTCCCTATTGGGAGGCATACGACCGTGGGGAACTCTCGGAGCGCTTCGAAGGCGGCTGCGCCGGCCGCAGGCTGCCGGAGAACCTGCTCTACGTTGCGAGCCACAAGGACGCGCCCTGCCAGGTGCTGATTTTCACCGGCAACCAGCGATTCCTCATGCGGAACCGGGATGACCTGGAGGCCTTCGTGGACGCCTCGGTCGAGGCCGTCACCGAACGGCTGGGAAGCGGGGGCGAACTGAAGAATCGTGAATACGGGGAGCTGGACGGCATGATCACCCACCGGTTGGCGTTCACCGCCCCGGTCAGGGGCGGCCCCGGCTGCCCTGCCGCCGGTGGGGGCGGTGGAGAGACATCGGTGATGCGCTACCTGTTCGTCTACTACTTCGTGCGGCCGGCCGGGGAGGACGCCTTCCGGTTTGAGGCCCGCTGCTTTGCGCCCGTCGACCCCTACGATGAACTGGAGCCGGAGATCGAGCTGCTGGTATCCAGCTTCCGCTATACCGGCGAGACGGCGGAGAGTTTCTTCGACGCGGACGCCCCCGCAGAAAAGGTCCCCACCGCCGAGGAAGCCCGGGAGTCCACCGGGGAGGACGGCGGCATACCGGGCTGGCTGATCGCCGCCGGCCTCATCGTCATCATCTGGATGCTGATGCGGCGCAAGAAGAAAGCCGAACCGGTGGAACCGGAGGAATGAGGGCTTTCGGCTCTGCCGAGCCCGGGAAGACCGACCGCTTGACAGTCGCCCCGCCCTGCACTATACTCCAGTTTGACGCGCCGCGGAGGGGTGGCTGAGCGGACGAAAGCGACGGTTTGCTAAATCGTTGAGGGACGATAAGTTCCTCCGAGGGTTCGAATCCCTCCCCCTCCGCCATTTCTCCGTCGGCGATCTTCCCCGCAAGACACGGCGCTCCACCTGACATCCATCCCCCGAGCCTTCCCACGATGTAAGGGCTGGCCGTGGTGGCCCCGCTGCACCCGCGGAGCCGGGGAAACAGCAACATGGCCCGAGACCCGGCCGCGGGGGCCGGCGACTCAAGCCATGTTCGGAACGACGGACGGCGTCGCGACGGGCTTACAGCTCCACCGGCTCGCAGAGGTTCGCCGGCTTGGCCGCCGCACGGCCGCAGATGTGACAGATGTACCTGGCCCCCTCGGCGAGGCGGGCCACTTCGGCCATCTTCCTTTTGGCCACAAGCTCGCACAGGTGGTTCTCGTGACCCTCGTGCGTTTCGTGAAGCGAATGCTCCTCCACGAGCCTCTTCTTCATCCCTTCTTGATCTGCCATGGCAGACCCCCTTTGGCCAAGAAGTCGAAAAAACGGGAAGCTGAGCACCCCTGCCCCTTCCCACCATCCAATCTACTACATCCGCACGTTCCGGTCAAGTCACCGCACCTGCGGGGACGGAGGCCTGCCCGCCTCCGCACGGGGCCGTGGTGTTTTCGGTTTTCAGGATAGCGTGTTGCCGGCCGCAGGGCCGATTGGCGTCCACCGCGCGCGTCCTGCTGTCCTTCCCGAGGGGCGAGAGTCCCGGGGACGGCGGTGCTCGGCCCTCAAGCAGGCATCTAAACTTGCTGTTGTCCCGACGGCCGGCACCTGCACGCAGCAGGCCCGTGGCTCAAGCCTCAGGGCCGGCGTGACATATTGACCGCCCCGCCCTGCTCTGGTAGACTTGATGCCGCGGGCGGGTGGGCCGCCCGGCGCGGACCTCTGCAACGGGACAGGCTCCCATGATGGTCAAGGTGAAGATCTGCGGGCTGACGACGGCCCGCGAGATGCTGGCGGCCGCCTCGGCCGGGGCGGACGCGGTGGGCTTCAACTTCTTCCCCCCCAGCCCCCGTTACGTCGAACCGGATCAGGCCCGCGCCATGTGCATGACTCTCCCCCCTTTCGTGGCCGCCGTGGGGGTGTTCGTCGACCGGCTGCCGGAGAAGGTCCGGGAGATCATGGATTACTGCGGCCTGGACTACGCACAGCTCCATGGGAACGAGAGCCCCCGCCACGTCGGCGAGCTGAAGGACCGGGGCGTCATAAAGGCCATCCGGATAGGCGCGGAGGAGGATCTGAAGGAACTGGAAAGATACCGCGCCGACGCATTTCTTCTGGACGCATACGTGCCCGATAAGCCCGGAGGAACGGGCGAGACCTTCGACTGGAAGCTGGCGCGCCGCGCGGCCAGCCGGGCAAAGGTCATCCTCGCAGGCGGTCTGACCCCCGAGAACGTGGCACGCGCGGTCCGGTCGGCACGGCCCTACGGGGTGGACGTGGCCAGCGGCGTGGAGGAAGCGCCGGGCCGGAAGTCCATCCCGCAGGTCGAGGAGTTCATCCGCGCCGCCAAGAGCGTCGAGCTATAGGGCGCTTCGCCTGCCTCAACCGTGCAGCTTCTCCGCCAGTTCGGCCACCCTCCTGCCCAAAGCGCCTGACTGCTGAAGGGCGCGTTGGTCGGGCGCCGCGATGGCCACCGGGCCGTAGTGATCCCCCTGAGCGGTGCCCTGGACCACCATGCCATGGATCAGCATGGCCTCGAGGATGCTGAGGATGGTGGTCTCATTGCCTCCGCCGATATTGGCCGAGGAGGTGAAAGCGCCGCCCACTTTGCCGGCGAGCTGCCCATGGAACTTCACCGAGTCGTCGAAGAGCTTCTTCAACGGGGCGCTCATCAGGCCGTAGTAGGTTGGGGAACCGGCGATGATGCCCTGGTAGTTCAGCAGGTCCTCGGGCGTGGTCTCCTCGACGGTCTGCAGGTCGACCTCGGCGCCTGCGTCGCGGGCGGCTTCGGCGGCCGCCCGGGCCATTTGGCCGGTGTTGCCGGTTTCGGAATGGTACACGACGAGTACGCGCGCCATTTGGGCCTCCCCTGAAGTCCTCTGAGCGTGGACCGGCGCACCTCGCGCCAGGTCAGTGCGCCACTTCCTGGTAGCGGGTCTCCCGGATGACGGTCACCATGATCTCGCCCGGGTATTGGAGTTCCTCCTCGATTTCGCCGGCTATCTGGTGGGACAGCCGCGCGGCGGCTTCGTCCTGCATCTTCCCGGCATCGACCAGAACGCGAACCTCCCTGCCGGCCTGTATGGCGTAGGCGGTGCGCACGCCTCCGTGCTGGGTTGCCAGGTTCTCCAATCGCTGGAGGCGCTTGATGTAGCGCTCCAGGGTCTCCCGGCGGGCACCGGGGCGACTGGCGCTGATGGTGTCGGCAGCAATGACAAGCCCTGCGAACATCGATTCGGGCTCGGCCTCCTCGTGGTGGGCAGCTATGGCGTTGACCACGATGGAGGATTCTCCCCGGCGTCGGGCTTCCTCAGCCCCCAGGGCAGCGTGAGAACCCTCGTAGTGCTGGTCCATGGCCTTGCCGATGTCGTGCAGCAGTCCGCAGCGGCGGGCCAGTTCCACGTCGAGACCGACCTCCGCCGCCAGCAGCCCGGACAGCTCGCAGACCTGAATGGAATGGGCCAGAACGTTCTGCCCGAAGCTGGTGCGGAACTTCAGCCTGCCCAGAAGGCGTTTGAGAGGGTCGGGGACGTCGGTCTGGTTCAGTTCGTAGCAGGTCTCCTCACCCGTCTGGTTGACGGTGTCTTCGACATCTTTGTTGGCCTGCTCGATGACGTCCTCGATGCGGCCGGGATGGATGCGACCGTCGGCCACAAGCCGCTCCATGGCCAGGCGGGCGGCCTCCCGCCTTACGCTGTCGAAGCAGCTCAGCACGACCACTCCGGGAGTGTCGTCGACGATGACGTCCACGCCGCAGGCCTTCTCAAAGCAGCGGATGTTGCGTCCTTCCCGCCCGATGATGCGGCCTTTCAGGTCATCGCTGGGCAGCTCGACCGTGCTGACGGTGGCCTCACTGGTGGTCTCGGCGGCGCAGCGTTCGATGGAGTCCACAACTATACGACATGCCTGCTGCTGCGCCCTGTTTTGGGCCTGGGCGACGATGTCGTTGACCATCTCCGTGCACTCTTTTTCGACCTCTCCCCGGATGCTCTCGGTGAGCCTTTTTTTGGCATCCTCCCGGGTGAGACCGCTGATGCGGTGGAGTTCTTCGCGCTTCTGCTCTTCGAGCTTCTCCAGCTCCTCCTCCTGGCGGGCGAGGGTTTTGCGCTTTTCGGCGACGTTCTTCTCGGCGGTCTCGAGGAATTTCTCCTTCTTCTCCAGCAGGTTCTCCTTCTCATCCAGGCTGTCCTGGCGCTTCTCGAGGCGACGCTCGGTCTGCCGACATTCGTTGCGGGTCTGGCGGACCTCCTCCTCGAACTCCTCCCTCCGCTGGATGATCTTCTGCTTGGCCTCCAGTTCCATCTCTTTCTTCATCTGGTCGGCATCGTGCCGGGCTTCCTCAAGGATGCGCTCCTTGGTCTGCTGAGCGCCCCGCTCGGTGATCTTGTCAACGCAGTAGCGGATGAGGTAGCCGGCAAGCAGCCCGCCTGTGCTCGCCAGAGCTGTAAACAGTGGGCGTATCACTTTTGGACCTCCCGCTCCCGTAGTGGGAGCCCGCAGAGGGCAGTCAGGCGGCGCCGGAACCGGCGCGAAGGGGGTATGACGGCGGGGCACGCCAGGGGCGGGAGCGGCTGCGCCTGAGGCGGCCGAGCAAGGGGCAACGTCCGTGCGTCCCAGGTCAGCTCATAGAGGTGGCTCTGGAGATGACCTGATCGGGAAACTGAGAGAATACGCCCTCAGGGGAAGGCATCGAAAGGCACCTCGGCCAGCCTCGTTGCACGAGGCGGACGTCTCTGGCCGGAAGCCTCTCCACGTGCTCCATTCTCCGCTCTTCCAATCCGGGACTCAACGTATACTCCGGGAGCTGACACCTGAGAGCGACACCGGCAAAATTCCACTTAAGCCAGTTATCCGATGGCGAATGGCGGAATCCAATTGGGACTGCGTTGTCTATTCTCCACTGCCCGTGCACGTTGCCTTTGTCGGCGCGTTCGCGGCAGCTTCTCCAGCCCGGCTTCCCCGCTCCCTTCCGTCCGACACCTGCCGGGGTCTGCCGGAGCTGCGGCTATTATCCGCTGCTGGGGGCCTTCCGGTTTTTCAGGTTTGCTCCGGTCCGCGACGGCACCACGGTGGAAACGCGATCGAAAAGCCCTACAGCGGAAGACATTGAATTGTTTCCACGCACTGCTGATTCAACCGGTCCGCCGCGACGTATTACACTGAGCATTATGGCGGAAGAACCCTCAGGTGTCAAGAGCTTGATCCGGCGCGAGAGGCGAGCCAACAGGCCGGCGGAACAGGAAGCCGCCAGCGCGCCAATCTGCGCAATCCGGGGATGCTCGTCGGTTTCGGCGGGGTACAAAAAAAGAGCCCGGCAATGACCTACTTTCTCGGCCCACGAGGGGCCAATATCATCGGCGCGGAAGGCTTAACCATCGTGTTCGGAATGGGAACGGGTGTTGCCCTTCCGCTCTGATCACCGGGCAATGGTTCTGACCGCTCAGGCGGGCGCGCCGCGGGCGACGGGGATATGGAACCCCGGTCTTCCCGCCTGCGGTGCAGGCGGGGGGTTTTCGACAAACTACGCCGGCGACGCCCCCTGATTTCCAGTCTCTGGAGGCGGTCACGAAGTAAGGAATAGGAGGGCGCCAGTGGTTTGGGCGCACGGCGGATAGTGCCGACAGTGGGCAAGTCGTAGTGTGTCAGCCGTTCGGCGGATTAGTACCGGTCAGCTAAGTGCCTTTGTATATACGCACTTACACCCCCGGCCTATCAACCTCTTGGTCTTAAAGGTGCCTTATTCCCTCGGAGGGGAAGGGAGGGCTAATCTTGGAGACGGCTTCCCGCTTAGATGCTTTCAGCGGTTATCCTTTACGAACTTGGCTACCCAGCGGTGCCCTTAGCAGGACAACTGGCGCACCAGAGGTTCGCTCATCCCAATCCTCTCGTACTAGGGACAAACCTCCTCAGCTCTCCAACGCCCACGGCAGATAGGGACCGACCTGGCTCACGCCGGTCTAAACCCAGCTCGCGTACCGCTTTAATCTGTGGACTCCGGAACCCTTGGGACCTTCTCCAGCCCCAGGATGCGATGGGCCGACATCGAGGTGCCAAACCTCCCCGTCGCTATGTGCGCTCGGGGGAGATGAGCCTGTTATCCCCGGGGTACCTTTTATCTGTTGGGCGACGGCCCTTCCACACGGGACCGCCGGATCACTAAGCCCTGCTTTCACATCTGCTCGACTTATCCGTCTCGCAGTTAAGCTCCCTTATGCCTTTACACTCACCGTGCGATTGCCGACCGCACTGAGGAAGCCTTTGGGCTCCTCCGTTACTTTTTGGGAGGAGACCGCCCCAGTCAAACTGCCCACAAAGCACTGTCCTTCACCCGGCTGTACGGGTTGAAGTTAGAGCTCTAACAACACGAGGGTGGTATTCCACGGATGGCTCCACCCGCCCTGGCGAACGGGCTTCACAGCCTCCCACCTATTCTACACACGCCCTGCCAGAACCCAATGCCATGTTGCAGTAAAGGTCCACGGGGTCTTTCCGTCCCGCCGTGGGTGCGTGGCGTCTGTACCACGACCACAATTTCGCCGAGTCCGTCGTTGAGACAGTGCCCAGGTCGTTACGCGATTCATGCACGTCACCAATTAGGTGACAAGGAACTTCGCTACCTTAGGACTCTCATAGTTAGAGCCGCCATTCACCGTAGCTTAGGTCGCGAGCTTCTCCTGCGCCGAAGCGCGGGATAACCCACTTCCTTGACTTTACGGCATCGAGCACGCGTCAGTCTGTATACGTAGGCTTTTCGCCTTTGCACAGACCTGTGTTTTTAGTAAACAGTCGCCCGGGCCTCTTCGCTGCGGCCCTCCTTGGCCCTGCGTTAAACGTAGGGCCGGGAGGGCGGTCCATGTCCCGAAGTTACGGACCCATTTTGCCGAATTCCTTAACGGCGGTTCTCTCGAGCGCCTGAGGATTCTCTCCTCACCCACCAGTGTTGGTTTGCGGTACGGGCGCAAGTAGCCCCTGCCTGAGGTTTTTCTCGGCGATCGGCTCGGCCACAACAGGGGCGATGCCCCTTCAGACCATGTCTATTTGATCGTGCGGCTCTGCCGGACCGCGTCGCTCAGACAGCTGTCGCGGCTACCAGCGGGGCAGGAATATTAACCTGCTGTCCATCGGCTACGCCTTTCGACCTCGCCTTAGGTCCCGCCTAACCCTGGGAGGATTTACCTTGCCCAGGAAACCTTGGGTTTTCGGCGAGGGAGATTCTCACTCCCTTTAACGCTACTCATGCCGGCATTCTCACCTGTATGCGGTCCAGCGCTCCTTCCGGTACGCCTTCAGCCCTGCATACAGCGCTCTCCTACCGCCCTGCCCCGCGAGGGGCACGACCCGTGGCTTCGGCAGCGCGCTTTAGCCCCGTTCATTTTCGGCGCAGAGAGGCTCGACCAGTAAGGTGTTACCCACTTTTTAAATGATGGCTCCTTCTAAGCCAACATCCTGGCTGTCTTAGCTTCTCCACCTCCTTAGTTGCACTTAGCGCGCATTTCGGGGCCTTAGCTGACGGTCTGGGCTGTTTCCCTTTCGACCATGGAGCTTTTCCCCCCTGGTCTGACTCCCCTGCTGTGGGGCGACGGTATTCGGAGTTTGATTCGAATGGGTAGCCTGGTGGGCCCCCGAATCGATTCAGTGCTCTACCCCCGTCGCCGAACACAGGAGGCTAGCCCTAAAGCTATTTCGGAGAGAACGAGATATCCCCGGGTTTGGTTAGACTTTCACTCCTATCCACAGATCCTCGCCCAGTTTTGCATCACTGGTGCGTTCGGGCCTCCACGACTTTTTACAGTCGCTTCACCCTGTCCATGGATAGATCACCCGGCTTCGCGTATGACCCCCGCCACTTGCGCGCTGTTCGCACTCGGTTTCCCTGCGGCTCCGTGCCTGAGGCACTTAACCTGGGGCGACAGAGGTCAACTCACCGGCTCATTCTCCAAAAGGCACGCCGTCACACGGGAAGCTGGCGTTCGCCGCTTCCACAGTGCTCCGACTGCTTGTAAGTACAGGGTTTCAGGTTCTATTTCACTTCCCTCGAAGGGATTCTTTTCATCGGTGACTCACGCTACTTGTTCACTATGGGTCGCCAACAAGTACTTAGCCTTGGGAGGTGGTCCTCCCGGATTCACGCCGGGTTCCACGTGTCCGACGCTACTCGGGGTTCCGTCTGTGCTCCTCGGTTCCTTTCCCCTACAGGGCTATCACCTTCTTTGGCCCGGCTTTCCAGTCCGGTTCAAGTAGGAACCTCGGGGCACGTATCGACGGCCCCGCAACCCCGCCGGCATCCGAAGACACCGACGGTTTGGGCTGTTCCCCTTTCGCTCGCCGCTACTGAGGGAGTCGCGGTTGCTTTCCTTTCCTGGGGTTACTGAGATGCTTCACTTCACCCGGTTTGCCTCCGCCCCCTATGGTCCGCCCGAAGGCGGACTTTCAGAGACGGATGACCCCGCTTTCACGGGGTCGGGTTGTCCCATTCGGAAATCCCGGGATCTCTGCCTGTTTGGCGGCTCCTCCGGGCTTATCGCAGCCTGCCACGTCCTTCATCGCCTGTCAGCGCCAAGACATCCACCCTGCACCCTTGGTAGCTGGCACTCGACCTGCCGTTATCGGCTCCGTCGTGGCTTACGCCACTGACGCTTCTCCTATTCGCATGTCAAAGAGCGATTCGAATCTATCGACTTCCCCCGTGCGTATCTGGTGGAGATGACCGGAATCGAACCGGCAACCTCTGGCTTGCAAAGCCAGCGCTCTCCCGGTTGAGCTACATCCCCGGACCGCCCCACCTCCGCTGTGCGGTTCCGGGCGGGGCTGCACGTGGTGGGCCTAAGTGGACTTGAACCACTGACCTCGCCCTTATCAGGGGCGCGCTCTGCCCACTGAGCTATAGGCCCTCAAGTTGTATCGTAAGATGGAGGCGGTCGGGTGGACGCGGTCTCGCTTGCGATTGCCGAGTCCCGTCGGTTGAAGCCGGGCTGGGATTGTGTTGGTTTGTTGCTGCCCGG
>CAZEAP010000015.1:42500-82417 GCA_964510315.1 uncultured candidatus Brocadiaceae bacterium
CGACGACTGCGGCGAGAAGATCAAGAAGCGCCGTCTGAGAGCCCGGCCGTTCGCCAACCTCTGCATCAGATGCAAGGAAGCGGAGGAACGACGCCGGTTCGCCGAGGAACCGCGCGCCTACGCCCGCGGCGGCACCGTACCCTCCGGGGCAGAGATGGAAGGGTCGGACTCCGAGCTGTCCGGTGAGTTCCAGAACGTCCTGCGCGAACTGGAGAACGTAGAGCTGAGCGACATGGTTTAAGAGTGGACAGCGGCCTACCGCATGTCCTCCCACAGGGCAGCGGACGCCTCCAGGCGTTCGCTGCCCATTTTCTTTGCAGCGCCGACTCCGACGCACCGCCCCCGATTGCCAACTCAGCAAAACAGGCCCGCCCCACGGAGGGAGCGGGCCGCATTCAGTGGTGACCCCAGGGGGAGTCGAACCCCCGTTGCCGGATCGAAAGTCCGGTGTCCTAGGCCACTGGACGATGGGGCCATCGGCTTGGCAAGCGTCTTTCCATTATAGCCCGCCTCGCGGCTCTATCAACCGTCGGCGGAGCTTTTGGGAGGGGCGGGCTCCCCCGCGGGCCGGCCGGCCAGGCTGCCCTCTACCAGCACTTCGAGCAGTTGGGAGCTGCCATCCTTCAGCCGGCCCGTTCGCGGCCGCACCTCCACGTTGACGCGTTGCTGCGGAGTGCCGAACTCCCTGCCCCTCCGGCGGGCCTCCCCCGTCACCGCCCGGCACGCCGCTTCCACGGCCGACCCCAACCCTCCGTATTCCCCCCGGCCCTCCGGGCCGTAAAGGACGTATCCCCCGAAAGATCTGGGCCGGACTCTCGCTCGGGCCCTTGCCCGCACCCGGCTGACTGCGGCACCCACGGCGCCGGCCACCTCGGCATGGGGCGGAATGGCCGGTTCAGTGTCCAGAGGCCCACAGGCGCCCGGGAGGAAAGCCCCCGCCGGCGCCCCTACGGCCACGACCGGCCTCGCCTGCTCCCAGCGCAGCCGGAAGGGGCTCTCCCCTTCCGCAGCTTCGGGGGCACCACCACCGGCTGCCAGGTTCAGCAGGTGCTCTGCCTCTTTCGACTCGGCCATCCCGGGTTGCCCCGGGCCGGCGCCCAGTTCCCGTCGCATGATCCCCAGGCTCAGCAATCGCTCCGTCTCCCGGCGAACCACCCGCGCCGCCCCTTCGGCGCTCCTCCCGATCTGCCGCCCCAGCAGGAGCATGGCCGTTCGGGCCGCCTCGACGTCGTATCTGGTGTATTCGCCCAGCACGTGCAGGGCGTCGGTGGGGGTGGCGGCGCTGCGCCGCACCAGTCCCAGGCTCTCCAGCCGCCCCACCGGCACCAGGCTGGTGGCTCTGTAGCCGCAGGCCTTCGCCAGCGCATGCCGTCGGCGCGGACCGTCGCTCAACACCTCCAGTATCCGCCGCTGCCGCGGCCCCAGGTCCATCTCGTCCGGCGTCCGCTCCAGCACGAAGAACTCCAGCGGCTCGTCCGGGTGGGAGCGCCCGCCCCGCACAATGCGCCCTATCTCCTCGGTGATCCCAGGCTGCGTGGCGGCCAGCATGCACAGCGGCAGGACGCGTCCCGGTCCGACGGTGACCGCGCCCTCCCCGGCGGGCCGCACGACGCTGTCGCCGCCGAGGCCCTCGGTCAGCACTTCCACCGCGGCCACGCTGGTGCGCCAGCCGCCGACTTGGGCACCTTCCGGCTCGACCGACAGGACGCCATCCTTCAGTATGGCCGTGTCGGTGGTGGTGCCCCCCATGTCCACGACGAGGGCCTCGGAGCAGCCCGACAGTGCGGCGGCTCCCGCCGTGCTGGCGGCGGGACCGCTGAGTATGGTGTCGACGGGCCGATCGCGGGCCACGTCCTTACGGACGATGGAGCCGTCGCCGCGGACGACGAACAGCGGGGCCTCCACGCCGGCCTGCTCGAGGGTTCGCTCCACGGCGTCCAGCAGCTCTTCGATGAGCGGAACCAGGCGCGCGTTGAGAACGGCGGTATCGGCACGGGCGAGGAAGTTCAGCCGTCCGGTCAACTCGTGCCCGCAGACCACCGGCAGGTCAAAATGCTCCCCGAGCAAGCTCTTCACGCGGAGTTCCTGCCGGGGGTTGCGCGTAGCGCCGTAGCCGCTGACGGCGAAGGCCTGCACCCCCTCCTCGACCAGTTCACGCGCGGCCGTTAGGACTTCCCCCTCGTCCACGGCGCGCTCGACCCGCCCCTCGATGGTCATACGGGCGCCGAGACAGCGGAAGCGGGGACTGTTGAGGCGCCGGGCCCCTCGGGGGTGGCGGGGCATCAGCAGCAGGCCCACCGGCCTGCCCCGCCCCTCCACAACTGCGTTGGTGGCAAGGGTCGTGGACAGGCATACGCAGTCAACCCCTTCGAGCCGGGACCGGTCCAGCTTCGCCAGTGCCGCGGCGATACCCTCGCTCAGGTTGTGGTGCGTCGTGGGGGCCTTCGCCTTGCCCAGGACGGCCTCGGTGTCGGTCCGGTAGATGGCGGCATCGGTGTAGGTGCCGCCGGCGTCGATTCCGAGCGCGATTGCGGGGCCGCCGGCGGATGCGGACCCCTCACCGCCGATCACAAAGCTGCGCGACTCCACGGGGCTGGCCGCAGGACCCGGCGCCTCCCCGGTGGCCACGGCGCAGAGCACCCGCTGGTCGTTGGTGGGAAGAAGCACCTGTCCGGGCTCGGCCACCAGGAAGCGGCCATCCTCCCAATTCCCCTCCACCAGGTCGCGGAGCATCCGGAGGCTGCCCTCGATTCTCTCGTACTCCCAGCCGGCCGCCTCGGCGAGGGTCCGCGTCATCCGCTCGTGCTCGGGCGTGGCCATGCCGTGGTCGATCAGGGCGGCGCGGTTGTAGTTGCGTCGCCAGCTTTCCAGGAACTCCACGATCCAGCGGGCGTTGCCTTCCCCGTAGTTTTCTCGAAACTCCTCGAAACGGGGATGAGTGGTGGGATCGAATTCCCCGGCGGCGTTCAGCCGGCTCCGTTCGGGGTGGCCTTTCTTCTCGTACCATCCAGTGGTGAAGTAGAAGGTGCCGGGATGCCGCGCGAACTGCTCCCGGTAGGCCCGGGGGCTCCCCAGGAACAGCCCGATGCAGTCGTGCACCCGGGGCACGACCAGCGGAACCCCTCGCGCGCGGAGGCCGGCGGTGCCCCGCCCGCAGAGCCCGTAGCCCAGACAGACGGCGTCGCAGCCGTCTCGGGAGGCGCGGTCGATGGCGTGCTGCGCCCGCAGACGCAGTTCCTCCGGCGCGGCATGGAGGCCGGCGTCGAGCAGACGCACCTCAACCTCGTTGGCGCTTTCCTCTGCGAGCGCCCGCAGTTCCTCCTCGAAGACACCGCAGGCGATGACCGTGATGTGTAGAGTATCCAGCATGTGATCGGGCAGTGGAGATCGGTCGGGAAACAGCGCCGAAACTCCATGATAAACGGCGGGCCCGGCCCCAACAACCGCCGGCGCGCCTGAGTCATCCCCAGTTTGCCCCACCGGAACTACCTGCGGGCTCAAGCCCTGCAAAAGAAGAGGCCGGTGCGGGAGTATGTGTTTAACGCGGAGGCCCTATGATCCGGACAGCTTCGCGGGGCAATCGGCCGATCGCATGGACTGAATTCCCCTCTGGCGGGGCTCCGGGCTCTGTAAGAGCCCGACATACCAGCCCGGGGCGCAGCCCCGTACGTATTTACCGTGTTGTCGGAGCGGCGCCGTCTCGTTGCGTTTGGCTGGCTGTGGCGGCCATGAGGTCAGCAACCGGCGGGCTTCCGAACGCCGGCCGGCCCATTGCCCGGAACGCGGACGGCCCCAGAGGGGCCATGTAATGGAGGCCGGGGCTTCAGTACACGTTTAGCGTGCGCCAATAGCAGGCGGCGCTGGAAGCACCGCCACTGCGAGCAGGGATGCTCGCGCTACAGCCGCTCGGCATGTTGTGGCAAGCCCCGCCGGAGGCGGGCAATGCGCCGCAGGCGCACAAGGCTTCCAGGTCGCAGTCCGCCTCAGGCGGATCTTGGCCCGGCCATTCCCTGCTCGGAGGGAGCGAAGCGAGAACAGGATCCGAGCGAGGCCCCCGCGTACACCGGAGAGCAGCCATAAAACTGGGAATGACTCAGCCGGCGCGGGGCGACAAAAGGGGAGCCATCTCGTGTACGCCACGAGCCGCCACCAAAGAAACGAAAGGGGAAGGTACGGAATATGCACCGGTAAGGTCTCTGACGGCGCAGCCAGTGCGCAAGTCGCAGAGGCTTGAAAAACGCCTGTCAAATGGTATAATTTGTTGTCTTCGAGATCGGCATGTTTCAAACGGCGGTTCCCCGAAATGAAACACTTGCGCGGGCCGGGATTTGAGGGGGTCCGGGGCCGCAGGGAATGAGCCCATGCGGCAACGAACCGTAGAGTGCACAGCCGGAAGCAAAGAGGCGGCTATCGAAGAGGCCTCTCGCCAACTGGGGGCCGATCCCGACCAGATCGAGGTGGAATCGCTCAACTCGGGCCGTTTCCGCGCCGAACTCAGAGAGGCCGACGCCGAGCTGGCAGTCCACATCTCGCAGGACAACATGAAGGCCGTCGTGACCGACTATGCCCCAGCCCGGGGGGATGGACGCCCTCTCTCCGAAGAAATCGTAAGGGATCAGCTCCGCGAAGCGGGCGTTCAGGTGGAACCGGACGCGGAGGCACTGGCGGAGCTGCTCCGGAAGGCCCAACGGGGTGAGGACGCGGCCGGCACGGTCATCGCCCGGGGAACGCCGGCCCGTGACGGCAAGGACGGCGAATTCCACCCCGTGGCGGTCCCGGAGGAATCGGTGGGAGCAGTTCAGGAAGACGGCAGCATCGATTTCCGGGAAAGGAACATCGCCTGTTCGGTCTCGGAGGGCGAACTGCTGGCCCGCGTGGTGCCGGCAGACGAGGGCACGCCGGGAGAAGACGTCCGCGGAAACCGCCTGCCGGCGCGCAGCGGCGAACCGATCAAAGTCAGGGCGGGCAACAACGTGGAAGTCTCCGAGGACGGCACGCAGTTTCGCGCGGCAGTCTCCGGCGTGGTTCTCCTGGAGCGGGGCGTTCTGTCGGTCAGCGAGCGGTTCGAGGTGCGCGGAGACGTAGATTTCTCGACCGGCAACGTGCGGATGGAGCACGGTTCGCTGACCGTCAGGGGTTCGGTCCGCGGCGGCTTTACCGTGATCTGCGGCGGAGAGCTGACGGTTCACGGCCGAATCGAGGACGCCACGGTGGAGGCCGGTGGGGACGTGACGGTTCGCGGCGGTATCGTCATGCAGGAGGACGGTCGCGTCCAGGCCGGAGGAGACGTGTCGGCCCGGTTTGCCGAGAACGCCGTCATCGAGGCCGGAGGCGACGTGCGCATCGACAACGACCTCACCAACTGCAGGGTCCGCGCCGGCGGCTCGATCATCGCCACGAAAGGGAAAGGCCGAATCCAGGGGGGAAGCGCGAAGGCCGTCGACCGTGTGGAGGCCAATCAGCTCGGTTCCTCCCAGCATGTAACCACCCGGGTGGTCGTCGGAAAACAGCCGGAAGGCCATGACAAACTTCTCGCCGAAAAGGAAGAACTCACGGAAATCCTCCAGAAGATCGAGACGCGGCTGGGGCCGGGGGAAGATTCGGAGATCCTCCAGCGCGTGCCCGAACATCGCCGGGAAAACGTTGAAGAGGTCCTGGAAGCCCGGCAGAGGGCGCGGGACCGACTCAGCGAGGTAACCCAGGCTCTTGCGCGCCACCGGCAGATGATTCAGCGCGCTGCCGCGGGTTGCGTCAGCGTGCGCCGGAAGGCCTTCCCCGGCACGGTGATCCGCATGGCCGGCACCCTTCTCCAGATCGATGAACCGGTCTCGTCCTCCACCTTCACCTTCGACCCCGAAGCCGGCAGTATCCGCGTGGATAGCTGAACGGGTCCTCCGGCGGTCGGGGCATTCCGCTCGAATCGGCGGCCCAGTGCTGCTATACTCCCTGCCCCCGAGCCACCGGCTTCCGAAGTTACGGTGCAGCCATGAAACGAAGCCAGTCTCCCCCGGTGTGTTGGATCCTGCTGCTGTGCTCCGTGCCGGCGGTCATGTTTTGCGTAAGCTGGGTTCCCAAGCCGGTGCAGCACTATCTGTGGGAGAATGCGCGGCCGCTCTACACCTTCTTCCGGTGGATCGCGACGCTCTTTCCGTCCTGGCCACAGTTCTTCGCGCTTCAGACGCTGGCGGCCGCACTGGCCGTGGCCGCCGTGCTGCGGTGGCGATTCTCCGAGGGGCCGCCCTGGAAGCTCGGCCCCCACGAGTTCGGCTTCCTCGCCCTGCTGCTTGCCTACTTCCTGTGGATCTGGGCGAGCACTCTGTGGTCGGCCTGGCCCTACGGGACGCGTGCCCGGGCTGTGCGGGAGCTGCCCTTTCTGTTCCTCTGCGGGGCCGCCGCCCTGCTGTGCCGGACGCGGAAGCGCTGGCTGACCTTCGCCACGGTGTTCGCGGTGGCCGTGGGCCTACAGGCCTTTCTGCAGAGCATAATCATCGTCGGGACGTACATCTCGCTGGACCGGCCCTTTGCGCTGAGGTTCCTGCGCGGCGCCTTCTACCACAACCCCGTCTTCTACTCCAACAGGAACTTCGCCTGCGCCCCGGTGATCACCGGCGGCCTGCTGATAACGGGGCTATTGATACGAAGCTTCACCGGGGACAGTGAACGATCTACCCGCCGGAAGGTCCTCGTGGGAGTGGCCGGCGGCGTGGCCCTGCTTGCCCTGGCGTTTGTCTTCATCTGCGCCGGGGCGCTGGCGGGCTACGTGGCACTGGCCGTCGCCGCGGTCGCCTATGGCTTCTGCATTCTGAAGGTCAAAAGGCGTGGACGGGTGATCATGGCCGTGGTCTTTTTGGCCCTGGCCGCTACGGGCCTTCTCCTCAGCGAGGCGAAGATTCGGCGGCGTATTGCCGACTGGGCGCTGAGTGAAGGATCGACCGCCCACCTGCGGGTGATCTATTGGGCGGGGTCGGCCCGGATGTACAGCGAGAGGCCTGTGTTGGGGTGGGGTGCGGGGACATTTCCGGCCGTCTACCCCACTTTCGAGCTGCCCATGGCTTCGGGCATGCGCTTCACCAGGGACGTGCGCAGCACCCACCCTCATAACGAGTTCGTCCGGGTCGGCACGGAGCTGGGCGTGGTCGGGCTGGCGCTTTACCTGGCCATCCTGGCCTTTTCGTTCGTGGTCTCCTTCCCGGCGGTCGCCCGAGCCGGATGGCGGTTTCGTCTGATAGGCTATGGGCTGTGGGCCGGCTGCCTGGCCTTTCTGGTGCAGAGCTTGTTCGGGAAGGCGCCCATGAACTGGAGCTTTGCGGCGCAGTTCTGGATACTCCTCGGCGTGCTGGCATCCGCCCCCCGTTGGGGCACGGCGGAGGAAGGGGAGAAGGAATGGCCGGAACACTGGAGGGCGAAGTTCCGGACGTGGCTCCGCAGGGGCCGTGCCGTCCCGGGAATCCTCATGGCGGCGCTCGCCGGCGCCGTCCTGCTGAACCGGTCACTCGGGACATCGGCCGGTGCCGCCGCGCCGCCACCCCCCCTGTTGGCCGTCGGCTGCATCGTTGCGGGCGCCGCGGGGCTCTACCTTGCGGCCCGGCCGGCGAAGTGGCGATCGGCGGGGCCCGCCCTTGCGGTGCTGCTGGTCCTGGCGGGATGGTGGCTGTGGGGCGTGGGCGCCTACCGGAGCATGCGCACCCTGAGGAAGGCCGAGGGTCGCCGGAGCATGCTGCGGCCCTACGTGGCAAGGCCGGAGCTTTTCCGCGAATTCCGGCAACTGGTCGACAGGGCGCGGGGGCGCTGTCTGTGGCCGGTGCAGATACTTTACTACGACTACGTGATCGGCTGGCGGCTGACGGACCTTGGCCGGTTGGAAGAAGCACGCGAGTACCTGCTCGAACGCGTCTTCTGGTGGTCGCCGGACATGCTGCAGGTTCGCCTGCTTTTGGCCCGCTGCACGGCGGGCACCGGGAATCCGGGGGCGGCAGTGGAACTTATCCTGGAACACATCCGCCGCAAGCCATACGACCTGGACGGCTACCGGCTGCTGGGGCACTACCAGCCCTCGCGCGCGGCCACACTTCTTCGCCAACATCTACGGAAGGCCCCGGGCGCTCCGGAGCAGGAGTCGGTGGATGAACTCATCGTGCTCTACGCGCTGGCGGGACGGGAGAGTGCCGCCCGAGGGCTGATCCGGCGGGTAGCGGCGAACCGCAAAGTGTCGGCAGCCGAACTCATCCGCAGCCTGGCGGCAGAGCTGCGGGAAGCCAGAGAGGTCCGCAGGCTTGGGGCGTTGAGGAAGCTTTTCCCGGAGGTGTTGGGCGACACCGGCACGCTCGGGCAGAGCGAAGGGGGTTGAGTTCAGCGGCCGGCAGCGGCTCTGGCCAGGGCGATGCGCCCCGTGCGGGCCATCTCCCGGATGCCGTAGGGGCGAACCAGGTCGAGGAAGGCCTCGATCTTCTCCTCTGTTCCCGCCAGTTCGACCATCACCTCGTTGTGGCCCACGTCGACGATACGGGCGCGGAATATCTCCACCAGCTCCAGGACTTCGCTTCGGCGGCTCACCGGGGCGTTGACGCGGACGAGAGCGAGGTCCCTTTCGACGTGGCGCAGATCGCTGAAGTCCTGGACCTTCACAACGTCAACCAGTTTCTCCAGTTGCTTCCGGACCTGCTCGAGGATCGATTCGTCGCCGGCCACCACGATGGTCATGCGGCTGAACTCGGGCCGCTCGGTCTCCCCAACGGCGAGGCTGTCGATGTTGAACCCGCGGGCGCTGAAGAGCCCCGAAACCCGGGCCAGGACTCCGGGCCGGTTGGCCACCAGTGTCGAGATGATGTGTTTCTGCATGCGTTCTCCTCGGCGCCAGACCAGTTGGCTTCCGCTCAGGCCATGCCGCTGATCATGCGGTCGATGGCCTGGCCCGCGGGAACCATGGGGAAAACATTCTCCTCCGGGTCGGTGCGGAAGTCCATCAGCACCGGCCCGTCCTCTATCTCCATCGCCCTCCGAAGGGCGGGCTCTATCTCGTCCATCCTCTCCACCAGGATACCCTCGGCCCCGTAGGCCTCCGCCACTCCGACGAAGTCCGGGTTGCCTTCGGCCAGATGGGTGTGGGAGTAGCGCCTGTCGAAGAAAAGCTCCTGCCACTGACGCACCATGCCGAGGTAACCGTTGTTCAGCAACGCGATCTTTACGGGAAGACCGTTTACCACGGCCGTGGACAGCTCCTGTATGTTCATCTGCAGGGAGCCGTCGCCGGCCACCACGAAGACCGCCTGGTCGGGCCGGCCGAACTGGGCTCCTATGCCCGCCGGCAGGCCGAAGCCCATCGTGCCCAGGCCGCCGGAGCTGAGGTAGGTGCGCGGCCTGGTGTACTGGTAGTACTGTGCCGCCCACATCTGGCACTGGCCCACGTCGGTGGCGATGATGGCGTCCCCGTTGGTTATCTCGTAGATGCCCTCGACCACAGCCTGGGGCTTGACCACCTGGTCGGAGCGTTCGTACGTAAGTGGGAACTCCTCCTTCCAACCGGCGACCCGGCTTCGCCACGGCTCCCGCTTCTGTTTCTTCACCAGGGGCAGCAGTTCGTCGAGGACCTCCGCGGCGTCCCCGACCACGGGGATGTCGGCGGGCACGTTCTTGCCGATCGAAGAGGGGTCCATGTCGACGTGGATGATCCGGGCCTCGGGGGCGAACTCGTCGACCTTGCCGGTGATGCGGTCGTCAAACCGGGCTCCCACCGCGATGAGCAGGTCGGAGTGGGTGACGGCGTAATTCGCATACACCGTCCCGTGCATGCCGAGCATACCCAGGGACAGCTCGTCGGTCTCCGGGAAAGCTCCCAGGCCCATCAGGGTGGTGGTTACCGGCAGGTCGGCCTTCCGGGCCAGCTTCCTGACCTGCTCGCTGGCCCCGCTGATGATGACTCCACCGCCGGTGTAGAGCACGGGCCGCTCGGCCTCGTCGATGGCGCGGGCCGCCTTCTTTATCTGCTGGCTGTGTCCGGCGCCGCCGCGGGGCTTGTAGCCGGGAAGCTGCATCTCGGTCTCGACTTCTCCGTCCACCTCCGCGGTGGTCACGTCGGCCGGCAGGTCGATCAGGACCGGCCCCGGTCGGCCGGTGGAGGCGATGTGGAAAGCCTCCCGAACGACCCGTCCCACCTCTCGGACGTCCTTGATGAGGTAGTTGTGCTTGGTGGCGGGCCGGGAGATGCCGGTCACGTCGGCCTCCTGAAAGGCGTCGTTGCCGATCAGATGCGTCTTGACCTGGCCGGTGATGGCCACCAGGGGCACGCTGTCCATGTAGGCGGTGGCGATGGCGGTGATCAGGTTGGTGGCGCCGGGGCCGCTGGTTGCCACGCAGACGCCCACTTTGCCGGTGGCCCTGGCGTAGCCGTCGGCCATGTGGCCGGCGCCCTGCTCGTGACGGGCAAGTATGGTTTTGAGCGGGGCGTCGTAGAGTTCGTCGTAGAGCGTAATCACTGCCCCGCCGGGCAGGCCGAACAGGTGCTCGACGCCCTCCTCCAGCAAAGCGTCAATCAGTATTTGTGCTCCATTCTTGCCCATGGACTACCCGCAGCCAAATAAAAAAGTAAACTTTCCCCTGCGCCGGCTGAAGCCGCCACGAAAACGGCGGGGAGGCCACGCCGCTCCGGGCCGTCTCAAAGGATGCCGGCCCCGAAATCGTCGAGATCGCCTTCCTCTTCCTCGGCCTCTTCTTCCTCGGGCTCTTCTTCCTCGGGCTCCTCCGGTTCCTCCTCTTCCTCCTCCGGCACTTCGGGGCCGCCCGGAGTCTCTTCCAGGAAAGGCGGGACCTCGGGCTTCTGTCCCATCTCCTCGGAGGCAACCGGTTCCGGACCGGGCTGGATCTCCGCTTCGGTAACGGTCTCTTCGGCAGCGGGCTCCGGTTCCGACCCGGGCTGTATCTCCGCTTCGGTAACGGTCTCGTCGGCAGCGGGCTCCGGCGCCGGCTCCGGGGGCTCTTCCGCTTCGGTGGGGGCCGGCTCGGGGGCGCTGGTCTCGGGGGGGGCCTCCGCCTCTTCCTCTTCCTCCTCTTCTTCCTCCTCGTATTCTTCCAGCGCCTCGTCGAGGGTCTCGTGCTGGTACTCCCGCTGTGCGGAGAGCCCCTCTTCCACCCTCTCGATCTCCGATTCGTAAGCGGCCAGGACGGTCTTCTGGATCATCTCGCGACAGGCCGTGTTAATCGGATGAGCAACGTCCACGTGGAACTTGTCGCGCGCGTTGGGTCCCTCGGTCGCCCGGGTCTCGTCCAGCTTGTGTCCGCAGTTGTTGCAGTATCTGGCCCGCAGTTCGTTCTTTGATCCGCACTCCGGGCAACTGTCGGTCAGCTTACGGCTGGGCATTGCCACAAAGAAGCCCTTGCGGCCCTCAATGACCCGGAGGTCGTGGACCACGAAATCGTCCTCTATCGTGATGCTGCAGAATGCGCGCAGTCTGTCCGACCTGTCGCGCATCAACTTCACTCGTACTTCGGTGATATTCAAAGACGTCACCTCCCCAGAGTAAGCCGTGATACCCGGCCCTCCCATGCATCCAGACTGTGAACGACGCTGCAGGACACACCGAGCCGGGCCTGTAACTTGCGAGCCGCCCGGCGGGCCGCCTTCTTTCCTTCAGTGACGGCAAAGAAGCTGGAGCCGCTGCCGGAGAGCAAAACCTGCTTGACCTCCCCGAGGGCCCTCGCTTCCTCAAGCTCCGTCCAAAGCGCGCCCAGCCTCTGATAGGCGCTCAAGGCCGGCTCCTGCAGATCGTTGCAGACAGCGCTTGAGAGAAGCTGCACGTCGCCGGTCCGGACCGCTACTATTACATTGTTACTTGCATCGCCGCAACTTGTCAAGCTTCCCCCCGCCCGCCGATAGACCTCCGCCGTGCTGACGCGATAGCCGGGCATGATCAGCACATGGTGAATTCGCTCTGCGCACCCTACCGGCTTGACCCTCTCGCCCCTGCCCTCGCAAAGTGCGGTGCCGCCCCTGAGGAAGAAGGGAGCGTCGGAGCCTTGCCGCGCCGCCAGAGCGCTCAACTCCTCCAGTTCAATATCGAGTCCCCAGAGCCTCCTGAGCGCCAGGAACGTGACCGCGCAATCGGAGCTGCCGCCGCCCAGCCCTCCGCCGACGGGAATGCGTTTTCGCAGCACGATGTCCACACCCCTTTCCACACCGACATGCTGCTGGAGGGAAAGCGCGGCACGGACGACCAGGTTCTCACCTTCCGCCGCCAGTTCGGGGTCTCGACAGTGGAGCCGGACCTGCCCGTCCGAGCGGGCGGCAAAGCCCAGATCGTCCCACAGGCTGACCGCCTGCATCACCGTGCGGATCTCGTGGTAGCCGTCGGGGCGGGTGCCGAGCACTTCCAGGGAAAGGTTCACCTTGGCGGGCGCGCGGACGGCCAGCTCGACGTTGGGCGGGGGCTCAGTCACCGGGCGGGCTGCTCCACTCGAAGAAAGTCAACTGGCTTTGGCCGTAAATCCGGTGGTCGGTCTCCTCCAGCCGGTCAGCCGGCCATATGGCGCAGGGGATCGGACGGTGGTGCAGGACCAGGACTGCATTCCTGCCGACCCATTCCCCCTCCAGCTCCTCCAGCATCCCCAGCAGTTCCGCCCGACGGTTCGGGTCGTCCACCACCGCATAGGGCGGGTCCACAAAGACCAGATCGGCCGGCGCGAAGGACTCCGGCGGCCGGAGCCGGGGCAGGTCCATCACGTCTTCCTGCAGGACCACCGCACCCCCTTGCAGGCCGCATTTTTCGGCGTTCTCACGGATCAGCTCACAGAACCGCGGGTCTTCCTCCACGAACAGGCAGACGGCGGCTCCCCGGCTGAGAGCCTCCAATCCCAGGGAACCGGTGCCGCTGAAAAGGTCCAGCACGCGGGCCTCCGGCACCAGGCGGCGCAGGATGTTGAACAGCGACTCCTTCACCCGGTCGAGCATGGGTCGGAGTTCGGGCGCCGGAAGGGACCGCAGCCGGGTGCCGCCCGCGCTGCCGCCGATAATCCTCAAGAGCCCCGCTCCCCGATCTGCTCCCCGGAGACGGCAACGATGCACAGGCCGGCCGCGCTCCCCTTCTTCTCCAGACGGTCCCGCTCCAGAATCAGCGTCTTGCCGGCCTCGACGGCCATCACGTCCACCCCGGACTCCTCCAGGACGGCCGCCGTTCCGGGCCCGACGCAGGGCATGTCGAAGCGGACGTCGTGGCCCTCCCTTGCCACCTTGACGGCCACCGCGCCCCCCCGGGCCAGCTTGCCGCCGCGCCGAAGCACCCCGTCGGTGCCCTCGATGCCCTCGACGGCGACGACTGTGCGCTCCTTGACCACGATGCACTGGCCGATCTGGAGGGCGGCCACCTTCTTGGCCACCGGCCAGCCGAACCGAATGTCAGACCACTGCTCTTCCGTCGGCTCCCTGCCGGTGAGGCATCCGGGGCGGGCGACCAGTTCGGGGCAGTAATCGGAAACGCTTCGAACCGGGATGCCGTTCTCCTCGAACTTGTCGGCCACCGCCTCGAGGATGGTATGATCCTCGCGGCTGTTCAATTGTTTGTACCACAGCTTAACGGAGTGCCAGTCCGGCAGCAGGGCGGCCTTGTTGCCGAACATGCGACCTTTGTCAATGCTGCCCACCATGAGGACGGCCTCAACGTCCGCCCGCCGGAAGACCTTCAGCCAGTGACCCAGCCTGGCCAGACCCGTCCAGTGCACGGTATCGGCGGCCTCCTTAAGCTCCTCGTCCGCCTCCCCCTTTATGCCCACGGCCACGGTCCGGCGTCCCTGTCGGCGCAGCGCATCGGCCACCAGAAGGGGCAGGTCCCCGGCCCCGCAGAGCAGGCCCACCGGGGCGGATGTAGAAGGTTGCTCCGTCATTCTCTCAACTGGCCCTCCCCGATGACCAGCCACTTGTAGGAGGTCAGCTCTTCCAGTGCCATCGGTCCCCGAGCGTGGAGTTTGTCGGTGCTGATGCCGATCTCGGCCCCCAGGCCGAACTGTTCGCCGTCGTGCCAGCGCGTGGTCGTGTTCAGGAAGACGGCCGCCGAGTCCACCTCGTCCATGAACCGCCGGGCGGCGGAGACGTCTTCGGTCAGGATTGCATCGCTGTGGCCGGACCCGTAACGCGCGATGTGCCGCAGGGCCCCGTCGAGGTCCTGCACCACCCGCACCGACAGGGTGAGGTCCAGGTATTCGGTGCTCCAGTCCTTCTCGTCGGCCTCGGCTATGCCGGGCATGAGTTTGCAGGCCCTCGGGCAGCCCCGGAGTTCAACTCCCTCCTCCCGGTAAACCGGGTGCATCTTCGCGAAGAACTCTTCGGCTACCTCCACGTGAACCAGGAGCGTTTCCATGGCGTTGCAGACGCCGGGCCGCTGACACTTGGCGTGCCTACAGACCGAGACCGCCATCTCCAGGTCAGCCGCACGGTCGACGTAAGTGTGGCAGATCCCCTCGTAGTGTTTGATCACAGGCACCGTCGCTGTATCAGCAACAGTCCGGATAAGTCCCTTGCCGCCGCGAGGGATAACCAGGTCCACGTAGCCGTCCGCCTGCAGCAAGGGGGGCACCACCGCCCTGTCGGCGATTTCCACCACCTGTACCACGCGGGGATCCATATCCACCTGCCGGCAGGCCTCGACGATCTGATGATGGACCGCCAGGTTGGAGTTTATGGCTTCCTTGCCGCCCCGGAGTATGACGGCGTTGCCGCTCTTCAGGCACAGGGCTGCGGCATCGGCGGTGACGTTGGGCCGGGACTCGTATATCATGCATATCACCCCCAGGGGCACGCGCACCTTCCGCAGTTTGAGCCCATTGGGGCGGACCCATCCGTCGATCACCCGGCCCACCGGGTCCTGAAGGGCGGCCACCTTCCGGACCGCCCCCGCCATGCCCTCGATGCGTCGGTCGTTCAGCTCGAGTCGGTCGATCATGGCGGTGGAGAGGCCGGCTTCCGCGGCGGCCTCCAGGTCCTTGCGATTCTCCTCTTTCAACTCTTCCCGATGTTCCAGGAGGTTCTCCGCGAGGGCCTCCAGAACCCGGTTCTTGAGGTCCGTAGAGGCGTTACCGATGAAAGCGCAGGCTTCCCTCGCGCCCTCAACCAGCTCTCGTGCATAGCCTTCCGCATCCATTGGTGCAACCCTCTCGGAAGCAAGCGTAAACGGTTCACCCGGCCTCTTCTCGACCGCCGGAGGCCGCGTTCCAAACCGCCAACAGGAGCGCCATTCCGGCGAATACGGCAACCGGCAGAAGCACGGGCCAGTTCCGCCACGAGAGCAGACGGCTCCAGATCGAACCGCTGGACGGCGGCCCGGAAGGGGCTTTCTGCGCCTGCTGCCCTGGCCCGAATTCCTCCACTTTCTCGCCGGCCGCGGTGAAGCCGTATTCCTCCCGGGCGACCCGCTCGATGGCGCGGGGAGAACTCAGCAGGGCGTCCCGCTCCGCCCTGAGCCGGGCGTTCTGCCGCTCCAGTGCCTGCACCCGCGATCGCAGCCACTGCTTCTGCTCGGTCAAATCCTCCAGTTCGGCTCCCCGCCGGGCCAGAACGGCTCCGAAGAACGCAGCGACAAGGGTGACCGCCAGCACGGGCAGCCACAGCGACCTCACCGAGAATACGTCCATCCGGCAGGGCTCCAGCGCAGAACGTGAAATCCACCAGTCACCTATGCTATAACAAGAAGCGGTTCGAGCTGTCAACGTCACGGCCCCCGCCCCAAAGGTCCCTGGCCTGCGAAGCGGGTGAACTTTTTCTCCGCGGAATCGACCAAAAAGTAGTGGCTGTGCGTCTGCAGCGCCGGCCCCCTCGCGCCAAGCTATCCTGTGGCGGCTGCTCAACAACCTGCAGAGGAACCGGCCTCGTCCCGTTCCTCAGCCGATTGTTAACTTGAGATTTTGGTTCCCTCGACTTTTTACCAAACCCAACATGCCCCCGAAATCCTCCCCCCGATTGGTCCTCGTTCTGTGCGTGGCGGCTCTTTGCGCCCTTTCGGCCCGGCCCCCGGTCGTCGCCTCCACGGTGCGTCCCCTGTTGGAGGAGGCCCTGCGCTGCTCCACCGCCGTCCGTAACGCTCAGACCCGCGTGGACGTCCTCCTGGGGGTCGCGGAGGTGGCCGGACGGTCCGGGGACTCCGGACTGGTCGAGAGAGCCCTCACCGACGCCGCGGATGTCTGCGTCAGGCCGGACGCACCGGATGGGCTTCTGAAGAAGGTCGCCCTGGCTTCGGCGCGGACGGGCCGGCTGCACCTCGCAAGCGCGACGGCCCAGAAGCTGGAAAACGAGGTTGCCCGCACAGAGATCCTCCTGGGAATCGCCGATGTTCTCATCGACTCGGCAGAGCGGTCGAAGGCCCTGGAGACGTTGGAAGAGGTCGCCTGGCAGGCAGGTTCCCATCCGGAGCCCCGCCGCCGCGCGGCATGGATGCTGTCGGCCGCGGATCGATACGCCCGGCTGGAACGCCCGAAGGAGGCAAAGCAGTTGACAGTGGAGGCGCTCAATGCGGCTTACAAGGTGGAAGACCCTGCCCAGGCCGATGCTCTGGTAGCCCGGGCGGCGCTCGCGCGGGCCGAGGCCGGAGACTGCCCGGAAGCCCGGAGCATGGCGGCGGAGATAGCTACCGCGCCGCGGCAAGCGAGGACGCTGCTGAAGTTGTCCGGGCTCTGCGGAGAAGAGGGGCGGGAGACGCCCGATCAAAGACTGCTGAAACGGGCAATGGCGGCCGCGGAGCAACTCCAGCCGCGCCCGCGGCTGGAGGCCATCGCCGAAGGCGCCGCCTGGCTTGCAGAGAGGGGGCGGGAGGGTAACGCCCTGCAGCTTGCTCGGATGGCCGAAGAGGCGCTGAAAGATATTCCTCTCCATCCCCCCGGCTCGCCGGACATCCGCCGGGTTGCGGAACTCTACGAGCAGCTCGGAAGGTGGGAGGACTCCGCACGGGTCGCCTCCAAGATCATCTCTCGTGCCGAAAGAGAACGCATCCAGTCGAACAGCATACTTCGCCTTGCGAGCCTGGGAAGGCTGGACGCCGCGCAGAAGCTGTTCGAGCAGATGCCTTCCGACAGTCGACGACGGGTGCCGGACGCCGTAAGTCGCAAACTGGCCGAGGTTTACGCCAGACTGCACGAAAATGCGACTCTGGGGCAGATCGTCGCCCTCGAGTCCGAGGAGTTCCGGGACGCGGCGGCGGCGGTCTACGCCAGGAAGGCAGCCGCCGAAGGCAACTATAGCCAGGCGCTGCGCATGGCGCTGAGCATATCCAGGGCAAACTCCCGGGGCACAACGCTGCAGGAGATCGCAACGGCGGCGCTGGAGAACGCCTCGCCGAGCCAGATGCCCGGCGCCGCCGACCTGACCCGAAAGGCCCTGGCCGAGACTTTCCAGCGCGGCCGCCGGCTTGGGCTCCTGGTCCGCCTGGCACGGAAACACCTCGAGTTCGGCGAAAGGGAAGCGACCGAACACGTGATGAGAGAAATCACAGTGCAGCTCGACGAGATCGCCTCCCCCCAGCAGCGAACCGGTGGGCTTCTCGACCTGGCCATACTGTCGCACGGACTGGGAGACCGGCTTTCCGCACTCCCCGGCGTGGGGGCCGCCATCGTCGAGGCCTACGAGATCAATTGCAAAAGCTGCCGCGATACGGTCCTCGATGACGCCTTCCGAAAGCTCTGCCGGGCCGGAGGACCCGAACTGGTTGCCGGCGCGCTGGCCATCATCCCGGAGCCGGAGAACAGGCTGAAGCAGAGCCTCAGGGCCCTGTCGGAACTTCCCGAGTTGAGCACCCCGGAGAAGCGGCAGTTCCTGCAAGGGGCGTTGGCGACGGCCCTGCGCAGCCCCCTCCCGCGGAGGCGAGCGACGGGGTTGACCGACACCGCCGGTGCCTACGTGGACCACGGTCTGGAGCCGGGCACCGCCGCGCGGGAAATGATCGAAAGCCTGGAGCCCGCGAGCCCACAGACCAGCCACAAAAGCCGAGCACTTTCATACCGTTTGGAGGTCCATCGGGAGAAGTTGCCGAACCACTGCCCAACGAACCCGGGGCCTCTGCCCGGCCACGAAGCCCTCACACACTGTCAGCCTTTCACTGGAGCCAGCGAAATATGCACATGAAGTCCGGCACTCTCCTCTGGGCAGTTCTCCTCCTCGCCCTGCTGACCATACTGGCCCCGCCGTCCGTCCGGGCGGACGAAGATTTGCTGCTGGAAGCGGCATTGGAGAAAGCCGCAGGGGTTTCGCCGCCCCGGGTTGGTACTGCTCTGCTCCTGCGGGTCGCGGAGACGTACGTGCAGTTCGGGGAGCCCGAACGCGCCCTCCATGCCTTCCAGTTGGCCGCAGAACATGCGAGCAACAGCAGCGCGGCCAGCCACTCCGTCGAGAAAGTGGCCGCGGCATGCGCAGAAGCCGGGTTTACCGAGCAGGCCCTGCAGGTTGCCGCACAGGTGGAAGGAGAGCGGCGCATAAGCTGCCTGCTTCAGGCCGCCGAGGCCGCTGCCGAAGCGGGCCGTAAACAGGCCGGTCGCACCGTCATCGGGGAACTGACCGACCGCATCGGCGAGATCGCCGACCCCTGGAACCGGGCGGATCGGCTGATAGAAGCGGCGGCGGTCTTCGCGAAGCTCGGAGAAACTTCCGAAGCATCTCGGAACCTGGAGCGGGCCGCCAACGCCGTGCAGGACCTGAAACCGCCGCGGGTGCGGGACCGCGTCCTCGGCCGGATCGCCGTGGAGCGCGCTGAGATGGGGCGGTTTGAGGCCGCACGTGAGGCGCTGCGCCGGATGGACGACCCCTCAACCAAGATGAAGGCCTTGCTGGAGACCAGCGCCCTGGCGGCCGCCGCGGGCCGCCGGGAAGACGCCCGTGAACTCCGCCGCCTGGCCATGAGCCAGGCCGAAGAGCTGCCAGTCGAGGACAACCTGCGAATCATCGGCGAGGCGGTCTCGACTTATGCGGAGGCCGAAGAGCACGAATCTGCACAGGCGCTGGTCGAGGAAGTCGAGAGTCTCGCCCGCAAGGCAAAACCCAGGGAAGCCCGTGACCGTCACCTCGCCAGGGCAGCCTCGCTGTACGCCGAGATCGGCCTCCTGGAAGATGCTGCACGGGTGGCCGCCGAAACCGGGAGCGACTACCAGGAGGCCAGATTTCGTGTACAGGCGGTAGTCCAAAACGTCCGCCAAGGCGATACCGCCGGAGCGGCCGCACTTCTGCACAGCATGCGGCCGGGGCATATCCGCTACGCAGGCTACAGGAACATGAAAGAGCTGGCGTCGGTATGGCGGCATATCCACCCCGAGGCAACCATTGAAAGGTTGCGCCTCAGGTACCCCAGGGAGCTGGCCGACGCCTACGTGACGGTCCTTCACACAGAAGCGTTCCAGGCCGGCCGTTACAAAGAGGCACTAAAGCTCGCCCGGCGGATAACCCGCCCAACCGCAAGGAGCGAAGCGTTCGAGAAGATCGCCCTCTCTGCTCTGCACGATCCGGACTGGGAATTCGAGCAGGCCGTCGAACTGGCTCGGGAAGTGCTCGACGCAACCTCCGCCGGTTCCATTCGCCTCCATCTTGTGCTGGCCATGGCAACGGAGCAAGCGGCCAGGGGGAATACAACGGAACTCCAGGATGCGATCAGCGAACTGCGCCGTCTCGCCCGGCAGGGAGCCTGGGACGAGGCCGAAGCGGAGGGCTTGAGCGGCGTGGCCGTGCTGCAGCACCGGCTGGGACGGACGAACGAGGCCCTCGAAACCATCGAGCAGGCAGTGGACGCAGCCGAGAAAATAGGCTGCGGAAGCTGCCGGATAGTCGCCGCGGAGTTCATTTTCACCCAGCTCTATCGCCTCGGCAACTGGCAGATGCTTCGGACCGCGCTGGCCGCCCTTGATCCCCCCGACCTGGTTCGCGAGCACGCTCTCGAAGCGCTCCAACAACACGAAGGGCTGGAGGGGGACCAACAGCGCTTCCTGCTGCGAAGCGCGCTGGAAGCCGCCCTCGAGACGCATTCCAACGTCAGACAAGTCAAGCATCTCGTGGCGCTGGCCTCCGCCTACAGGGAAACCGGATTGAGCCCGGCAGTGGAGGAGAGGGAAATGCTCCTCACCCCCCACGAAACGCACAGCCCCCTGGAGGAGAGAATGGAGCAACTCAAGAGTTCTCTGGCCGCGGAAGCCGAGCGGCCGCCCGCCGGGTCACACCTCGCTTTTTTCTCCCAACCCGGATGCGCCCAGTGCGAAGAAGTCAAGGAACTGCTGGACAAAGTCCTTGCCGACTACCCGGCGACCTCGGTTCGGACCTACAACATCCAGGAGGAAGAGGCAGCCGTAATCAACAAGGCGACGTGCCGGGGCCTCGGCCTGTCGAAATCCCAGCATCTGGTGACTCCGGCGGTCCTCGCCGCCAACGGAGGTCTGGTCAGCGGCGAGATCAGCGAGGAGTCTCTTCTCGCGCTGATCAGCCGCGCCAGAGGGATGCCCCCGGCCCGAATCTACCACCAGAAGTGGAAAGACTGGGCCAGGCAGGAGCTTGCCAGCGACTACGAATCGCTCGGGCTGCTGGTCGTGGTGCCCGGCGGGCTGCTGGACGGACTGAACCCCTGCGCTTTCACGGTGATCATCTTCTTCCTCTCCTACATGGCTTACGTGGGGAAGAGCAAGAAGCAGATCGCCTGGGCCGGCGGCATATTCACCGCCGCCGTGTTCGTCACCTACTTGGGCGCCGGGCTGGCGCTGATCCAACTGGTGGAATTCGCCGAGGGAATCTCCGTTGTCTTTACCAAGGCACTCTACGGTGTGACGGCGGCGCTCGTATTCGTGGCGGCGATACTGAGCTTCAGGGACGGCCTTCTCTGCCTGCGGGGGCGCACCCGCGATCTGACCCTCACGCTGCCGGACAAACTGCAGAGTAAGATCCGGCAGACCATCGCCAAGAGAACGCGCCTGGGGCTGACCATCGGGGCCACCGCCGTGCTGGGAGCGGCCGTGGCGCTGTTCGAGCTGCCCTGCACCGGGCAGACCTACCTGCCCGTCATCGTCTTCGCGCTGAACCACCTGGAGGGCCACTTCTGGGGACCGGTGGGCTGGCTGCTGCTCTACAACCTGTGCTTCATCCTGCCCCTCATCGTGGTGTTCGTTGGGGTCTTCTACGGGCTGACCTCCGAGAAGCTCACCGCCTGGTTCCGCCGCCACATGGCGGCCACCAAGTTCGGCCTGGCCGCGTTCTTCGCCGGCCTCTTCGCCTTCATGCTGACGCAGATATTCTGAGGCTGCACGTTCTTCCTTGGGAGACGGCCGGCAGGGAGGGTACACAAAAATGGTGGGCGGTACTGGACTCGAACCAGTGGCCTCCAGCGTGTCGAGCTGGCGCTCTGGCCAACTGAGCTAACCGCCCATGCCGGCGATTGTAGTTCACCCGCGCCGCCGTGTCAAGAAGGCGCCGCTCCGATCCCTGTGGCGGAACGCTTTCCCCGAAATTGCCCAAAACGGCCCCGCCCCCGGCGCCATCGGTCACTTTGACCCCTCCCGCCGGCCCTCTTAGAATGCGGCTGAGATGAATTCTCGGAAGCCGGTGGATCGGTCCGCACAGCAGCCACTTTACGTGGCCGTGACGGCCGACGTCGACCCGGACGCCAACCGGGCCGTCCCCGACCGGGAAGATGCCGTCAGCCCCGGGGGCGAGCCCTGCTACGAAGCCTGCTTCGAAGGACTGGCCGCCCTGATTCACCACCTGGAGGCGCTTTCCCTGCCGGCCACCCTATTCTGGGAAGGCCGGGCGCTGAAAAACCTGAAGATGAGCCGGCCGGAATTGCTGGAGCGTATCCTGGAGAATCCAGCCCTGGAGCATGCCTGCCATGGGCTGCGGCACGAAGATTTCTCCGGGCGTTGGACCGGACATCCGCTGGGCGGGGAGCGAACCGCACACCTCATGCGCGAGGCCGGGGCCTGCATCCACTCCATAACGGGAACGCGCCCGGAGGGCTTCCGGGCCCCATACTGCAACCTGACGGACGAGCTGGTGGATTGCCTGGAGCGAATGGGCTACCTCTATGACGCCAGCCTGACCAGGGAACCGGCGCCCTCGTGGGGCCTGAGACCTTACCGCCCGGAAGGGGGCCGCCTCCAGGAACTGGCCCTCGTCCGTGCCCGCGATCGGGAGGGGAAGCCGATCTCCGGCTACCTCTGGCAGTTGTTTGAGGGCGGCCGCCCGCCGGGCGATTACGTGGAGATGGTCCGGAGCCTCGGGGCTCAGTATCCGGGCGGCCTGCTCCAGCTTGCCCTTCACCCCTGGCATCTGGAGGTCAACGAGGACGGGCGTCGGCTGCCCGGCGCGGCGAGCGGCGTGCTGGCGGACCTGCTTTCGGCCGTGCGCGGCATGGAGCGAGTAGAGCCAATCAGCGCCCGAGCCTACCTGCGGAACGAGGCGCGGCAGCGTTGAGACGCCCTCAAAGAGTTGACACTTTCCGGGTGGTCGCCTATAATGACTGATCGTTGGAGAAGTGTCTCTCCCCAGGCGGGTTGCGCCGATGACCAAGGATCCGGGCGAACTTGCTCGCGAACTGGCGGCCATCCAGAACCGGTTGCGCGAGGAGTTGATCGAAGAACTCCAGGGTCAGGGAAACGACCTCGGCACCATCTGCGACATTCACTCCTATTCCCCGCTCGTTCAAGAGCTGCGGGAGAAGTACCTGACCCGTCTTTTCCTGCTCCAGGGCATCATCCAGCAACTGGCCCACTACAGCCGGGGCTCCAACAAACGTACCACCCGGGTGCTGTCGCTGGCCGCGCAGGACCGGAAGGAGCTGGTCCGGCTGGTCAACCGCAAGCTGAAAAAGCTCAACGGGGTGAAGGTGCTGGACGTGAAGTTCGTGGCCGAAGACGAAGAGGGCTGGGCCGCGCTGATAACCTACCAGCTCAATCCCTTCGTGCCCGGACCGGGCGAGACCATCGCCCGTATGTAGGCCCCCGCCCTCAACCTTCCAGTCGCTCCGCGAAGGCGGCGAATCGCTCAACGCCTTTTTCGATCTCCTCCACGGCTGCGGCGCAGGAGAGCCGCACGTAGCCTTCCGCCCCGAACGCCGAACCCGGCGTGAAGGCCACCTGCGCCTCCTCCAGCAGAGCCTCGCAGAGCTGCAGGGTGGTCTCCAGGGTCTGGCCGCCGATGCTGCGCCCCAGCAGGCCGCTGCAGTCCGGAAACGCGTAGAAAGCCCCCTGAGGCATGACGCACTGGACGCCGGGAATGCTGTTGAGTCCGTCGGCGGTGATGCGGCGGCGCCGGTCGTAGGATTTGCGCATCTCGCCGACTGCTTCCTGCCTGCCGGTCAGGGCTTCGACGGCGGCCTTCTGAGCGATGGTGTTGGGTGCGCTGGTGGTGTTGCTCTGGACGCTGGTGGCGGCCTGTATGACCTCCGGCGGACCCGCCGCGTAGCCCACTCTCCATCCGGTCATCGCGTAGGTCTTGGAGAAGCCGTTGACGGTGATAACGTGCCGCCAGGCCTCTTCCCCAAATCCGGCCGGGCTGACGTGCCGCGCGCCGTCGTAGACCAGCTTCTCGTAGACCTCGTCCGAGATGATCCACAGGTCGTGTTCGAGGGCGACCTCCACCACGTCCCGCAGTTCCTCCTCGCTCAGGACCACGCCGGTGGGGTTGCAGGGGGAGTTGAGCACGAGCAGGCGGGAGCGCTCGGTTACGGCGTTCTCCAGCAGGTCCGCGCTGAGCCGCAGGGCGTTGCCCGTGGTGTCCACGGGGACCACGGTGGCGCCGCAGAACTCCACCTGCTGCGCGTAGCTGACCCAGTAGGGGGCGGGCAGCAGCACCTCATCTCCCTCCCCCACCAGGCAGAGCATGATCATGTAGAGGGCCTGCTTGGCGCCGTTGGAAACGATGACCTGCTCGGGTGGGTAGGGAAGGCCGTTCTCCTCGTGCAGCTTGGCGGCGATCTGCTCCCGCAGTTCCGGCATGCCGGCGGCCGGGGTGTACTTGGTGTATCCGGCCTGGATGGCCCGATGAGCGGCCTGCTTTATGTTCTCGGGCGTGTCGAAGTCGGGCTCGCCGAGGGCGAACGTCACCACGTCCACCCCTTCCCGGGCCATCCGCTTCGCCCTGGCGTTCAGGCCGAGGGTTGCGGACGGTTCCGCCTCACTGCCTATCTTCGAGAGTTCCATCGCAAGTCCTTTACCTGAGGAGAAGACCCCCTCTACAGCGGCCCCTTCGGGGCGGCGGCATCTTAGCGGACGGGCGGCAGGTCGTCAACCTCCGGCGCGCGGGCGGCTATAGCCGCTGCGTAAGGTCGTCGCTGACGGCCCGCACGATGGCCCTGAGGGTTTCCAGCACACCTTCGCCGGTCTCGGTGCTGGCGCGGAAGTCCGGAACTCCGTGGACGTTCAGCTCCTCACGCAGCCTGGAGGTCGAGACGGCGCCCTCCAGATCGCACTTGTTGTACTGGATGACGTGGGGGATGCCGGACAGCGGCAGGTCGTGCTTCTGGAGGTTCTGCTGAAGCTCGGCCAGGGAGTCAAGATTGGCCTCCCGGCGGCGAGGATCGGAGTCGGCCACGAATACGATGCCGTCGGTGTCGCGAAGCAGCAGTTTGCGGGTTCGGTTGGAGAATGCCTGGCCGGGGCCGGCGCAAAGGTGGAAGATCGTCTGGAACCCGATGATCTTGCCGAACCGCACCGGCAGGACGTCGATGTGAAGGGAGGGGTCCGCCTTCGTCGGAAGGGTGGCCAGGCGGCCGCGATGATCCCGGTCAACGTGGTCGTGGATGTAGCGGAGATTGGCGGACTTGCCCGATCGCCCCGGACCGTAGTAGACGATCTTCGAGTCAATCCGCCGCTTTTTGACGTCTATGCTCGGCATGCCGGCTTTCTGTGCACTCCGGGCAAGGGCCCTTTCGGCTCAGCCGTGCGGAGCGGGACGCAGATGCCCCGGGGCACTCGCCGGCGCTGCCGGCGCAGATTTGTGTCAGTCCCGCTCCCGCTCGATTTGCTCCTGGTATCCGCTGCCGTCGTAGGCGACCACCGGGTCCGGCGGCAGACCCTGCTCCAGCCTGGCCATCCGCACTATTGGCCCGACGTCCGTCAGGAAGGCCTCCAGGAACAGGCGGTTGGCCGGGATGATCTCCTGCCGGGCCTGCAGCTCGCCCAGGCGCTCTCGGTCCAGCACGAGCGCTTTGGCCAGGGAAACTTGGAGGCAATCGATGCTGTGCAGCACCGCCCGAATCCGGTTCTCCAGCGAGGAGCACTGGTCGATCATGTACGCCCAGTTCCGGGAGGGTTCTTCAGCGCAGACCACTCCCCCACCGACCAGCTCGCAGAAGATGGCGTACATGGACCTGTTGGGTTCCACGGCGTGATCATCGTCCGCCGCGTAGCGGGTGTTGAAGTGGAATCCCCCCCGGCGACCCGTGCCGATGAGGCGGGCCACTATCTGGGCCACGTTCACCCCGTGAGCGTGGTGGCCCATATCCACCAGCACGCCGGCCATCTCCCCCAGGGAGTCGGCCATCTCGGTGGCCACTCCGGCGTCGCAGATGACCGTCGAATAGGTGCCGGGCTCGAAGAGCTTGTATTCGATCAGATGGAGGACCTCGGGCGGGGCCGCCTCGTAGATCTCCTGAAGGGCCTCCCGCACCAGCCGCTCCTGCTCCCACAGGTCACGCTGCCCCGGGTAGTTGGTCCCGTCGGGCAGCCAGTAAGTGACCAGCCCGTGGGCGTGCTCCCGGGCGACGTGGCAGGAGGTTATGCAGTGATCGATCATCATCCGGCGCACCTCCGGCATCGGCGAGCTGAGGCTGCCGTGGTGAGTGCCGGTCAGAAAAAGGGTGGGATTAACCGCGCCGAAGTCGATGCCCTGCTCGCGGGCATACTCGCGGGGCTCGGCGAACATGTCCGGCTCCACTTCCCCGAACTCCACGTCCTCCGGTTTGTCCCATCCCACGTGGATGGCCACGCGGGGGGAGGCGCCGGTCAGTCTGTGGACCAGCGCCGCATCCCGGAGCTTCGAGCGGAAATCCCGGGCCGGGCCCGGCGGCATATAGTCCCCGAAACGGCCGCCCCCGAACTCGCCAAAAACCCAGGAGGGCACCTCCACCTCGAAGGCTTTGACCTTCTCCTTTACATCATCGATGGCGATGCCGCTCTCGGCAAGCTCTTCTCCCAACACACGATAGGACTCGCGCACGTGCTCTTCGGACAGACCTCTCATGGCTCCTTCTCCCGGATTCAAACAGCCCGACAGTTTACAACATCCGGCCCTGACCGCACAAGAAGGATATCAACATAACCAGGGCCGGTTCGTGCCGCCGGGAAGCGCCTCCACGCTGGAGCTACCGTCTCAGCCGCTGGAGCCGGGTGCACGGCCCAGGAGGAAAAAGGGCAGCCGGGGGTCCACAGTCTCTCATCTGCGCACTTCATACTCGCGCTCCTCCGTCCAGACGTGCCACACAAGGTGTGCTATCTTCCCGGCCGTGGCCGCAGGGGTCGTCTTCGCTCCGTGCCGTCTCTTGATCCTCCCGTAGTAGCGGCGCAGCTCGGGCGTGACCTTCGCGTGCCCGCTGGCCGGAGGTGTGCTATGGTGCTGCTTCGTAGCCTCCAAGGGAGAGCCCCTGTGGCACCGATGACGAAGCGAGAGCAGAACCTTGCGGTCTTTGAAGGCAAAGAACTGTCCCACGTCTTCTTCCAGCCGCGGATGGAGCCCTGGTACGCCTGGCACCGGGAAGGGGGGAATCTGCCGGAGCCCTACCCGGAGATGAGCCTGCTGGAAGTCTACGACGAGCTGGACCTCTCGATGCGCTACGTCCACTACTACACCGGCGCCCCGAATCCCGTCCGGCGCACCCACAGCGAGGAGGTGCGGATCGAGCGCCGCGAGGAGGGCCGGGAGGCGACCATAGTGCGGCACACGCCGCAGGGGGGCCTCGTGGAACGCCAGCACATGACCGTGGACAAGACCTGGCGCACCGTGGAGTTCCCCGTAAAGGACCTGGACGATCTACGGAAGCTCAAATGGCTGCTCCGCCGCAGTGAAGTGCACTTCAGCGCGGAGAACTTCGAGGAGGGGGACCGCTACATCGGCCAACGGGGCGAACCCCAGTTCTGGGTGCCGAAGAGCCCCTACCAGGCGCTCTGCCAGCAGTGGATGAAGTTGGACGATTTCATCTACGCCCTCGCCGACGCACCGGAGGAGGTGGAGGAGGTCATGGAGCTGATCGATCGCTCCTACGACCCTCTCTACGAGGAGATACTCGACTACGGAAGGGTGCGTATCGTCAACTTCGGGGAGAACATCCACGAGCAGTTGCTCTCGCCCGCCTACTTCGAAAAGTACCTTATTCGGTGGTACCGGAAGCGCTCGGGCCAACTGCGGGAAGCCGGGACCTTCACCCACGTGCACATCGACGGCTACTTCCGAAATCTGCTGCCTTACCTGGAAGAGCTGCCGTTCGACGGCCTCGAAGCCCTCACGCCGGAGCCCCAGGGCGACGTTACCCTCGAGGAGATCAAGGCCAACATCGGTGAGAAGGTCCTCCTGGACGGCATTCCGGCCGTGCTGTTCCTGCCAACCTACCCGGAGGAACAACTCAGCCGGTGCGTGGAGAAGATCGTCGAGATGTTCCACCCCCGGCTGGTGCTGGGCATATCGGACGAACTCCCGGAGGGCGCGGACGAGAGGAGCATCGAGCGCGTGCGTCGGATCAGCCGGTACTGCAAAGAAGCCGGCGCGTAGATGGAACGAGAAGGCGCGCCCGGGAGGGAATACATGTTTTGCGGGGCAATCGGCCGTTCGCACGGGCTGAACTCTTCTCCGCAAGCAGGGTGTTGGGCTCTGTAAGAGCCCGACATGTCAGCCCGGGGCGCACAGTCAGGCATCATGCACCGGCAACCGGGGCTGAAGCCTTACCTTCACCCACATTTCCCCGTACTTCTGTCAACGAGAGCAGTACGGGCTTACCAGGCGTAACCCCTTGCAAGAGCCCGTGATATGGCTGACATGGCCCTCCCGCCGGGCGGGTTGCCTTTCGTCCCCCCGCCTCCGGATGTCCGAAGCGGGGGCCATCAAACAGGTTCGCTCGAGCCCGCCGCAGGGCGGGCGGGTCAGTCGCAGCCCCGGGTTCGCCCGCTTCGCGGGCTCCTGTTGGTTGCTGAGGCTCATGTCTCAGGCGCCCCCCGGCGGGGGCTCTTGACGGGGGGCCGGGGTCCTGGGGCGCGAGTCTTCGGGGCTTCGGCGTGCCGCGTCCGGCAGGCCGCTCACTCGCTTGAAGCGCGCGCAGCCGACGATGCGCGAAACGGCAAAGCCGATGATTTGGATGATTACCGTCGCTCGGAACGCCAAACGCGCCCGCGAGTTACTCGCTCGCGGAACGGCACCGCCAGTCCGGATACAGAGCGTCGAGGGCGGCGCAGGCGGCCTCCTGCTCGGACCCCTGTCTGGTTCTCCCCCATCCTTCTCCGCAGGCCCGCCCGGCGACCTTGACCACCGTGCTGAACCTCAGGTCGTGGTCCGGCCCCTCCCTGGCGACGAGTTCATAGGTGGGCACGCCGCGGCCCTCAGCCTGGGTCATCTGCTGGAGAACGGACTTGCAGTCGGCGGGAGCCCCGCCGGCGGCCTTTTGGATCTCCTCCTCCAGGCTGCCGAGCAGGAAAGATCGGGCCGCCCCAAGCCCGCCGTCCAGGTAAATCGCCCCCACTACGGCCTCGTACACGTCGGCCACGATGGAGCTGGGAAGCCGCTTCCGCCGGGCCAGCCCGTCATCCACCTCAATCCGTCCGGGCAGCCCGAGGGAACGCGCCGCCCTGGCCAGAGCCGGTCGGGAGACCACGCGGGATCGCGCCAGCGTCATCTCCCCTTCGGCGGCATCGGGCAGCGTGCGCACGAGACGCTCGGCAATCACAAGGCCCACAACTGCGTCCCCCAGGAACTCCAGCCGCTGGTTGGACGGCGCCTCACCGGCCGCCGATGCGTGCCGAAGGGCCCTTCGCAGAAGGGCCTCATCGGCGAACTGGTGCCCCAGCACGGCCTGCAGTTTATCCAGATCTCGGCTCATGAACGCATCGTAGGCAGGCGCATCCCTTGTGTCAACCCCTCAGCCAGCCCGCCGGCCGTAGGGCATCAAGCGGTCAACGAAGGGCGGCGAACTTTGCAGGCAAGCCGCACGGGCAGCTACAATGGCGTCGGTTTGTCGCCCTCGTTCCGGGTAAGCTGCGGGGAGACGGTCGATGAGATTCGCCCTGGACCGCTGGCGGTCCGTAGTCAGCTACGTGGGCAGCATCCTTCTGATCTTCGGTGTGCTTCTTCTGATCCCCTTTTTGCTCTCCCTGCTGGGAAGCGAGGGGATCCAGGACGTTCGGCCCGGCACTTTCCTCATTCCCATGATGCTGTCCCTGGTGATTGGGGGCTTCTGCTGGCGCGAGGCGCATAGCCCCCGGGCCCGCCCGTTGGGTACCCCGGAGGCCATGCTGATCTGCGTCTTCAGTTGGGTTGCCATCAGCGCCATGGGGGCCATCCCCTTCACCTACCATCTCGGCGTCTCCTACCTGGACAGCTACTTCGAGGCGATGAGTGGCTTCACCACCACCGGCATCACCATGCTGACGGGACTGAACTCCATGCCGAAGTCACTGCTGTTCTGGCGCTCGATGACGCAGTGGGTGGGGGGCCTGGGGATATTGACCTTCTTCCTGGTCGTGGTCTACCAGGGGGGCCTGTCGCACGCACTGTTCGCGGCGGAGACCCACAAGATCAGCGGCGAGCGGATCGCCCCCGGAATGTGGAACACCCTGAAGATTCTCTGGGTCGTCTACTCCTTTTACACGCTGGTAATCATCGGCGCCCTCTACCTGTGCGGCACCGGGCTCTACGACGCGGTCAGCCACGCGTTCACCTGTCTTTCCACGGGCGGTTACACCCCTTACGACGCCAGCGTGGCCTACTACGAAAACGTCGACGGCGTAAACCACGTGGCCATCGAATACGTCCTCATCTTCGGGATGTGGGCGGGGGGCACGAACTTCCTGATCCACTACCGGCTGCTCGGCGGGCGGCTCTCGGCGTTGTGGAAATCCGAGGAGATGCGGCTGTGGTGGGGCATTCTGATCGGCGCCCTGGCTCTTGTTCTCGGCTCGCGCCTGCTGTCGGTCTCGGGCAGCTCGGCGGGGGAGAGTTTCCGGCACAGCCTCTTCCAGGTAACGGCCATTGCCACAACCACCGGATATGCCACCCGGGATATCGGGGGCGAGTACTTCACCCCCCTGGCGCGGCAGGTATTCCTCGTGCTGATGTTCATCGGCGGCTGCGCGGGTTCAACGGGCGGCGGACTGAAGGTGATACGGATCGTCATACTCTGGAAGCTGATGGTCCACCAGGTGCGCCGAACCATGAAGCCGCCCAGGGAGGTGGACCTCCTGATGCTGGATGGCCGGCAGGTGGAACGTCGGGAGGCCTACCGGACCGCCGCCCTGTTTTTCGCCTGGATATTCCTGCTGCTTGTCGGTTCTCTGACCACGGCCGCCCTGAGCAGATACGACGCCACCGCCAGCGCCTCCGGGATGTTCAGCGCGCTGGGGAACATCGGCCCCTCCTACATACCCGTTGCAGAGATGGCGCAGCTAAACCCCTTCATCAAGATCGTCTACATCCTCGGGATGCTGGCCGGGCGCCTGGAGATACTGCCCGTGTTCGTGCTCTTCTGGGGACGCACCTGGGACTGAGCCAGTGAGAACGACCGAACGGAGGAATCCAAATGAGAGTCGTCATTGCCGGTGCCGGCCTCGTCGGACGGGGCCTGGGCAAGAGGCTGATCGCCAGTAAACACGACGTGGTGATGATCGACGCGGACCGTGAGGTCTGCGAGCGGGTTTATTCCCAGATCGGGGCCACCACCATCCACGGCTCCGCCACGAACATATCCACCCTCCAGGAGGCGGAGTTGGAGCGGGCGGACTGCGCCGCCGCCGCCATGCGGCGCGACAGTGACAACCTCTGCTTCGCCGTTCTGGCCAATCACATGGGGGTGGACCGGATAATCGTCCGGATGAGGGACCCTCGCTACGAGGCCGCCTATAAACTGGCCGGGGCCACGCGGGTGCTCAACGTCGTGGACCTCTACATCAATCAGTTCACCTGGGAGGTGGAGGAACCGCTGATCAAGGAACTGGCCGCCTTCGGGGAGGGAAAGGCCAGCATCGTCTTCGTCGGGGTTCCGGAGGACTCAAAGGCCGCCGGCCGCACCGTCGAGGAGATCGCGAAGGACTCCGGCTTTCCCGATGATTGCGTCATCGCGGCCATCTTCCGCCCCGACTCCGGCGATTTCGTGATACCCCGGGGACACGTGACCCTCGAAGCGGGAGACCGAGTCTACCTCGCCGCCAACACGGACGAAATCCAGCAGGCCGCCCGCTACCTGGGAGTCAAGTAGGGCCGGAGGACCACCGGCCGGCGGCGCCCAGTTCCCCAAATGTGGGGACGCTTTGCCCCGTCCCGGTCCTCCTGCTAAACTGGCTCAGAGCGGACCTTACTGATCAGCAGGAGCGATAATCCGTGCAAGCAACCGGAACAGTGACCGGACGCGTCTTCGACATACAGCGGTTCTCCCTCCACGATGGCCCCGGCATACGCACGACGGTTTTCCTGAAGGGCTGCCCCCTGCGTTGCGCGTGGTGTCACAATCCGGAAGGCATCGACCCGGGCCTCGCGCTGGCGTTCCAGCCGGAGCGCTGCATCGGCTGCGGCTACTGCTTCCGGGTTTGCCCGGAGGGCGCCCACCGGATGGAGGACGGGGTGCACGTTCTGGACCGGGAGCGGTGCGTGCTGTGCGGTGAATGTGTAAAGGAGTGCTACAGCGGAGCGCTGGAGCTGGTCGGCAAGGAAGTCACGGCGGCGGAGGTCATGGAGGAGGTATTGCGGGACATGCCCTTCTACGAGACCTCCGGCGGCGGGATGACCCTTTCCGGGGGCGAGCCCCTCCAGCAGATCGATTTCACGGCTGGACTGCTGACACGGGCAAAACGGGAGGGCCTGCACTGCTGCGTGGACACCTGCGGATTCGTCCCCTACGAGCGGCTCGAGCGCGTGCTACCGCAGGTTGATCTCTTCCTGTTTGACTGGAAGGAATCCGACCCGGCCCGCCATGAGGAGCTGACGGGGGTGCGCAACGAGAAGATACGCCAGAACCTGCGGCGCCTTCACGACGACGGCGCTCTGATCCGCCTCCGTTGTCCGATCATCCCCGGGGTTAACGATCGGGAAGAGCATTTCGCCGGCATCGCCGAGCTTGCGCACTCCCTGCCCGAGCTGGAGTGCGTCGAACTCCTGCCCTACCACCCACTGGGGGAGGGGAAGATGGACCGGTTCGGGCTGGAGCAGCCGGCGGGGCTCACGGCGGAGAGCCCCGCCTCCGAGACCGTTGAGCAGTGGGAGGAGCATCTCTCCGCGCTCGAGGTAAACGTCCTCACCACAAAGTAAGGCGCGGTCGGCCCAGCGCACCGAGATTGCCGTGCACTTCGATGAGTATGTCGCTGTCGGGCCCGTTGACCCCCCTGGCCCCAGAACGTCCCGCCGTACATCCGGTCCCAAAGGTGCTCGATGCGGAACGGGTCGGCGCCGATCAGGAAGCGTTCGGCCAGCGTGCGCGCCATGCCGACGGCCGCCGAGGAGCCGACGCCGTAGGCCAGCGCCACCTCGCCCAGGCCGCTTACCCCCTCGTCGGTGTTCACGCGGATGATCACCGGGTTCCAGCCGGATTCGCCCGGACCGGACCGACAGTCGAAGATCTCTACCTCACGGACCTGCATGGGCAACTCGAACGCCGGAGTCAGAAAGTTATCGCCACCCTGTAGGCTACCCGCTCGCGCACCATCCGGACGGCCTCCCGGACCCGCTCGGCGGGTATGGAGTGGCTGTAGAAGTTTCCCGGGTCTATCGTCCCGTCCTGCACAAGGGCGACGATGTCCTCGTGCAGGTCGTGCTCGCCCACCGGCCAGTTGAGCACGTGGACGGAGGTGTTGTTCTGCAGGTCGAGCAGTGAAAGCTCGGCGTCGTAGGGTTTCAACACACCATAGACGCCGACCTTCCCGCCGCTCCGGAGAAGCCCGGAGCCCTGCTTGATCACCTCGGTGGAACCGACGGCATCCACGACGAGGTCAAACCGCTGCTTGCCCACCGCCTCCGGCACGTGGTGTTCCGTGGAGTTGATCGTCTCGTCGGCCCCGCCTATCTCCAGGAGCCTGGCCAGTCTGTCGTCGTGGTGGCCGACGCAGATGACGGTCCCGGCATGGCCCAGTCGCAGGAAGGTGGTCAGCGACAGCCCCACCGGTCCGTCCCCGTAGACCAGCACCTCCATTCCCCGCTCGAAGCCGAGGTTCCTCAGGCCGCTCCACGCCTCCTTGAGCGTCAACAGCACGGTAGCGTCCACCGGATCGATCTCTTGGGGGAGAGGACGGGTGTAGCCGCCGTCGAATTCGGCGTCGGGCACCCCAAGCTCCTCCATCCGCCGGTGGTCCTGCACGATGGAGTACTCCTTCATGCCGCCCCAGGTGCGGCTGTAGGGGCAGCCCGGGGCCAGTCGGCCGATGGGATTGGCGAAGAGGTCGCCGGGTTGGATGTACTTCACCTCGTCGCCGACCTCGACGACCTCTCCGACGCCTTCGTGGCCGATGATGGTGGGGAAATCGACGGTCCAGTCGGAGAGTTTGTCGTCGATGATCTTCAGGTCGGTTCCGTTGCACAGGCCGCACGCGTGCACCTTGACCAGGCACTCGTATTCCCGGTATTGGGGCACCTCGATGGAGACGGCCTCGACTTCGCCCTTCCGGGGCGCCGCAACTGCTTTCATCGGTCCTCCTTCTCGCTTGCAGACCGCCGTCATCCGGCGTGGGACGTGCGGCTGATGATCTCGCCCTGCAGCTCTTCGTCCAGGTTGGTGAAGTACTCCGAGAAGCCCGCCACGCGCACGATGAGGTCCCGGTGTTCGTCCGGATGCACCTGGGCGTCCCGCAGAACGTCCGGGTCCACGAAGTTGACCTGCATCTGGGCGCCGCCGAGTTCGAGGTAGGTCTCGATAAGGCCCTTCAGTGCTGCCGAGCCGGTCGGCCCCTCCAGCAGGCCGGCGCTGAACTTCACGTTGAGCGCGGCCGCGCCGGTGATCTTCGATGAATCCAGCTTCGTGACCGACCGGAGCAGCGCCGTCGGACCGTTGACGTCCTTGCCCTGGCTGGGCCCGATCGTCTCACTGAAGGGCTCGCCCCGCCGTCGGCCGTTCGGCGTGGCGCCGATCACCTCGCCGGCGTAGACGTGATGGGTGTAGCTGAAGACGCTGGTGACGAAGGTGCCCGGCAGCGAGCCGTCGTTGAGCGCGTGGACCGCGTCCGCGTAGGCGTCGAAGACGCCCCGGGCGATCCGGTCCACCTCGTCGTTGTCGTTCCCCCAGCAGGGCGCCTCCTCCTGCAGCATCTTCAGCAGCTCCGGATGGCCCTCGAAGTCGGCCTGGAGCGCCTCGTGCATCTCCTCGAGGGTGAGACGTTCTTCGTCGTAGACGAGTTTCTTGACGGCCATCAGCGAGTCGGCGGCGGTGCCCAGCCCGTAGCCACCGATCGCCCGGATGGGTTCGCGGCGGGCGCCGCCCTGGAACACGTCGAGGCCCCTCTCCAGGCAGTCGTCCACCAGCGCGGAGGCAAAGGGATCGAAGTAGCGGCCCGCCGCTTGCTTCTGCCGGTCCTCCGCATTGCCGCCGGCGAGGCGCACCTGGTCCGTGACGCGCTCCAGATAGGCTTCCATGAACTGCTCGAAGGTTTCCAGCGACCCCGGCGAGTCCTCCCGTCCGTTCCGCAAGACCGGCTCCAGGTACACCGGGAAGTCCACGGCCCCGCCGCCAGCCCAGTTGGGGCATTTGCCCTGGACCATGATCTCGACGCAGCCCATGTTGTAGTAGTCCCGGGCGTCCTCCACCGGGTAGCCGCGCCACTGCAGGTTGGGGACCCACACCTCGTCGTTGAGGACCATGGGCTGACCGAACCCGAGCTTCATGGTCTCCACGACCCGATCGAGCAGCCACTCGGGACTGTTGCTGCTGACGCGGACCGCGGTGTTGGGATAGGGCTGGCGGAGGTCGGCGCAGACCTCCAGGCACAGCCGGGTCAGCTCGTTGGCGGCGTCCTCGCCCTCCGGCGTGGTTCCCGCCAGGCACAGGCTCTGCACGGTGCGCATGTGGGGTTCGTTGACCTTCAGCCACATGCAGCTCACCAGCTCAGCGGCTTCCCCCCGGCTCATCACGCCGCGGGCGAGGTCCTCCC
Organism: uncultured candidatus Brocadiaceae bacterium; assembly: GCA_964510315.1. Classification (GTDB taxonomy): domain Bacteria; phylum Planctomycetota; class Brocadiia; order SM23-32; family SM23-32; genus CAZEAP01. The sequence continues at coordinate 77,751 of CAZEAP010000015.1, forward strand.
GATAGGAGGGACACATGTACTGATCGAAGCGTGCGAAGGAGAGCGCCGAGCCGCCGCCGATGTTGGCCATGATGTGCACGAGCCACATCAGTTGCAATTTCTCCCGGAAGGTCTCCGGACGGGCGGTTGCGACTTTGCGGCAGATGGCGGCCATCTCGCGCAGCTCTTCGGCCCGCTCGGGCGTAGTGGAGGGCTTCTCGCTCTCCTCCAGGAGCGTCTCCGCGTACCGCTCGATGAACCGGAAGGCCGCCTCGACGGCGATACGCGTGGATTCGTAGAAGGTCCGCTTCTCGGGTTCTTCGGCCGAGGCCAGCCGGCGCTCGATCTCCTCTCGGATGCCGCTCAGGCCCTCGGTGACGACCTTCGGATAGTTCAGGTCCAGGTGGTTTGCCACGGCCCAGGGGAGTTCGGCGAGGGTCTCCCGGGTTTTTTTCACGTACTCGAAGTTGAAGTGCCGCTCCAGCTCGCGGCCGGTCTCCGGGGGCGTGAGGTCTTCGGCGTCGGCGTAGCGCTGCTTCATCTCCCCGATCAGCCGCTGCAGATCGTCGTAGCTGATGTTGGCGTTGTAATGGTCCCGCGCCATAAGCGCCCAGCGCAGGGCGGTCTGCGCGCCCCGGGGATGCTCCCCGCGCCGCTTCTCCTGGCGGTACGTCTCGATGACCTCGACCGCCTCGCGCTGTCGTTCGGCGTAGTCGGGCAGGTTCTCGGCCAGCGGCCAGCAGCCGAGGATGGAGCCGGCCAGAAGCTCCTGCGGCAGCACGACCTGCTCGGCCTCGTCCAGAAGGTGCTCGAACGCCTTTGCCCGGCGGATCGGAGTGGGCTCCCCGGCGGTCCGCTCGAGGGAAGCCGCCACGCGATCGAAGAAAGTCGTCCGCCGGACACCCGCCCGGTTGAGCGCGTTGATGTGCTCTCGCAACGCCCTGATCCGCTCATTCATCTTCCGCTTCCTCCATCGATCGCTCGGCGAAGGCCGCCGCCGCGTCCTGGAGCTGTGCGGTCAGGCCCCCGTCCACGACCAGTGCGTGGCCCGTCACGAAGGAGGACGCGTCGGAGGCGAGGAAGAGCGCAGCCCGGGCGGCCTCCCGCATGGTCCCCGGCCTGCCCAGCGGGTAGACCAGCTTCTGACGCCTCACCTCGTCGGGGCGGGTCTTCAGCCATTCCACCTTCGCTTCGGTCAGTATGCGCCCCGGACAGATCGCGTTCACGCGGATGCCCTCACGCCCGTAGTCGACGGCCATCTGGCGGGTCAGGTTCAGCAGGGCGGCCTTGGCGGAGTCGTAGGCCGAGCAGCCCCTGCCGCCCAGCAGGCCGTGCACCGAAGAGACGTTGATGATCGCGCCGCCTCCGGCCTCTATCATCCCCGGGATGGCGCACCTGCAGGCCACGTAGGCCGCCTTGACCGAGGAGGCGAAGACCCGGTCCCAATCCTCCTCCTCCTGTTCCAGCACGGAGGCGACGCCCCCGGAGATGGCGTTGTTCATGAGGACGTCCACCCGTCCGTAGGTGTCCAGGGCGAAATCGATCAGCCCGCGCACCTGGTCGCTCTCGGCGACGTCGGCGCGGAAATAGGACGCCTCGCCGCCTTCACCGCGGACAGCTTCCACGACGGAGGGACCGAGGCCGGGCTCCCCGCCGTGGTCGTTGATGACGACGGCCGCCCCTTCCTCGGCGAACAGCTCGGCGCTGGCCCGGCCGATGCCCGCGGTCGAGCCGGTCACCACCGCCGTCCTGCCGTTCAGTCTCTTGCCCATCGATTTCTCCCCTTCGGGACCCTCGGGCGCATTCCATCTATATAGATAGTACACCGTCGCTCGGGGCAAAACGCAAAACAATCGGCCGTACCGAGCGGTTCCGCGCCGAATCCGGCGCGCCGTCAGCACTGCGGGCTTACCACGTTCCGCGGCCGGCCCTCGAGGAAGGCGCGGACGTTCTCCACGGCGGTGTCCAGCAGCCTCTGCCTCGCGGCGACGGTTGCCCACGCGATGTGGGGGGTGATGTGGCAGTTCGGCGCGCTCAGCAGGGGGTTGTCTTCATCGGGGGGTTCCGAGGACAACACGTCCAGGCCGGCACCGGCGATCCGCCCCTCCTCCAGCGCCTCGGCCAGCGCCTGCTCCTCGACCACGGCCCCACGGCTGGCGTTGATCAGGAACGCCGTCGGCTTCATCGCGGCAAGCCTTTCGGCGTTGACAAGGCCCTCGGTTTCGGGCGTCAGGGGCACGTGGAGCGTCAGCACATCCGCTCTGGCGAAGACCTCCGCCCGGTTGGCCATCCGGACGCCGTCGGGTATATCTTCCAGCTCGGCCGTGTCGTGCGCGATTACCTTCATCCCGAAAGCAAGGGCCACTTCGGCCACGCGCCGCCCGATGCGCCCCAGGCCGATGATGCCCATCGTCCGGCCCGCCAGTTCGATCAGGGGATAGTCCCAGTATGCGAAGTCCGGGCCTCGCGACCATCTGCCCCCGCGGACGCCGGCGCTGTGGTCGGCCACGTGGTGAGTATGTTCGAGGATGTGGGCGAAGACCATCTGGGCCACCGAATCGTCGCCGTAGGCGGGGACGTTGGTGACGGTCACGTCGTGATCGGCGGCCGCGGCGACGTCCACCACGTTGTAGCCGGTGGCCAGCACGCCGATGTAGCGGAGCTTCGGCAGCCGGGCGATCTGCTCGCCATCCAGGACGGTCTTGTTGATGAGGACCACCGGGGCTTCGGCCGCACGCTCGGGGACCAGTTCGGGCGGCGTGCGGTCATAGACGGTGCATTCTCCCAGCTCCCGCAGCGGCTCCCAGCTCAGGTCGCCCGGGTTCAGGACGTATCCATCCAGCACCACGATGCGCGTCGTCTCCTCAGGCGTCATCTCGTGCTTTCCTGCTGGTTTGAAGGGCATGACACCGCAACGCCCCGTTATTCTACCCGCGGTCGGCGGGACAGCAAAAGGGCCGCCAGAAATCCAGCGATGGTCGCCCTGAAGGACGCGTACGCCGGCCGGCCCCGAAGACCCGCGAACTTGACATATAGCGTAGGCCGGCTTCACAATGAAGCAGGTGTCGGAAATAGAGGCTCCTCCGGCCCGCCACCTCCACGGCATTTTCCCGGTGACTGCGATGAGTGAACAGCACCGAGCCTGGTTTCAATGTTTCGCCGGCTGCGATGAACGCTACGAGCTGGACGAGATCATCTATCGTTGCCGCCGCTGCGACAGCCTGCTGGAGGTGCGCCACGACATGGAAGCCCTCGGGGCGAGGAGCGCCGAGGAGTGGAAGGAACTCTTTGCGTGCCGATGGGGCCTGGCCTCGGGACCGCTCAGCGGCGGGGTGTGGGGCAAGAAGGAGTGGGTTTGTCCCGCGGTGGAGGACCACAATATCGTGACGATGCAGGAGGGGCGCACTCCCCTGCTGCGGCTGGAGCGGTTCGGGCGCCGGCTCGGCGTGCCGGACGTCCACGTGAAACTGTGCGGCAACTCCCACACCGGCTCCTTCAAGGACCTGGGGCTGACGGTGCTGGTCAGCATGGTCAAGCAGATGCGCGCCGAAGGGAAGGAAGTCCCAGCGGTGGCCTGTGCGTCGACCGGGGACACCTCGGCTGCCCTGGCTGCCTACTGCGCACGGGCCGGCATCCAGTCGGTGGTCTTTCTGCCCCAGAACAAAATCAGCCTCTCCCAGCTCATCCAACCGGTGGCGAACGGCGCGCTGACCCTGGCGCTGGACACCGATTTCGACGGCTGCATGGAGCTTGTCCAGCAGGTCTGCAACAGGAACAACGTCTATCTGGCCAACTCGATGAACAGCCTGCGCATAGAAGGCCAGAAGACCGTGTCAGTGGAGATCTGCCAGCAGCTCGGGTGGCGGGTGCCCGATTGGGTGGTCATACCCGGGGGAAACCTGGGCAACGTCAGCGCCCTGGGGCTGGGGTTCCGGATGATGCTGGACCTGGGGCTTACCGACCGTATGCCGCGGATATGCTGCGCACAGAGCGCCCGCGCCAATCCCCTCTACCGGAGCTTTCTGGAGAACTTCGAGGAGTTCGAGCCCCAGCAGGCCAAGAAAACTCTGGCCACCGCCATCCAGATCGGCAACCCCGTCAGCATCTGGAAGGCCGTCAAGACGCTGAAGGAATTCGACGGAATCGTCGAACAGGCCACCGAGGATGAACTGGCCGACGCCTGCGCACTGGCCGACCGCAGCGGCCTGTTCACCGACCCCCACACCGGCGTGGCTCTGGCCGCCCTGATGAAACTGGCCGAACGCGGGGACGTAGAGCCCGACCAGCGGGTGGTGGTGATCTCCACCGCCCACGGCCTGAAGTTCCCCGACTTCAAGGTGGGCTACCACCGCGGGGAGTTGGAAGGCATACAGAGCCGCCACGCCAACCCGCCCATCGAACTACCGGCCGACTACGACGCGGTGGTCTCGACCATATTTGAGAACATCGATGCCTGAGCTGACTCCGGCCCGTCCGGTCGTGAAGGTGGTTCCCAGATTTCCCCGCCATAATCCGCGGGGTCGGCTCTGCGGCTGAGCCCAGTTCTTCAACAAGCTGCCGGCGGGGAAGCTGCCGTTCGAGCCTCTTTTCCCCTCCCCTACCTCACGTAGAGAAGGCCGCAGAGCGGCCCGAAAGAGCCATTTGCGCTGATCGTAAGGCGGCGTTGTGTACGGAGTTGCCGGCAGGGC
>CAZEAP010000016.1:0-78288 GCA_964510315.1 uncultured candidatus Brocadiaceae bacterium
TTCCAGCGCCGCCTGCTGTTCGCGCACGCTAAACATGTACCCCCCAACGGGGGTCGCCCCGGGCTACGTCTGAGTCGGCCGCCGTCCGGCGGCCTCAACGGACGACGCCACGGTAAGTGGGTACTGCTTGCCCGCCCCAGGCGGGAACGCAGATACTCGAACGACGGCTTCATGGACTCTGAGTACAGTACAGAGGCGGACAGGGCCCGCGAACCGCACGCCGTCATGCTGAGGCGCCTTACCTTCTGGCGCCGAACGCATCTCGCCGTTCCGCTGCGCCGTACCTTGACGCTCCGGCCGGCCATGTGCGTTGCACCGGACGACGCTCGGCCGCCCCACGCTCCATCTGCACATCGGGGACGGGATCGGACCCTTGACCGCGCCGAGCAGAACGACTATACGTTAGGTGGCGGGCGTTGCGCCGCAACAGGCTGAAGGCAACCGCGGAGGCCGCAGAGTTGCGCAGAGGAAAGACAAAAGATCGGCAAGGGAGGACCTGGAGTTTGCCCGCTGTAGCGTGTTCATTCAGCTCCGAACCGTGGGAAGAAGGCAAGGTCACGTTGTTCGCCTATCTGTACCAATCAGTGTTCCCGCCAGAGGCGGGCAGGAATCAGTGTCCTGGCGGGCACGCCCCGATTACGAAACGAACCCATTGTTTCACATCTGGCTGCCAGAAAAGAGCTTGCGACGCAAAATCACAAGCGGCATTTGGGGCGTCTACACAACCGGTAAATACTGATTGCGCTTACTGTTGTCACAGAGGAGGTGAAGGCATGGGCCGGGCCGGGACCCGCCTGAGGCGGACTGCGACCCCGCCCGTGCTACAGTTGAATACGCGCGGGCACACGCGTAAGATGGATTCCTGCGGGTCGTCGGCTTCCGTCGACCCGTATGCTGCCTTCCGGACGCGAAAGCATCCCTCGGAGAGTGCCATGGATCACCTCAGCGAACTGGAAAACAAGAGCGTCTACATCATCCGGGAGTCCTATCACCAGTTCGACAGGCTGGCGGCCCTGTGGTCGGCCGGCAAGGACTCCACCGCCCTGGTGTGGCTCTGCAAGAAGGCATTCTTCGGCGAGGTGCCCTTCCCGGTGATCTACATCGACACCGGCTACCACTTCCAGGAGATGTATGACTTCCGCGATCGCTGCATCGAGGCGTGGGAGCTGGACGCCATCGTGGCGCGCAACGACGCGGCCCTGGCCGACGGCATGGGACCGGAAGCCGCCGAGGACTCCGAGAGCAAACTGGCCTGCTGCAGCCAGCTCAAGACCCAGGCGCTGAAGGACTGCATCGCCGAGCACGGCTTTGAGGCCCTGCTTCTGGGCATCCGCCGTGACGAGCACGGCATCCGCGCCAAGGAGCGCTACTTCTCCCCGAGGGATCGCGGGTTCCAGTGGGACTACGAGAACCAGCCACCCGAGCTGTGGGATCAGTACAGCGCCCGGGCCGACGAGGAGACCCACATCCGCGTCCACCCGCTGCTGCACTGGCGGGAGATCGACGTCTGGCGATACATCCAGCGGGAGGGCCTGGAGATCAACCGCCTTTATTTCGCCGTCGACGGCATGCGGTATCGCAGCCTCGGCTGCCGGCCCTGCTGCTCTCCGGTGCCCTCCACGGCCTCCACGGTGGAAGAGGTCATCGAAGAGATCCAGACCACCGAGACCGCCGAGCGCGCCGGCCGCGCTCAGGACAAAGAGGACGCCTACACGATGCAGAAGCTCCGCGCACTCGGCTACATGTGAGGAACCGATGGAGAGCGAAACCCTGGCGTTCGTGATGGTGGGCCACGTGGACCATGGCAAGTCCACGCTGATCGGCCGACTGCTGCACGATACCGGCTCCCTGCCCGAAGGCAAGATGGAGGAGATACTGGAGGCCGCCCGTGAGGAGGGCCGGGAGCTGGAGTTCGGTTACATCGTGGACCACCTCCGGGAGGAGCGAAGCCGCGGGGTCACCATCGACACCGCACAGACCTTCTTCAGCAGCCCCACCCGCGACTACGTCATCATCGACGCCCCCGGCCACAAAGAGTTCATAAAGAACATGATCACCGGCGCCTCCCAGGCCGAGGCGGCCGTGCTGATCTGCAGCGTCACCGAAGGCGTCCAGGAGCAGACCAAGCGCCACGCGTACGTGGTCAAGCTACTCGGCCTCGACCAGGTGCTGGTGCTCTACAACAAGATGGACCTTGCCGACTACGCCGAGGAGCGCTTCCTGGAGGTGAGGGAACAGATGCACCGCTTCCTGGGGCGGCTGGAGGTCGAGCCCGCCCTGGAGGTGCCGGTCAGTGCCAAATGCGGCGACAACGTGGCCGAGCAGTCCGATAACATGCACTGGTACGATGGGCCAACGGTCCTGGAGGCGCTGGACCAGTTCCACAAGATACCGCCGCCCACCGCGAAACCGCTGCGCTTCCCCGTGCAGGACGTCTACGAGCGGGACGACGCGCCGATAGTGGCCGGACGGGTGGAGAGCGGCGTGCTGGAGCGCGGCCGGACCTTGCGGTTCGTGCCGGCCGGGCGGTCGCTGGAGGTCAAGCAGGTGAGGCAGTACCTCAACGACCGGCTCGAACGGGCCGAACCCGGCGAATGCGTCGGGGTGCTGTTCGACGGCGATCCACCGGCCCGCGGCCAGGTGGGCTGCCCGCCGGACGATACGCCGGCCGTCACCCGCCGGTTCGGGGCGACGGTGTTCTGGATGGCCTCCGATCCGCTGCGATCGGGAGAGGACGGCCTGACCTTCCAGTGCGCCACTCAGGAACTCCCCGTCCGTGTAGGGGACATCCGCGAACGGATCGATTCGGGCAGCCTCCAGCACCTGGACCCGGACGACGGACTGGAGGAGACGGAAGTAGGGCAACTGGTGCTGGAGACCGCGGCGCCCGTGGCGCTGGAATCCTTCTACGACGTGCAGGAACTGGGCCGCTTCGTGCTGGTCAAAGACCGCCACGTGGTCGCCGGCGGCATCGTCACCCACCCGGAGGGCTGAGTCAACGGAGACGCTCCTCATCTCTCAACCCAGGAGACGGCAGTGAACCGCAAGATCGGCTCGATTCGTTTTGCCGGACGGCTCTCGCTGCTTCTCTGCCTTCTGCTCGCCGCAGGAGCTGCGTGCCGGCCCGCGAGCGCGGCCCGGTGGCCGGAGCGACTGGACGCGCAGGCCGAGGCGTTCGACGGCGGCGAGGTCCGCTTCGACGGGATGTACTATGACTTCCGGGCCGCCGACGGCATGCAGCAGATGAAGATGTGGGTGCCCCCGAACTCCCCGCGGCTCAGGGGAGCGCTGTTTCACGGCAACCCGGGTGGCTACGGCGACACGCGGGACATCCCCCGTGACGAGCGCCTGCAGGAGTTCGCCGCCCGGCATGACTTCGGCATCATCGGTGTGACGTCCTTCCCCGGCGGACGGGTCTACGGGCAACTGGCCGAGATCATCGTCAAGGCCATGGACGACTGGGCGGAACTCGGATATCACCCCGAGCTTGCCGATCTGCCGCTGATCGCGCGGGGCAGTTCGAACGCCGGCGTAACCGCATACGGCCTGGCATGTTACGCGCCGGAGCGCATGATCTGCTACACCCCCAACGTCGGAGCCCGCTACAACCCCGGCAGCCCACCCGAAGCGGCGCTTCAGGTGCCGGGGCTCCTGCATATCGGGCCGGAGGACCCCTTCTTCCCCCATGGCGTCGAGGAGACCCGGGAGCTGTTCGCCGGCGCCCGTCCGCGGGGAGCGCGCTGGGCCTGGACGGCCGAGAAGGGCAAAGGCCACGAGATCGGTCACATCGACGATGTCGACATGAAGTTCTACGAGACGTGCATCGGCCTGCGCCTGCCATCAAGGGAAGACACCGGGAAGGGACCGGTTGAGCTGCGCAGCATACCGGAGGAGGAAGGCTGGCTGGTGGACCCGACCTCCTGGGACTCCGGCATCACCCGCATCGCTCCCTATGACGAATACAAGGGCGACCGGTCGAAAGCGGGGTGGGTGCCCACGGCGGACATCGCCTTCCTCTATCGAAGCGTGGCCACCCACGACAATCCCCTGAAGCTGCGCATCCGCGACGTGGGGCCGGTGGAGAATCCCCATGAGGAGGGCGTGCTGCTTCGCTCGGTAGGCGGGAACGTCGTGGACCCCGGGCGAAAGCTGGTCATCGAGTGCGACGCAACCGACTTCCCCGGCTGGGAGCGGATGGAGTTCTACCACGGTGCGCGGAAGATCGGCGAGGTCCGGCGCGGCGAAGAACCGGCGGCCGAACTGGTCGTCGATCCGGAACACACGGTCTACGCACTTACGGTCCTGGCGTACGACGCTGAGGGACGAAAGCGCACCGCGGCGCCGGTCCACTTCCTGGTGCGGGACCCGCAGGTCAGCGCGGCCCTGGCAAGGCAACGCGCCGCCCACGGGAAGCTTGCCCCGCCCCTACCCAGGCCGCCGTATGGCTCGTCCACCCGCGAGGCGTCCGGTGAGACCAGCCCGGCCAATCCGGATGACCGGGTCCTTACGGCCTATGCCCTGGATGCCGATCAGGAGAAGCAATTCGCGGCGGACGGCGCGGTCTCCCCGTTCTGGGGCCAGTACACAGAATCCCACGACAGGGCCGCCCTGACGGTGAAAAACAACCTGGCCAAGCGGGGCGAAACGTGGAAGTCGGTCGAAGAACCGGACGACGCCCGGGTGCGTATCCGCGCCGCCCACAGCCGGGCGGGCCTCTACCTGCTTTTCGTGGTGGAGGACGACCAGTGGGCGCCGGTCAACGAACTGGCGGACTCCCTGGATTTCCACCTTGCCCGGCGGTCCTCAGAAGACATCTGGGGGGCCGACCCCGCCGACGTTTTCCTGAAGAGAGAATCGTTCGCGCTCGTTCTTTCCGGTAATCAGCACCAGATACCGGTCGGCGGCGACCCGGCGGGAAAGCGTCCCCTGTTCCGGAACTATCCCGATCCCTGGGACGTCGCGCGGGCGGAGGAGGAGCTGTCCTCGGCGCGCAAGCGTTACGGTATCTCGGTGGACTTGGTGGAACTCGGCCCGAAGCGCCGGGCGGTGGAATGCTTCCTGCCCTGGGAATGGGTCGGCCACGGGGAACCCGTGGAGGAACCCGAGGTGGGAAGTCGGCTGGCCCTCTCCCTGGGCTACAACGACAGCGATCCGGCCGATCACGAGGAAGGCGCGTTCGACCGGCTGCGGTGGAGCAACCGGCTGGACCCCTGGTGGCAGCCGGGCAACAAGGGCCCTCAACCCAGCCCGTGGGGTGACCTGGAGATGGGCCCGCCGCTCTCGGAGTAAGGGGGCGGGAGGGTGCCGCCTGCGCCGGGCGCCGTCTCATTGCAAAAATCCCACGCGTGTCCCATACTACGGTTCTGAGTTCTAACCCGGAGAGCGATCCCCATGCTTTTTGGCTTCGGCAGGTCCAGACGCGTGGTCGGCATCGGGCTGGACGGATTCCCCTATTCGCTGGCCACGGAGCTGGCATCCGACGGCGTTATGCCCAACCTCCATCGGCTGATGGAGCGGGGCAACCTGAAACGGATCAGGAGCGTGTTCCCCACGGTCAGCGGCGTTGCCTGGTCCGCGTTCCAGACCGGCAAGAATCCGGGGGAGTTCGGAGTGTTCGGCTTTGTGGAGCTGACCAGGGACCTCGAACTGACCATCCCCGACCGAACCGACCTGAAGTGCCCCACCCTCTGGGAGCGCCTCAGCGACGCGGGGAAACGCTTCGCCGCCCTCAGCGTGCCAATGACCTTCCCCGCGCCGAAGGTGGACGGGTTCCTGGTGAGCGGGTTCCTGGCGCCCGAACTGGACGAACGCGCCGTCTCCCGCCCCGACGTGCTCGAAACTCTGCGGGAACACGACTACCAGATCGACACCGACCCCGGCGTGGCCATCGAGAACCCCGAACAGTTCAAGGAAGACCTCAAGCGCGTCAGCCGGGCCCGCCAGGAGACCGCCCTGGCCCTGCTGGAAGAGGAAGAAGAGTGGGACCTGTTGTTCTGCCACGTGATGGACACCGACCGCATCAACCATTTCATGTGGCGGGGGCGCAGGGGCTCCGACGGTGAGGAGGACGGCTACTTCTGGGACTTCTACAAGCAGATCGACGATTTCCTCGGTGAGGTGGTCGATCGGATCGGCGGAGACCGGGAGCTGTTGATCTGCAGCGACCACGGCTTTACCGAGCTGAAGTGGGAGGTGCAGATCAACCGCTGGCTGAAACACCAGGGCTACCTCGACTACGAGAATGAGCCCGCCAAACGCTACAAAGCGCTTAAACCCGGCTCACGCGCCGTCTCGCTGGTGCCCGGCCGAATCCATGTCCTCAGGCAGGGCAAATGGGACATCGGTGAGGTGACCGACAAGGAATACGATCCCCTGCGCCGGGAGATCATGGACAATCTGCGAGCGATGCGCCACCCCGAGACGGGGGAGGTCATCTGCAAACAGGTGATGAAGAAAGAAGAGGTGTTCGAGGGACCCTTCCTGGCGCAAGCGCCGGACATCGTGGTGGACCCCTGCGACGGATACGACCTGAAAGCCAAGCTGGGGGTGGGTCACCTGTTCGAGAAAGGCCCGCGCACCGGAATGCACACCTACGAGGACGCCATGCTGCTGACCGGGGGAGCGCTGGAGGGGATAAGCACCGCCGAGAACATCACCGAGGTGGGCAGACTGATAGCCGACCGGGTCCTGTAACAGCCCGCTGAGGAAAGCGGGAGGTCCGGCCTCCCGCCGGAGACGCCGCGCCTGCCGCTCGACTCAGGAGCCGTTCCCCAGGCCGGCCCCCTCGATGATCTCCGGCACCAGGTGGTCCCACCCCAGCGGCATGATGTGAACGCCCTGGCAGAGTTCTTTGACGCCCTCAATGGTTTCGATGGCAATCTCCACTGCCGTCTCGCCGGACTTGGTTTTCTTCTTGTCGGCCTTGAGGCGGTCGATGAGATGTTCCGGAACCTGGACGCCGCTGACGTTCTTGTTCATGAAGCGGGCCATCCCCACGGACTTCAGCAGCACGATGCCGGCCAGGACCGGCACGCCGAAGTCCTCGACCTGCTCCATGAAATCGGCGAACTGCTCCACGTCGTAGACGGCCTGGGTCTGGAAGAAACGGGCCCCGGCCTCCATCTTCTTCTCCATCCGCAGGATCTGGGGCTCCACGGGGTCGGCGGCGGGAGTCACGACGGCGCCGGGATAGAACTCCGGAGCGCCGTCCAGCTCGTTGCCGGCCAGGTCCCGCCCCTCACACAGGCCCTGCACGCACTGCAGCAGCCCCACGGCTTCCAGGTCGAAGACGGGTTTGGAGTCGGGATGGTCGCCCAGGATGTTGTGGTCGCCGGTCAGGCACAGCACGTTTCGCACGCCCAGCACGTATGCGCTGAGGAGGTCGGACTGCAGGGCGAGCCGGTTTCGGTCTCGGCAAACCATCTGGAACACCGGCTCCAGGCCTCTGTCCACCAGCATGGCGCAGGTGGCCAGGCTGCCGAACCGCATCACTGCGCTCTGGATGTCGGTGACGTTGACGGCGACGACCTTGCCCCGGAGGTGTTCGGCATCTTCGAGGCATTTCTCCACGTTTGTGCCTTTGGGGGGACCGATCTCCCCGGTCACCACGAACTCGCCCGCTTCGAGGGCGCTGGCAAACTCACTCAGCATCCGGTTCCTCCCCTGTCGGCGTATCAACCGCCCAGAATTGGGTCGTCATCAGCTCGTAGGACGGCAGATAGTTGCCGTATTCCTTGGGCGCCACGATCTTCTTCATCTGGTCCAGCGCGTCCAGGTCCTGCAGGCGCTTGTAGATCCTGTACCAGCCGCAGTCCCTCTCCCGGTCCACTTCGCACTTTCCGTCCGGGGTGGTGCCGCCGCAGGGCCCATTGACCATCTCCTTGGCGCAGTTGGTGATGGGACAGATGCCGCCGGTGTAGTCCAGCAGGCAGTCCCCGCACTCGGCGCATCTCTCGCTGCCGGGCCAGGTTCCCCGTGAGCCGCCGAGGTTGATGGTGTTGCAGGCCGGGCGGACCCGATTCAGCACGGAGTCGGCCACGCACTGCACTCCCACACCGCAGGTGGCCACAAGCACGGAGTCGCTGCCCATGATTTGGTCGGTAAAGGGCCGCAGGCGGGAGCGCACCAGGGATTTGTCGCACAGGAAATCGACGGTGGTGGTGCCGGTCACGTGCTTGCCCGCTTCCTCCAGCATGCCACGGAGGTCCGGAAGGTTCTCGGCCCCGCCGGTCTCGCAGGCCTCCGCGCAACCGTTACATCCCAGCAGGAAGACCCCTTCATCACCTTCCAGTGACTCCAGGATTTCCTCCTCGGGCTTGACTTCGGTAACCAGCATTCAGTTTCCTCCTTCAGACCACACCCAGCCGCTGCAGCATGCGTTCGACCTCGCTGCGGGCCGTCTCCAGGAAGTTCGCCAGGCGACCTCGGCAGCGCTCTGAGAGCCCGATTCCCGGCTCCACGCTGCTCGGCTCCATACCCAGCACCTGCACCTCGTCGAAGGTGTTGCCCAGCAGCGCCTCGTAGCGAACCAGGTGAAACAGGCTTATGCCGTGCAGCGAGAGCACTACCTGGTTATCTTCGACCTCTTCCAGTGTCAACCGATGAAGTTCGCCCGGATCCTTGCCTCCCACCACGGCGTCCAGCACCACCAGTGCCCTGCAGCCCTCGGCCTCGGAAAAAGCCGTCCAGGGGTCGGTGCCGCCGTCGACGAGCTTCACCTCTCCTTCCCAGGCGCAGCCCCGCAGTTCCCGCAACGCGTGCACGCCGACGCCCTCGTCCTTGAGGAGCAGGTTGCCGATGCCGACGACAGCAACTTCCGCCTCCGGCTCTGCTGCACCCATCATCTGGTCCGCACCACCGTGCTCAAACACCGAGTTGCGCATGCCAGGTGCCCTTCCGGCGTGCCAGGTGAACCGAGCACGCCAGGCAGGGATCAAATGAGCGGATTGTCCTCACTATCTCGAACGGATTGTCCACGTCTCGTATCTGCTCGCCCTCCACGGCCTGTTCGATCGGGCCCGGCCGACCCCGCGAGTCCCGGGGTGAGCCGTTCCATGTCGTCGGCACGACGGCCTGGTAGTTGGCGACCTTGCCGTCGCGGATGCTGATCCAGTGACCCAGTGCGCCCCGTGGCGCGTCGGTCATACCCGCCCCGGTCCCCTCCGAGGGCACTTCCACCGGTATGACGCAGGGCTCGCCGGGACTGAGCTGCAGAAGCCAATCCTGGGCTTTCCGTGCGATCAGGCCGGTCTCCAGGGCGCGGGCGGCGTGCCGGCCGAGGGTCGAGTTCAAAACCTCCGGCTCCACGCCCGCCTCACTGCAGAAATCCTCTACGATTCTGCCGATTTCCTCGCCGCCCGCCGCGTGGCCGACCAGCAGGCGTGCGGCCGGACCGACCTCGCAGGGCATCCCGTCGTAGCGGGGGGCTTTGAGCCAGGAGTATGCGCCTTCCTTGGCCTCCTCCGGGATGGTCTCCCCTTCGGCGGGGTTGAGGCCGTTGGACTCGTCGGCATAGTAGGAGTTCTTCACGTCTTCGGTAATCTTCTCGGCCTCCACCGACTGGACACTCCCCTCCCCCAGGTCCAGCAGGCCGGCGGGGAACAGCCCGTCCTCGTCGAAAACGCCGTAGGAGAGGAACCGGGAGCAGCCGGCCCCCAGCTCCAGGCAGTCCGGATAGGCACCGGCCAGCATCAGGATGTCGGGGATGTAGCAGGTGCGCACGAAATCCTCGATCTCCCGGACGTAGGAGAGGGCCGAGGCGATCTGGTCCCTGCCGACCTGGGTAGTCACGCCGCCGACGTTGACGGTGCACTGGTGGGGCATCTTGCCGCCGAACAGGGCCAGCAGCTCGTGGCAGTTGCGGCGGACGCGGAGCGCCTCGAGGTAATGCTTCACGGCGACCCGGTTCTGCTGCTCGCTGAGGCGGTAGTCGCCTTCATAGCGGGGCACGAAGGGTTCCAGAGCGCCGCGTCCGATGAAATCCTTTACGGCTTTCAGATCGGCGTCGTCCCCGTCGTAGTCGGCGGCGGCGGTGACATCGACGTAATCCAGGGCGGCCAGGTGGTAGAAGTGCAGCACGTGGGACTGCAGGAAGTTGGCCGCCAGCATGATGTCGCGGAGCACCACGCCGTTGGGTGGAATGCTGTCCTGTAGCCCGAAGGCCTCGTCCAGGGCGAGGGCGGCGGCGGTTGCGTGCGCCTGGGGGCAGACGCCGCAGATGCGCTGAGCCAGGATGGGGATGTCGCGGGGGTCGCGCCCGCCGAAGATAACCTCCAGACCGCGCGCCAGCGTGCCCCCGCAACGGGCCTCCGTCACACGTCCGTCCTCCTGCTCCACGTCCACGCGGAGGTGTCCTTCAATCCTGGTGACCGGATCTATGGTGATCCTACTCATCCCGGCCTCCCACTTCGGTGGTCTCCCCGATTTTGGGGAGCCTGTCTTCCAGCAGCTCCCGGTAGATCGGCGTCATCTGGTCAATGAACTCCGGCTGAGTGCATCCCTGGCAGGGGGCGCCGGCCTTGACGCACCAGTTCAGGCCGTCGTTCCACTCCCGCAGGGGGCAGTCGGCGTAGGTGATGGGGCCCTTGCAGCCCACCTTGTGCAGGCATTCCGGATCGCCGGGCTTCTCGGCGAACTTGCCTTCGTCGAAGTAAGGCCTGCGGGGGCAGTTTTCGTGGATCAGACGGCCGTAGGTGATCAGCGGCCGCTTCAGCGCGTCGGTGGGCACACGGCCTGGGTCTTCCACCGCCAGGTATTCCAGCAGCGCTGAGCTTATCCACTCAGGATGCGGCGGGCAGCCGGGGACGTTCAGAAGCGGCGTCGAAACCGAGTGCTTCTCCATGATCTCTTCGGCGGAACGGAAGGACCCGGGGTTGGGAGCGCCGGCGGGAATGCCCCCGAAGGACGAACAGGTCCCCACGGCAAGCACGAGGGACGCGGACCGCGCCAGCTCGACGAACTTCTCCAGTATCGTGACCTCGTGGTCGTCGGGGTCGCCGATGGTGCAGAAACCCTCCTTCTCCGGCACCGCCCCCTCAAGGGCGAGCACGAAATCAGCCTCCGGCAGGCCGTCCAGCAGCCGGAAAGCCTCCCGCCCCTGGCCCGCCATGAGCGTGGGATGATACTTCAAGCTGATGTGCTTGCCGGGCAGAAGCTGTTCGACCAGCAGGTTTCGTGGGGAGGGATGAGCGGAGTTGAGGAAGGAAACCGAACAGCCCGTGCAGCCTCCTCCCTGCAGCCAAACCAGATTCACCTCAGGTGAGGCCATCTATCGGTCCTCCCGGGACTTCGCAGGCAATGGGAAATCGCGGCATCGTAACCCGAGCGAGCGAGACTGTCAAATCACTTTGCCGAATCTGCCCGCCGGACGCCCCCAAAATGCCCTACTGGAGCCCGCATTGCCGCCGTGCGTAGTCCGCGTACGCCCTCCGTATGCGCGCCGTAACTTCCTCCCCGAACTCCCCTTGGTGGCGCTCGCCGGCGATGGCCTCAACCGAGACCACTCCCCGAAGGGAGTTCGTGCAAAACACCTCTTCGGCCTCCAGCAGGCGCGCAGCTTCGTACCTTCCGGTCTCCGTCGGGACGCCCATCTGGTCACAGAGTTCCAGCACCACCTCCCGCGTTATGCCCGGCAGCAGCCCGCAGGAGGCCGCCGGGGTGCAGACGGCCCCGCCACTGACGAAGAAGAGGTTCGTGATGGCCCCCTCGGCGAGTTCGCCCGCCGAGTTGAGGAAGCAGGCCTCGTCCGCCCCGACCGCGCGGGCCTCGGCCAGCGCGAGCAGGTTCGCCTGGTAGCTGAGGGTCTTGTGCCCCACGGTCGGGGAGTTCTCGTTGCGCACGTAGGGCGAGCGCAGCAGCGTGATTGGAGGCGGGGAGTCCAGCGGAGCAAGCTCCATCGGCCGCGCCACGGCGAAGACCGTTGCCTCCGCGGTCTCGAGGTCCGTCAGCCGGCCGGCGT
Source organism: uncultured candidatus Brocadiaceae bacterium (assembly GCA_964510315.1). Taxonomy (GTDB): domain Bacteria; phylum Planctomycetota; class Brocadiia; order SM23-32; family SM23-32; genus CAZEAP01. The sequence continues at coordinate 11,957 of CAZEAP010000016.1, forward strand.
GGAGACCGCGGCTGACGGTGATCCGCAGGTAGCCCTCCTTCACGTCGTTGGCCGCAATCAGGCGATCCACGCCGCCGGTCAGCGCTTCGGGGTCCGGTGACGTCCCGAAGCCCGTATCCCGGCACGAGGCCGCCAACCGACGGAGATGTCGGTCCAGCAGCAGCGGAACTCCGCCCATGATGCGGGTGGTCTCAAAGAAACCGTCGCCGTAAAGGAACCCCCGATCCAGGGGCGAGACGGCTGCCTCCCTGTGGCCGATGATCCGACCGTTCAGGTAAACGGCCTCACCGTTTCTCATCGGCGGAGGCTCCCATGATTTCCTCGTAGTTGGGGGCGTTGAGCGCCTCGAAAACGGCCTGGCCTTTATGGAGGGTCTCCTCGTATTCCATCACGGGGTCGGAGTCGGCCACGATGCCGCCGCCGAACTGGGCGTGGATACGGCCGCTCTGCCGGATCATGGTTCGGATGACGATGTTCAGGTCCATCCGGCCGTGGAAAGAGATGTAACCAATCGAGCCGGTGTAGACATTACGCGCATGGGGTTCAAGCTCTTCGATGATCTCCATGGCGCGTATCTTGGGCGCCCCGGTGATCGAGCCGCCCGGGAAGCTGGCCCGGATCAGCGAAAACTCATCCTGTTGCGGCCGATAGAGCCGGCCCGTCACCGTGGAGACCAGATGGAAGACGGTCTGGTAGGATTCGGTCACCGCGTGCTCGGCAACCCTCACCGAACCGTAGTCGCAGACCCTGCCGAGGTCATTGCGCTCCAGGTCGACGATCATCGCCAACTCCGCGTGGTCCTTCGCGGAGGCCTCCAGCTCCTCCCGCATTCGCCGGTTGAACTCCTCGTCATCGGCCCGCCGCGGCCGCGTGCCTTTGATCGGTCGCGTGGTGACGCGGTCCCCCTCGACCAGGAGGAAGCGCTCCGGGGAAGAGGAGAATATCTCGAAGTCAGGATAGGCCAGGTAGGCCGAGAAAGGGGCGGGGTTGAGCCGACGGAGGCGGCCATAAATCTCCAGACCGTCATCTCCGCAGGGGCCGCTGAACCGCTGGGACAGGTTCACCTGGAAGATGTCCCCGGCCCCGATGTAGTCCAGGGCTCTTTCGACGGCGGTCAGGTACTCCTCCCGCGAAAAGTTAGACTTGAGCGCGACGGGCTCGATGCCGGCCAGCCGTCCTTGCTCCTCCCCGGGGGTGGGGACATCCGGCCGGGCGCCGGGGGCGCCGACCCATTCGGTCACGCCGCGGCGGCGGTCGAAGAGCAGCCCCTGGTCGTAGAAGCAGAGGACGAAATAGGGCACCTCCAGGTCGTAGTCGCACCCGCGGGGCAGCTTCTCGATACGGTGCCGAAGATCGTAGCTGAAAAAGCCCACCGCCCCGCCCGCGAAGGGGAACGGGAAGTCAGGCGCCTCGAAGCGGTAGGGATCGAACAGTTCCGAGAGCGTCCGAAAGGGCTCGCCCGTAGTGGTGGTCCGGTCCCCTCCCCTGAGGTCGGCCACCTCCACGAGGTCCTCCCCGCAGGTGACCTTCAGGAAAGGACGCCAGCACAGCAGGGAATAGCGACCGAAGGAGGTCAGCGGGCCGGAGCTTTCCAGCAGTGCCGGATAGGGCCGGTCGGCCACGGCCCGCAGGTAGGCCATGGGCCGACAGCCCCGCTCGATCCGTTTGTATTTAGGTCGGCTTCCATTCATCTCGATTGTCTCCGGTCGGCCCGAGAGCGCGCGCAGAACCTCCGCGCTACAGCCCCGCCTAGCCGCGGAGGAATGCGCGGATTTGCTCCGCCGAGGGCTCTATGGCTTCGACCGGCACGCCGAGGAACCTCATCCCTTCGTACAGGGCGGGCGCAAGCTTGCCGTGGACCCCGCCGATGTGATGAATGTACGGACCGTAGATCAGTTTCTCCTCCCACAGGGGCCAGTTGTCCACCTGCACCCAGAGGTAGGTTCCCCGCGTGGGCGGGCCTTCGCAGCCGGCGGCGTGCCCCATGAAGAAACTGTACCGCCCGTGATCGCCGTCGAACCGACCCAGCGTTACGTCCCCGCCCTTCACGCGGAAGTGACCCACGCCGGTCTGTTCCGCCGGGCGCATCCAGTGCCCGCCCAGCGAGGGCTCCTCGCCCTCCGCGGCCAACCCGACAGGGAAGGGACCGCAGTGCCACAGCAGCTCCGCATTGTCGTTTTCCGGGTGCCGGATCGTCAGGTCGGCAAGGAAGACCGGGCTTTCGGCCCTCGCGGCGGCCTGCAGCGCCAGCAGGCTGACCGCACCGTGGACGTCCGTCTCGCAGGCAACCGGCAACCCGACCTCCGCCAGCAGTCCGTTCGCCAGGCACGGCACGATGCCCAGTGGCACGGCAAGCGCGTCCCAGCAGTGAATGGCCAGCGCATCCAGCCGCTCCTCCTCGGCCCATTCCTGGAGCACCAGCTTCAGGGACAGCAGCTTCCGAACGTCTTCCTCCGGCACGTCGGCGAGGCTGACCCGCCGGCGCAGCTCTTCCACTTCATCCTCGACCTGGCGGGAGTCGGCCCTTGGCTCCACGTCTCCGGTCAGGTCGGGCAGCGGCGTGGGCACCAGCTCTATTCCGAACCGCTCCAGCAGCTCGCTCTCGTTGCACATGGTGCTGGTAAAGGGCGTGGGGCGGGTGGAAATCTGCCCGATGCGCGCCCCGCGGACCGAACGGAACACGTTGGCCGCCCGCAGGAACACGTCCATGCCGCGCTCAAAGAGGTCTTCGCCCGGACGACAGTTGATGATGTAGCTGAAGGGAACGTCCCGTCTCCGCAGCAGCTTGCTGGTGGCGAAGAGGCCGCACTGGGTGTCGCGCTCACGGGAGCCGTCCGCGGCGGGGGCTTCGTCGCGCGGGCCCCAGAGGAGCACCGGCTTGCCGAGTGCCGAACAGACCCGACCCACCGCCACCTCCTGGCCGAAATCGCAGTGGGCGGCAAAGACGGCATCCACCCCCTCGCTCCGAAAGCGCTCGACCACCGCCGCCGCGTCGGTGGGCTCGTAGAGCAGGCCGTGCTCGTTCAGCCAATCCAGCCCCACATAGGCGAGGCCGAGGTCTTTGAGCCGCTCTTCGATCCGTTGCTTCTGGCGCTCCGCCGCCTCCGTCTCGAAAACTCCGTAGCGGTGGGTGGGCAGGAAACCCAGCTTCATGGGGGCGGCGGCTTTCACGTGATTCAGCATTCGAGAACTCCGTTTTGGTCTCGGTTCGGCCTGGATTTGAGCCCCCGCAGGCTCGGGGAGTATAGCACGGGCCGACCCGACCGTCAAAGGGTCCCGGGGCTCCGTGATCGTCGCTTAGAGTGGGGGCCGGGAAGGCCGACTGGGAACGACTCAGCGGCCTAAAGGGTTTGCACACGGCGGCTGGGCGGATTAACATGGCAGACCTCCCTTCACCGTGCGGAACCGAACATGGCGGCGAAGAAAGCACCGAGACTGCAGGACGTCCTGGACGGCTACCGGGTCGGCGAGAGGCTGGGCACCGGCGCGCGCAGCGTGATCCATGAGGTCCGGCGCACCGAAGACGGCGCGCTGTTCGCCGCCAAGTTCGTCCCCGTGCGCAACGAAGAGGACAAGCGGATCATCGGGCACCTGGAGAACGAATACGAGGTGCTGAGCGCCATCCAGCAGACCCGCACAACCGGTGTGGGTATCGCCGTTCGGGCCATTGACTTTCAGAAGATACGACGATGGTTCAAGCTCCGTGCGGCTTACCTGCTGATGGAAAGGCTGACCGGCCGTCCGCTCGCGGAGAACCCCGACTACGACCTGGACGAATTGCTGACCATTTTCCGTCAGGTAGGGCTGGGGCTGGAGAACACCCACAAAGCCGGCTACGTCCACGCCGACCTGAAACCCGACAACATACTGGTCGGGGAGCACCTGGACGTAAAGCTGATCGACTTTGGCTTCGCAGCGCCCCCGGGGACCGAGTTGAAGTCGGGCAAAGGCACCTTCGGCTATATGGCGCCCGAGCAAATGGGCGGCCGGCTGACCGAGAAGACGGATGTCTTCAACATGGGGGCGGCGCTCTACTGGGTCCTCACCGGGCAGGGCCTGCCCAGCATCAGCCCGGGCGAGCACGAACGCACCGGCTTCGTGCCCGACCGGCAGGTCCGCCCCACTCCCCCCTCACGGCTGAATCCGGACGTGCCGGATGAACTCTCCGACATGGTGTTGAAGTGCTGTGAATATGAACCGCACAAGCGGCCCACGGTCACCGAGTTCAAACGGTACCTTCACGGGCTGCAACTGCGGATTGAATACGGTGCTGTGTAGGGCGCTTCGATGACGGAAAAGATGCAGAAACCCTCCGGGGAGGAAGGCGGCTCGCCCCGCTGCAAGCGGCTGCTCCGCCGGGGCCTGGCGGCAGTTGCCGTTGTGCTCATCCTGCTGCTTCTGCTGCTCCACGCGTTGCCCCTGATCACCAACACAGGCCCCGTCCGCACAGCGGCCGAGCGGGCCGTCTCGGAGTTTCTCGACGGCGCCGAGGTCAGCATCGGTACGCTCCGGGTGGCCCCGGTGCACCGGCGACTCCTGCTCATTGAGGACCTCTCCCTGGACAGGACAGGCGACGCGGAGGTCCCCGCCGTGGAAGTGGGCCGGGTGGAATGCCGCTGGCTGCCGCGGGCTCTGCTCCGGGGCACGCTTCACCTGACCGCCGTCTCGGTGGACGTAGCCAGGATCCATCTCCGCCGTCAGGACGGCGAGTGGAACCTGCCGATGCCTCCGCCCAGGGCGGAGCCCCCCGAAATGCCGCTGCCCACACGTATCGACGCCGTAAAGGTGCGGGAGCTGCGGATCGACGCGGCCGTCCCCGGCCTCGCGAAGGCGCAAATCGAGCCCGTCAGCCTGAAGGGGGCCTGCGTCCTGCGCCCTCCCCTGGACGGACGGGCCGTGCTCGCGGCACGCTCCGGCCGGGTCACCGCGGAGGCCCGGTCCCTGCGGGCGACCCTTGATGACGGGTTCGCCGTGTGGCTCAACGGGTTCAGGGAAGGAGCGAAGGGCGGAGCGGCCATCACCTTCGAGGCGGAAACTGCGGGGGCGGAAGTTCCGGGCCTCGGCGCCTTCGGGCCCCTTCCCCTGGAAGCCTTCCTGAGCGTGACCGCCGACCTGAACTCTCCCGAGGCGCCGGCCGGCCTCCTGCGGGTGGCCAGCCCGGGGACGTTCCAGGAACTGCTGAGCTTCTCGTTCGGCCCCAACCCCCCTCACAGTCTCTCAGCGCGGAACCATTTCCACCTCGATTTGGGGGCAGCGCTCAGCGCGGCGCCCCCGGAACTGCCGCTGACGCTGGCCGGAGAGGTCACGGCGGTCACCGACGTGCGCGCCGAGGTGAAATCCGGACCGGACCGGGTCCTGGACGTGGACCTCAGCAGCGAGTTCTCAGCCGGGGGCCTGCGCGGCTCCGCCGAAGTGCCGGCCGGCGATCGACCGGTCAGGGCGCAACTCCGCGGAGCGGACCTCCTGGTCCGGCAGGACGCGTCCCTGCGGATGGGCGCCACTGTCGGCGGGACCGTCGATACCGACCTGACCTGGCGCGCGGACGGTGTCGGCGCGAGCATCGGCGAACTCCTCCTGGAGACCTCGGGCCTGGAGGGACGACTGTCGGGCTCCGGCGTGCTGCCCGCGGTCGGGGCGGCCGTCGGCAGCGTCTCGTTGGGCGAGTTGTCCGTGAAAAGACAGGGAACCGGACTCGCGCTCGGCCCCGTGGAGTTGACTTTAGAACTGGACGGCCGGGGCCTCGCCGAACCTTCGGCCGCGCGGCTCAGACTGAAGGAAGCGACCGCCCGCATAGCGGACGTCGCGCCCCGCCTCAGCGCGTTCGGGGCGGCGGACGGACTCTCCCGCCGGGTTTCCCTGGAGGCAACCGGGGCGCTGGACTTCGCCCGGCTTCGGGAGTTTGTGGGCGATCTGGCCGCGGCTTTCGGACAGTCCCCTCCCGAACTGCGCGGCCGGGGCGCCCTGGGCGGCTCCCTCAGCATCCGCGGAGAACTGCCGGAAGGACCTCGCGGCGGGTTCTGCATCGACGCGTTGGGCGACGTCGATCTGGCGAACCCCGGCTTCGGGCGAGGCGGTCTTGACGTTGGGGTCGCGCGGGGGGAGGCCGGTGCTGAGCTGGCGGCCGCCCTGGATGCCCGTCTCCAGCCTTTCGGCGTGACGAGCTCCGGTCACGCTCGGCTGGCGGGCGTCGACGTGGCAACGCTGGATTCGGAAACGTCGCTGGATGCCGCGGAGGCCGACTTCGAACTCGACGCCCTCAACGACGCCGTCAGCGGCCTGCGGGCCGGGGGCAATCTCGACGTTCGGGGGCTGAGCCTGCCCGCTCCGGCGGAGACGGAGGCACTTCCTTCGCCCCCATCACCGCTGTCTTTCGAGGCCGCGGGGATGCTGGAGGTTTCGCCGGCCGCGGCGGACCTCCGCCTCACCGACGTTTCGGCGCGGCTGCCCGGCGGGGTCGCGTTCGGGATGGAGCGCCTGCTCCTCGAGGGGCTGGGCATGGATGGAGTGGACGGGACTATCGCCGTGACCATCCCGGACGTCGGCTCAGCCCTCCGGCAACTCGGCCCCTGGCTCGGACCACCGGCGACGAAAATCCCCCTCTCGCCTTCCGGATCGTTGGAGACGGAAGCCACCGTCACCGGGGAGCTGCCGATAATCGGGAAATTCCTGACCGGGCTGCTGAGCGACCGTGGTGCACCCTCGCTGGATTACTTTCCCCTGCGCGGCTTCTACGAACGCAATATCCCCCTCGACGCCAACGCCCGGCTGTCGATCGAGCAGTTCCGTGTGGAACCGGCAATCCCAGAAGCCCCGCCCCTCCGCGTGCGGGACGGCTCGGCGCACGCCGAGTTCAACCTTACCGGGGGGAACGCACGCGCGGGCCTGGTGGCAGAGCTGCCACTGGTGGAGTGGGGCGCGTCCGGCGTCCCCATGGAGAACCTGCGCATGGACTCCGAACTGAAGATGAGCGACTTTGACAAGGTCTCCCTTGAGAAGTTTGAGTTCAATGGCCTGGGGGGCTTCATCGAGCTGAGCGCCGGGGGCCGGGCGGAGGGGCTGTCCCGACTGCGGTCCCTCCCCCGCCCGGCAGACCTTCTGAGCACCCTCAATCTTACCCTGGATTCCAGCGGCACCGTGCGACCCGCAAAACTGGCGCTGCTGGAGCCGCTGAACACCTCGGGACGGATCAACTGGAGCGCCCAGACGCGCCTCGATGCCGGCAGCGCCGTCCGCCTGCAACTCGTCCCGGAGCTACGCGATCTCTCGGTGCGGCTCGATCCGCTGGCGGTGCTGAAAGGGCTGGACGGCTTCTTCCCGTTCGAGAAACGCTGGCGTATCGTTGAGGGGGCGGAGGAGACGCCGTCCTTCAGCCGGAGGCTTATCGAGCCCGTTCCGCCACGCCCGGCAGAGGGCCCGACGCAACTGCCCGACTACTCCACTGCCGTCCAGCAACTCCTGAGCCCGGGCCGGGAACTGGCCGTGGAAACCCTTTCGCTGCTGGGAGCGCCGCTGATCGACGACGCCGCCGCGGAGTTGACCGGACGTGGCTCGGAGTTCGCCATACCCCGTTTCTATTTCCGTTCACTCGGGGGAAACGTGGCCGGGCGCCTGTCGTTCCGTCCCACCTCCAGGGGCCGTGAACTGATCCTCCACAGCGAGTTCGCAGAGGTGGATTTCAACCGGCTGCAGCCCGCGCTCCGGAAGAAACTCGCCGCCGACGCCACCGTGACCGGCACCCTTGCCCTCTCCGTGGAGCTGTCCCCGGAGGCGGACGCAGATTACAATGTGATAAAGGGCGTCACCTGCCGGCTGAACGTCACGCGGATCGGCTCCGATGCGCTGGACCGCCTGCTGCTGGCGCTGGACCCGGAGGGAGAGCGGCCGGCCGTGGTCCGCGTCCGGAAGGTGCTGAAGCTGGCAAGGCCGGCACGGGTGGAAGCCCGGATGGAGCGCGGTTTCGCCTGGGCGACCGTTGAGCTGGAAGGTCTGCCGGGGGGGCTGTCCGCATCCTACTCGATACCGCGCATCAACGTGGCCGCGCTCCTGGGGTCGTCCTTGCTGAAGGAGATGACGGGACGGGTAGTTCCGCTGCTCGGGATGCTGGACGTGCTGGACGCCGATGCCCTGATCCTCCGCCCGGACGGCTCCGTTGAGCTTGCCCACCGGAGAGAAGACATCGGCGGCTCCGCAGAGCCAAAGACAGAGGCCGGCGCTACGCCGTGAAAGGAGGTCCGGTTGCCGTGCCGAGTGTCCGATACCGATTGACTCTTGCACTTGCCTGCCTGCTGGCCGCCGTAGGAGCCGGCTGCGGGCTATCCGGGTTGGTCCGGACCGAAATTGAGATCAAGGGCGAGCGGCAGTCCCTGGAGGAGCAGGTTCTGGGCTCCTTCGAGCACATCGGGGAAAAGGTCTACCTGCTGGCCGGCGTCCGTGCCGTCGACCCCCTCAGCGGAGAGGTCAAGCCTCCGCCTCCCATGACCGACAGCGAGTCGGCGGCCCTGGCCGCGCGCCGCCGCATGGAGTTCAACCGCGACGACATACTCCGGTTCAAGCGCCTCGGCTACGCCGGCGAAGGGAGCGACGGTCAACTGGTTCTGTTCGAGGAAGAGATGGACAGACTGCGCCGAGAGGAACCGCGCCGCCACGAACTCGTTCGCGCGATCGTCGAGGAGGAGAACCGGGACCGGCTCACCATTATGCAGCGCATCGTCAGGACAAGTCCCCCGCTGCGCGGCAAAGAGGGCCTGCGGACGGTGCGCAGTATACTGGCCGCCCGGCATCGCCGGCAGGCAGAGGACGGGACGCGGATCCAGATGCCGGACGGGACGTGGCGGCAAAAGGGGGGAGGGGCGCCGTGAGAGTTCTGGGCATCCTGCTCACGCTGTGCCTGCTGGCTGCCCAGGGCTGTTCCACGCCGCCGCTCGCCGGCCCCCCGGCGGGGCGGCTTCCTCCAGGCCTGCAGAGGACGCAGTGGCAGCGTCCCCGGGACCTGACCCGAAGCCCCCACTCGGATTACCAGGCGGACTACTGCTCCGCAACCGGCGGCCTGGTCTTCGTCTCCGACCGGCAGGGCGGAGCGGAGCTGTTCCGTCAAGAAGCGGGCACCCCGGGTGAGCCACGGGTGATCGCTCCCCACCCCGCGCGGGAGCGCCGGCCTCGGCTGTCCCCGGACGGACGGCGCGTGGCCTTCGTTTCCACTCGCGCCGACGGCGGGGGTGACATCTGGCTGATGGAAGCGGGCGGTTGGTTCTCCCAACCCGCACTCCGCAAACTGACCGGCATCGCCACCGCCGACGATCAGCCCTGCTGGCATCCCGACGGCGACCGCCTCTACTTCGCCTCCGCGCCCTCCCCGCTCGAGCCCTACCGCCTGTGGAAGCTTCGGTTGGACGGAAGCTCCGAAGCGCTGAGCCCGGAGACCGGCCAGATGCCGGACTGCTCGCCGGACGGCCGGTACCTGGTCTTCACGGTCCGTACGGAGGACGGCGGGGCCGGCCTGCGCCTTCTGCGCCTGAGCGACCGGCAGACCGCCGTTCTCACCGACGGACCCCAACTCGACCTCCATCCCTGCTGGGGACCGGAGGGAAACCGCATCTTCTTCGCGCGACGCGAGTTCGACAGCAACGGCGACGGGCGCCTCGGCCGTGCGGACGTTTCGTCGATATTCTGCGTCCGCTTCACGGAGTCCGTCTTTGAGGAATCGCAAGAGAGACACCCCGTTCGCCAGCTTACCTCCTACGCCTCCCTCGACGATTTCCCGCGCCCCATGCCGGACGGTTTCCTGTTCACGCGGAAATCCGAAACGGGCGACGCAGACATCCTCTCCCTCGGTCCCTCGGGCCAGATGCCGGACCTTCCCACCGTTGGTGGATTCCTGCGGCTCGCCCGTCGGGCCGATCAGCGAGCCGAAGGTCCGCAGCTCCGCCTCCTGGCCTGGAGGAACGTCGTATGGGCAGCCGGCGCCGCCCGGCGTGAGGCGAGCATCACCTTCGGGAGCGCACGGCCCGATGACGTGGCCGAGGCCTGGCTGGCCCTGGGACGGGTACTGGTGCAACTCGACCGTGCCGACGACGCCGCAAGCGCGTTCCGAAATGTCAGCGAACAGTTCCCCTCCACCGTCCCGGCGGCGACGGCCCAACTGGAGCTTCTGGCCCTGGAGCGCGATGCACTTCCGGAGGCCGACCAGGCGCAGCGACGCCGCCACCTGCGCACGGCAAGTGAACTGGAGGAGAGGCTGCGGGAGGAATTGCGCGGCAACCGCGACGAGTCGCTGCGGAGACTCCCCGCCCGGGCCCGCCTGGAGCAGGCCCGGGCCCTGCTTGCCCTTGACGAGTACGCAGAAGCCGCGGCACTCCTGGAATCCATCCCGCTGGACTACCCCAATCAGCACGAAGCGTGCGCGCGCGCTCTGCTGGCGGAGGGAGAGATCTACCGGGTGCTGGACCAGCCAGAGGCCGTCCGGGAAGCCTACCTGGGAGTGGTCACGAAGTATGGCGAGCAGGAAAAATGGGCCGGGCAGGCTGCCCGCAGCGTCGTCAACAGCGTCTTGCGCACAGAAATGCGCTTCAATCAGAAGCTCTCCCGGCTTCGGGAGATGGTGGAGAACTACGGCCACCTGCCAATCCTGGCGGCGCGCGCTCAGAACGCCGTCGGCGACCTGTTCCACGACCGAAGGGACTTCCTCCGGGCGGCCGAGCAGTACCGGCACACCCTCCGCCGATGGCCCGAGGAGCGGGCCGCCGCGGCGGCGGCCCTTGCCCTGGCGAGTATCCACATGGAACGTCAGGAGTACGACCCGGCGGCCGAACTCCTGCGGGAGGTCTGGCAGGAATACGCCGAGCCGGTCGGGCTGCCCCGGGAACGGGTGGCCGCCGATCTGGTGACAGCGCTTCTGTTGAAGGCCCGGCGGGAGAAGCGGCTCGAAGACCCGGGGCTCGCCCTCGACACCTACTCCTCCCTTGCCCGCACGGGCCTGAACGACCCGGCCGCGCACCGGGGAATCGTCGAGTGTTATCACCTGCTGGGAAGGACCGAAGAAGCCGTCTCCCGCTACAGGAACCGGAGGGAGGAGAACCCAACCGATCCCCTGTCCCGCTACGGCCTGGCGCTGGCCTACAGCTACTACGGACCCCAGAACTGGAGGGTCAGCAATTCGGCCAGATCCGAGAGGACCCGGATAGACCGCAGGGCACTGGAACTGGTCGAACCGGCCGCCCGAGACGCCCCGGAGGTCCCCTACTACCACCAGTTGAGGGGGTTCCTTCTGAGTCGGCTCGGTGCGGCAACCCAGAACGATGAAAACCTCCACGCCGCTCTGAAGTCCTACCTGACCGCCCTGGGCGTCGCCGATCGGGAGTGGGACCCGGTCAATTATCCCAATCTGCTGTTCAACGTCGGTGAAGGCTACATGCTGGTGGAGCAGCCGGAAGCGGCTTTCGACTACTACCGCAGGGCGCTGGACGCCGGCTTCTCCCTGAGCGAGCCGGGCAGGGAAGCCGCGGTCCGCAAAGTCGGCCGAGGCGCCCTGGCGGCCGGGCGGTACGAGTGGGCCGCGGAATTGCTGCAACGCGTCCTGGACGACCTGGAGCCAGCGGACGAACCGGCCGCCCTCCGCCGGCGCGCGGGGGTGCTCGACCAACTGGCCTTCGCCCTCTACCAGCACGACCGCCACGGCGAAGCAGCACGAACCTACCGCCGCTACACGCAGACAGTCCGGCAGCTCATCCAGGTAGACACGGCCGGCGGCGCGGCGTATGGACGGAGCCTTGTCCGTGGCCACCGCAACCTGGCCGTCAACCTCTACCTGAACGCTCAGGGAGAAACCGCTCTCGAAGCCCAGCTCCGCGAAGCGACCAACCTGTTGAGGGAAGCCCTGGACCAGATCGAAGAGGTGGGCGCAGTCCGCCCGGGGGAGACCGGCGCCGGGGGACTGATCGGCATCGACATTCAGGTGGCCCTCGGGGAAGACGGTGGCGCCGCCGAGTTCGACCGCGACGCGGAAAAACGGCTGCTCTATAGCTACCTGGGCCGCATCAGCGCGCTTGCGGGCGACTACGCCGACGCTGAGAAATGGATGCGCAGGAAGCTCGACCTCTACCCCCCTCTCGACCCCGAAACCGAACGGATCGGTCTGCTGACCGAACAGGCCATCGTCTGGAGCCAGATCGGCAGCTACCGCGCCGCTGCGGGGGAAGCGACCGGCGCCGCCCGGGCCTATCGAGAAGCCTGCCGGCGCGAGGCCCGCGCGGGAAACCTGAAAGGCGAAGCGGCCAACGCCCTCTCCTTCGGCCGGATGGTCCTCCGCATCGAACCGGCCGCTGCCGACGCGGCGCTGCAAAAGGAGGCCGTCCGCGCACACCGCCCCCTGCTGGAGCGCCTCCGGGGCCGGGAGACGGAGCACCTCGTGGAGACGCGAGCCGCCCTGGAGGCGAATCTCTCGGCTCTTCTCGACGTGATGGAGCCTTCGGATAAGGACGCTCTATAGAAATGATGTGCGATCCGCCCGAGCACCGCTCCCGATGTTATTCTGAGCGAGCGCATATTTTGCGAGCGAAGTTTACCCGCCTGTGGCGGGAATCTCGTCGTTCGGTGGGGTGGGCGTGGGGCGGCCGGTACGGTAAGGTACGGCGTGGCATGCGCCGGGCCCATGTGCGTGGCGACGGATGCTTTCTACAGAGCAAGATGAGGCCTGACGAATGAAAGGTGTGTTCACAGCACTTGTCCTGCTCGCCGGGGCCACGGCCATGCTGCTCGGCATGCCCGGCTGCGGCCCTCTGGTCAAGGTCCGGGCGACCGTCCGGGCCGACGCACGAACCCGCCTGGAGCGAGAAGTATTGGGCGAGCGGGCCCGGAGCGCTCCCTACATGGTGCTGCTGCCACTGCGGCCTCCGCGGGGCGCGGGGCTTGCCCCCGCGGAACGCGCACGGCTTTATCAGCAGTACGTTGAGCTGTCGCGAAAGTTGGCCGAATCCACCCCAAAAACCGCCGCCCTCAGGGCCTGGGAGGTCGTCTCCCTCCATAACCGGGCGGTTCTCCGGGCACGCGACGGGGAGACCGAGGAAGCGACCCGACTGCTGGAACAGGCCGCCTCCCGCGCGGACGCCTGGTGGCTGCAGACCCTCGCCTGGCAGATTGAACTCACACGGGCGGAGCTGGCCGAGCGGGGCGGAGCCAAACACCTGACCGCTGCTCGAGCGGCACTGCTGGACAGCATTCCACTAACCGAACTGGACTATGCCCTGGAGCACCCGGACCGGATCGATCGGCTCTATGCCCTGCTGATCGCGGGCAAACTTGATGGGGAATCGGAGCAAGCCTTCCGCTATGCCCTGGAGAGGGAAGCGGTGCGACTGGCCCGTGCCACCCCGCCCGGGGAACTCGTTTTCCCCGCCGGGCCGCTCGGTCGGTCGGCCGAGCAACTGGCGGCGGCCCGGGAGGCGGCCGTCCGGGCAAGGAGGCAGCGATGCCGACTGGGCGCGCCCGAATTGGCCGACTCTATTCCCTTCAAGGAAGCAGAGGTCGGAAAACAGTTGACGGACGCCGCGGCGGCCGTGCGCGACGCCTCCCCGGCCGGAGCGCTCCTGGTGCCCGACCCCGCCGACCCCGTGCTCCTCCGGGAGGCCCTGCCGGCCGACGCCGCCCTGCTGCTCTACGCTCCGCTCGACGAAGTATCCTGCGCCGCGTTCATGCTGTGGGAAGGGCCGCTTCAGGGGGAGAAAGTCCAGTACGCGCCGCGGGCGAAGGATGCGCGAAACCTGCTCGGCGTTCTGGAAGGTGAGCCGGCGGAGCAACTCAATCGGCTCTACATCTGCTTCCCGGCCTCGCTCAGCGGCCTGTCGTGGCAGAATCTCCCCTTCGGCGAAGGCACTGTTCTGGACCGGTTTGAGGTCGCCTTCCTCGGGGGGGCGGCCGACCTGCCGGCCGCGGCCGAAAACAAGCACTACGGCCGAGAATCCGTGCTGCTGTGCTGCGCCGGGGAAGGAGGCGGACCGGCCCAGCGACTCCGGGAACGGGAAAACGTCACGGTCCTCGGACCGGGCGAGACAAGCAAAGCCGAGCTGCGCCGGGCGATGGCTTTGCCGGACGTGCTCTGGCTCGGGCCGCCGATCAAGATGGCCCCCGGCCTGCCGGGCGCCACCTACCTCACGCTGCCCGGGGGACTGGGGCGCCTCGGCGGAGTAACGGTCGAGGAGCTTGCCGCCTTCAGCAGCCGCCCGGCCGCCGCGGGCCTGGCCGGCTTTCCCGACGGGGCCTTCGGGGCGGATCATTTCCTGGCCCTGCGGGTGCTGAGCCGGGCGTTGATTGCCGCCGGCATGCCCTCGGTGACCTTCGGGATCGAGAGCGCCGACGATGCGGATTTCTGGGAAGCCTTCCTGGTGGAATCGCGGGCCGCGCCTCCCTCGGAGGCCTTCCGGCGTGCGGCACTGGACCTCGAACCCGCCGCCCGGCCGAACTACCGCCTCTACGGCTTCCTGGGTATGAAGCCCGCGGAATACGCCGAGTACAGCCGGTTGGAGTTCAACGACACGTTCCGGGCCGCCCGGACCCACCTGGAGAACGAACGTTTCGGGCAAGCCGCCTCCAGGCTGCTGGACCTCCGCCGCATGGCCGAGGTAGTGCCCTTCCCCTCGGAGTCCAGGAGATCCCTCGTGCTCGCCAACGTAGAGAGCTACCTCGTGCGCTGCTATCGCGGGATGGGGCAACCGGGCTTGGCGGCCGGGCGCCAACGGGCACGGCTGAAGTTCCTCCAACAAGTGGAGAACGTGGCCGCGGAGGCCACCGCGAGCGAGTATCAAAGCCTCGGGGCCCTGCTGACCCGCGCGAGGCGTTTCGAGGAGGCCGCATCGGCCTACCGCAAATCCGTAGAGCTTCTCCAGGAGACCGACGACCCGGCCGAGGTGGCACACGTGCTGGGAGAGCTGGGCAAGAGCCTCGACCGCGCCGGCCGCTACGGCGACGCGCTGGAGACCTTCGAGGGGGCACTGGAAGCCTATCAGCGCCTGGAGAGCCCCGCCGCAATCGCGCTGCAGCACCAGCGGATGGGGGCCATTCAACTCCGCCGGCTCGGCGACGCGCCCCGGGCCGAAGAGCACTTCCGCGAGGCCGCGCGACTCTATGGGGAGGCGGGCAAGACCGCAGAAGCCGCCGGAGTCCGCGTTGACATCGGGCTGTGCCGCCGGCGCATGGGGAACTTCGCGGCTGCGCGCCGGCACTTCAGCGAAGCAGCAGCCACGGCTGAGGAGCAAGGGTTCCCCGACGTGCACGCCCGCGCCATGACGGAGACGGCCAACACGCGGTGGCTGGAGGGGCGCTACCAGAGCGCCCTGGAACTGATCGCCCGCTCCAACCGGATCGCCGAGGAGCGGGAAGATGCCTACCGACTGAACGTGAACCACCAGCTTGAGGCCCTCATATACTGGGAACTCAACCGCTACGGGGCGGCCCACCAGGCCCTGGACCGGGCCGTAGAGGCCGCCCGACGCACCGACCGGCCCCTGGAACTCGCCAGCGCGCACAACAACCGCGGCATCATCTACCGGCGGCAGGAGAAGTACGGGAAAGCGCTCGAGGCCCTCCGCCGAGCCCTGGAACTGGACGAGCGCCTGCGCTCGACCTGGGGACAGGGCTACGATCACCGCAACATCGGCATTACGCTTCATCGGATGGGGCGCCTGGAGGAGGCCCGCGAGCACCTGCTCCGGGCCGTCGAGCTGTCCCGCAGCATCGGCGACGCGGTCAACGTGACCAGGTCGTTGCTGGCCCTCGGCGACATCGCGTTGGAGATGGAAAAGCTGCAAGAAGCGGAGCGGCTCCTGAACGATGCGCGGGAGGAGGCCGCGCGTCTCTACCTGCCGGAGGTGCAGTGGCGGGCCCTGCGCGGACTGGGCCGCCTCAGGCTGGCACGGGGCCGGCAGGCGGAGGCATGGGAGGCCTTCAAGTCGGCCATCGAGGTGGTCGAGGAAATCCGGGCCGGCATCAAGGTGGAAGAGCTGCGCAGCGGTTTCATGGTCAACAAGATGGACCTCTACGAACAGGCGGTGAAGCTGCTGCTGGAGATGGGCCGGCCCGCGGAGGCGTTCCACTACGCCGAGAGGTCCAGGTCCCGGAAGTTCCTCGACGTTCTGGCCGGCCGGGAGGTCCAGTTGAAAAACGCCGAGGAACGCGAACTCTACCGCCGCCAGAGGGAACTGGCCCGTCAACTCCGAGGACTCCGGCAGGCCCTTGGGCGGGAGCAGGACCCCCGGCGCCGCGACGAGCTGAGCCGGCAGCTCGATGAGAATAAGCAGCGCTATGCGGACCTGATGACGGAGCTGAGGGCGGCCTCGCCCGGACTGGCCGGCTTCGTCAGCGTGGAGGCCGTCCGGTCGGAGGAACTGACCGATGCGGTTCCGGAGGGCACCGCGCTGCTGGTGTATTACCTCCTGGAGGACGAGGTGGTTTTGTGGGTCTGGCGGCGGGGGGAACTCTCCACAATCCGAGTGCCCGCCGACCGGGATGAGTTGAGCGAAGCCGTCCGGGAGTATCGGGTCCAGGTCCAGAATCGGGCCCTGCTGGAAGAGGTGAGGAGGGCCTCCCAGGAACTGTACGCCGTCCTGTTGCAGCCGGCCGAGGAACTCCTCGAGGGAGCACGCGTGGTGGGCGTCGTGCCCCACCGCGCGCTGCACTACCTGTCGTTCGCCTGCCTGCACGACGGCGAGGGCTTCCTCGTGGAGCGGGTGCCGCTTTTCTACAGCCCCTCCGCCAGCGTGCTCCGGCGCACACTGGCCGAGGAGAAGCCGACGGGCGGCCGGCAGCTCCGCGTGCTGGCCCTGGGCAATCCGGATGTTGGGCAGAGGGCCTACGAGCTGCCCTTCACCGAGCAGGAAGTGGTCAGCATCGGGCGGGATTTCGACCGGGTTACACCGCTGCTGGGGCCGGAAGCCAGCGAGGACCGCCTGCGGGAAGAGATCGGCCGCTACGACATAGTGCACATCGGGGCGCACGGCCGCCTGGATGCGGCCAGTCCGCTGTTCAGCAGCCTCGTGCTGGCCCCTCAAAAACAGGACGGCCTGCTTCACCTGCACGAAGTGACGGGCCTGGAGATCGGGGCGCAACTGGTGACCCTCAGCGCCTGCCAGTCCGGGGTGGGACAACTGCAGGCGGCCGACGAACTGGTCAGCCTCAGCCGGGCCTTCGGCTACGCGGGAGCCCACGCCATCCTCTCTACGCTTTGGCGGGTGGACGACGTTTCCACAGCCCTTGTCTCCAAGCACTTTTACCGCCACTACGCGCAGCACGGTGCGGCACAGAGCCTGCGCCACGCCCAGTTGCAGGTGATGAACGACGGACGCCATTACCACCCCTCCTACTGGGCCGGAGTCACGCTCACCGGAGACTACCGCTGATGGCCGGCTGTCTTTTCTGACCGGCCGTATCACCACATCTGACGGGGACTTACGGCGACCGTTTTGACTGGACCCTCCGCTTCTGCTATGCTGACTGGGCTCGGTCGCCGGAGCAGAACGCGCAGTTACTTCCAGCTCTTGTCAGCGGAGAATCCATGGGCGCCCCCGGGGGAAGGGTCAGACCCGTGAGGCTTCTCATCGTGGAAGCCGACCGCCGCAGCTTCGATGAACTGCGCGAAGCGATGATCCAGGACGGCCACGAGTGCGAGGTGGCCCTGGACCTGGAAACCGCCCGCGCCATCCTCCAGGAGAGGCGAATGGACATCGCCGTCCTTAACCTCCAGCTTGCCGAACAGGAGGAAGAGGAACTGCTGGCCGAGCTGAAGGACATGGACCCCTCCATGCGGGTCGTTCTCTACAACGGAACGGCCGAAGAGCGCCGGCGACGGCGTCTCCGACGAAGGGGCGTCGACAGCTACATTACCACGGCCAGCGACCTGACCGCCGTGATCCGCAGCATCCGCCGGGTCATCCGCGAGAAGCTCTGAGCCCTCCCACCTGAAAGAAGGCCACCTCCGCCGGACACCGGAAGCGCGCCTTCAGCAGTCCGGTCACCCCGAACCCGCGGTTGACGTAGAGATACCCCCCGGCGGTTCGATAAAGTCCGGCCACGTAGCGGTCGCACATGGTGGGCAGCCACAGAGGGGCCACTCCGGGCAGGCGGATCTGCCCTCCATGGGTGTGGCCGCTGAGGACCAGGTCCACGTCCCGATCCTCCACCATTCGAGCCCCAAGGGGTCCGTGCGACAGAAGGATGGTGTAGTCGGCTTCTGCCTGTGCCTCCAGTGCCGCCTCGAAGTCCGGCCAGCCCCGCGCCAGGTCGTCCACGGCGGCCACCAGGACCGCCCCCGAATCCGTCTCAATCAACCGCCCCTCATTGACCAGTAGTTCCGTTCCCGCCCGTCCCACCAACTCCTTAAGCACCGACAGGCGGAAGCCGCGCTTCAGCTCCCCGTTCCCCCTACAGGCGAAGACGCCCCGGCGGCAGCGCAGCCGCCCAAGAAACCTCAGCGTCTCCGCCAGGGACTCCGGCTGGGGGCTGAACAGATCGCCCGTCACAAACACGAAGTCCGGCTCCCACTCGGCGACCAGGGAGGCCGCGCGCTCGTGGACTCGACCTCCCCGGCGCACGTGGAGGTCGCTCAGTTGCGCGAAGCGCAGCGGTGCACCGTCGGCGGACAGCCCGGGCGCCGGCAGCTCGACGCGCTCAACACGGAAGTCGCCGGCCGTTGCGGGATCGATCATCTGGGGCGTCTCGACAGAGGAACATTCACCCCGGACGGGCGGTGGATTATAGGCCGCCCCATGCGGCGCCGGCAACAGCGCGGGAAGGTGCGCGTTCTTTTTTGCGGCGCCGGCTTTCCGCCGCGGCCGGCCCCAGGGCGCCTTGCAGCGCCTGCTGAGGCGCTCTGGCCGGGAGGCCCCACCAGCCGTTGCATTGCGGAAAGGCCCGTACCTATAATCGACGACTGCTCCTTTGGACACCTGCCGGAGGCGAGCATGGGCCGGCCCACCGTCGCGCGCATCGACCTGGACGCACTGGCCCACAACGTGCGCGCCCTCCGGGAATCCGTCGGCAAGCGCAAGGTCTGCGCGGCGGTCAAGGCCGACGCCTACGGCCACGGCGCACTCGTGGTATCCCACACCCTCAGCCGGGCCGGGGTGGAGATGTTCGGCGTGGCCATGACCGAAGAGGCCGTCGACCTTCGCATCTCGGGCATCCGCGAGCCCATCGTCCTGCTGACCGCCGTGCCCTCGGCCGACATCGATCTGCTGCTGGAGTACTCCATCACCGCCTGCGTGGCCGAGGAGGATTTCGCTGCTGAACTCGCCGACGCGGCCCTCGAGCACAACACGGTTGCGGAAGTCCACGTCAACGTGGACACCGGCATGCACCGGATGGGCCTGAACTGGGAGGAAGCGGCGAAGGTGATCCTGCACATCCACAGCCTGGACGGACTGCGCATCTCGGGCATATTCAGCCACTTCGCCTGCTCGGATGCCGACGACCTCGACTTCTCCAGGGAGCAGGTCCGCCGGTTCCGTTCCACGCTCAGCCAGCTCCGGAGGGCCGGGATGGAGCTGCCCCTCATCCACATGGCCAACAGCAACGCGGTGCTGCGACTGCCGGAGGCCCACTTCGACGCCGTCCGGCCCGGGCTCATGCTTTACGGCCTGTTCTCCCGCCCTGAACTCCGCGCCAGGGTCCAACTGGAGCCCGTGCTCTCGATGCGAACGCGCATCATGCAGTGCCGCCGGCTGGCCGAGGGGGAGAAACTCGGATACGGACGCACCTTCACCACGTGGCGCGACTCGGTCATCGCCACCCTTCCGGTGGGCTACCACGACGGATTCATCCGGCAATTCTCCAACACCGGGGAGGTGCTGGTCAGGGGCCGGCGTGTCCCGGTGGTCGGCCGGGTATGTATGGACCAGACCCTTGTGGACGTCACCGACGTCCCCGACGCGCAGCCCGGCGACGAAGTGGTCATCTACGGCGCACAGGGGACCGATTCCATCAGCGTCGAGGAGATGGCCAACCGCGTGGAGAGGATACCCTACGAGCTGACCTGTTCGGTGGGTCCGCGGGTGCGGCGGGAGTTTGTGCAAGATGGCACGGTCGTGGTAGAAACTCCTTTCCGGTCCCTGGTGCCGGCCGGCGCCGTCAAGGAGGAAATCTTCAGCCGTGCCGAAGGAGACGAACCGCCCGATAGAGGACCTCTTAAACGCGGAGCGGCCTGACCTCCGTGCCGCCGCGACGCGTCTCCGCTGCCTCGATGAACTGGCTGACTTCACCTACGCCTCCCGTCCTTTCCTCGATCACCTGCAGAAACTTGTGGACGAACTGCTGGCCGACCCGCCTCCCGCCGGAAGCACGCGCGGAAGCCTGAAGCCCTGGTTCTCACCCACTCCCGCCGTATACCTCGCAGCCCTCCTGCTGCACGTCGGCCTCCCGAAGGTGGCCACTCTCGACGGCGGCATCCCGCCCCACGCCACAGAGAGCGCCTCCACCGCCCGGGAGGTCCTTCGCGAAGCCGGCTGCCCGTTTGAGGTCCGTGAGCACGCCGTCGCCCTGGTCTCAAACCGCAGAAAACCCGCCTCCCTCCTCGGCTCCGGCGCCCTTGCGGAGACCTACATGGAGCTGGCCTGCGCGCTGGACCTGCGGACGCTCTACTACCTCGCCCGGGCGGAGGCACGGGTCGCCGGCGACGACGAAGAGGCGTCGCGCATGCAGGCCTTCCGCCGCCACGTGGAGGGCCTCGGCGTCTTCACCGGTCCCCCGTCCCCGCCCCTCCCTGAGGAGCAGGTGCAGGAGCTGGGCTACGAGGACCAGCGCCGCCGGCACCGGGCCCTCAACGCCCTCCGCTACTTCCGGCTGGTCGCCCGAATGACCGAGCACGACTGGTTCGCCGAGCGACTCCGCCAGGAGCAAGACCGCCCCAACTGCCGCCTGCACCTGCTGGTCGGTCCGGCCGGTTGTGGCAAGTCGAGCTGGGCACTGGACCACCTGGACCATACCGAAATTATCTCCTCCGACCGAATGCGTCGGGAGCTGACCGGCGATCCCGCCGACCAGAGCCAGAACTACCTGGTGTTCCAGCGCTGCATGGACCGGGCGCGCGAGCAGTTGCAGCGTGGCCGCGAGGTCACCTTCGACGCCACCAACTACTGCCGGAAGCTCCGGAAGATGCCTCTCCAGGCCGCCCGCTGGTCCGGGGCCGAGATCGTCAGCTACTTCTTCGACGTCGGGCTGCGGGAGGCACTCGCCCGCAACCGCAAGCGCGAACGGATGGTCCCCGAGGACGTCATCCGCCGGCACCACCGACTGCTCGAACCCCCGGCCCTCTTCGAGGCGGACCGCCACCTGCTGGTCGGGCCGGAGGGTGCCACCCGCCTCTACTGGCCGGTCCAGTCGGCCGGACCCGAGCAGGACTGAGCCACCCGGTTGCGCAAGCGGCCCTCCACCAGCCACATCCGCGCGGTCTCGGCGGCCTTGTAGCGCATCTCGTGCCAGGCGTCCTTCGAATACCAGGCAACGTGGGGGTTGATGATCAGCCGCCCCCGCAGCCACGGGGCGTCCTCCCTCCAGGCCCGCAGCAGGGAGTGGTCGGCCGGCGGCTCGGAGGCCAGCACGTCCACCGCCGCCGAGGCCAGTCGCCTGCTCCGCAGGGCCTTCTCCAGGCAGCTCAGGCTCGCCAATATCGCGCCCCGGGCCGTGTTGACCAGCGACGCGCCGGGCTTCAACCGCTCGAAGAACGCCTCGTCCACCATGCCCCTGGTCTCTTCGGTCAGCGGGCAGTGGAGGGTGATCACGTCGGCCTGCGGAAGCAACTCCCCCAGGTCCCATGCCCGCTCGTAGCCGACGGCCTTCTCGTGCCCCGACGGCTTGTACGGGTCGTAGCCGAGGATGCGGTAGCCGAATGGTTTCATCCGGTTGATCACGGCGGTGCCGATCCGGCCCACGCCGATCACTCCCAGAGTCCGCGCGCGGGTGCGCCGGAGCGGCTTCAGCAGGTTCTCCTGCCAGGTGTCGGCATAGCGCCGGCATTCCCGGTCGTACTGGACGGTCTTGCGCTGGAGGGCCAGTATCATGGCGCAGGCGGCGTCGGCCACCTCCTCGGTGCCGTAGTCGGGCGTGTTGCACACCGGTATGTCCCGCTCGGCCATGGCCGGCACCTCCACCGTGTCGTAGCCCACCCCGTAGCGCACCACGATGCGGCAGTTCTCCAGGTACGGCAGGAGTTCCCGGTCAAGGGGCCGGTGCCAGGCGAGCAGGCCCTCGGCCCGGCGCCACTGCTCCCGTGCCGCCTCGTCCTCGCGCCAGTCGCGGAGGTACACGAAGTCCGCCTCCGGGAACGCCTCGCGCTCCACGTCGGGCGGCGGCTGGACGTAGTCGGTGATCCCGATGTTGTAGCGCCTGCCGGCCTGCGTCTCCTCGGCCATCTTGCGTATCTCCTTCCCCCGGGGGGCGTGAACGAGCCTACTCCTTGCCGACCAGCCCCTGAAGGGCGCGAGCGTAGTAGCAGTAGTTCTCCCAGGAAACATTGTCCGGAATCAGGTGGTCCAGGTCCGGGATGTATCGGCCTTTCTCCACGGCGGGCCGGACGCGTTCCAGCTCCGCGTCGATCGCCTCCGGCCCCGCCGCGAGGGCGCGCTTGTCGATCCCTCCCATCATGGCGAGGGTGGGATAGTCGTCCCGGAAGACGTTCACGTCGCATCCGGCCGCCACCTCGAAGGGCCACAGGTAGTTGACGCCGGCCTCCATCATGGGCGGCACGATGGGATCCGGGTAGCCGTCGGTGTCCACCGAGACGAGCGGCACCTCGTTCCTCCGGGCGAACTCCTTGATGCGGCGGTAGCGGGGTCCCAGGAACTCCCCCCAGTGGTCCGGCGAGATCAGCGGTCCCTGCCGGCCGCACATGTCCTCCCAGATGTGGATCTGGTCCACCCGTACCCCCTCCGCCGCGACCTGCTCGAACACGGTCAGGTAAACCGTGCAGAGGTGCTCCATGATCTCGTGGAGCAACTCCGGCCGGCTGTAGAAGGACAGCAGCACTTCCTCGTCTCCCAGCAGCCAGCGGGCGCCGCCGTAGAAAGTCACGTCCGGGTAGTAGCCGAGCTGGATCGGATAACCCTTCTCGGTCCACTCGGCGCACTTCTCCCGCCAGTCGCCCTCCAGCCTGCCGGGGTGCGCCGGGTCGAGCCGCTCTTCCTTGTAGCGTTCCCAGTCCCGGGGGGTCTTCACGGGAAACTCGACGAACTCCGGCATGGACATCCCGCCCTTGTAGTCACGACGGGTTATTCCCCAGGGGTCGATGAAGACGAGGTAATCGTCGCTCTCCTCCAGTATCTCCTTCTCAAACGGCGGGCAGGGACCGCAGTTGACCGGCACGGTCTGGGGCGGCACGTCCGTCTCGAAGGGGTCCCGGTGATCGGTGATGTCCTCGGGCAGACCCTCCCGTCGCCACCGCTCCCACGTGGTGGACCACGGTCCCCAACGGAGCCAGTACGGCGGGCGGTCCGCATCCTCGCCCAGCAGACACGCCAGAAAGCGTTCTCTGTCGTCCATGCCCTTTGGTCTCCTTCATCCGGCGATGTGCGGCCGATAGCACCAAAGCGATACCTGTGTGCTTACGCCGCAACGGGTCGACGCGTAGCAGATAGTTCTTTCTATTGTTATTCGGGTATGCGCCTGGTTGCACGCGACACATGCCCATTTGGATTTTGCGTCACATGCTTTTATGTAATCAGCTCTTCCAACACAATGGGTTCGTTTCGTAATCGGGCCCCCGCCGCGGCACGGGAGTTTGGAGCACTGCATCGGGCGGCCTCGCCCGCCACAGACGGACTCCCAACCCATCGCCGGGAAATAGTGCGCGGCATCTTGCGTCTCCCGCCGAGAACTCAGGGGGCCCTGAAGCCGTCCGAGCCCGCATAACCGTACTCGTCCTTGCCCCACGCGTCAAGGTATAGCCAGATATGGGGGGAGAAGCTCCGAAGGCCGGCGCGTTTAGCAGCCTGAGGGATGCACCGGAGATTACATGCCGCGTCCGGCCACCGGTAGCGACGGTAGGACGTGATCTCAGCGCGACATAACAGAAACTGTGGATTTTGCGAATAAGTGGCTTGCGTGTCTCATGTATAGGTGCTAAGGTTCCTTAAAGGAACGGTCGCACCTTCCAGGGAGGGAGACTTGAAGCAATGGGTGATTACACCGTCGCGTTGGAAATTGCAGGGACGGCAGCGATGTGGACCCGGCCCGACACCGGAGACTCGCCTGTCACGTATCCCGCACCCACCTATGGGGCAGTGAAGGGGATATTTGAGTCTATCCTCTGGAGCCAATGGGCGGAGGTCGTTCCCGTCAAAGTCGAAATATGCAAACCACTGAAATACCACGATTACACCACGAACTACGGTGGGCCGCTGCGCAAGTCCCGGTTGATGGCTAAGGGCGCGAACTATCAGCTGCTCGCCACGATTCTGGTGGATGTCTGCTATCGCTTGTACGCGAAGATCGAGGCAAAACCGGCCAACTACGGCCGGCACGGCCGGCCGGGCAAACAAACGGTGGGCACAACGAACGGCGCGCACGCCTACAAGGCGCGGTTTGAGCGGAGGCTTGACCGGGGAAGGTGCTTCTCCACGCCTTTTCTCGGATGGAAAGAGTTCACTGCCGATTACTGGGGAACACCCCGTCCGGAGTCGGCGCCCTGCCGGGAGATCAACCTTGTGCTTCCCAGCATGCTGCGTACATGCTTCCCCGAAGGGAAGAATTCCGAATGGCGACCGGTCTACGACCAAAAGGTTCACATAAAGAACGGAGTGCTCAATTATGCTGAATGAACTGGACGACCTCGCTCGAAGCATGCAGGATGCCGGGATCGAGCCGCAGGTCTGGCATAAGCAATATAAGCGATGCCCCACCGGGAACGACACATACATCGTATACGTGGGCCCAAACGGGAGCGTCGGGGGCCTGAGGCGAGTAGAGGAGACCGAGGATATCTCGAAGATGCGGAAATACGAGAAAGCAAACGGCTACTCTTTTCCGGCTTTCAACGTTGCTGCACTCGGTAAAGCGGAGACGGAAACTGCACAGAAAGCCATGGACCACCTGTCGGCGCTCTTGGACTCAGAAACGCCCTGCTCCCGAGATGCCCTCGAGGAGGCCGTCAACGCAGTTCTGGAACAATGCGAAAACCTCTGGGAACGCAAGGCCGACAGGATAACGAGTTGTCTGGCGCAGAAATCGCTGGAGTTGGGCGATAGGATCCTGCCGGCTCCGGAGAGATTTAAGGCCATCGAGGAGCTGATCAATAGAGCCTCCCAGTTGGATGCCGCCACATTGCGGGCGGAACTGAGGGGCGCGGTGCTCCGCCAAATGGTGCTCCATCCCGACAGTGCGAAGGATCTATCAACGACGCTACTTGCAACGACCAGAGCTACCGCACCGAACGTCACTCTGATGCTGGAACTGTCAGACTGGCAAGAGTACGACTACCCGACGGACCATGAGAAATGCCGGAAGTGGATCAACCGACGGTTGTGCCGGGATCAAGAAGATCGAAGCGATGCCGAAGAGCCGGTCGAAGACGCATTTGGCAAAGATATGGCCGGCGCCCGCGGGAAACTGCCCCATCCTACTTTGCCGGTGCTTGGACAGGTGACACTTCGCGCCATGAGCACCGAATCCCCGTGTCAGAAGCGCTACGGCCGGGGAGACGAACAAAGCTTCCCCGCTGGCACTGCGACACGACGTTCGCTCGCGGCGGCCCTCGAATGGCTGGCTGACCGCGATCGCCAGGGAAAGACCTGGGAGAGCGTCTCGAACGCCTGCTATGGCAGTGCCGTGTTATTCGCTTACCCCTCGATCCTGAGCCCCGACCCGCCCGAACTGGCCGGGCTCATCGGGGGGCCGGCAAGGGATTCCGGAGCTGTCAAGTTCGAGGCCGCAGCCGAGGTTGTCATCGGTGCGCTCAGGGCTCTGCGCTCTGAACACCCTGAAGCGCATATGAGCGTCTTCGTTCTGCGAAAGAGACCCGGAGATGCCAGGACAAAGGTGCTGGTCAGTCGACGGTTTCGTGCCGTATCCCTGATAGACGGCGCGCGCGAGTGGCGTCGCAACGCGAGCAACATTCCGCCGATAGCAATCCAGACCGGCACTGAGGCGAGCCCCAACTGGGTCACACCGAGGGCCCCGTTTCCGGCCGAGGCGGTGGAATGTCTGAATGTTGTCTGGCTCGAGGGAGGCCGGCGAAGCGCAGAGGTGGAGGGGCTTAACATCGGCGACGGCCTGCGTTTGCTGCTGGACAGCGGGAGAAAGGTGCGGACTACGGCGCGAAGAGCCTTGCACCTGGCGTTGGAAAATGCCACCTCCTTCCTTCTTTCTTTGGGTCAGGCGGACCACCGGCGAGAGGGCCGGTTCAGATTGCGCGGGCGCCGCATGTACCAGGCAGCCGGGACGATTCCCGCGCTCCTCGGATTGCTTCTCGCAAAACTCGAAATCCGGAAAGGAGAATACATGGACAGTGCGCCATATCTCGTCGGCCGGCTACTGTCGCTGGCCGACACACTGCACAAGGAATATTGCCGCTCGGTGCGGGAGGGCCAGACGCCCCCCAGGCTGATCGGGAATTCCCTGATGTCCACGGCCGTTGATAGACCGCAGGCCGGACTGGCCAGACTCCACGAACGGATCACCGTATATCAGGGATGGGCCGACACCGCCGGGTCGTCCGAGGCTCGTCTCGCAAAATGGGCTCTCGCCCGCATGGGCGAAGTCGCGCAGGACCTTGGCCAACTGTCCTTGCCCGAGAGCACTACCGATGCCGACAAAGCCCAGATGTTGCTCGGCTACCTGGCATCGTGGAGTAGCAAGGATGTGGGCTCGGGCCAGGAGGACTCAAACGCAAGTGAGGAGGCAGAAGATGGTGAGTAAGGAGGAGCAAAGCGAGGCTCTCAAACGAGGAACCGGTCTCCTTATCCTGGAGGCGGTCAATTCCAACCCCAACGGCGATCCCGACCGGGAAAGTGATCCCCGACAGCGCAACGACGGGCGCGGCCTCATTTCACCCGTCTCGTTCAAGCGGAAGCTTCGGGACCTCGTGGAGAACAAGGAAGGGCCGGTCTGGCAGGAAGTCGCAAAGAGCTTCGGAGACCCCCTGCCGCTGGACGAGTTCGCGATCCTCGAAAGCCGCGGCCGTGACCGCAAGGAGATACGCCAGCAGTTGGAGAATGGTACCTTCGCGCAAAGGTACTGGGATGGCCGCCTCTTCGGGAACACCTTCCTGGAGGAAGAGGCGTCGACGGCCGTCAAGACGGGTGTCGCCCAGTTCGGTCTCGGCGTTTCGGTCAGCCCGGTGCAGATCGAGAGGATGACCACCACCAATAAAGCAGGCGTCCAGGAAGGCAAGGATAGAGGCATGGCCCCCATGAGCTACCGCATCGTCGAGCACGGGGTTTACTGCATGCCGTTCTTCGTCAACCCGACCGCGGCCAGCAAGTCCGGCTGCACCCAAAGGGACGTGGAACTGATGCTCCGCCTCATACCCTACGCATATACGCACAGCGCTTCCTATGTGCGGCCTTTCGTCACCATCCGCCATGCCTGGTACGCTATACACGGCTCTCCGCTTGGCTCTTGCCCGGATCACCTGATCCTGGAGGCCCTCAAGCCGACGCGAAAAGACGATCCGGAGGAACCGAGCACGGGCTGGGACGACTACGACGCGCCGGCAGGTTTGCCTGAGGAAGTTGACCAGCGGTTGGAGCGCTCTGTGGATCTTATGGCCCTGGAGGAGGAATGGATAACCCTTTAGCCCACAGCGCGGACCCCGAAGAGGGCATCCCCGCACAGCCTTACCGGGCGCATGTCCGGAACGTCGTGCAGTTCGCCCGGGACAACGCTCAGGCCGCGGGCCGGCGCGGGCCGGCGCCGGCCCAGGCGTTCGTCGACTCCGTCACGCGGGCGGCCGTATACCACGACCTGGGCAAACTTGAAGCGGAGAACCAGCGGATCTTGTCGGGCGCCGAGCGCCGACGGCACCTGCCTGTTAATCACGTGGACGCCGGCGTGGCGTATCTGCTCCGGGAGGGCGCGCCATTGGCAGCAACTCTTGTCTACGCCCACCACCGGGGGTTGCCCGATCTGCAAAGAGAACGGACTCGTTCGCCGGGTAAAGCACTGAGGGACGCCTCGGCGTCGGATGGAGCCGAACCAACAAAGCAGAGGACAGACCGGAATCTCGCCTGTTACCTGTCCGAACATCGAAGCACCGTTTCGGAAGCCGTCGGTGCGCCTGCGGTGACACAACGGATCGAGTCGCCGGACTCCATCCTTTTCCGGATCGGTCTGTCATGCCTGGTGGATGCGGATCACCGAGACACGGCGCGGACTTACTCGGCCGCCGCGGAGACGGAAAGCGCCCCCCTCCGGGCCGAGGAACGCCTTAAGGCTCTGAACCGCTACGTTGAGGGCCTTGGCCACGGCAAAGCTGACGAACGCACCAGGTTGCGGACAGACATCTACAGGAGTTGCCTTCAGCGCCGGACGAAAGATCGCATGCTCGCCTGTGACAGCCCGGTCGGCACGGGCAAGACCACCGCCGTCATGGCCCACATGCTGCGCACGGCGGCAGAACGGCGATTGCGCCGGATATTCGTCGTGCTGCCATACACGAATATCATTGACCAATCAGTGGAAGTCTACCGCAAAGCTCTCGTCCTCCCGGGCGAACGGCCGGAGACTATTGTCGCCGCCCACCACCACCGGGCGGACTTCGAAGACAAAGAATCGCGCCGGTTCGCCTTTCTCTGGAACCCCCCTTTCGTTGTTACCACCGCCGTCCAGTTCTTTGAGACGCTGGCGGCCGCCACTCCCGCTGCCCTCCGGAAGCTTCACCGGTTGCCCGGGGCTGGTATCTTCCTGGACGAAGCACACGCCGCTCTACCGGCCCAGTTGTGGCCCGTGGCGTGGCGTTGGATCACGAAACTTTCTGAGGATTGGGATTGCCATTTCGTGCTGGGCTCCGGCTCGCTTAGCCGCTTCTGGCAGTTCGAAGAGTTCTCGAACCCTCCCGCGGAACTGCCCGACCTCGTACCGAGGGATACAGCCGCCCGTGCAGATCAAGGCGAGACGCAACGTATACGTTACAGGCGCCGTCGCGAAGCCATGACGGACATTGAGCTTGTGAGTTGGCTCGGTGCACTCCCCGGCCCCAGACTTCTCATCTTGAACACCGTTCAGTCGGCGGCCGCCATTGCCAATATGCTAAGGGAAACCGGCGGGCCAGAAGCCGTCGAACACCTCTCAACTGCCCTGTGTCCCCGGGACCGGCGGCGTACACTTGAGCGAGTCAAAAAGCGTCTCCGAAACGGTGCAAACCGCAATTGGACGCTCGTCGCCACCTCGTGCGTCGAAGCCGGCGTCGATGTTTCCTTCGCTACCGGTCTGCGGGAGCGCTGTAGTTTGAACAGCCTCATTCAAATCGGGGGCCGCGTCAACCGGGAGGGCGCGGGCCCGCGGGCCGACATCTGGGACTTCCAACTGAAACATCGTCCTCCGCTCGTGCGACATCCGGCTTTCGACATCTCCGGCCAAATACTGGGGCAGCTCTTCGACGAGGGCGACGTCGGCTCTGGCGCCGTCACAGAAGCCATGCGCCGCGAGGTCCGCTCCCAGGGCCTCAAGTCCGTTGCGAGACGTCTCAAGTCCCACGATGCCGCGCTGAAGTTCCCGGATGTTGAAGACAACTTTGTAGTCATTGACTCCGACACGGTGACGGCCATAGTCGACCGAGAGCTTGTGGAGCGCATCGAGCGCGGTGAAAAGGTGACGCCGAACGAGTTCCAGGAAGCCAGCGTACAGATATGGCGGTATCGGGCGGACGACTATGGGTTGGAGCCCCTGCCGGGGTTTCGCGATGTGTTCCGGTGGACTCTGGACTATGATGAGTTCCTTGGGTACATGGCCGGAGTGCTGCCGGTGGTGGAACACCAACAGCGGGGAACGGTCATTTAGCAATGGTCCAGGAGTCACAAAATGCCTTTTAACGAGGACGAACTGCTTCCGCTTTCCGCGCTCCAGCACCTGGTTTTCTGCGAACGGCGGGCTGCCTTGGTACACGTGGAGCGCATTTGGGACGACAATAGGTTTACGGCTGACGGCCGCAACCGCCACGAAAGCACAGACAAAGCGGAGGCAGTCAAACGCGGAGACCTCGTAACCGCTCGGGGGGTCCCTCTACGTTCACTCCGCCTGGGGTTGTCCGGCAAGGCGGACGTCGTGGAATTCCACCGGATACGCTGTGGCTCCTCCGAAAACGGAGCGAAACTCCCAGGACAATCGGGGAACTGGCTTCCCTATCCCGTCGAACACAAGCGCGGTAAGCTCCGACGTGAAGAAGGCTACGAAATTCAGGTGTGCGCCCAAGCACTCTGCCTTGAAGAGATGTTGGACTTAACGGTCCCCGAGGGAGCGGTCTTTTACGCAAAAACAGCCCGCCGCCTGGAGGTGAAGTTCTCCTCCGCTTTGCGGGAGGGGACCGAGCGCGCAGCCGAACGCCTTCACGAATTGCTTGGCTCGGGTGAGACGCCGCCCGCGCGACCAGACAGCCGCTGTGGGCGTTGCTCCTTGCGACCGCATTGTCTTCCTGACGTAACGGGAGGAGCCAGTACTGCAAGAGAGTATATCGCCACACACCTGCTCATCTGAAGGTGTAAAAAGGAAAGACCAGGGCGCTTATGAAACGGATGCTCAACACGCTCTTTGTCACCACCCACGGGAGCTACCTGGCGCGGGATGGAGAAACAGTGCTGGTTCGTGCGGAGCGGGAGATAAAAATCAGGATCCCCGTCCATACCTTGGATAGCATCGTCTGCTTCGGCGGTATATCTGCCAGTTCACCGCTGATGCAGTTATGCGCCGAAAACGACGTCCCGATCTCGTTTCTGAGTCAGAACGGCAGATTCTACGCGCGCGTCGAAGGTCCGGTCTCCGGCAACGTCCTGCTCCGCCGTGAGCAGTACCGCCGCGCCGACAGCCCCAAGCAGAGTGCCAAGATCGCCAGATGGGTCGTAGCCGCTAAGATATCAAACGCTCGCGGCGTGATACTCCGGGCAATTCGCGACCATCCAGACACTGTAAACCGGAGTTCTCTCCGCGCCGCCGCCCGGCGTATGCGGCATTGTCTGGAAAGGGTCCAACAAGAAAGCTCCCTGCAAGTCGTCAGGGGACTGGAAGGCGAGGCAGCAGCAACTTACTTCGGCGTCTTTCAACATCTGATCACGAGGCAGAAGGACGATTTCCGGTTTAGCGGACGTAATCGTCGCCCACCGCTGGATCGCTCCAACGCGTTGCTATCGTTCCTCTACGCAGTGCTCCTGAACGATGTCTGCTCATCGCTGGAGGCCACGGGCCTCGACCCCGCTGTGGGGTATCTGCACAGAGACAGACCCGGAAGGCCGGGCCTTGGATTGGACCTGATGGAAGAACTCCGCCCGGTCATTGCAGACCGTTTGGCATTGTCGCTGATAAATCGTAGACAGATCACCAAGTCCGACTTCCGGGAGGCGGAGTCCGGCGCCGTCTTGCTCAATGATAAGGGCAGACGTACGGTCCTGGTCAGCTATCAGAACCGTAAACAGAGCGAGGTGACACATCCATTCACAGAGGAAAAGATGCCGATCGGCATGGTGCCGTACGCCCAAGCTCTGCTGCTGGCCAGGTTTCTCAGGGATGACTTAGACGCCTACCCTCCACTCCTCTGGAAGTGAGCGTATCATGATGGTTGTCGTGGCCTACGACGTCAGTACTGAGACGCCGGACGGCCGGCGCCGCCTCAGGCGTGTGGCGAAGACTTGTCTCAGCCGGGGCCAAAGGGTCCAGAACTCGGTATTCGAGTGCCTTCTTGAACCCGCACAATGGGAAAGACTACGACATGAACTCATCGCCCACATCGACCGCGAGACCGATAGCTTGCGCTTCTACTTTCTGGGCAAGAATTGGAAACGACGTGTGGAACACGTTGGTGCCAAGAAAACATACGATCCGGAAGGTCCACTTGTGGTGTAGCGATGCCGTTGGCGCGAACCGTGGGTTCACAGAACATCCCCCCTTGGTTCGCGATTGTCGTAACTGCACCTCCACGAATGCCTTGAGCACAATAGCAGCGGTTGGGACATCCGTGATGTTCCATATCGCTACTGGTTCGCGGAAACTCACATATAACCCCTTTCCCAGCCTCTGATTAGAGGCAGGGAGTCGCTCCCCGCGCGGGAGCGTGGATTGAAATCAGCTACGTGGAGTAGGTTGTCTGTGGACTTACGCCCCGTCGCTCCCCGCGCGGGAGCGTGGATTGAAATCAGCTCGCGCCGGACGAACAGGTTCTGCTCGAGAGTCGCTCCCCGCGCGGGAGCGTGGATTGAAATGCCCGAGGGCGCCCTCCAGGGGCGCGACGGAGCAGGTCGCTCCCCGCGCGGGAGCGTGGATTGAAATAAATGGACCGGTGTCGAGGTTCCGGACGAGGCCATGTCGCTCCCCGCGCGGGAGCGTGGATTGAAATTCCATTGCCACCCGGAGGGCCTCGACGTCGGGGTGTCGCTCCCCGCGCGGGAGCGTGGATTGAAATGCGTTACGCCGCGGGAGTGCCGGCGGCAAAAAAACGTCGCTCCCCGCGCGGGAGCGTGGATTGAAATAGTGTAGAGGATGCGTGAGACCGCGCACTGCGCGGTCGCTCCCCGCGCGGGAGCGTGGATTGAAATCAGCCCCCTGCGATTCTGATCGGCACCGTGCAGGAGTCGCTCCCCGCGCGGGAGCGTGGATTGAAATCACGTTTGGGACGTGGACCACCACGTAACGCTTTGTCGCTCCCCGCGCGGGAGCGTGGATTGAAATAAAGAGCGTCGATCTACGCGCCATGATAACAGACGTCGCTCCCCGCGCGGGAGCGTGGATTGAAATTCTTTATGCCCACACGCTCTTGTGATCTTGCGCTGTCGCTCCCCGCGCGGGAGCGTGGATTGAAATGTCGAGCGGCTTGATCATCCCGTCCAGCGCCGCGTGGTCGCTCCCCGCGCGGGAGCGTGGATTGAAATCCTCCTCTCTGTAGTGTGCGATGGTAAGCCGTACGTCGCTCCCCGCGCGGGAGCGTGGATTGAAATAGAAAGGAGGACACGTAATAGGGCCTGTGGCCGAGTCGCTCCCCGCGCGGGAGCGTGGATTGAAATAACCTGAAGGCATCGTTGCGCATCGGGATTACGGAGTCGCTCCCCGCGCGGGAGCGTGGATTGAAATCGGGCGATCACCTGAGCGTCTGACCATGTGCTGATGTCGCTCCCCGCGCGGGAGCGTGGATTGAAATTACTACCTCGCCGGAATGGACTCGGGCAACGTGCGGTCGCTCCCCGCGCGGGAGCGTGGATTGAAATCAGGATAGGCTTGTCGCTGATCCTGTAGACGGCTGTCGCTCCCCGCGCGGGAGCGTGGATTGAAATGAGAGCAGGTAGAAGGACTGCTCGTCCGAGACAAACGTCGCTCCCCGCGCGGGAGCGTGGATTGAAATAGGGCGCTGCCCATGAACGGCCTCGGCGTGATGCCGTCGCTCCCCGCGCGGGAGCGTGGATTGAAATTCGCTCAGCACCCTGTACCGGTGGCGCCGCCGCCGCGTCGCTCCCCGCGCGGGAGCGTGGATTGAAATTGTCCAGCTCGATCTCACCGATGCGGCGGATGCGTCGCTCCCCGCGCGGGAGCGTGGATTGAAATTGGAGTCCGGTGCCCGTGGGGGGCCGGCCGAGCCGTCGCTCCCCGCGCGGGAGCGTGGATTGAAATTCGCTCAGCACCCTGTACCGGTGGCGCCGCCGCCGTCGCTCCCCGCGCGGGAGCGTGGATTGAAATAGTGGAAGCGTCGCCACTCCAGGGCGACGCGCAGGGGTCGCTCCCCGCGCGGGAGCGTGGATTGAAATGGCGGCGGTGCATCCGTGCGGGCGACGGGTAGGGTGGTCGCTCCCCGCGCGGGAGCGTGGATTGAAATTACGATCATGGTGAGCCAGGGGCGGCGGACGGAGCGTCGCTCCCCGCGCGGGAGCGTGGATTGAAATCTGCGGGTCGGCGGCGCGCTGCTCCTGGAGGCGCCGTCGCTCCCCGCGCGGGAGCGTGGATTGAAATCTGCGGGTCGGCGGCGCGCTGCTCCTGGAGGCGCCGTCGCTCCCCGCGCGGGAGCGTGGATTGAAATGTGTAGATAGATCGAGGAGGCGTGCGGCCTGCCCGTCGCTCCCCGCGCGGGAGCGTGGATTGAAATGACCTTGAGCCTCCTCCGCAGCCCGCTGCCGAAGGGTCGCTCCCCGCGCGGGAGCGTGGATTGAAATGGAGTGGGGGGCCGCAGAGCGGTAGCTCCGCTGGCGTCGCTCCCCGCGCGGGAGCGTGGATTGAAATGTACTCGCCCCATCGCAGGCCCGCAGCCTCCGAGCGGGGCATCGCGCGCGAGATCCCCGCTCGCAACTGGCTTACGAAGTAGCGCCGCGAGAGGCGGCCCGGCGCGCGGCTTCCACGGTCGCGCCGATGGCCCGACGCAGCACACCGGGGAACTGCTCACTGGTGTAGTAGCGGACCAGCGTGTTGCCGAGGTCCAGCAGGATGGTGCCGATCATGCCCACGGTCTTCCCGGAGCGCTTTCCCCCGTCGACGGCCCAGCCCCTCCGGCTCAGTGCAGGAACAGACGCAGGTCCGTGTGGCACATCCACATGCCGTATTCTTCGGCGGCCGCGGTCACGCTCTCGTCCCGCAGGCTGCCGCCGGGTTGCGCGATGTACTGCACGTTGGTCCGGCTGGCCCGGTCGATGCTGTCGCGGAAGGGGAAGAAGGCGTCCGAACTCATGCAGATGCCTTCGTACCCGCCGATCCAGTCCTCCCGTTCCGCTTCGGTCAGCGGCACGGGTTTTTGGGTCAGTGCGGCGCTCACCTGCTGCCTCTCCGCCTCCGAGAGGTCTTCCCAGAGCAGGAACTGATCGACGACGTTGGTCTTCTCGGCGCGCATGAGGTCTTCTTTGAAGCTCAGCCCGAGAACGCGCGGATGCTGCTGGAGCAGCCATTTGTCCGCCTTCGAGCAGGCCAGGCGGGTGCAGTGGACACGCGACTGCTGCCCTGCGCCGTTGCCGATGACCTGGCCGTCGAGGGCGACGCACACGTTGTTGGACTGGGTGTATTTCAGCGTGATGGTGGCTACGATCAGGGTCTGAAGCACCTCCGGGGGAAGTTCGGCGTCGCCGACGACCACGTCTTCGAAAAGTTCGGGGGTGATCGGCGCCGTGTTGCGCTCCTCTTCCAGGCGCATTCCGAAGACGTCCCGGTGCTCCATCTCCGGGGGCCGGTAGTCCGGGTCGATCTGGAAGATGCGGTAGCCGCCCTTCTTTTTGGACTTCAGCGCGCTGAGCGCCTTTCCCTCATAGCCGGGGGCTATGATGCCGTCGCTGACTTCCCGGCCGAGAACGCGGGCCAAAGACCGGTCGACCGTTTGGCTGACGGCCACGAAGTCACCGAAGGAGGAGAGCCGGTCCGCACCCCTTGCTCGCACGTAGGCGCGCGCGGCGGGGGAGAGGTCCTCGTCGGGCAGGAACTGCGACCTGCGGAACTCCTCCGTGAGGGGCCTGTCCACCGCCGCCCCGGCGGGACTGACGTGCTTGAAGGAAGCGGCAGCGGCGGCGCCGGTGGCCTCCGCCAGCTCCCGGACAAGTTGCCAGGAGGCCAGGGCGTCGAGGATGTTGATGTAGCC
The DNA here is from genome assembly GCA_964510315.1 of uncultured candidatus Brocadiaceae bacterium. GTDB lineage: Bacteria > Planctomycetota > Brocadiia > SM23-32 > SM23-32 > CAZEAP01. The sequence continues at coordinate 47,670 of CAZEAP010000016.1, forward strand.
GGGGTTGCCGTTGAGCAGCTCCAGTGGGGCCGCCTCATCCATCATAACTCGCGCCGAACCCTGGTGTGGATTCAGTCCGTACTTCAGGTCAATCTGCATGGCTTTTTCCTGTGGCGTTAGCGGGTTGGCTCCGCCGTCTCTATCCGGTAGAGGTCGGCGAAGTGGTCGGCGAAAAGGTGATATACCCGGCCGCAGAGCGACTTGCGGTTCGCGCGCAGGTCCTCGTCTTCCACGTTGACGAAGACCTCCTCGAAGAAGTCGTGCACCAGTTCGGCAAACGCCGAGCAATACTCGCGGGCGCCCTCCACATAGCGGCTCTCCTCGAACAGGTCGGCGACCCGCCCGCGGTTCTCATCGAGGGCTGCGCCCAGGTGCCGCTCCAGCGGTTCTTCGAGCAGTTCGGAGTCGACCGGCCGGATCTCCTCGTCCCTCTGGATGCGGTAAGTTCGGTCCACCAATTCCACCAGCGCGGGCCACCATTCTCGCCTGGAGCATGTCCTGAGGGCCTGGAGCCTCTGCCAGAAATCGCCGACGTCCCGGTATCCGGCGGCCAGCACGGCCCGCACGAAATCATGGGGATGACCCCGTTCGATGGCGGCGTGGTAGAGCCGGTCCCGGAAGAACTCCAGTATGTCCTCCACCTTCTCCGGTTCGCACTCGATGCCGTGCTCCGCGGCGACCTGCCGGGCGGCCTCCACGATCTCCCGCAGGTCGAGTTCGAGGGCCTTCTCCTCGATGATCAGCAGGATTCCCAGCGCGTTCCTGCGCAGGGCGTAGGGGTCCTGGGAGCCGCTCGGCTCCAGCCCCAGGGAGAAGCAGCCCACGATGGCGTCCAGCTTGTCGGCCAGAGCCAGGCAGCTTCCCTCCAGGGTGGCGGGAAGCTCGTCGTCCGCGCCCGCCGGCAGATAGTGTTCGGCGACGGCCCGGGCGACGGGTTCGCATTCCCCCTCGAGGCGGGCCAGCTCGCGACCGACCACGCCCTGCAGGTTGGGGAACTCGCCCACCACGCCGCTGACCAGGTCGGCTTTGCACAGGTGGGCGGCCCGGCGGACGTGCTCGACGGTGTCCGCTCCGCCTACCTCCGCGGCGAGCCGGCCCGCCAGCTCCTCCAGCCTGCCGGTTCGCTGGAGGTTGTCCCCCAGCCCGCCGAGGAAGACTACCTCCTCCAACCGGGCTACCATCTGCTCCAGCGGCACCCGGCGGTCCTGCTCCCAGTAGAAGGCGGCGTCGTCCAGCCGTGCCTCCAGCACCCGCTCGTTGCCCTCGCGGACAAGCTCGTCCTGCTCGGCGGTGCGGTTGGAGACGGCCAGGAAGAGCGGCCGCAGGTTACCCTCGGCGTCCCGGACCGGGAAGCAGCGCTGATGCTCCTTCATCGCCGCCTCCAGGATGGGCGCGGGCACGCCGAGGAACTCCTCCTCGAAACGTCCCTCCACCACGTGCGGCCACTCCACCAGGTTCGCCACCTCCCCCAGCAGCTCGGCGTCTTCCAGCTCCGACCCGTGCTCCTCCAGGACGGCGTTGATCCCGGTGCGTATCTTCCGGCGTCGCTCCGCGGCGTCCGCGAGCACGAAATGCTCGCGCAGCAACTCGCAGTAATCCTCGAAGCACGCGTCCGCCAGCTCGATCTCCTCCGGCGCCAGGAAGGGATGCCCGCGGGTGGCGCGCCCGGCCCGGACGCCGGCGATCTCCAGCGGCAGCACCTCCCGGCCCAGCAGGGCGACCAGCCGGCGGATGGGTCGGGCGAAGCTGAACCCGCTGCTCTCCCACCGCATCGACTTGGGGAAGGTCACCGCGGCGGTGGCCTCCCGCAGCATGGTCGGCAGCAGCTCCGTCGCCGGCGCGCCCTCTTCCTCCCGGACGGCCACCACGTAGGGACCCTTTTCGGTTTCCTCGACCCGAAGGTCCTCCACGGCCACCCCCCGCGAACGGGCGAACCCCCTGGCCGCTTCCGTCGGGTTGCCGTCCTCATCGTATGCCGCGGCGGCGGGCGGGCCCACCGTGCGGCTGCGGCGAGGGGGCTGGGCGGACGGTATACCCGCGGCGGCCACGGTCATGCGGCGAGGCGTGCCGGCGGTCCGCAGCCGCTCCGGGGGCAGGTCCGCCTCCCGCAGTCGGCGCTCCAGTTCGCCGGCCAGTTGCTCCAGCCCGGGGCCCAGGTAGCCGGCGGGCAACTCCTCGGTGCCGATCTCGTAGAGCAGGTCGGGCATGGGTTGCTCCAATCACATGGGCATGCCGATTACAGTGCCCTGGAAGACCATCTTCCCGTCCACGAAGCCCTGGCAGCGGAAAGTAGCCCGGCGGAGGCTGAGTCTGTCGGCTTTGGCGACAAGCACCAGCCGGCTGCCCGGCGCGACGGGGCGACGGAACTTCACGTCGTTCAGCCCGCCGAAGGCGAGGAACTTCTCGGATTCCATGGCCTCGTTGAAGTAATAGCTGCAGAGCTGGGCGGCCGCCTCGCACATCAGCACTCCGGGCAGCAGGGGCCGGCCGGGGATGTGCCCCCGCACCCAGAATTCCTCCTCACCCACGTCCTTCAGCCCGACGATGGTGCCCTCGTCGAGGTCCAGGTGGCAGATGCGGTCGAGCTGTTCCATCTCGTGGCGCTGCGGATTGTGACGGCGAATCTCGTCGGGGCCGGCCTCCACGCGCGAGAAGTCTATCTCGTCGAGGTCGATCAGTGGTTTCGGGGGCATCGCGCTCTCCGGGGTCTGGACGGACGGGAGACACAGCATGTCCGGACGCAGGATTTTAGCCGCGCCCGCCCCGCCATGCAAGGCGCCGAGGCCCGGCCGCCACCCTTCGGCTGCCTTTGGCATGCACAAGCGCGCTGTCTCCTTGCGTGTGGCGTTGGGGCGGTTAGTATGGCCCGGCGTCCGGGACGGAAGCCACCAGAGGAGGAGACCGGTTGTGAGTGAGAATATCGTTGAGGACGGGATGGGCGAGATGACCCACCGGGAGCGGTTCCGCCGGGTGATGCACTATCAGAAGGTGGACCGCATCCCGCACTGGGAGTTCGGCTACCTGCAGGAAACACAGGACCGCTGGCACCGCGAGGGCCTGCCGGAGGAGCTGAACGGCCATTGGGAGATCGAGCACTACTTCGGCGTCGATCCCTCCCGACGCGTCCCTTTCCGCAACGGCCTCATCCCCGCGTTCGAGGGGGAGAGGGAGGTGCTGGAGGAGAGCGAGGACCGGCGCGTCGAACGCCTCCCCGACGGCACCGTCCAGGAGGTGCAGACCAGGGGCACCACCACCATACCACACTACATCAAGTTTCCCATCGAGAACCGCGACGACTGGCGGCGGTTCAAGGAGCGGCTGGACCCGGAGGACCCCCGGCGGTTCGAGACCGACTACGAAGAACTCGGAAGGGAACTGCTCCGCTCCGAGCTGCCGGTGGGCATCGGCATCGGCTCCTACTTCGGGACACCCCGCAACTGGATCGGCTTCGAGAACATCTCCATGATGCTCTACGACGACCGCGAACTGGTGGAAGACATCGTGGAGACCCTCACCCGGGTTTACTACCGGCAGATCGAGGAGGCCGCCGGGTACATCGAGATAGATTTCGGGGCCGGGTGGGAGGACATCTGCTTCCGCAGCGGCCCCATGCTGAGCCCCGACATGTTCCGCCAGATCGTGGGACCGCGGCTGAAGCGCGTCTGCGACCTGCTGCGCCGCCACGGCTGCACCGTCATCTGGACCGACTGCGACGGCGACGTCACCGACCTGATCCCCGTCTGGCTGGACTCCGGGCTCAACTGCATGTTCCCCCTGGAGGTGCATCCGGGGTCCGACCCGGTGAAATACCGGAAGATGTTCGGCCGGGAGCTGCTCCTTCGCGGAGGCATCGACAAGCACAAACTGGCCGACGGCCCGGAGGCCATTCTGAAGGAGCTGAAGCGCGTGGAGCACGTGGTGGAGGACGGTGGCTACATCCCCCACGGCGACCACCGCATCCCGCAGACGGTCTCCCTGGAGAACTACCGCTACTACATCCGCGAGAAGCTGGCCATGCTGGGCTGGCGGGACGATGAGGTCGCCCGGGTGCCGGGGCTGCAGGATACCGAGATGTGAAGCTCGGGAGGACGGCGCCGGCGGATGGTGTCTGCAAACCACCGGCCTCGCAGCACGACCGGTTTCCGGAGTCCTGCGACCGAAAGCGGATACGGGGCGAAGTTGCGGCGTTGATCGAGGGGATGCAGAGGCGCGGGGCACGCTACATCTTCCACTCCGACCACTCCCTGTCGACCAACGTTGACTACGACGATTACCGCTTCGCCCTGGCCGTGTATCGTGAGCACATGAGCTACTGAGGGTGCCGATAATGGGAACGGGTTGCCGGGAACGCCTGGCGGCGGCCTTCGCGCTGGAGGAGACGGACCGCACCCCCGTGCTGGGGGGCTGGATCGCCTGCCCGGAACACATCATGCGGCTGGCCGACGCCACCGAGGAGGAATACTGGGAGAACCCCCGCGAGGTCTCCATCCGGGCCTACAGGGAACTCGGCGACGACGGGCTGATCGGGAACTTCGTGCCCGGCGGGCGGGAGGACTTCCGGTGCGTCGATCGCGAGTCCTACCAGCGGGCCGACCTCGGCATCCCCCTGTCGGAAGCCCTGGAGCGGATCGACGCCATGCCGTGTGGAGCCCGCATCGAGGAGGAGTTCGATTTCCAGTCCGAGTACGCACAATTCCGCGAGGACCTGCTTTACTGGCGGGACAGGTGCGAACCGATGGTCTGGATGCCCGCCCAATGGACGGCCGGGGCCAGGGTGACCTGGTACAGCGAGTTCGGCTACGAGAACTTCTTCCTCATCGTCGGCGGCTATCCGGAGAGGGCGCAGAAGCTGATGGAAGTCGGCGGCGCCCGCGGACACTGCCGGTCACGGCTCGTGGGCCGGGCCGTCGAGGAGAGCCTGTTCCCGAAAGCGTGCCTGCTGGGCGAGGACATCTGCACGCAGCGCGGGCCCATGGTGAGCCCGCGGTTCCTAAAGAGGCATTACATCCCTCAGCTCGCCCACGGCCTGGAGCCGCTGCTTGAGGCGGGGTGTAAGCCGGTGTGGCACAGCGACGGCGACGTTCGGCCGCTGATGGACATGCTGCTGGATGCGGGCGTGCAGGGCTTCCAGGGATTCCAGCCGGAGGTCGGGATGAGCCTCGAACTGGTGGCGAGAAAGCGCACCTCCGCCGGTGAACCGCTGCTGATCTTCGGACCTCTCGCCGTTACCACGGAGCTGCCGCGCATGAGGCCGGAGCAGGTCCGCCGGCGGGTTCGGGAGGCGGAGGACATCTGCCGGGGACGCGCCTCGCTGGTCCTGTTCACCTCCAACACCATCAACCCCGACGTGCCGCTGGAGAACATCATCGCCATGCACGAGGCCGTCCGGGAAGGTTGAATGCGAGTTCGGCAAGCCGCAGGGTCTTCGGCCCTGGTGATGAGCCGGTAACCCGGGCTGAGTACGCGTTTACCGTTCAGAAGGAGACCGTGTTTGTTAGGGTTCAAACCAGCGGTGAGGCCGGGCCAAGGATGGCCCGGCACTGCGACCTGGAAGGTCGCGCCACAACATGCCGCGCGGCTGTAGCGCGAGCATCCCTGCTCGCAGTGGCGGTGCTTCCAGCGCCGCCCGGTGAGCAGCGCCGCAGACGAGAGGGCCAACGGTGAGGGTGCAAGTACGGCGCAACAAGACAGCGAGATGCGTTCGGCGCCGGAAGGTAAAGCGCCTCAGCATGACGGCGCGACGGGCACGGGCGGACGCAAGCGCATACGGAGGCTTTCCACAGAGCAATACGGGAGCTGACATGACCGACAACAGAAAGCCCAACGTAATCCTTGTCATCACCGACGACCAGGGCTACGGCGACCTGGGGTGCACGGGCAATCCCTGGATCCACACGCCGGCCCTGGACGCCTTCCGCGAGTCCGCGGTCCGTTTCAGCGACTTCCATGTCTCCCCCCTCTGCACGCCGACCCGCGGGGCGCTGATGACCGGCCGTCGGCCCGTGCGCAACGGCGCCTGGGCCACCTGCTGGGGGCGCTCCATACTCCGCAGCAGCGAGGTGACCATGGCCGACGTGTTCGCCGGCAACGGATACCGGACCGGCATGTTCGGCAAGTGGCACCTGGGCGACAACTACCCCTATCGGCCGCAGGACCGGGGTTTCGAGCACGTCGTGGGCCACAAGGGAGGCGGCGTCGGCCAGACGCCCGACTTCTGGGGGAACAACTACTTCGACGACACCTACTTCCACAACGGGGCGCCCGTCGGCCACGAGGGCTACTGCACCGACGTCTGGTTTGAAGAGGCCCTCAAGTTCATCGAGGCGCATCGGGAAGAGCCGTTCTTCTGCTATCTGGCGACCAACGCGCCGCACGGGCCGTACCTTGTGGCCGACCGCTACAAGCGGCGCTACGCGGACAACGAAGAGATCCCCGAGCCGGCCTTCTACGGGATGATCACGAACATCGACGAGAACTTCGCCGAACTCCAGCGCCGACTGGACGAACTCGATCTCGCGCGGGATACCGTCCTCATCTTCATGACCGACAACGGGAGTTCCGGGGGCTGCACGGTGGAGGGGGAGGGCCGGGTGCTGCGGGGCTACAACGCCGGCATGCGCGGCAAGAAGGGCTCCTATTACGACGGCGGGCACCGCGTGCCTTTTTTCGTCCGGTGGCCCGGAGGCGGCATCGTCGGTCCGAGGGAGGTGCGGGACCTCGCCCTGCACGTGGACCTGCTGCCCACCCTCATCCAGCTCTGCGGGCTGGAGCCGCCGGGGGGCGTCGCCTTCGACGGGCGCAGCTTCCTTCCAATGCTCAAAGGCGAGGAGGCCGGCGCGCCCGAGCGGATGCACTTCCTTCAGTACCGGCAGGATACCCACCCGCCCCGCCAATGGGAGAACGCCGTCATCACCGGGCGGTGGCGCCTGGTCCGGGGGCGGGAACTCTACGACATCGGCCGGGACCCGGGGCAGTGCTGCAACGTGGCGGGGAAGCATCCCGACGTCCTGGCCCGGATGCGGCGTGCCCACGAAGAATGGTGGGAGGAGATCGAAACCCTCCTGACGCAGTATTGCCCCATCAGCCTGGGGCACGAGGCGGAGAATCCCGCGCGCCTGTGCGCCATGGACGTGCTCGGTGACGTGGCCTGGAACCAGGGCCACATCCTGCGCGCCAAAAAGAGCACCGGCACGTGGGCAGTGAACGTGGCTCGCCCGGGGACCTACCGGTTCGCCCTGCGGCGCTGGCCCGAGGAGCTGGGGCTGCCGCTGGATGAAGCGGCTCCCCCGGCGGAGGCGGAGCGGATTCCCTACACTCCCGACGCCGAGTCGAGCGCCATCCGCCCCCTGGGCGGACGGGTGGGACTGTTCGACCGGGAGGAGACCGTCGAAGTCGGCCCCGGCGAGGAGACGGTCGACCTCACCTTCGACGTCGAGCGCACCGGCGAGACACGACTGGAAGCCTGGTTTGCCGATGCCGACGGCGAAGAGCGCGGGGCTTACTACGTCACCGTCGAGCGGCTTTGAATGCACGGTGCGGCGGAGTCGCCCCGGGGACTTATCCGGGTGATCGGTCGGCCTTTCGGGCGGCCAGCATCTGGACGAACGCCTCGAGGCGCGTCTTCAACTGGCCGGAGAGCGGGCCCGGCCGGTCGGCCTCCAGGGTGAGCACCGGCAGGTCGGTCTCGTCGCGGATGATGCGGTCTTCGATCCGTCGATGGCAGAAGCTCTGGACGTAGTGGATCAGCCCGTCCAGCCGCCGGCGCCGACATTCCTCCCGGAGGTCTGCCACGCGGGGGAACACGCCGTAGGGGTAGGTGTAGTGGGAGTACTGCGCCGCCAGGGAGGGGGCGGGCCGGGGCATGGCGAACTGCCGCTGGGTTTCGTTGAAGACCACGCGCGCGCCGGCGTCCTCCAGGAAGCCATAAAGCTCCGGGACAATGGGCGGGATGCCGCAGAGGCCGAGCCGGAGGGGGTGGGAGAGGGGTTCGCGGGCGTCGGCGGCACAGATGAACTCCCGCGCGGCAGCGCGGTAGCGGTCCGGGTCGGTGCAGAAGTCGCTCGCGCTCACCAGCCACAGGTGGTTCTCCAGCCCGTGGACTTTGCCGTCTTCCCATGCCAGGCGGTCGATCTCTCCGGCCAGCGAACGGACCGGCTCCAGTCGCTCGCGCCACCCTTCCGCCTCCGCCGGGTCGGCGCCGAGCCGTTCGGCGAACTCCTCCAGCACCTCCTGCATGGCGGCCTCGTCCTGACCGGCCGGGTAGTCGAAGGCGATGGTCTCGACCCCCTCGTGGCGGAGCACTTCCATCAGCGCGACCGCGTTGCTGCAGTCCCCGCGGGTCACGCCGACGATCCGGGGAATCCCGAACCGCCGCACCGCACCGTAGATGCCCTTCGTCCAGCAGCAGCAGGTGCGGGGGAAGCCGGCCCGTTCGGCCTCCGCGATCAGCTCGGCCGGCTCCACCGCCCCAATGAACAGGTTGTTCAGGTCGAGGGGGATGAGTCCGGCGGCGAAGACCACCTCCACCGGCACGGTGGTGGTCATGCCGAGGAGGCGCTCGGCGGGCAACTCTTGCGGGGGCGCCGGCGGGAGGACTGTCGCGCTCATGGTCTTGTCGTCAACGGGGGCTTGGGCCCGACGTGGAAGGTAGGATCGGCCATCTCGCGGAGATTTTCGCCTTTTGAGCCGCCCGAATCCTCCAGGTCCTCTCCGACGGAATAGACTATCCTCCTATCGCGAGAATAGCGCATGGGCCGGCCGTCGAAGGGGTCCACGGGGACGGCGTCCAGGTAGTCGGGCACGAGTGCGTCGAGCGACTCCGGCAGATGTCCTTCCCTTTGCTCGAAGGCCCTGAGGGAAAGGACCAACTGCGCCGCGCCCACGTGGAGATTCTCCCAGCATTTCTTCAGCAAAAGCCCCTCACCGTTCGGTTGCAGCACCGATGCCAGGATTTTCCCGAACAGATTGCCGGATGCCGCCAACAACACGAGGTTGGGATCGTCCCGGGGCAGGTCGGGCAGTCCGGAGAAGTCGAACTCGGCCGCGGTACGGGGGACGTTCCCGATATAGGTGCGATACATCTGTCCAAACAGCCTTTTGGTATTGTTGGGCTGGAAGAAGTAGCCCGTGTAGCCTGCCGGGAACGATGGGTCATCTCCGCCCAGCACATCATCGAAGCTGCACTTCCCCTGCGCAAGATCATCCACCAGGATTTCAGCGTTCCTGTACTCGGCGCGAAAGGCATCGCACAGCCCTCTCTGATCTGCCCTGTAGTCGCCCAACCGCCGGGCATTCCGGATCAGCAGGGCCGGCTCCGACGGGGAGCCCCACGGGCTGCCGATGAGGTGTCTGAAGGCCGTTGCTTTGGCCTCTATTCCTAAGTAGTAAAGGATGAGTTCCCCCTTGCAGGCTTCGATCATGTTTCCGAAATGCAAGACCGTCATCAGCTCTCTGAGAGCCCGCTGCTCCTCCCCTTTTTCCAGGAGCGACACGGCGCGGAGGCACACAACCCGCCCGAGGTGCAGCCATGGCAGAAGAAGGGGGCAGGTTTCGCCTATGCCCTTTGGCTCCGGAGCCTGGCAACGGGAACATCTCAGGCCTCTGTTCAGCAACTCCAGCGCCTCGCGGTTCCGCTCCAGGAGTTCCTCGACCTGCGGTGCCTCCCACGTGTCACCGTCCAACATCTCGAGGAGCCGGTCTTCGGACTCCTCATCCTCCGGCCAGTACACCTTCTCTCCGGCCCGGTTGAACCAGTAGTAAGCGTTCTGCTTTTCGGGAATGTCCGGCCGCTCCAGACGCAGATCGCCGACCGCCGGAGGCGGCCCATCGCTTGTTACGTAGTATCCTATCGCGGCCAGAAGGAGGGCGACCAGGAGCGCCGCCACCAGCAGTCTGGGAAGCTTTCTCATCGTCGCAACCTCCTCCAAGCCACAGGCGCCGGTTCCGGGGTTCCGGCCCCGGAGCTACTCAAACTGAACTCTCCAGGATCCTCAGGCCCACATAAATCGCGGCAAGCACCAGCACAAGCAAGACGGCCAGCACCACTCGCCGTTTGCCGCCCTTTTCGGCTTGCTCCGGCGGCGGTGCTTCACGTTCCGCCTTCGGACCGGCGAGCGCCTGATAAAGCACGACACGGACACCGATGTAAAACGGCCACAGCAGTGTCCAGCACACGATCGAAGCGACGGTTTCCAGCGCGCGATGAAGCTGGCCCAACCATCCGATGGCCAGAGAGACCACCACCTGCACTGCTGTTACGACAAGCAGGACAGCAAAGACGCGCCAGAAGGAGCCCCGCACGATTCGGCGGCTTCTCCTGAAAGCGCTGAACACACTCCTGCCCTCCAGCACGGCGACGTATCCGGCGAAACAAAAGATTGTGCCGAGATACACGCCCGGCACTAAGAGGAGGCACGTTCCGATGCTGACGCTGAGCCAGTATACTGCGACCGCGCCGACGTAATGCCAGAAGGGCTCCTCCACGCTGACGAAACTGCGTTTCAGCTCGGGCTCGCGCCCGAGGGAGGCATCGGAGGTGGCCACCATCAGGGCCGCGGCGGCCCACAACCACAAAACGAGGGCGGGAAGGTTAAGTGCCCAACTCGCCCAGAAGGCCCACCGGGGCATCGTGAACAGCCAGGTGGAAAAGATGACGCCCAAGACCATGAAGAGGGCGTTGCCGACCAGCGAGATCAAGAGGAGCAGAGAAAGGTTGTCCCGATAGAGACGGAGCGCCCCGACCAACACGTTGCCGACGCTCGGCTTGGCCTCGGCGCGCGCGTTCGGGGCAGTTCCGCTCGCGTCCGCCTCCTGGGTCGGCTCCTCCGGTGATGCTCCTTCTACCGGCATCGCGGTTCCTCCTTACGGTCGGACCACGCGAGAGCCAAACGACTCGGCCCGGGCCGCTGCGGCGCCAGGTTCCCCCTCAGACCGAGAGGTGTGTCTCGACGAGTCTCTTCAGTTCGGCGATGTCCCCGGTGACGTCCCGGTCGCGGCCCCCGAGATACTCGATCGAAAAGTGTCCCCCGTAGCCCCGTTCCCGCAGGGCGTCCAGTATCCACTCGAAGTCCACCGTTCCCTCTCCGAGGGGCCGCTGCATCTTCTCCGGGCCCGCGTCGCGGAGGTGGACGTGCTCGGTCCTCTCCAGCAGCGGTTCGGTCTCCCGCACGTCCAGGCTCTGCATGACGAAATGGCTGGGGTCGTAGGCCAGCGCCAGGTCGGCGTCCGCCTCCAGCAGGCGCGCGATCTGGTCGAGGGTCTCGAAGGGGGTGTTCTTGTGGGCTTCCAGGACGAACCGGACGCCCCACTCGCGGGCGGGCGACCGCATCTCCCGCCAGGTGGCCAGGGTGCCCTCCAGTGCTTCGTCCCAGTCCACCTCCTCCCTCATGTAGCCGGGGTAGAAGGACGCCACGGGGACGCCGAGGTGTTCCATCAGGCGTGCGACGGCGCCGACTTTCTCCAGCCGCTCGCTCCTGATCTCGTCTCGGCGGTCATAGAGGTCGCCGACGGCGACGTTGAGGGCGACCGGCTCCAGGCCGTGGCGGCGGAGGGACTCGGTGACCTCGGAGGAGGCGACCTCCCACTCGGTGACGAGTTCCTCCGGCTCGACGTGGTTCCAGCCCTCGATGGAGATCAGGTCGACGTGCCCGAAGCCGAGCCCCGCCACTTCGGCGAGCGCTTCATCCAGGGGAACTTTGAACGCGCTGGTGGAACATGCAACGGCCATTGGGGACCTTCCTTCGTGAAAGGACGTTCGCGCCGCGGCACCGGCGGGTCTCAGCCGGCTTGCCGGGCTTCAGATCGAGCGTGCTTCCAGCAGGTTCTCCACGAAGCGGACGTCGAAGTCGCCGCCCACGTAGCCCCCGTGCTGGATCAGGTCGCGGTAGAACGGAACGGTGGTGTGAATGCCCTCGATGATGAACTCGCTCAGAGCGCGCCGGAGGCAGGCCAGCGCCTGGTGGCGGTCGGGTTGGTGGACGATCAGCTTCGCCACCATGGAGTCGTAGTAGGGCTTCACCTCGTAGCCGCTGTAAGCATGAGTGTCCACGCGGACGCCGGGCCCGCCCGGCGGGATGAACTCCGAGATCAGGCCGGGGGAGGTGCGGAAGTCGTCGTCGGGGTTCTCCGCGTTGACCCGGCACTCGATGGAGACGCCTTCAAATTCGAGCTTCTTCTGCTGGAGGGTCAGCTTCTCGCCCGCGGCCACCCGGAGCTGCTCTTTCACCAGGTCCACGCCGGTGACCTGCTCGGTGATAGGGTGCTCGACCTGGAGGCGGGCGTTCATCTCGATGAAATAGAAGTCGCCTTCGCTGTCGACGAGGAACTCCACGGTGCCGGCGTTGCTGTAGCCGACGTCGCGGGCGATCTTGACCGCCGCGCGGGTGATCTCCTCCCGCAGGTCATCGTCGATGCCGGGGCTGGGGGTCTCCTCGATCAGCTTCTGGAACCGTCTCTGGATGCTGCAGTCGCGCTCGCCCAGGTGGATGACCTGGCCGTAGTTGTCGGCCAGTATCTGCACCTCGACGTGGCGGGCGTGTTCGAGGACCTTCTCGATATAGACGGCGGGGTTTTTGAAGGCGGCGTCGGCTTCGTTGCGGGCCAGGGCGAGCATGTTCTTGAGGCTGATGTCGTTGTGGGCGATGCGCATGCCCCGCCCGCCCCCGCCGGCGGCGGCCTTGATCATGACGGGGTAGCCGATCTGGTGGGCCAGTTCGAGGGCGTTCTCGTCGTTGTCCAGGGGGTCCTCGCTGCCCGGAATAAGGGGGACTTTGGCCTCCTGGGCGATCTGGCGGGCGCGGACCTTGTTGCCCATCTTGCGCATCACGTCGGAGCGGGGGCCGATGAAGACGATGTTGGACTCCTCGCATATCTCCGCGAAGTTGTCCTCCTCGGCCAGGAAGCCGTAACCGGGGTGTATGGCGTCGACGTTGGTGATCTCGGCGGCGCTGATGATGCGGGGGATGTTCAGGTAGCTTTCCGCGGGCGGGGCGTCGCCGATACAGACGCTCTCGTCGGCCAGTTCCAGGTAGCGGGTGCCGGCATCGGCCCTGGAGTAAACGAGGACGGTCTCGATGCCCAGCTCCCGGCAGGCGCGCATCACCCGGAGGGCGATCTCGCCTCTGTTGGCAATGAGAACTCTGCTGAACATTGGGCCTGAAGCCTGAAGTCTGAAGTCTGAAGTCTGAAGTAACGGCTACGACGGGAAAGTAAGGTTTAAGGCTCAAGGATCAAAGTTCAAAGACCGACTTCGCTTTCCTCCGTGTTCCCGCCGGAGGCGGGCAAGCTCCGTGTCTTCGTAGTTCCTGTTTTCCCGGCTGCAATTCTCCCCGGCATGCACGAGCTGAAGGCCCGAAAAGGACCGGGGAAGGGCGGCCACGCTACTCCTCGGCGGGTTCCACCAGGAACAGGACCTGTCCGTATTCGACCGGTTCGGTGTCCTGGATGAGGATTTCCACGATGGTGCCGGCTACCTCGGCCTTTATTTCGTTCATCACCTTCATGGCTTCGATGATGCAGACGACCGTGTCCGGCTCCACCTCCGAACCGATGCTCACGTAGGGGTCGGCGCCGGGGTTTGGGGCCCTGAAGAAGGTGCCCACCATGGGGGAGGTGATCTCGACGAGATTCTCCTCCTTCGGCGGGGGGGCCTCCTGGGCGGTCTCTTCCGGCGACTGCAGGGCGGGGTAGTGGGCCGGCGGCTGCTGGAGCTGGGCCGGGTTCGGGGCCATTGTCGGCTGCTGCACGGGGGCGCCCTTGCGAATCTTCACGCGGAGGTCGGGCTCCTCGACCTCCAGTTCCGCCAGATCGTGATCGGCCATTATCTGGATGAGCTGCCGTATCCTCTCAGCCGCTTCCATGGGGCGGTTCCCTCGACTTCAGTCAGCTTCCGCGGCGGGCCGCCCCGCCGCGGCCCTCAGTTCCTGCGGCTCCCGGGGCAGGGAACTCAGCACCTGGTGGCCGTCCCCGGTGATGAGGACCATCTCTTCAATTCTCACGCCGGTCTCGCCCCGCAGGTAGATTCCCGGTTCCACCGTCACCACCATGCCGGGCAGGAGGGGAGTCTCGGAGCCGGGCCCCAGCCGCGGCTCCTCATGCACTGCGAGGCCGACTCCATGCCCCGAACCGTGCCCGAAACAGCTCCCGTAGCCTGCTCCGGCGATCACGGCTCGACCGGCTGCGTCGGCCTCACCGCAGGTGCTTCCGGGTTTCAGTTTCTGAAGAATGGCCGCCTGAGCTTCCAGGACGATCTCGGCCAGGTCATCCACGACCTTTGGGATTCTATCTATGCACAGCAGGCGTGTCAAGTCGCAGCAGTAGCCGTCCAGGCGCGCCCCCCAGTCTACCAGCAGCGTGCTGCGCGGGGTCAGGCGGCCTTCGCCGGTCACCGCGTGGGGTACGCTCGCCCGAGCGTCGGCCGCGCAGATGATGTCGAAGGAAGCCTTCTCCGCCCCCTTCAGCCGCATCTCGTATTCCAGCCGCGCGGCCACCCACTTCTCGGACCGTCCGGGCTCGACCTGTCCGGCCACCGAACGAAACGCCTCCTCCGCCACCTTCAGGGACCGCCGGATGGCCTCCACTTCCGCCGGCTCCTTGCGGCGCCGCATCTGCTCCGCCACCCCCTTCTTGGCCGCAACCAGCTCCGCCTGAGGGGCCGCTTTGCAAAAAGCCAGGCAGGCGGCGTGCGGCGTGTTGGCCGCCGTCACCGCCAGCCGGCCGACGCCCAGGCCCTTGCACAGTCCGGCCACCGTGCGGGGGATGGTCGTGTGCCGCTCGTGGACCTCGTCCGCCCGGGCCTGTTCCTCGGCCTGTTCGGTGTAGCGGGAGTCGGTGATGAGGACCGAGCGGGAGGAGGTCAGCAGCAGAGCGCTGTCCTCCCCGGTGAACCCGCACAGATAGCGCAGGTTCTCCGGCGTGAGCAGCCACCAGGCGCCGACCCGGTGCCGCCCCATCCGGCGGGCAAACTCGGCGATGCGTCGCTCGTAGTCCGGCATGGCGGCCCCGCGTGAAGGGGTTCGACGGCGTGCGGAGATTATACGCCGCCGCCGCGGCGTATGGCAAACCGGCCCGCACGGTGGAAAGCCGCCAGGGCCGTACCTATAATCGCCGGACGGGGTGAAGATGATTCAGAAGCCCATCGATCCGCGCTACGGAGAGGCCGCGGGAATCGTGCGCCGGCTCCGGCGGGCGGGGCACCGTGCACTGTTCGCCGGCGGGTGTGTGCGGGACCTGCTGCGGGGGGAGGAGCCGGAGGACTACGACATTGCCACCGACGCGACGCCCGACGAGGTGGGCGGTATCTTCGAGAAGACGGTCTACGTGGGGCGTGAGTTCGGCGTCTGCCGGGTCATCCTCGGCGGCCGCCGCTACGAGGTGGCCACCTTCCGGCGGGAGTCGGCTTACTCCGACGGGCGCCACCCCGACAGCGTCTCGTTCTGCGGGCTCCGGCAGGATGCGCGCCGGCGGGACTTCACCGTCAACGCCATGTTCTGGGACCCGGTGGAGGAGCGGCTCCTGGACTTCGTCGGCGGGCGCGAGGACCTCGAGGACGGCGTCATCCGGGCCGTCGGCGAACCCGAAGAGCGCTTCCGGGAGGATCATCTCCGCCTGGTGCGTGCGGTGCGCTTCGCGGCCCGCCTCGGCTTCCCCATCGAGCCCGCAACCCGCCGCGCCATGGAGGAGCTGGCGTCCCTGGCCGTTGAGGTCAGCCCGGAGCGTCTTCAGCAGGAACTGCGCATCATCCTGACCGACCGCGCCCCGGCCGACGCCCTCCGGCTGATGGACCAGGTGGGCATGCTGACGGAGATATTCCCCGAACTGCAGGACGCCAAAGGCTGCGAGCAGCCCGAGAACTACCATCCCGAAGGCGACGTGTTCGTCCACACCATTCTGACGGTGGAGAAACTCGGGCCCCACCCGGATTTCGCCCTTGCCATGGCGGCCCTGCTGCACGACGTCGGCAAACCGCCCGCGGCACGGAAGGCCGGCCCGAAGTGTTTCCCCGAGCACTCCCGCATAGGGGCGGAAATGGCCGAGGAGGTCTGCCGCCGGCTCCGCCTGCCCAACAGGGAGACCGAGCGCATACGCTGGCTGGTCAAGCGGCATCTGTACTTCAAGGACGCCCGCAACATGCGGGAGAGCACGTTGAAGCGGCTGTTCGCGGAGCCGGGGTTCGAGCAGTTGGCCCAGCTCCACCGGGCCGACGCCCTGGCGAGCTGGGGCAGGCTGGACGACTACGAGTACGTGATGAGAAGGAAGCGGCAGATGCCCCCCCAAGAGGCCAAGCCACCCCGGCTGGTTACCGGCGACGACCTGATCGAGATGGGATACCGGCCCGGGCCGCTCTTCGGGGAGGTGTTGGAGAAGGTCAGGGACGCGCAGCTCGAAGGGGAGGTCGCCTCCCGGGAGCAGGCCCTGGAGCTGGCCCGGCGAACCGCCGAGGAGCGGCGGGAGAAGGCCCGGGAGGTCTGAAGCAACGGCGGCGGAAGCATCAAGGCTGAAGGTGCCCTGTAGAAAGCACCCGTCGGCACTCGGATCGGCCCGGCGCCTGCCAACGACGGCCCTGCTTCCCGGCGGGCCAGGTGCGCGTGACCAAACGGAGAGATTCTTCGCTCGCTGAAAGTGCGCTCGCTCAGAAGGACACTTTGGGCGGTGACCCGCACACTGTCATGCTGAGGCGCCTTAGCTTCAGGCGCCGAACGCATCTCGCCGTTCTGCCGCGCCGCCGCTTACAGTCCGGCGTCCGCTGCACTATAATGGGTGGCTCTGGTGAGCGGCTTCAGTACGGCGGAGAAGATGGCAGAGGGCGGCAAAGGCAGCGTGGACATCTCCGGCAAGGAGAAGAGCGAGCGCGTGGCGGCGGCCGAGTGCGTGCTCCGCGCCGACGCGGAGGCCCTCCGGCGCATAGAGGCCAACGCCCTGCCCAAGTCCGATCCCTTGCCCACCGCCCGGGCGGCCGCCCTGCTGGCGGTCAAGGGCACGCCCCGCCTCATCCCGCACTGCCACCCCATCCCCATTCTCCATACGACCCTGGAGTTCGATCTGGGTCAACGTCAGGTCCGCCTCCGCTGCACCGTCAAGACGTTGGCCCGCACCGGGGCGGAGATGGAAGCCCTCTGCGGCGTCAGCGTGGCCGCCCTCACCCTCTACGACATGATAAAGGGCGTCTGTCCCGGCGCGGAACTCACCCGCACCCGCCTGCTGGAGAAGACGGGCGGCAAGAGCGGGCACTGGCGGGCGGAGGAGACCCATGGATGAGAGAGGAACCGTCCTGGAGGTCTGCCTGTCCTCCCGCAAGGGAGAACCCAAGAAGCCCATCGGGCAGGGGCGCCTCGTGCAGGACCACGGCCTGGAGGGCGACGCCCACGCCGGCACCGAACGCCAGGTGAGCCTGCTGTGCGAAGAAAGCGCCGAGAAGATACGCCGCAAGGGTCTGGACGTCGGCCCCGGCGATTTCGCCGAAAACATCCTGTTGGGCGGGCTCAGCCCGGAGCAGTTCCGGCCCGGGGTGCGGCTGCGCATTCTGGGCACCGCCTCCGGGGCCGGCGCGTTGCTGGAGGTCACCCAGATCGGCAAAGAGTGCCACGAGGACTGTGCCATAAAGGAGCAGACCGGCGAGTGCGTGATGCCGCGGGAGGGCGTCTTCGCCCGGGTCGTCGAGGGGGGCGTCGTGTGCGCCGGTAATGCCGTGGAGCTGCTCCCGCCGGGAGCCGGTCCGAGGGCCTCCGGGAGGTCGAGCAAGTGAAGTTCAACGCCGCCGTACTGGTTACAAGCGATCGGATACACCGTGGTGAGGAGGAGGACACCAGCGGGCGGAGCGCCGCGGAACTGCTGCGGGACCGCGCCGAGGTCCTGGAAGTGCGGGTCGTGCCCGACGAACAGGACCTCATAGAGGCAGCCCTTCGGGAGTGGAGCGACCGGGGCGTGGGGCTGATCCTCACGGTCGGCGGCACGGGCCTGGGGCCGCGGGACGTGACCCCCGAGGCCACCAGCGCGGTGATCGAGCGCGAGACGCCGGGCATCAGCACCGCCCTGCTGGTGCGCGGACTGGAGGACACGCCGAAGGCCATGCTCTCCCGGGCCGTCAGCGGGACCCGTGGGAGCAGCCTGATCGTCAACCTGCCCGGTAGCACGGCGGCCGTCCGCCAGCTCGTGCCCTTCCTGCTGGAGGCCGTTCCCCACGGGCTGGAGGTCATCTCCGGCACGCCCGAGCAATACGGTCCTGAGGGAGAGAAACCATGACGCTCAAGCGCACGGCGGAGCCCGAGGAGGCCAGGCGCATTGTTGAGGGCTGGCAGGGGGAAGGTTTGACGGTGGGCTTCGTGCCCACCATGGGCGCCCTCCACGAGGGACACCTCAGCCTGGTTCGGACGTCCGTGGAGGAGTGCGACCGCACCGTGGTGAGCATTTACGTCAACCCCACCCAGTTCGGGCCGGAGGAAGACCTCGAGGAGTACCCCCGCCGGCTGGAGGAGGACTGCCGGACTGCAGAGCACAACGGCGCCGACATGGTCTTCCACCCCACCGACGCGAACATGTACCCGGAGCGCTTCTGCACCTACGTGGTCCAGGAGGGCCTGACCGAGGTGCTGGAGGGCGAGTTCCGGCCCACCCATTTCCGGGGCGTGCTGACCATCGTCTGCAAGCTGCTCAACAGCGTGCCCGCCGACCGGGCCTATTTCGGGCGGAAGGACTTCCAGCAGACCGTGGTGGTCCGGCGGATGGTCCGCGATCTGAACGTGCCGGTCGAGATCCGCATCCTGCCCACGATCAGGGAAAAGGACGGCCTGGCCGTCAGCTCGCGGAACGAGTACCTCAGCCCCGAGGAGCGCCGCCAGGCGGTCTGCCTCCATCGGGCGCTCCGGGAGGCCCGCCGGCTCTACGAGGCCGGCGAGACCGACCCCGAAGCCCTGCGCGACGCCATGAGCCAGATCATCAAAGCCGCCCCCCTGGCGGCGGCCGAATACGCGGAAATCGTTGACGAGCGGACCCTGGAGACGCCCGAGAAAGCCACCGACCGGGCCGTGGCCGTGCTGGCCGTGCGCGTCGGCGACACCAGGCTCATCGACAACATGCCCCTCGGCCGGCAGGAGGCCGTATGAGCCCCCCGGCGCAAAGAGGAAAGGCGGACGCCGTATGCATCCCTACCTGATAGAGATTCCTCTGCCGGGCGGGCGGACCTTCCCGGTGGCGTCCTACGGTTTCATGATCCTCTGCGGGTTCCTGCTGTGCCTGTGGCTCCTTCAGCGGCGAGGCCGACGGATGGGCATCGATCCGGTGGCCCTCTTCGACACGGCCGTCCTCGGCCTGATCGGCGGAATCGTCGGCGCGCGGGCGTTCTACGTCGTCCACTACTGGGAGTTTTTCGCCGATCAACCCATCCACATCCTGTTCCTGCACGAGGGCGGTCTGTCGTTCTTCGGCGGCCTCATGGGGGGCATCGCGGGCCTGCTGGGAAGCATCTGGAAGAAGGGCCTGCCCCTCCGCGCCACGCTGGACCTGGGGGCGAGCCTCCTGCCGTTGGGCCACGCGGTCGGTCGAATGGGGTGCTTCCTGAACGGCTGCTGTTTCGGGAAGGTCACCGACGGCCCGCTGGGCGTCCGTTTCCCCGGCCTCTTGCGGGAGGGCTCCTCCCTCAACCCCATGCTGAACCTCGGGGAGAAGACGCTGGTCGGGCCACCGGTGTTCCGACACCAGGTGCTGGAAGGCTGGCCGCTGGACTTCCTGAGCCGGTCGGGCGGATGGAGCGACGCTTTCGTCAAGGAATTCCGCGCCGCCACCGAAGTGATCAACAACCGCTACCACCTGCTGGTGCAGCGCCACTGGACGCTCCCCGTCCATCCCACGCAGCTCTACGCCGTCGGCTACAACCTTGCCATCTTCGCCCTGCTGAGCTACCTGCTGCGCCGCCGCTGGCGTCCGGGCCAGGTCGGCTGGTGCTACCTGATGCTCTACGGGACGGCACGCTACTGGAACGAGTTCTTCCGGGCCGACACCGCCCGGCTCGATGCGCTGGGGGGGTTGACGCTGTTCCAGGGACTGGCCATCGCCGGGATCCTCTTCGGCGCGGCCATGTTCATCGACACCATGCGCCGCCCGCCGGTTCCGGTGCCCGAGCCTTACGCGGCCCCCGATTAGCGGGACGGCGAGGGAACCGCGGTAAGCACGAAGCTTTTGCGCCTCGGGCGGGCAAGCATCCGTGTTGATCAGTGTCTTCTCCTGTTTGATTCTGCGGCTTTCGCGGGGAAGCTGGGAATCGCGCACAGACGCAGACACTTGCCGGGTCTAATCCCTTTTCGTCATCCGTGTCCATCCGCGTGCATCCGCGGCAAAGGCCGTTTCCCGGCGGCGGCGAAGGTGCCCAAGGCCCGGGCTGCGTTGACAGCATCGGTGGGCCGCCCTATAGTTATCTTCTGCATACTCAATGGAGGCTGAACCTGGAGATGAACGCACTGGAGCTGGCAGAGGAGTTGGTCAAGCGCGGGGAAATCGAGGGCAATAAGCTCATCCTGCTCGTGCTGGACGGCGTGGGGGACATCCGGCATCCGGACAACCACTACTCCACGCCCCTGGAAGACGCCGACACGCCGAACCTGGACGAGCTGGCCTCCCGAAGCGCCGTCGGGCGCATCATCCCGGTGGACTACGGCATAACGCCGGGCAGCGGGCCGGCCCACCTGGGTCTGTTCGGCTACGACCCCCGCCGGGTGGAAATCGGTCGGGGGGTGCTCGAAGTGGTCGGCATGGGGATGGAGTTGCGCCAGGGCGACCTGGCGGCCCGCGCCAACGCCTGCACCGTCCAGGACGGCGTCGTGGTCGACCGGCGGGCGGGCCGCCCCGAGACCGAAGTTACCGCCAAAGCCGTACAGACCCTCCAGGAGGAGATCGGCCGTATCGACGACGTCGAACTCATCATGCAGGCGGGGAAAGGCCACCGGTTCGGCATCATACTTCGCGGCCCGGGGCTGGTTGGGGGCATCACAGACACCGACCCCCACGAGGACAACGAGCCGATACAGGAGAGCCGGGCGGAGAACCCGGAGCAGCAGAAAACCGCCGAAATCGTCAACGAACTACAGCAGAGGGCGCTGCAGGTCCTGGAGGGCGGAGACCCCATCAGCGGGATTATCATGCGCGGCGTCTCCGGCCTTCCCGGCATCGCCGGCATCCAGGACCGCTTCGGGCTCCGCTGCGGCGCCATCGCCACCTATCCCATGTATCGGGGCCTGGCTTCACTGGTCGGGATGGACCTGCTGGAAACCGGGCAGTCCGTGGAGGAGGAGTTCCGCACGTGCCTGGACCGGTGGGAGGATTACGACTACTTCTTCATCCACGTGAAGGCCCCCGACGAGGCGGGCGAGGACGGGGCGCACGAGCGCAAGGTCCGGGCCATCGAGGCGGTGGACCCCGCGCTGCCCATTTTGCTGGAGGGCGGGCCGGAGGTGCTGGCGCTGACCGGCGACCATTCCACGCCCTGTCCGATGCAGCTCCATAGCTGGCACCCGGTGCCGCTGCTTCTGAATTCGCCCCGCTGTGCGGCGGACCGCGTGCCGGCCTTCAACGAGCAGGAGTGCAACTCCGGCAGCCTCGGGATATTCCGCGCCATGTACCTGCTGCCCCTCATGCTGGCCAACGCCGGGCTGTTGGACAAGTACGGGGCCTGACGCTGTGAAGACCACGAGGAGGCCGAATAATGCCTGTTGAAACCATCCGCTGGGTCGACGGGCTGGAAGGCTGCGTCGAGCTGATCGACCAGACGCGGCTGCCCGGCGAGTTCACCTACGTCCAGTGCAACACCCCGGAGGAGATGTGGGAGGCGATAAAGGTGCTGCGGGTCCGCGGCGCCCCCGCCATCGGCATCGCCGGTGCCATGGGGCTGGTCCTGGGCATACGGGACTCACAAGCCGAGGACTTCGAGACCTTCATGCGGGAACTCCGCGGGGTAAAGGAATACCTGGAGACCAGCCGGCCCACCGCCGTGAACCTGTTCTGGGCCCTCGACCGGATGGAGAAGGTCGCCGAGGAAAACGCTCAACTGCCCATCCCCGAACTGAAAGAGCGATTGCTCCAGGAGGCCGGGCAGATACTGGAGGAGGACCGCCGAACCTGCCGCCGCATCGGCCGGAACGGCGCCGAGCTGCTGGAGGACGGCGACACCATTCTGACCCACTGCAACGCCGGCGGTCTGGCCACGGCGGACTACGGCACGGCGCTGGCGGTGCTGTTCGCCGCCGCCGAGGCGGGCAAGGAGGTCTCCGCCTACGCCGACGAAACCCGGCCTCTGCTTCAGGGCGCCCGGCTGACAACCTGGGAGCTGCAGCAGGCGGGAATCCCGGTCACCCTCATCTGCGACGACATGGCCGCTCACGTGATGAAACAGGGGAAGGTGGACGCCGTGATCGTGGGCGCCGACCGCATCGCCGCCAACGGAGACGTGGCCAACAAGGTGGGCACCTACGGCCTCAGCGTCCTGGCCCGCCACCACGGCATACCTTTCTACGTGGCCGCTCCGGCCTCGACCTTCGACCTGTCCCTGGAGAGCGGCGAGGAGATACCCATCGAGGAGCGCGACCCGGAGGAGGTGACCTGCTGGGGCGGGCACCGCACAGCGCCCGAGGGAATTGATGTCTACACCCCCGCCTTCGACGTCAGCCCGGCGGAGAACGTCGCGGCGATCATCACCGAACGAGGCGTCATCCGCAGGCCGGACCAGGATAAGATTGCCGACCTGATCGGGGGCGAGGAGAACGCCTGACGATAGCCCGGGAAGGGGCGCGCCATGACCGAGCGAGCGAGCGACGGGGAGAGGCCCACCTGGGACGAGTACTTCATGCGCATCGCCCACGAGGTGGCCAGGCGGTCAACCTGCCTGCGGCGGCAGGTCGGGGCGGTCGTGGTGATGCACAAGAGGATCCTCGCCACCGGTTACAACGGTGCCCCCAGCGGCCTGCCCCATTGCGAGGAGGCAGGCTGCCTGCGGACCGAGCTGAACGTCCCCAGCGGCGAGAGACACGAACTCTGTCGCGGGCTGCATGCGGAAATGAACGGCCTCCTGCAGGGCGCCCGCTACGGCATCCGAATGGAAGGCGCCACCCTGTACAGCACGCACGTGCCCTGCAGCCTGTGCTCGAAGATGATCATCAACACCGGGATTGTGCGGGTCGTGGCCGCAGTGGCCTACCCGGACAGCTTCGCCCGGGGGATGCTGCGCAAGGCGGGGGTGCGGCTTGACGTGCTGCCCCCGTCCGACGAGGAGCCCGCCGGGGGGGAAACCGGCTCGGATCAATCCGATCAGGCCAGCCTTGACTTGAGGGAGAGCGCGCAGTGAGCGAGCCCCTCCGGCTGAACTTCCCAGGCGTCTCCCACGTGGGCCCCGGGGCCGTCGAACGACTCGGTCCGGAGGCCGCCGCGCTGGGTTCACTGGCCCTGCTGGTCACGGGGCGGCACGCCCTCCGCGAGGCGGGTATCACCGGCAGGCTCGTGGAACTGCTGGAGGACGGCGACGTGGAGGTGGTTCTGTTCGAGGAAGTCCCGCCCGAGCCGGACCTGGCCGCCGTCAACGCCGCCCGAGAGAGGATAACCGAGGAGGGCTGCGACCTGGTGGTGGAGGCCGGCGGCGGCAGCGCGATGGACGTGGGCAAGGTGGCCGCCGCCCTGGCCGGGGAACACGCCCCCACCGCCGAGTTCCACCGGGGCCGGGAAGTGCGACGGCCCGGCCTGCCGCACGTCGCCGTGGCCACAACCGCCGGCACCGGCGCCGAGGTCACCCGCAACGGTGTCATCAGCGACCCCGACGGGCGGCTGAAGAAGAGCATCCGCGGGGACGGCGTCATGCCCACGGTCTCCATCACCGATCCGGAACTGACGGTGAGCTGCCCGCCGGAGGTCACCGCCGTTAGCGGGATGGACGCCCTGGTCCAGGCGGTCGAGTCCTTCTTCAGCGTGCACGCCGTCCCGACAACCATGGCACTCTCGTTGGGAGCGGTAAGGCTGATCACCCCCGCCCTTCCGGAGGCCTTCGAGGACGGAGAGGACCTCGTAGCGCGGGCCGCGATGGCCGAGGGCAGCTACATGGCCGGGCTCGCCCTCGGGAGCGCGCGGCTGGGCGCGGTGCACGGGCTGGCCCATCCGGTGGGGCTCTGCTACGACCTGCCCCACGGGGTGGTGTGCGGCGCTCTGATGCCCCCCGTGCTGGAACGAAACGCCGCCGCTGAGCCCGCCCGCTACGAGGAGCTGCGCGATGCCATGGGCGGCGACCCCATCCGTATGCTGGAAGCGATGCTCGACGAGCTGGACCTCCCCCAGGCCCTCGGTCCCTACCCGGGCGAGGAGTGGCGGCGAATCATCCTCGACTACGCCCTCGGCAGCGGCTCCAGCGCCGCAAACCCCGTCCCCGTGGACGAGGAGTTCGTGCTCTCCATTCTGCGGGACGTGGCCACCGACGGGCAGTGACGCGGGCCGTCCATGCCCCTCTCAACTCCCCAGCGCCTGGTCCAGGTCCGTGATGATGTCGCGGGCGTCCTCGATGCCGATCGAGAGCCGGATGAAGTCGGGGGTCACGCCCGTCTGGCGCTGCTCCTCCTCGGAGAGCTGCTGGTGGGTGGTGCTGGCGGGGTGGATCGCCAGTGTTCCGGCGTCCCCGATGTTGGCCAGGTGACTGATCAGCTTCAGGTTATTGATGAACCGTTTGCCGGCCTCCAGGCCGCCCTTGACGCCGAAGCCCACCAGCCCGCCGAAGCCGCCTTCCAGGTAGGCCCTTGCCGTCTCGTGGGTGGGGTGGTCGGAAAGGCCGGGGTAGGTGACCCAGCCGACCTCGGGGTGGTCCTCCAGGAATCGGGCGACCTCCATGGCATTCTCGCAGTGCTTCCGCATTCGCAGCGGCAGCGTTTTGATGCCCTCGAGGATGAGGAACGAGTTCATCGGGCTGATGCAGCCGCCCAGGTCGCGCAGCAGATGGACGCGCGCCTTGGTGAGGTAGGCCGCTTCGCCGAACTCAGCGACGTACCGGATGCCGTGGTAGCTGGGGTCCGGCTCGACCAGCTCCGGGAACAAACCGCTGCCCTCCCAGTCGAAAGCGCCGCCGCCCACGACGATCCCACCGATGCTGTTGCCGTGACCGGCCAGGTATTTCGTCAGGGAGTGTACGGCCACGTCGGCGCCGTGCTCCAGCGGCCGGCAGAGCCACGGCGTGGCCACCGTGTTGTCCACCATCAGGGGAAGACCGCGGGAGTGGGCGACTTCGGCCAGGCCCTCGAAATCGGGGACGGAGAGCCGCGGGTTGCCGATCGTTTCGGTGTAGAAAAGCCGGGTGCGCTCGGTGACGGCGGCCTCGAAGTCCTCCGGATCGTCGCTGTCGGTGAAGGTTACGTCGATGCCGAACTTCCGGGGGAAGGTGTGGCTGAAAAGGGTGTAGGTGCCGCCGTAGAGACCGCTGGAGGAGACGATCTGGTCGCCTTCGCCCAGGATGGTCAGGCAGGCGGCGTTGATGGCGGCCATGCCGCTTGAGAAGGCGACGGACCCCACACCGCCCTCCAGTGCGGCCACCCGCTTCTCCAGCACCTCGGTGGTCGGGTTCATGATCCTCGTGTAGATGTAGCCGGGCTCCTCGAGGGCGAACAGGCGGGCGGCGTGCTCGGTGTCCTCGAACAGGTAGGAAGTGGTCTGGTGAATGGGCACGGCCCGGGAGTGGGTGTCGCTATCCGGGCTGTGGCCGGCGTGGATCGCGGCGGTGTCGAAATGCTGCTCTGATTGCTCGGACATGTGCAGGGCTCCCTGATGGTTGCGATCGGAATACGAAGGTGGCGCAGTCGGCTGCGTGGATGTGCGGCACACCCCCCTTTTGGGCGGGCCGCCGAAATGATAAAATGCCCGCGCCGCACCGGGTATGATGCGCCGTGGCGTTCTGATTGTCAAACTCCTGGCTTAGCCGGAGCTTGTGAAAGCCGATGAGGGCGATCGAGGAGTACCTGCGTCCGGACGTGATACAGGAGGTGAAGCGTCTGGACCTGAAGGCCCGCTTTATCGTGGAGGGTTTCATCGCCGGCCTCCACGACAGCCCCTACCACGGCTTCTCCAGCGAGTTCAGCGATCACCGCAAATACAATCCCGGCGACGACCCTCGCTACATCGACTGGCGGGTTTACGCCCGCACCGACCGGCTCTACATCAAGCGCTTCGAGGCCGAGACCAACCTGGACTGCAACATCCTGCTGGACGTCAGCGAGTCGATGGCCTACAGCTACGGCGGCGTGATGACGAAGCTCGAATACGCCATCTGCATGGCCGCCGCCGTCGGCTACCTTATGATCAACCAGCAGGACAACGTGGGCCTGATCACCTTCGACGAGGAGCTGACCAACGTGGTCCCGCCCCACAGCAAACGCTCCCACCTGGCCAATCTGCTCGGCGTGCTGGACTCCGCCCTGCGGCACCGCCCGTCCCGGCTCCAGAACTGCCTGCACAGGGCCGCCGAGATGCTCCGCAAGCGGGGCCTGGTGATCCTGTTCAGCGACCTGATCCCCGCCGAAGGGGAGGAGCAGGAGCAGGTTATCGAGGGCCTGAAGCACATGTGCTACGCCGGCCACGACGTGATCTGCTTCCACGTGCTGGACCACGCGGAGCTGACGTTCCCCTTCCGGGGGCCGGCCCGGTTTACCGACGTGGAGAGCCTGCAGAGCACCCGGACGGACGCCGACGCGGTGGCCGCCGCCTACCGAGAAGAGGTCGAGCAGTTCGTCGAGCGCTACCGCGACGCCTGCGGGGAGGAGCGGATAGATTACGTGCAGGTGGACACCTCGGAGTCCTTCGACGGCGTGCTGCTGTCCTTCCTCAGCGCACGACAGGCGAAGTTCTGAGGGGGTCACGCTCCATACCCTTCAGGAGGCGGAATAGCTACGACGCAACTGTTGTCTCGGGCCTGCCGGAAGGTTTGAGAAACTGAAAGGTCAGGGTTTGCCTTGGGACCGCTTGTTTTTGCACATCCATGGGCTCTGTGGTTGGCGGGGGCGGCCGCCTTGC
This sequence comes from uncultured candidatus Brocadiaceae bacterium, assembly GCA_964510315.1. Taxonomy (GTDB): domain Bacteria; phylum Planctomycetota; class Brocadiia; order SM23-32; family SM23-32; genus CAZEAP01. The sequence goes on from CAZEAP010000016.1 coordinate 74,682, forward strand.
CGCTGCTGATCCACCTGTTGTTCCGGCGGAAGCCCCAGAAGGTCCGGTTCCCCATGGTGCGCTTCATCCGGCAGAGCCGGGGGCGCAGCTTCCGGCGCACCTGGTTTAAGCGGCTGTTGCTCCTTCTGCTGCGGATGGGGCTGCTGGCCCTGCTGGCCCTGCTCATAGCGCGGCCCGCCCTGGGGGGCGGTCCGGCGGGCCCCGAGGCCGGCAAGCTGGTCACCCCGGCCGCCGCGCTGGTCATCGACGATTCCCTCAGCATGCAGTACGCAATCGCGGACACAAGCTGGTTCGACCGCGCCCGGAGCCGCGCCCTGGAGCTTGTGGAGGGGCTCCGCGGCGGCCCGCCCACGGCCCTGATCACCACCTCCCAGCCCGCCGCCGAACTGGTGGACACCGCGGAGAAGGTTGCCGGACGGCTTCGGCGCCTGCGCCCCACCATGCGCTCCGATTCCTGCTGGGCGGCCCTCCGGGCGGCGGCCGACCTGCTGCCTTCGGAAGGCGGAGGCCGACTGCGCATCCTGCTCCTTACCGACATGACGGTAGGAGCCTGGATGGGATGGGAGGGAAGGAAGCTCGACCTCGGCCCCCGGGTCGACCTGTTCATCGTGGACTGCTCAGAGGAGGGTGCTTCCAACGGGGGCCTCACGGCAATCCGCCACCGGGGAGGGCCGGCCCTCCGCGGTGGCGTCGTCGAGCTGGAAGCCTCGATCCTGGCCGGCGGAGGGCCCCTGGAACGGACGCTTCAGTTCGAGTTCGACGGGCGACCCATATGCCGCCGCAAGGTCGAACTGGAAGGTGGACAGACGGCAACCGAGCGCTGCACCGTGCGCCTGGCCGAGGCCGGCCACCACGGGGGCAGCGCGCGCTTCCTCACCCCGGACGGCCTCCCGGCGGACGACCGCCGCGCGTTCACCCTCGAGGTGGCGCCCGATGTCCGCGTGCTGTGCGTCGAGGACGAGCCCGAGTCCGAGCGAGATTCGGCGTCGTATTTCTTCCGCCTGGCGCTGAACCCGTGGCGAGAGCCGGAGAAGGGCATATTTCGGGTGGATCGAGCCTACTCGGCGGAACTGGAGGAGCAACCCCTGGAGCCCTTCGACGCGGTGGCCCTGGTGGGCGCGGGGGATGTGTCGCCCGGGGGCTGGCGCCGGCTGGCCCGGCACCTCGGCGGCGGAGGCGCGCTGGTGGTCTTCTGCGGCCCCGCCACCGGGGAGAACTACCACGCCGACGAGGCGTTGGGCGTCCTCGGCACGCGCGTGGGAGCGGTGGTCGACGCCGGGGAAGAGGAGCCTTTCGCCCCGCGCACCGTCCGTGCCGGGCACCCCTTCGTCGAGGCACTGGAGGCATCGGGCACGTCGCTGAGCGGGGTGCGGTTCCTGAAATGCCGCCGGCTCAACCCCTCATCGACGGCCGAAGAAGTCCTCAGCTTCGGGCCGGGCCTTCCCGCCCTCGTGCTGGACCGGCGGGGCGGCAGGGTGGCCGTCTTCGCCTCCACCGCGGACGACAGATGGGGCCTGTTCGCACGGACCCCCGGATACGTCCCTTTCTGCCGGGAGCTGCTGCTTCACATGACCGGGCGGGAAGCCGGCGGCGTGCGCAGCTACCCCGTGGGCGCGCAGGTTCCCATACTCTTCGAGCCCTCCGAATATCCAACCATAGTCGAGGTGACCCCGCCCGGTGCGGGGGCCTCGGAGCGGCTCATGCCGGGCGCCACGCCGGGGCGCCGCAGCTACTGGGACACCGACCTGCCCGGCTACTACCGGGTGGAGTTCGAGCGGCAGGACCGCCGGTGGACGTCCGGGTTCGCCGTCAACACCGCCGCCACCGAAAGCCGCCTGGAGAAAGTGCCCCTCCGGCGGCTCAAAACGGCCCTGCAGGCCGGCAGGGTGGAGTTGCTGGAAGACGAGGCCGTCTCCCGCGGTCCCGTACGGGAGGGAGGCCGCGCGCACGAGCTGACCCCCTATGTCGCCCTCGCCGCGTTGCTGCTGCTGGTGGCCGAGGGCTTCGTGGCCAACCGCTTCTACCCCGCGGCCTCCGCCGAGCAGGGGGAAGAGACCGCGTAGCGGGGCGCCGGGCAGACCTCACGGTTGTCACGGCGCAGGACGCCCTCCATCTTTGCGGCTCGCTCACCGTCGGGAGCGCAGGCGATCGGCCAGGCGCGCGGCGGCCGTCGGCTCGACCTCCACGGCGTCGAACGGACAGACCTCCGCGCAGCAGTAGCAGCTTATGCAGCGGGTGGGATCGACGCGGTAGCGGTCCCCGGAGGGATGGAGGGAGATGGCCCGGCTGGGGCAGTTGCGCGCGCACTCGCCGCACACGCGGCATCGCTCCGCGTCTATGCGCGCGCGGCGGGCGGTGAAAGTGCTGAGAAGGCCTCTCAGTGCCCGGCGCGGGATCAGACGGGCCAGGAAGCTGTTGGCGTAGGTCACCGGCCGGACGAAGTCCTTCGGGGCGTAGGCTGCCGGGGGACCGTCTCGCGGGACGACGGCCCGGGGACTCGCCCTTCCCAGCCCGCGCTCCTCGCACTCGGCCAGCAGGGGCACGGCCATCGGATCGAAACCCATCACCTGCGCGCAGAAACTGTCCACCGCCACCGGATCGGTCCCCGCGGCCACCAGCCCCACCTCCCGCAGGTCGCCGCTGTTCGGTCCGGCGCCCTCCATGCCGACGATGCCGTCGGCGAAGGCCACCGCCGGCGGCAGGGCGGCGTAGAGATCGCACAGCAGAGTGGCGAAATCGACCGGCCGGGGTGCCAGCAGGTGGGCCTGCTTCTTCGCGCCGCCGGGCACCAGCCCCAGCATGTTCTTGACCGGACCGGTCACGCACGTCAGCATGTGGGTCTTCAGCTTGGCCGTCGAGACGATCAGGTCGAACTCATCCAGGTTGGTCGGCAGGGGGATTTCCCCGTAGATGCGCGAGTTCTCCGGGCGGATCACCCCGCGGGGCTGGCGGTCCACGTTGTAAGTCCGCGCGCCGACCTCTTCGGCGACAGCAAGCACGCCGGATCGTTCCAGCGCACGGGCGGTGGAGCCACGCGTGAAGGACCCGCAGGAGTCGCCGATCCAGACCTCGCAGTCGAACTCCGAGCCCACCGCTTCCGCCAGCGCCCGGAGCACCGCGGGATGGGTGTTCACGTGCGCGTCCGGACCCGCGGTGCTGGACAGCAGGTTGGGTTTCAGCAGGACCCGGTCGGCCTCCCGGAAGCGCCTTCGCAGCTCCGGCAGCGCCTCCAGGCACCGCTCCACCGCCCGCCGCACCGCCTTCGGCTCGTAGGAGGTGCAGCGCGCCGCCGCCACGGGGGCTTTTGCCCGCTCGGATCGGTTGCGTGCGGGGGACATGTGGCCTCGTCGCCCGGATCGAGGGTCTTGTGGTCTCTGGAATCCATTGTAGCGACCCGTCGCCCGCAGTGCGAGCCGCCGGGGGCGGCCATCCTTCCAGGTCGCCGTGCCGCGGTGTAGCGCGACCTTCCAGGTCGCCGTGCCGCGGTGTAGCGCGACCTTCCAGGTCGCAGTGCCGGGCCATCCTGGCCCGGCCCCTTCGTGCTGCGGCCGTGCCGGGGCGGGGGCAAGATGCCCCCGCACTGCGGGCAGGGATGCCCGCGCCACAT
>CAZEAP010000017.1:0-76634 GCA_964510315.1 uncultured candidatus Brocadiaceae bacterium
AAACGCATACGTTGGGGGAACCCCGGGACAGAGGGGCTACCCCCCCAAACCGGAGCCCGCCGGCAGGCGGGCGATTCAGACGTAGCCCGGGGTGATCCCCGTCGGGGGGTACATGTTTAGCGTGCGCGAACAGCAGGCGGCGCTCGAAGCACCGCCACTGCGAGCAGGGATGCTCGCGCTACAGCCGGGGGGCATGTTGTGGCGCGACCTTCCAGGTCGCAGTGCCGGGCCATCCTTGGCCCGGCCTCACCGCTGGTTTGAACCCTAAGAAACACGGTCTCCTTCTGAACGGTAAACGCGTACGTTGGGGGAACCCCGGGGACTGGGCCGGTTCCCCCCCCAAAACCGGAGCCCGCCGGGGCGTTACATACCAGCCCAGGGCGCAGCCCTGGGGACCCGGGTGTGCCTCCCAAATAGTTGAGCCCTGTAGGGGCGAGACATACCGCCCGCAGCCGAGCCTGTTTCGGTACGTGGCGAGATGTCTGTCAACCTGAACGAATATGTCACGCCCTTCCAGGGCTCGTTGGTTTATTGCCGATTTTTCCCAGGGCTGCGCCCTGGGCTGATATGTCGGGCTCTTACAGAGCCCGGCAGGCTTCGCAGACAAGAGCATCCCCCCTGAGAACGTGCGGGCAAGGTTGCCCGCATCAGAACCCTCTCCTGTCCCCCCCCTCCGCCCCGCAGGGGACCGCTATACGCGCGTTCCCTTGACCTGCTCCGACCGAACGAGTACGGTAGGGGGGAGGAAGGCTGAAGTTTACCCACCTGTGGCGGGAATCTCACCGTTCCGGCCGGGCCGTAAGGCCGCCCGGAGCGGCAAGGTACGGCGTGGGAGGCGCCCGGCGGATTTGCGTGCCGACGGATGCTTTCTACAAATCAGCTCCAGAACTTCTGTGGGTCTTCCATCTGTGTTTATCAGTGTTAATCAGTGTCTGGCGTTGTTCGTTTTCCTTTTCCCCTTTCGGGAGTTTTTCATCAGTGTCTATCTGTGCCTATCTGTGTCTCCGTTCTTCGTGGTGCCCGGCCTGTGCCTTTGCCGTTCTCCGTGTTCTCCGTGCCCTCTGTGCTCTCCGTGGTTCCCCTTTCTGTTCCCTCGCCAATCCACGTCGGAGCCCGGGGCGGACGTTCATCTGCGGTTCCATTGCACCCCCCGATTACGAAACGAACCCATTTTGCCGCACCTGACCGGCGGGAAAGCATTTACGACGCAGACTCACAATCGGAATTTGGAGCGTACAGACAAGCAATGACTACGGAGTCCGCTTACTATTATCACAAAGAAGGTGTAGACGCGGGTGGACCGGGCGGGCCTCTGCCCCTCTGGCCGAGCCGCGCTCCGGAGGAGGATCGCCTATGCCCCGCCCTCCTGGGCCCAGTCGCAGTTGCCCTCGCACCAGCGGATGGTCTTCAGCAGGCCTTCCCGGAGTTCGGTCCGGGCCTGGAAGCCGAATTCCTCCCGCGCACGGGAGGTATCCAGCATGCGGCGCGGCTGGCCGTCCGGCCTGGAGGTGTCCCATTCGATGCGGCCGGTGAACTCGGTCAGCTCGGCGATCAGTTCCGCCAGGTCCCGGATGGCGATCTCGTCTCCGGAGCCCAGGTTGACCGGTTCGGGCCTGTCGTAGCGCTCGGCGGCGGCCAGGATGCCGCGCGCGGCGTCCTCCACGTAGAGGAACTCCCGGGTGGGGCGGCCGGTGCCCCATGCGGTGATGCTGTCCTCGCCGCGGTTCCGGGCCTCGATGCACTTGCGGACGAGAGCAGGGATGACGTGGGAGGAGGCGGGGTCGAAATCATCCCGCGGGCCGTAGAGATTGACCGGTATCAGGTAGATGCCGTTCAGCCCGTACTGCCGGCGGTAGGCGCGGGCCTGGACGAGCAGCATCTTCTTGGCCAGCCCGTAAGGCGCGTTGGTCTCCTCCGGATATCCGTTCCAGAGGTCCTCCTCGCTGAAGGGGACGGGCGTGAACTTGGGATAGGAGCAGACGGTGCCTATGAGCACGAGCTTCTGGACACCGTGCCGGCGGGCCAGCTCGATGAGCTGGATGCCCATGACGGCGTTGTCGTAGAAGAAGCGGCCGGGGTTGCGGCGGTTGGCGCCGATGCCCCCGACGGTGGCCGCCAGGTGGATAAGCACGTGGGGACGGGCGTCCTCGTACATGCGGGCGACGTCGGGTTTTTCCCTCAGGTCGTATTCGGCGCTGCGGGGAATGAAGAGTTCCTCCGGGTTCTGCCGGCGGAGTTGTTCCGCCACGAAGGAACCGAGGAAGCCGGCCCCGCCGGTCACGCACACACGCTTCTCATTCCACCAGCTCACGGCTCAGGCACCGCCTTCCTCAATGAGGTTGGCATCGGCTTGGACCATGCGTCGCATCAGCTCGTCGAACTTCACTTTCGGCTCCCATCCGAGCAGGCGCTTCGCCTTTGTGGCGTCGCCCTGGAGCAGGTCGACTTCGGCGGGCCGGAAGTAGCGAGGGTCGATCCGCACGAGCGTTTGCCCGGAATCGGCGTCGACGCCGGTCTCGTCCAGCCCCTCGCCCTGCCACTGGAGATTGAACCCGGCGATGCCGAACGCCAGCTCGGCGCATTCGCGCACGCTATGGGACTCCCCGGTGGCGATGACGAAGTCGTCCGGGCCGTCGGTGTTGAGCATCATCCACATGGCCTCGACGTACTCCGGGGCGTAGCCCCAGTCGCGTCTGGCTTCGAGGTTGCCGATGTATACGGTCTCCTGGAGGCCGGCGCGGATGCGCGCGGCGGCGCGGGAGAGCTTGCGCGTAATGAAGCGGGGGTCGCGGCGCGGCGACTCGTGGTTGAACAGGATGCCGCTGCACGTGTAAAGGTCGTAGGCTTCGCGGTAGTTGACCGTCATGTGGTGGGCGAAGACCTTGGCGGCACCATAGGGACTGCGGGGATGGAAGGGCGTCTCCTCGTTCTGGGGCGTCTCGGTGACCTTGCCGAACATCTCGCTGGTGGAGGCCTGGTAGAAGCACGTCCCGACGCGCGCCTCGCGGATGGCTTCCAGCAGTCGCAGCGTACCCAGCGCGTCCACGTCGGTGGTGTAGACGGGCTGCTCGAAGGAGACGTGCACGTGGCTCTGGGCGGCGAGATTGTAGATCTCGTCCGGCACGATCTTCTCCACCAGCCGGGCGATGTTGCTGCCGTCCACCAGGTCGCCGTAGTAGAGGTACAGTCGCCGGTCCTCCTCGTGGGGGTCCTGGTAGATGTGGTCGATCCGCTCGGTGTTGAAGGTGGAGGCCCGGCGGATGATGCCGTGGACCTCGTAGCCCTTCTCCAGCAGCAGCTCGGCCAGGTAGGAGCCGTCCTGGCCGGTGATCCCGGTGATCAGCGCCTTCTTCATGGGTTTCCTTTCGGCGGTAGTGCAGCAACCCAGCAACTTCACTATATAGCGAGGACTGCCGAGATGCGCAAGGAAGGGGCCCACGCCGTTGCATCCGTTGTGCCGCCCGGATATGTTGGAAGTGACTCAGCGGGGAGGCCGATGGTGAGTAAGAATCCGGGCACAGCGGACGACGCGGTGGTGCTGCTGAGCGGTGGGGTGGATTCGGCCACTGCGCTGGCGCTCGCCCGCGATCGGGGTTTCCGCTGCCACGCGCTGAGCTTCCGTTACGGCCAGAGCCATGCCGTCGAACTGGCGGCCGCCCGCCGCGTGGCCGAGTCCCTGAGCGCGGCCGAACACCGGGTGCTGGAGCTGCCGCTGGAGGAGCTGGGCGGCTCGGCCCTGACCGACGATTCCCTGCAAGTGCCCCGTGACAGGGACCTGGAGAGCGGCATCCCGGTGACGTACGTGCCCGCGCGGAACACCATCTTCCTCGCCTTCGGATTAGGCTTCGCGGAAGTGATCGGCGCCGGAGCAATCCACGTCGGCGTCAACGCCGTTGACTACTCCGGATACCCGGACTGCCGCCCGGAGTTCATAGAGGCGTTCCGGCGGCTGGCCGGCGTGGCCACCCGGCAGGCGGTGGAGGGAAACCCGGTGGAGATCGTGGCGCCGCTCCTGGAGATGAGCAAGGCGGAGATCATCCGCACCGGCGACCGGTTGGGCGTCGACTACTCCCTGACCGTGAGTTGCTACGACCCGGACGAGCTTGGAAGGGCCTGCGGACACTGCGACAGTTGCCGGCTGAGGAGGCGAGGGTTTGAGGAAGCCGGTTTGCCGGACCCGACGGTCTACCAGGAGGAAGTCTGAATTCTGAAGTTCAGCCGCCTCGGGCGGAGACACGAAGTAAGACAACGGCTACTTCTCAATTCATAAATTTCAGGTAATTTGGGGGCAACAAAAATGACCGAGGTTCTGGCCGTTGCGGCGAGCGCGCGCCGGGGAGGCAACAGCGACGCCGTGCTGGAAGCGGCGCTGGAGGTCTTCCGGGAAGCGGGCGCGGAGGTCGAGACAATCGTGCCGCGGGAGCTTGCCATCTCCCCGTGCCTGAGCTGCAACGCCTGCTTTGAGACGGGCGTCTGCGTGCAACACGACCCGATGTCGGAACTCTACGAGGATTTCTGCACGGCGGAGCACCTGGTGGTCGCCTCCCCCATCTACTTCACCTCCGTCCCCGGGCACTTCAAGGTAATGATCGACCGCTTCCAGTGCTTCTGGGCCAGGACCTACCGCCTCGGCAGTCCGCCGGAGCCGCGCCGAAGCGGCATGTTCCTGTGCGTGGGGGCGATGGACCGGGAACGCTACTACCAGTCGTGCCTGACCATCGTGAAGACCTGGATGTCCGTTCTCAACGTGGCGTGTCCGGTCAGCCGGTTCTTCCCCGGCCTGGATGCGAAGGACGACATCGAGGAGCATCCCGAATACCTGGAGGAGGCCCGCCGGGCCGCGGAGGAGCTGAGGGCTTATTCGGTCGAGGGCGAGTGACCGGCCGCTCCGCAACTCCCTCCCCGGCGAAGCGCCAGAAGAAGCCCGGGCAGCCCAATCGAGAGGCTCAGGCAACTCACCGCAAACCAGTCGCCGTGCCGCATGTAGAACGTCAGTTCCTCCGAGAGCCGGAGCGGCGCCGCACCGGCGGCGCGGGTGTAGGGCTGAAGCCTCTCGTAGACCTCCCCGCGGGGGCCGATGAAACAGGAGATGCCGGTGTTGGCGGCGCGGACCACCGTCGTGCGAGTCTCAACGGCCCGGAAGACGGCCATCGCCAGGTGCTGGCCCAGCTCCCCGGGGATCGGGTACCACCCCTCATCGGTCAGGTTGACCAGGAAGTCGGCACCCTTAAGCCGAAAGGATCGCGTCAGAGAGGGGAATACGTCCTCGTAGCAGATGAGGGCGGCAAACCGCAGTGACGCTCCGTCTTGCGTCGGCAGGGAGAAGACCACCTTCTCACGCCCCGCATCCAGTTCGTGCACCAGCGGCGTGAGCCCCTGCAGGAACGGCAGCCATTCGCGCAGGGGCAGGTACTCCCCGAACGGGACCCTCCGCATCTTGTCGTAGCGCCGGACGAACCGGCCCCGCGGGGAGAACAGCATGGCGCTGTTGCCCAGATAATCGGTCCGCGTCCCCGGCGGCACCTCTTCCAGGTAGCCGGTCGAGGGGGGCAGATTTGTCCGGGCGCCCACCAGCAGATGGGTGTCCATCTGCCGACCCAGCCGCCGAAGGTGGGCCATCGTATCGGACATTATCGAGCGCAAGCGGGGATCGAGCCACAGTTCCGGCGCCAGGTTCAGCGGCCTCTGCACCGTCGTCTCGGGCCAGACCACCATGGCGGGTTGTTCCTCGACAAGCCGCTCGCTCAGGCGCACGGCCGTCTCTATCTCCTGCTCGAGCTCACGGAAAGCTTCCTCCTCCGTCTTGTCGGGATCATACACCTCGGAGACGACCCGGGGTATGTTCTGCTGCACGACGCCCACTACGGGACCCTCGCGGGTCTGGATGGACCGCCTCACACCGGCACCCGCCGCCGCGCAGACGCCCACCAGGAGCACGGCCGTCCCCAGAGCGGCCAGGCTCGCCCGGCGTCGGGCCGGCGCACTCAACAGGAGAGCGGCCAGGCAGGCGTTGACAAGCATCAGCAGGAAGCTCAACCCGTGGACGCCCCACCAGGCCGCCGTCTGCAGAAGCGAGCCGAACTGGTACTGCGTATAGCCGAGGAACAGCCAGGGAAAGCCAGGACCCAGCCGCGCGCGGAAGAGTTCCAGGCCGGTCCACAGAAGAGCCGCCGACAAGGGCCAGAGGACCGGGAATCGAACCTGCAAAAAACGGAACAGCACCGCCGCGGCGACCAGGTAGAGCCCCACGTACAGGCACAGGGCGAGCCAGCCGAGAACATGCACGCTGAAAACCCAGGCGAAGGACGGCAGGTAAGCGGAGGCGGCGGCGACCAGCCCGCAGAGCGCGGCCGACCGGTAGCCGCCGCTGGTGCCCACAGCCGCAAGCAGCGGGACGAAGGCCACCCACCCAAGCCAGCTCAGATCGGCCGGCGGGAAGGAGAGGAACAGGAGCAGGCCGCTCAGCAGACTCAACCCCACCCGCACCCGTAGATTCAACGGGGAAGCCGGCCGGCGCGCGTTCTGCTGCGTCTGCCCCACGTGCCACTGCTCCGGCTGCAGGAGATCATCGCTCCGGCCTCCCGGCCCCGTCGGCCGGTCAGGGTCCGTCAGCGAAGGAGGACCTTGATGGTGAGGGCCAGCCCGATGAGGAAGACCAGGAAATTACCGGCCCACATGGCCGGTGCCACCGGCAGAACACCCGCCTTGGCGGTGATCTGCCCGAGGATGAGAAACGGGTAGAAGACCACCAGTACGATGGCGAAACTGATGCCGAAAGCGATCATTGTGCTCCGGCCACCGGCCATGATACCCAGCGGTATGCCGATCAGCGCGAAGGCGAACAGGGAGAATGCCTGTGCGAGCCTCTTGTGGATGCGCAGCCTGACCGAGGTCAGGTCTTTCTGGTCCCTGGCCCAGGAGTCCCGCCGCTGAAGCTCGTCCCGCTCGACGACCAGTTTCTCTTTGCGGCGCCGGAGGACTTCGATGCGTCCCTTGATGCGGCGAGCCCGGCGGAGACTGTCCTCCAGATCGCGGGTGGCCTGTTCGATTTTTCTGGTGTGTTCCTGGATGTCTTTCTTACGGTTTTCCACCTCCGCGCGGAGCGCTTTGGCCTGTTTTTCCAGGTTGAGCAGGCGCTCCAGGTCCCGTTCGGCATCTTCGGCATTTCCCAGCTCGTTTATCTGCTCGACACACTCCAGCAGTTGGCTGCGAAGGACCTCCAGTTGCTCGCGTGCCTGCTGGATTCGCTCGCGGCTGCGGCGGATGGTGGCCTTGCTCTCCTCTTTTTTCCTGACCCCGTACTTCTGATAGTCCTCCTGCAGGCTTCTCAGGTTCGTCTCAACCTCGGAGATTTCGGCCTTCTTCAGCCGGATTTCCTTCCGCAGCCTGTCGTGCACGCGCTCGGGGCGGTCGAACTTCTCCTGCCCGGCGACCCGCTGTTTCAGTTCCTCCAGTCGGGCCAGCAGGCGGCCGGTGGGCAGATGTTTCTCGTCGGTGGCTATCTCGTCCAATTCATCGGAAGCGCCGAAGGAGTAGATGACGCGCTTGGCGCGGGTGGGACCGGCCTTGGTGTAGGAGCGCGGGCCGAGGGAGGTGCGCACGCAGTCCTCCATCTCAAAGGAGATGGTGTCGGGGCGCTCGGGGTCCGCGTGTATGACCGCCGTAGAGGCGGTGATGACGTCTTCGGGGCGGTGGTCGCGTGTTCTTATCAGCAGCAGGTCGGTCAGCTTGCCCTCTGAGAAGTCTTCGTACTGGATGAAGACCGGCTCAAAGCTGAGCTGCCGCCGGGTGCTCAGCACGACCTTGTCCAGCAGAATCTGCCGCAACGCACGGTACTTCATCCGTTCGATCGCGGCCCGCGAGCGGGGAACCAGCTCGAACTGGAAGGCCGCCGTCACCCCGGTCAGCAGCAGCGCCACGACCAGAACGGGGTGGACAATGCTGAAAAGGTGAACGCCGCCCGCCCGCATCCCCACCAGCTCGTTGTCCGCCGAGAGCCGCCCGAAGGTCATCACCACCGCCGTAAGGAAGGCCGCCGGCAGGATCATGGGCACGCAATACGCGAACAACGGGGGCAGCAGGCTGCGCAGCCGCACCACGTCCAGCCCCTCGTGCAGCAATTGCATGCAGAAACCCACCACCATGATCAGCACCAGGGTGGCAAATGCCGGCACCAGGGCGCGGGAGACGTCGCACAGAACGTAGCTCTGGAGTTTCTTCATATCGCCTCTGTATTGTAGCCCACCGGCGGCGGAGCGGACAAGTTGCTACGCCTTCTCGCCAGCCAATCGCGGTTTGGGAACCACAGAGGACGCAGAGGGACGCAGAGTAACGACAACGCACAGGAAGAGGTGCCGAGCAGGAACCCTTGTGCTCCTCAGATGCACTGGCCGCTCTGCGGCGCATCCTGCCGCCGTTCAAGCCCCATTGTACCAGAAGACCGCCGAGCCGGGATCCGCCTGGGGCGGACTGCGACCTCGAAGCATGGATGTGCGCCTCGGGCGTCTTTACCCGCCTCCGGCGAGGTCGCACCACAGGCCGCCATTTTGGCGCGGGAAGCCCGCTACGAGCCGCCTCGGCGCGCATGCGGGCGATCTGGGTCTGCCCAATTGGGCACCACCTACCGACATCTTTTGTTGAAGCGAGAGGGCCGGAGTGGGATAATGGAGTTTCTGGTCGTGTTGGGAGTGGAGAGCTTGACCTTCCGGCTCGATTCTGCTCAAATGCCCGGATTGCTTTTCCTTCGCACGGTCTGCCCATGCCGACCAAAGCCTTCATATCAGATATTCACGGCAACCTGGAAGCCCTGGAAGCGGTTCTCAAGGAAATACGCCACCAGGGCGTCGATGAGATCGTCTGCCTCGGCGACATCGTCGGATACGGCCCCGAACCGGTCGAGTGCACTGATCTGATCAGAAAGAACTCCTCCCTGACCCTCATGGGCAACCACGACTGGGCCGTGCTCAACAGCCCCGTCGGCTTCAACACCCTGGCCACGGCCATGATCTACAAAACGAAGGAGTGGATGAGGGTCACCGACGAATCGACCGACGAGGACAGGGAGCGCTGGAACTACCTCTCACAGCTACCCCTCAGTGCGGAGATGGACGGCACATTCCTGGTCCACGCCTCACCGCGGGCCGAACTGAGCGAGTACATCCTGCCCTCCGACGTTTCTCACGATCCCGAGAAGTTCGAAGAGATCTTCTCGATGATCGATCAGGCCTGCATGGTGGGTCATTCGCACGTGCCCTGCTGCATCAGTGATGAACTCGAACTGACCTTGATCCGCGGAGAGAGCACCACGATCCGGCTTGACGGGCGAAAACGCATCATTAACATCGGCTCGGTGGGCCAGCCCCGGGACGGCGATAACAGGGCCTGCTTTGTGACTTTCGACGGCGAAACCGTGCGTTACCACAGGGTCCCTTACGACTATCGGCGCACGATGGAGAAAATCGAGGAGTTGGGCGACCAGTACCAGATGCTGGGCTACCGCCTGGGCCTGGGACGCTGAACTGTCCCACTTTCCTCCTGGAGGCAACGCAGATGCCACTTGCAGTCTCCACCGTAACCGTGGCGGCCGTCTCCATGGTCGTTCTCGGCACCATCTTCGGCATCGGCCTCGTGCTGGCCGCCCGGGCCTTCAGCACCGATGAAGACCCCCGGGTCGAGGAGACGCTCGACATCCTGCCCGGCATCAACTGCGGCGCCTGCAACTACGCCGGATGCCGGGGATATGCCGAGGCCGTGGTCCAGGAGGGCGAGAAAGTGAACCTTTGCCTGCCGGGCGGCCCCAAAGTGGCCCACCAACTGGCCGACCTGATGGACGTCGAACTGGGCGAGACAGTGCGCCAGCGGGCAGTTGTCCACTGCCAGGGGGGAAAGAGCCGCTGCCCCGACCGTTTCAACTACGTGGGGGAGCCGGACTGCCACGCCGCCCACCTGACCGCGGGCGGACCCAAGGCCTGCGTCTACGGCTGTCTGGGCTTCGGCTCCTGCGCGGATGCCTGCCCCTTCGACGCCATCACAATGAACGAAGAGAGACTGCCGGTGATCGACCCGGACAAGTGCACCGCCTGCGGAATCTGCGTGAAGACCTGTCCCCGGGACCTGATCAGTCTGCTGCCCGTCCAGTACGAGATTTACCTGGGGTGCTCGTCGAACGACCGCGGGAAGTCGGTCAGCAAAGTGTGTTCGGTCGGTTGCATCGCCTGCCGCCGCTGCGTCAAGGAAGACCCCCACGATGCCATAGAGATGGACGGGAACCTTCCGGTGCTGGATTACGGGAAGGCGGACGGCGATTTCAGCGAAGCCGCGGAGGTCTGCCCCATGGATTGCTTCGTCATCGAGGGACCGCCCGAGCCCGCACCGCGCGCAGAACCCGCAGAGCAGGCCGCAGGCTGATGCCTCCGAGACCGGCCCGGCAGTGCCCCCTATGGTGAGTTTCGCGAATGCCCGAACCGAACCGATCAGAAGCCGAGGCAGAGAATCCGCCGGAAGCGCCGCGTCGGAGCGTCGGTGCCCTGCTGCTGGAGTCGCTCGGCCTCGTCCTCCTTCTGGCCGGCACTGCGGCGGCCCTGCAGGCCGGAGACCGGCAAACCAGCCCGATCAAGAAGCTGGGGCCCCATCTCTATCGCGTGGGCACGATCGAACTGGACGCCGGCCGACGCACCATCCGCTGTCCGGGCCGGGTCAACATGGATGCCGGCGGCCCCATCGAACTACTGGCCTGTTTGCCCACGGGCAAAACGCACGAGTCGGTCTTCACGCTCGACGTCGAACCCATGCACCTGAAGGTGGCTCTCCTGCTGCTCGGTATGCGTGAGGGGAGGAATCCGGCCTATCCATACCCCGAAGGGGACCCGGAGGGGAACGAATCACCCGGGGAGACGGTCCAGATCGACGTCGAATGGGAACGCGCCGACGACGAGGAAGGCCGCAAGATCCGCCGGCCCGCCGGGAATTTCCTGTACAACGTCCAGGCGGAAAGCGCCCTCCAGGATGCGGAATGGGTATTTCTGGGCAGCAGGCAGTGGCAGGGCCGATTCGGCGCGGAAAGCGACGGCAGCCTCATCACTACCTACCACGATCCGCTGGCCATACTGGAGTTGGCGCACCCGACCGTAAGGGACGACATATACTACTTTGTCAATGAAGAGCTGTGCCCCCCCGTCGACACGCCCGTGGAACTGATCATCCGGGCGCCGGAGTCCGGGCACACAGAAAAGGAGGAGCAAGCAGATGTCGGTTAAGCCCTTCAAGAAGGTTCTGCTGCCGGCGGTGATGCTTTCTCTGGCCGTCGTGAGCCTCGCACCGGCCGTCCGGTCGGCCGAGTCCCCCGCGCGGGACGTTTCATTGCTGGTAGAAAGCAAAGCGGGCGTCCGGCGGGGGCTCCGGTTCCTCGCTGAGAACCAGCAGGCGAACGGCTCCTGGCGGGACAGCCCGGCGATCACGGCCCTGTGCGTCACAGCAATGCTGGGCAGTGGACAGGAGGACTTCGAGGTCGACAGTCCGCCGGTGAGCCGGGGACTGGACTACATCCGCAGCTTTGCCCGGCCGGACGGCGGGATATACGACCGCTTCTACGCGTCCTACAGCACGAGCCTCTGCGCCATGGCCCTGGTCGAGGCGGGCCTCCCAGAAGACCGGAAACTCCTGCGGCGGGCGCGCGCCTTCCTGCTGGACGCCCAGGCCGACCGCGGCGAGGACGTCTCCCCCGACCAGGTGCAGTACGGAGGGTGGGGCTACGAGCCTCACCACTCCGGGGAGGGAATGCACCGCGCAGACCTCTCCAACACCCAGCTTGCGCTGGAGGCCGTCCGCAGCCTGGAAGCCGTCGCCGAAGAGGACGAGCCGGCCGCCGGCACGGGCGAGGAACGCCGCACTCGGACCGAGCTGTGCTACGACCGGGCAATCAAGTTCCTGGAGCGCTGCCAGAACCTGGAAAGCACAAACGACCAGCCCTGGGCCTCCAACGACGGGGGCTTCGTCTATCGTCCCGGCGAGAGCAAAGCCGGCACGACCGAAGAAGGCGGCCTCAGGAGCTACGGTGGCATGACATACGCCGGCCTGAAGAGCATGATCTACGCCCGGCTGGACAAACATGATCCCCGCGTGCAGGCGGCCCACGGCTGGATCCGCCGCAACTGGACCGTCACTACGAACCCCGGTCTCGGCCAACAGGGCCTTTACTACTACTACCTGACCATGGCCCGGGCTCTGAACGCCTACGGTGCGGAGCGAATCACCGAGCCGGACGGCACCTCGCACGGCTGGCGCAAGGAACTGGTCGGCCATCTGCTGAAGGTGCAAAACGCCGACGGCTCGTGGGTAAACGACAACGGCCGATGGATGGAAAGCATACCGGAACTGGTCACCGCCTACACCGCCCTGGCCCTCGAGCACGCCACGGCGGGGTGGTAGCAGCCTCAGGCGCCGAAGAACTCGGCTGTGTTCCGGAACAGCTCTTTCACTTCGCTCTCGGTCAGCCCCGCCCCTTTTGCGATGGCTTCCGCTCGCTCACGCCCGGGGTAATCACCGGGCGCGTGGCCGTCGGAACCGAAGGTCAGCGCGGCGCCGTGCTCCCGCGCCAGGCGAGCGACCCGCCCGTTCGTCAAACTGTGGCCCTTTCTGCCGCTAATCTCCAGCCGCACCCCCAGCTCGGCGGCCAGCGCGGCATCTTCAGGGCTCAGCAGCCCCGGATGGGCCAGCACGTCGCAACCGGCCTCGATCGCCGCCCTGTTGGTGCCCTCGGCCACGGGTTCGACGAGGGTCTCACCATGGACCAGCACGACCTCTGCGCCGACCTCGCGGGCAAACACCACCAATCCTTCGATCAAGCGGGGCGGCACGTGAGTGATCTCGCAGCCGGGCAGCAGTTCCATCTCCCCGTAATGGCCGCGGACGGCCTCGCAGAATGCCACCGTCTGCTCCAGCACGGGCTCTATGTTGCCGTGGTCGCAGTGGTCGGATATGACCATTCCGCGGTAACCGGCCGCCTGGCAGCGGCGGGCGAGTTCGGCCGGCAGCAGGACGCCGTCACTGAGCAAGCTGTGGGTGTGGAGATCGTACATGGCTTTTCGCTCCAGTAGGTGAGCCGCTTTTATACCAGAACTCCCCGCCCGGCGCGACCTGAAGGCTGTGGAACCACGGAGGAAGGCGACGACGGAGAGGGGCACAACGGCAAAGGGAACCACGAAGGACACGAAGGGCACGAAACGACAGGGAGGACACAACGGCAAGGGGAACCGCGGAGGACGCAGAGTGGCGCGGAGTTAAGACGAACGGCAAGACAGGAACTACGGAGGGCACGGAGGAAGGCGACGACGGAGAGGGGCACAACGGCAAAGGAAACCACGAAGGACACGAAGGGCACGAAGGACGACGAAGGAAGACCACGAACGGCACGACTACTCAACAGCCGGCAACTCCGTGCTGTCTGCTACCTACTGCCTACTCCCAACTCAACTCACCACGGAGACACGGAGGGCACGGAGGAAGGCGACGACGGGGAACGGACAACGGCGAAGGGAACCACGAAGGACACGAAGGGCACGAAACGACAGGGAGGACACAACGGCAAGGGGAACCGCGGAGGACGCAGAGTGGCGCGGAGTTAAGACGAACGGCAAGACAGGAACTACGGAGGGCACGGAGGAAGGCGACGACGGGGAACGGACAACGGCGAAGGGAACCACGAAGGACACGAAGGCCACGAAGGACGACGAAGGAAGACCACGAACGGCACGACTACTCAACAGCCGGCAACTCCGTGCTGTCTGCTACCTACTGCCTACTCCCAACTCAACTCACCACGGAGACACGGAGGGCACGGAGGAAGGCGACGACGGGGAACGGACAACGGCGAAGGGAACCACGAAGGACACGAAGGGCACGAAACGACAGGGAGGACACAACGGCAAAGGGAACCACGAAGGACACGAAGGGCACGAAGGACGACGAAGGAAGACCACGAACGGCACGACTACTCAACAGCCGGCAACTCCGTGCTGTCTGCTACCTACTGCCTGCTCCCAACTCAACTCACCAGGAGGAAGGCGAACGGGAAAGACGGGAACTACGAAGTTTGTGGGGGGCGGCCCGCTATCCGACTCCGGCGGGGCCCTGAAGAGAAAGAACAGGATCAGCCACACAGCCTTTGGCGAGAACGACGAATAACGTTGCACCCGGGGCCGGCGTTCGTTCAGGCACGCCCCGCCCGGGCAAGCTCTCGATAGTTTGCTCTTCCCGCCCTCTCGTCGGTCGTTCCTCCGTGGTCTCCGTGCTCTCTGTGGTTACTGAATTGTCGTCCTGCTTTACTCTGCGTTACTCTGCGTCCTCCGCGGTTCCAAATGCGTAGCTGCCCGGCGGTTCAATCGTGGAGGTAGAGGTCCAGTCGCCGGCGGGTCATGTCGATGTCCGCGATCACCACCTCCACTTCTTGTCCCAGCCGGAACGTCCGCTCGGTGCGGGTGCCCACCAGCGCGTGCTGCTCCTCGTTGAGCTTGTAGAAATCGTCGCGGATGTCCTGGACCTTCACCAACCCCTCGATGGAGTAGTCCTCCAGCCGCACGAACATGCCGATCTCCAGCACACCGGTGACCACTCCCTCGAACACCTCGTGCCGGTGGCTCTCCAGGTAGCGGAGCAGTTTGATCTTGACGATTTCGCGTTCGGCCTCATCGGCCCGGTCCTGCATCTCGTTACAGTGGGAGGCGATGCCCGGCAGTTTGTCCCGCCACTGGGAACGCAGCTTGCCGGGACTGACGCCACGGTTCAGATAAGCGTCCAGGACGTGGTGCACGACCAGGTCGGGGTACCGCCGCACCGGAGAGGTGAAGTGGCAGTAACGCTCGAAGTGCAGCGCGTAATGAGGCTTGCAGCCCGGGCTGTAGCGCGCCCGGGTCATCGCCCGCAGCAGTTGCATGTTGACCGCTTCGGACACATGCGTGCCGGCAACTTCCCGTAGCAGTTTCTGGAGTTGCTTGCGGTCGCAAGCGTCGACCTCCCTGCCGATGACCGTGCGGACGAAGTCCTCGAACGCCAGCAGGTCCTCCTCCGGGGGCTCCTCGTGGACCCGGTAGAGCGCCGGAAGTTTCTTGTCGGTCATGAACCGGGCCACGGCACGGTTGGCGCTGAGCATGAACTCCTCCACCAGGCTGTGGGATCGGTCACGCACGATCTGGGAGACGCTGACCACCCGTCCGTCTTCGCCCACGGTGACCCGATATTCGGGCACGTCCAGGTCCACCGAGCCGATCTTCTGGCGGCGCTGGCGCAGTTGTTCCGCCAGTGCGTCCAGGTCCCGCAGCAACTCCCAGATGGGCTCGGGCAGCTTCTCCACGGCAGCGGCGGCGGCCGGCTCTTCGGCCTCGGCCCCTTCGAGGACCTCCTGGACCTCGGTGTAGGTCATACGCCGGTCCACGTGCACCGCCGAATGGAATATGGCAAAATCCGCTATCCGCGCCTGGTCGTCGAACTCGATCCGGACGGTCTTGGCCGGACGATCCTTGCCTTCGACCAGGCTCAGCACCTCCCTGCTCTGCTCCGGGGGGAACATGGGCACGACGTCGTTGGCAAGATAGACGCTGTTGCCGCGGCGCCGGGCCTCCAGGTCGAGGACGCTGTCGGGCTTGACCTGGTATGACAGATCGGCGACGTGCACCAGGACGACGCGCCGGCCGCCGTCCGGGTCGCGGTAGAAAGAAAGAGCGTCGTCGAAGTCCTTGGCGTCTTCCGGATCGATGGTAACGGTGGTCTTCTGCCGCAGATCCCTGCGGCGCTCCAACTCCCCCGGTGGAAGGGTCTCGGGCAGCGCCCGGGCGGCCTTCAGAACGTTCTCGGGGAACTCCCGGGGCAGGCCGAACTCCAATATCACTGATTGCACGTCCACGCCCGGCTCACCCACCTTGCCGAGGACCTCCCGAATCTCCCCCTCCGGGTTGCGGTGCAGGGTCGGCCATGCGCTTATCTCCACCAGCACCTGGTCGCCCTCTTGGGCTCCTTGCCAGTCCTCGCGTGCCACGTAGATGTCGCGAAACAGCCCCGGATTGTCCGCCGCGACACGTCCGAATTTCTTGCCGGGCACGAACGCTCCGATCACCATCTCGTTGCGGTGCTCGATCACCTTGATGACCCGGCCCGACGGCCCGAGTTTCCTCTTGCCGCGCCGGGCTCGACTGCCCCGGGAGTGCAGTTCCACGGCGACCAGGTCACCGTGCATGGCCCGCCCCATGTCCTCCTCGCCCACGTAAACATCCTCCCGCTCCTCCTCGAGGGGCAGCAGGAAAGCGAACCCCCGAGGGTTGCATTGGAGGCGTCCGACCACCAGGCCGGCGGCGTCCGGGTTCACCCAATGCTTTTCCTTGACCTTCACCAGGTGACCCTCTCGCTCAAGATCCTCCAACAGTGCCACAAAATCTGCGGCCTCCTCGGGTTGGATCGAGAAGTGCCGCTCCAGCTCTTCGGTGGTCATCTGGCGGTAGCTGTCGGATTCCACCAGGTTCAGGACGTTCCTCGGTTCAATCATGGGTCCCCAATCGAAAAAACCAAATAATCCCAAGGACGTTCATTGTAGCCGATACGGCGCGGATTTCAGGGCCGAACGGCGGATTTGCAATGGCCTGCCGCGTTAGCGGAGAATGGCGTCACGGTCACTCAATCCCCAGGTAGCCGACGATGCCAACTCCAGCGCAGAAGCGCCGACACTCCCTCCGCCTGCTCGTTCCGGCAGCCGTCCTGGCGGCCCTGCTCCACGCGGCCACCGCGACGGCCGATCCGCTGGAGCGCGCCGTGGAGAGCATACTGTCCAAAGGCGGTCGCAAGCGTGCACGCGTCGGCGTCCACGTGGTGGCCGCTGCCAGTGGGCGCGTGATCTACAGCCGCCGGCCCATGGGCAGATTCATCGCCGCTTCCAACGAAAAGCTGGTGACGGCCGCCGCCGCACTCGAGGCCCTGGGTCCGGACTACCAGTTCCGCACGCGCCTCTATGCGGCGGGACCGATACAGGCGGGGGTGCTCCGCGGAGACCTCCTGGTCCAGGGCGGAGCCGACCCCACCATCGGAGGGCGTTACGACGACGAACAGGCCGAGGCCGTCTTCGCCCGATGGGCCGAGGCGCTCAAGACCGGTGGCGTCCGAAGCATCAAAGGTGACGTTGTCGCCGACGACCGTTTCCTGGACCGACGATGGTACCATCCCCGATGGTCGAAAAACCAGGCCTGGAAGTGGTACTTCCCGCCCACCTCCGCCCTGTCGGTCAACGACAACTGCGTTGTGATCACCGTTAAGCCCGGGCCGGCGCCGGGCGAGCCGGCACGGCTCAGTCTGTCCCCCCCGGTCGCTCCCGTCGAGCTGGCCAACCTGTGCACTACCTCCGCCTCCAAACACTCCATCTGGTTCAGCCGGAAGGCGGGCGAGCAAAAGGTGCGCATCGGCGGCCACGTGATTCGGTCCTCCGCCGGCTGGTCCCACCGGGCGACGGTTCCCAATCCACCCCTCTACGCCGCCGCCCTGCTGAAGAGCACACTGGAGCAGAACGACATCTCGGTGGGCGGCCGCCCCCGACTCGTCCGGGGCAAGGACCAGCCCGCACCCACCTCGTCCCCGCCGCTGTGCGTGCGGCGCGCGCGGCTTCTGCCGGTGCTGCGTCGCATGGTCCGGCGAAGCCACAACCACTACGCCGAACAGGTGATCAAAACCATCGGCGCCGAGGCCGTGGAGGAAGGTTCCTGGGAGGCCGGCCTCAGGCGGGCCGGACAGATGCTGCAGAGGATGGGGTTCCGCCCATCGGAGTTCCAGCTGGACGACGGCAGCGGACTGTCGCGCCGCAATCAGCTCTCCCCCGCCCTGCTGACGGCCCTGCTGGTCCGCATGCGCCGGAGCGATCACGCCGAACGGTTCGGTTCACTGCTCGGCGTCCCCGGCGAACCGGGCACGCTCCACGACCGACTGACCGATCTGCCCTATCGGGAGAGCGTCCGGGCGAAGACCGGCTACCTGAACGGCGTGGGGGCGCTCAGCGGTTACGCCACCGCCCGCAGCGGGATAGAAGTCGCCTTCTCCGTCCTGGTCAACGACTCGAAGAATCCCTCCGGCACCTACTCGATGTCCGCCACCGTGGACGCCATCTGTCGGGCCATCGTCGACCATGCCGAGTAGCACGGACGAATGGAGGCCGTCTCGCAGGGGCCAAAGTGATGTGAAACCGCACAGGGCTTTGAGCGGCACCCTTCGACAAGCTCAGGGCCGTGAGCACGCCGAACGGCTCGATCGGCCCGCAGTGAGCATTCATGGCGCCGGGTGGTGCTCGATGGGCGCATCCGCGCACCTTCAGGCGCCCAACCACCCCCACAGCGCAAATGCCTTTTGCTATAAGCCGGGATTGATGCCTCGGGGATAAACGCTTAGAATCGATGCAGAGGCCACTGTAACTGCGACATGAGAAAGGGGGCGGCCGATGGAACTGACAAGCTCGGCCTTTGAAGATGGCGGACTCATCCCGTCGCTCTACACTTGCGACGGCCAGGACATCTCTCCACCGCTGACGGTCTCGGAGGTGCCCGGGGGCACGGCGGCGCTGGCCCTGGTGATGGATGACCCCGACGCGCCTGGCGGCACATTCGATCACTGGCTGGTGTGGAACATCCCGCCGAGCACAACGGAGATTGCCAAGGGCACCGAGCCGGAAGGCGTCCAGGGCGAGAGTGATTTCGGCAAACTCGGCTACGGGGGACCCTGTCCGCCCAGCGGGACGCACACCTACCGGTTCAGGCTCTATGCGCTGGATCAGGAGCTTGACCTTGCCGAGGGCGCCGGCAAGGCCCAGCTTCAAGGCGCCATGGAAGGGCACGTCCTGGAAGAAGCCCTCCTGGAAGGAAGCTACAGCCGTACGCGCTGAGCGTGCCCCGCCAGCGGAACCACCGCGCCTTCGCCTGAAAATGCGTGGAGAACCGTTGTGTCTTCCGGCGGCGTGCAGGCAACAGGCTGCTAAACAGCGGCCTCTCGCCTCCGATAATAAAGCAGGTGGGTGCCCTGTCGACAACGGCTGCCTTGACGCCCCCGGCGCTGCGAAATACAATGGGGTTGAGGGCACTATTTAACGACGCGGGCGGAGGCCCGTAAATCATGTACCAACTGACCATTGAAGAGCACTTCTCAGCGGCTCACAACCTGAGAGAGTACGAGGGGGAGTGCGAGAAGCTGCACGGCCACAACTGGCGCGTCGCCGTCGAGGTCTGCAGCGAGCAACTCGACGAGCTGGGCATGGTGACGGACTTCCGCGAGCTGAAGAAGGCCCTGAGCGAGGTCCTGGACGGTCTCGATCACCAGTACCTGAATGATGTCCCGCCCTTCGACTCCCAGAACCCCACTACGGAGAACCTTTGCCGGTACGTCGCCGAGCAAATGACCGACCGGCTCCCGAGGAAGGTCACCGTCCGGCGGGTCTGCTGCTGGGAATCGGAGAAGGCCGGCGCCTGTTACCTGCCCGGATGAAGCTGAGAGGGTGCAGTGAGCGAAGACGAACAAGGTTACATGTGCGAAGAATGCGGTGAGGAACGTGCGACGGTGCACCTGACCGAATTCGTCGACGGCAAGCCCGTCCAGCACCACTACTGCAAGGACTGCTACAATAACAGGGAAGGGGCCGCCCTCATGGGTCCGGCCGCCATGTTCGCCCACATCCTGGCGGCGGTCGCCCCGGAATTGAAGGAGCTGAGTATGAAACAGTGCCCCGAGTGCGGGACCAGCTACCTGGAGTTCCGCCAGGAGGGACTGCTGGGCTGCCCCAGGGACTATGAAGTTTTCGAAGAAGGCCTGACCGATCTGCTCCAGCAGATTCACCCGGGCACGCGACACTGCGGCAAAGTCCCTCCACAGGCGGGAGAGCGGGCACGGATCCGCAGCGACATCTGCAGTCTTCGCCGCCGACAGGAGAGCGCTGTGGCAGAGGAGCAGTACGAACTGGCGGCCCGGCTGAGAGATAAAATTGAGGAACTGGAAGCACGCCAAAATGAACTTGGCGAGCTTGAGAGATAAACCGGTCGAATGGCTCCGCGGCGGGCCGGCCGACGACGTGGTGGTCAGCAGCCGTGTGCGCCTGGCGCGCAACCTGGATGGCTATCCGTTCGTCAACGCCTGCTCGACCGAGCAACTCACCCAGGTGGAAAACCGCGTGCGGGGGGTGCTGAGTTCCCCCCAGCTCGGCCACCCGCTCACCTACGTGGAACTGGGGGAACTGGCGCGTCTGCTGCGGGAGCTGCTGCTGGAGCGGCGACTGATAAGCCGCCAGCACGCAGAGGCCGACTGGCCGCGTGGGGTCGCCTTCGACCAGGAGGAGAAGCTCAGCGCGCTGGTCAACGAGGAAGACCACATCCGCATACAGTTCATCCGCGGCGGCCTGAGGCTGGAGGAAGCCTTCCAGCGGGGCAACGAATTCGACGACTTCCTCGGGGAGCACCTGCGCTACGCCTACTCCCCGCGCTACGGGTACCTTACCGCCTGCCCCACCAACGTGGGGACCGGCCTCCGGGCGAGCGTCATGCTGCACCTCCCGGGGCTGTGCATGTCCCAGGAGATGGACAAGGTCATCAGTCTGGCCAACCAGCATAGCCTCGCCCTCCGCGGCGGTGCCGGCGAGGGCGCTCAGACGGCGGGGGACTTCTACCAGATATCCAACCAGGCGACCCTCGGCCTGAGCGAGGAGGAGATCGTTTCTTCGGTGAGAGAGACCGCCGAGGAGATGATTGAGATGGAGCGGGCCGCCCGGCAGAACCTGCTGGAGAACAACCCGGAGGAACTGCATTCCCGGATAGAACGGGCGTATCGACTGCTCTCCTCAGCCGGGAAAATATCTTCGGAGGAGACCCTCAGCCTCCTCTCGCAACTGCGCATGGGGGTGGCGATGGACGTGCCCACCGGGACGGGCCGAGGGACCCTCGATGAGCTGTTCCTCTTGACATTGCCGGCGCACTTGCAGACAATGGAAGGTAGGATGTTGGACACAGTGGTAAGGGACGAACTCCGAGCCGTTTACGTAAAGCAAAAACTGACAGGCTCTTAGGTGAATTAATGTACGAAAGATTCACGGACAGCACAAAAAAGGTCATCAGCTACGCGCGGCAGGAAGCGCAGCGGATGGGCCATCAATACATAGGAACAGAGCACCTTCTGCTGGGACTGCTGCGGGAGGGAACCGGTACTGCCGCTACGGCACTGCAGAAGGTGGGGGTGGAAACCAACAAGGCGCGCATGGAGGTGGAAAGGCTTGTGCGGAGCGGAGGCCAGGTCCTCAGCACCGGCAAGGACTTCGCCTTCAGCCGCAGGGCACAGAAGGTCCTCTTCGAGCACGCCTTCCGGCAGGCCAAACGCATGGACGTCCGCTACGTCCGTACCGAGCACGTGCTTCTCGGGCTGCTGGAGGAAGAAGATGGGGTCGCAGCCCAGGTCCTGGTGAACCTCGGCACCGATCTGGATGAACTCGAGGAGACCATCTTCGAGCTGGAGGGAACCGGGCTGGAAGAAGAGGAGGAATCCGGCTCCGCCGAACTCTCCGGTGAGAAAAGCAAAACACCCGCGCTGGACTCCTTCGGACGCGACCTGACAAGGCAGGCCCTCGAGGGCGAACTGGACCCGGTCATCGGGCGAGAAGATGAAATCGAACGGGTTATCCAGGTGCTCTGCCGCCGCAAGAAGAACAATCCGGTGCTTCTGGGAGAGGCGGGGGTCGGGAAGACCGCGATCGTGGAGGGGCTCGCACAGGACATCGTCAGCGGCAACGTCCCCAACCTGCTGCAGGACCGCAGAATCGTCGTGGTGGACCTGGCCCTCATGGTGGCCGGCACCAAGTACCGGGGACAGTTCGAGGAGCGCATCAAGGCCGTCATGCAGGAGGTGCGCAAAGCCAAGAACGTCGTGCTGTTCATCGACGAACTCCACACCCTGGTGGGAGCCGGCGGAGCCGAAGGGGCCATCGACGCCTCCAATGTGCTGAAGCCCGCGCTGGCCCGCGGAGAAGTCCAGTGCATCGGCGCCACTACCCCTGACGAGTACCGAAAGTACGTCGAGAAGGACGGCGCGCTGGAACGCAGATTCCAAACCATCGTGGTCGACCCGCCCACCGGCGAAGAGACCATCGACATCCTCAAAGGCCTGCGGGACCGCTATGAGGAGCATCACTCGGTCCAGATATTCGACGAGGCGATCAACAAGGCCACCGAGCTGGCCACCCGTTACATCACAGGACGTTTCCTGCCCGACAAGGCGCTCGACGTCATCGATGAAGCCTGCGCGCTGGTGCGGCTGCGCAGCCTGACCCCTCCACCCGAACTGAAGGAACTCCAGAGAGAGCTGACCAAGCTGACCCTGGAGAAAGAACAGGCGGCCGTGGAGCAAGCCTTCGAACGCGCCGCCCGGCTGCGGGATGAAGTCGAACAGCTACAGGACCGCAAACGAAGATACGAGCAACAAGAAGGCGACGGCGAAGAGCATAACCTGGGCGTCGTGGACGAGGACGTCATCCGGGAGATCGTCTCCCGCATGACCGGCGTCCCCCTCCAGAGACTGCAGGTCGAGGAGGCCAGTCGCCTGCTGAACATGGAGGAGGAGGTTCACAAGACGGTCATCAGCCAGCACGAGGCGGTCCACGCGGTCAGCCGCGCCATACGAAGGTCCCGCTCCGGCATGAAGGACCCCCGCCGTCCCGTGGCCTGCTTCCTGTTTATCGGACCAACCGGCGTGGGCAAAACCCTGCTGGCCAGAAGCGTAGCCAAGTTCCTCTTCGGCGACGAAGAGGCCCTCGTGCAGGTGGACATGTCGGAGTATATGGAGAAGCACAACGTCAGCCGACTGGTGGGCGCCCCGCCCGGCTACGTCGGATACGAGGAGGGGGGCCAACTGACCGAAAAAATCCGACGTCGCCCCTACTCGGTTGTCCTGCTGGACGAGATCGAGAAAGCCCACGCCGAAGTATTCAACATGCTTCTGCAGATCATGGAAGACGGTCGGCTCACCGACAGCTTCGGCCGACAGGTCGACTTCCGAAACGTGGTGCTGATCATGACTTCCAACATCGGCGCTCAGGTCATCAAGGACAGCGCCGGTCTTGGCTTCCGCAAGCAGACCGAGGAGAAGGACTACCAGACGATGAAGAAGCAGTTGATGGACGAGGTCGAGAAGCACTTCCGACCCGAGTTCCTCAACCGCATCGACGACACCATCGTTTTCCGCTCCCTCACCCGAGACGACCTCCGCGACATCGTCCGGCTGGAGCTGGACAAGGTCCGTGAACGGCTGCTCGCCAAGAACATGAGGCTCGTCATCAAAGACGACGCCGCCGATCTGCTCATCGAAAAGGGCTATAACCCCGAGTTCGGCGCTCGACCCCTCCGGCGGGCGATTGAGCGAAACCTCGAAGACCCGATGAGCGAAAAGATCCTGGCGGGCGAGTTCGAGGAAGGCACCGTCGTGGTGGACGCCGAAGACGGGGAGTTGACCTTCGAGAGCGTCCCTCTCTCACCGGAAGAGGTCGAAACGAAGGAACCCACCCCGGCCAGCCCCTGACGCGGACCGTGCGCTGAACGGGTGACTCCCATCCGGTTCGGAAACCTTCCGAGCCGTCTTCAGCACTGGGGCAGGTCCTGCCATTCCGCCCCGGACGGCGCCAGGCTGCCGAGCTGTCGGCCGGGACAGCCCCGGAAGTAGTGCAGGTGGCTGGCGCAGCCGCAGTCGGTGCAGCCGAATCCGAGCACGCTCTTCTCCGCCGCCGCGGCCACGAGGCGGCTCAGCGCACACTCATCGGCTTCCGGCCCAATCCACGTCAGGACCCCTACCGGCTCGGCGGCTTCCCGCAGGTAATCCACGTGCCAGAAACGCCGCTTGCCGGCACTTCGCAGGTGACGCGCCAACCTGGAGCGGAGACCGCTTCTCGCACTGCCGACGTAGCAGTAGTGGCCGGCCCGAAATTGAAGGTCACCCAGCGCGCCCACGGACAGCTTTCGGGCGCGGTCCAGATGCAGCACCAGGCAGTAGGCGCCGCCTCCGGCGGGCAGCCGTTCACTCGGTTCTTCGTGCATCCGCCCAGAACCCCGCTCGCTTGCGTCGCGCCTCTTTCTCGGCCCGGAGGTAGCGCCCCCGCCGTGCGTGCGGGTAGCGCCGGTAGGCGGCGGCCAGGCCGCGACGAATCATCTGTAGGTTGAAGTCCCGGCCGTCGGCACCCCCGTCCACCTCCACGTAGGCCAGGACCCGCCCGTAGTCGCCGGTGGCTTGCCTCCCGCGGTGAAGCATGACCTGCCCGCCCTGGAGCCGTTCGCGGGCAAACTGACTCGCCCGAGCAGCCCAGAGCCTCACCTGATCGGCGGTCAGGCCATAGCGCGCGGCCTGCTGCCACGTCTTCCCCTCGTTGTGGGCATCAAGGGCGTCAATGCCGATAAGACGCACCTTGCCGACTTCTGCAACTTCAATGGTATCCCCGTCGTAGACGTAGGTGACCCGGCCGGCGAGCGGTGCACTCCGGGCCGGCGAACCCATCGTGCGGTAGAGAGTTCCGACGACGAAGGCTATCAGGACCCCGGCCGCCAAAAGCGCCGCGACCCTTCTCAGGCTGCCCGCGCGCTTCATGGGTCAGTCCTCCGCCGGGCCGAGCCGATGGCGCTCTCCGGCGAGGAGCACTGACCCGTGCCGGTGGGAGTGACACTCAACGTTGACCGCCAGCGGAAGGCTGGCAATGTGACAGGGAGCGCTCTCCACCAGAACGCCCAGCGCCGTGGTGTCCCCTCCCAGCCCCTGCGGCCCGACGCCGAGTGCGTTGATACGGTCCAATATCTCGAACTCCAGCGCCGCCATGTCATCGTCCGGATTCTCCTCGCGCAGATCGCGCAGCAGGGCCCGCTTGGCCATCAGCGGCGCGCTCTCGAAATCCCCTCCCAGACCGACACCCACGATCGCCGGGGGACAGGCGTTGGCCCCAGCGCACCGGACGGTCTCCACGACGGCCTGGATGACACCGTCCCGGCCGTCGCCCGGGTTGAGCATGCAGAGGCGACTCATGTTCTCCGCTCCCCCGCCCTTCGCCAGCAGATGGATTTCCAGCGAATCTCCGGGAACCGGTTCAACATGGACGATGGCCGGGGTGTTGTCGCCGAGGTTCGATCTCGCCAGGGGATCCGCCACCGTCGAGGCCCTGAGGGGTGTGGCCTCGACCGCCCGGCGGACGCCCCGATCGACGGCCGCCTGGAGCGTCTCGCCGGCGATCACTACCTCCGCGCCGATGCGCACGAACGCCACCGCCAGGCCGGTATCCTGACAGAGCGGGAGGCCCCGGGAGCGCGCGATCCGCTCGTTTTCCAGCAGCACCGCGAGCACCTCGCGCGCGGTCTCCGAGGTTTCGGTCTCCAGCGCCTGCTGCAGCGCTTCGCGAACGTCCTCGCGCAGGTACGTGTTGATCTCGGCGTACAGCTCGCTGACCGCTTTGCTGACGCGCTCGGCCCGGATGATGGTGACCTTGTCCATGGCGTCTCCGACTGTACGTCAAAGGCCGGGCGGCCGCAAGCCAACGGCACGCTGCCGTTGTCCTCGACGGCCCGCTTGCGCCTTCCCCCGGCCATTGCTATAGTGTGGCTTCTCAGCGGGCTCTCCTTTGCACACTCAGGTTTTCCCGGGACTTCCGGCACATGACCAGACGCTTCACAGTGACTGCGGCCCTGCCCTACTCCAACGGTCGTCTCCACGTGGGTCACGTGGCGGGCTGCTATCTGCCGGCCGACATTTACGTCCGCTACCTCCGCTCGCGGGGGGATGAGGTGGCGTTCATCTGCGGGAGCGACGACTACGGCGTGCCGGTCTCCCTGACGGCCCGCAAGGAGGGCAGGGAGCCCCGGGAGGTCGCCGAGTACTACCGGGCCGAACAGAAGAGCGACTTCGGGGGCCTGGGCATCGAGTTCGACATCTACAGCGGCACCAGCGCCACGGAGCTGCACACGGAGTTGAGTCAGCAGTTCTTCCTGCGCCTCCTGGAGAACGGTTATCTGAAGAAGGACAGCAGCCGGCAGCTCTACGACCCTGAGGCGGGGATGTTCCTGCCGGACCGCTACGTGGAAGGGACATGCCCGCTGTGCGGCGCGGAAGGCGCGCGGGGCGACCAGTGTGAGGCGTGCGGCAAGCTTCTGGAGCCGGGGATGCTTGTGGATCCGAAGAGCGTCATCTCCGGGGCCAGCCCCGAGGTCCGCGAGACCGTGCACTGGTTTTTCCAACTGCCGGAACTGGAGGAACGTCTGCGGGGCTGGATCGAGAGCCACGCGGAATGGCGCCCCATGGTGCGGAACTTCAGCCTCGGCCTTGTGGAGCAGGGCCTGCCGCGACGGGCTATAACGCGTGACCTGGAGTGGGGCATTCCGGTGCCACTCCAGAACGATCCCGACGCCGAAGGCAAAGTCCTCTACGTGTGGTTCGACGCTCCGATCGGCTACGTTTCCTTCACCGCTCAGTGGTGCGAGCGCCGGGGAGGTGCGCCTGAGGATTACCAGCGATGGTGGAAGGACCCCGACTGCAAGATCGTGCACTTCATCGGCGAGGACAACGTAGTGTTCCACGCCGTGGTCTGGCCGGCCATGCTGATGGCGGAGGGGACATTCCAGCTGCCGGAGTACATCCCCGCCAACTGCTTTCTGAACATCCAGTTCCCCGGTGAAGAAGAGGCGAAGATGTCCACCAGCCGGGGCACCGCGGTGTGGATCAATGATTACCTGCAGAACTACCAACCGGACCCTCTGCGCTACTACCTGACCGCAATCGCCCCGGAACGCCAGCGGACGGCCTTCCAGTTCAGGGAGCTGGTGCGCCGCAACAACGATGAGCTGGTGGCCGCGCTGGGCAACTTCGTCCATCGGAACCTCACCTTCGCGCACAAGTACTTCGACGGGCGCGTCCCGAGCCGGGGCGAACTCACCAACCAGGACCGCCAACAGCTCCAGCGGATCGCGGGCCTCCCCGACAGCGTCGGCAACAAGCTGGAGGCCTACCGTTTCAAGGATGCCCTGGAGGAGCTGATGGCGGCCGCCCGGGAAAGCAATCGCTACTTCGATTACCGCGAGCCCTGGGTGCTGCGCAAAGAGGACAGAACCGCCTGCGGCACCGTGATCAACCTGTGCCTCAACACCATAAAAGTCCTCGGAGTTGTGATGGAGCCGTTCCTTCCCTTCGCGGCGGAGAAGACCGCGGGCATGCTGTCCGCACAACCGGGGGAGATGCTGTGGCCGGCGGCGGCGGAACCCCTCCCGGAGGGCCGGGAGCTGGGCGAGCCGGTGATCCTTTTCGACAAGATGGAAATGCCTCCGGAGGTGGAAGAGGCGGAATCCTGACTGGAAGGTGATGAGTCGTGAGAACCTTTGTGGCAGTCGAACTGGACGATGAGTGCCGGGAGCGCCTTCTGGACGCCCTCGCCGCACTGAGGGACGCGGCGGGAGGGGTGCGGTGGGTGAAGCCTCAGGCGCTTCACGTTACCCTCAAGTTCATCGGCGAGCTGAAAGAGCCGGACCTCCCCGATGCCGTGCGAATGATACAGTCCGCATGCGAGGGCGCGGAGCCCTTCCGGATGCGGGTGGCGGACCTGTCCGGATTTCCCCCGCACGGCACGCCCCGGGTCATTCACGTCAAAGCCCATGCGCCCGATGACGCCCTGGAGGAACTGCACGAGGCCGTCGAGGGGGCGCTGGCCGATGGTCTCGGCGTAAAGCGGGAAAAACGGAAGTACATCCCCCACATTACGCTCGGGCGGGTGAAAAAGCGAAGCGCCTGCCCGCCGCTTGAGGAACTCCGGGCCACCGTGCCCCGTCAGGAATTCGGCACGGTGGAGGTCAACTCCATCGTCCTGATGAAAAGCGATCTTCGCCCCGAAGGCGCCGTCTACACCCCGCTGCAGCACTTTCCACTTGCCTGAAGCCCGCGGCCCAGGAGACCCCCCATGCCTCCCAACCTGCTGTTGATCACCACGCACGATACCGGACGACACCTCGGATGCTACGGGGTGGAAACCGTCCGCACGCCGAATCTGGATGCCCTGGCGGAGGGGGGCTGCCGGTTCACCAACTACTTCGCCACCTCCGCCCTGTGCAGCCCCAGCCGGGGCGCCATGATGACCGGCCGTTACCCCCAGACCAACGGCATGATGGGGCTGTGCCACGGGCCGTGGGCGTGGAGCCTGAATCCCGGGGAGAAGCACCTCTCCCACCTGATGCACCAGGCCGGCTACTACACCGTGCTGCTGGGGCACCAGCATGAGACCACCGACGTTGACGAGCAGCTCTGCTTCGACGAGCACGGCTTTCACCGCGACCCGAAAACGCACCACCATCTGCCCTGCGACCAGGTCAGCGAGGCCGTACGGGAGTTCCTCATGGGTCCTGCGGCCGGGAAGGCGCCGTTCTACCTTCAGGTTGGCTTCTTCGAGACCCACCGGACCTTCGACTTCGGCGGTGCCGAACCGGACGACACCGAGGGGGTCTGGATTCCGCCCTACATCGAGGACAACGAGGCCGCCCGGCAACAATTCGCCGCCTTCCAGGGGAACATCCACAAGATGGACCGGGCCGTGGGACGCATCCTGAACGCGCTGGAGGAGGCCGGGCTGCGCGAGGACACGCTGGTCGTTTACTCCGTCGATCACGGCATCCCCTTCCCCCGCGCCAAGAACACGCTTTTCGACCCCGGCACCGAGATCCCGCTCATCATGCGGCTGCCCGGACTGACCGAACCCGGCAGCGCCTGCGACGCCCTGCTCGGCAACGTGGACCTGGTGCCGACTCTCCTGGACGTCCTTGGGGTCCCCACGCCGCCGAACCTGGACGGCAACAGCTTTGCGGCCGCCCTCTCCGGTGGTCCGGCGCCGGGGCGCCGGTGCGTGTTTGCCGAACTCGTGGGCAAAGCACTCCGCTCCGTCCGCACCCGGCGTTACAAACTGATCCGCAGTTTCCGCGCACAGCGCCTGCCGGCTTACCCCGTGAATCTTGAGCAACAGGAGAGCGGCGCCAACTGGCCGCGGGTGCTGCTGTTCGACCTGGAAGAAGATCCCGCCGAACTGAACAACCTGGCGGACGACCCCGAATACGCCGAGGTGCGCCGGGAGCTGGACACTCGCCTGAGAGAGTGGCTGGAGCGGGTGGGAGACGCGATTCTGGACGGACCCGTGCCCTCGCCCTACTACCTGGAGGCGATACACCCCTACCGGGAGGGCGAGTCTTGATCGTGACGGTGACCTTGAACCCGGCTGTCGACAAGGCACTGGAGGTGCCCGGGTTCAAGGTGGGCGCTCATGCCAGGGCGGAGGTCAGAAGCCTGCTGCCGGCGGGCAAGGGAAATAACGTGGCGCGGGGCATCGCCCGCCTTGGCGGTGAGGTGATCGCCTCCGGCTTCGTGGGTCGAGACGAGGAAAGCCTGTTCGCCGGCAGCCTGGCCGAGGACGGCGTAGAGACGCGGTTCTGCGCGGTGGCGGGACGAACGCGGACCAACGCCACCGTCCTGGACCCCGAGGCGAGGACCACCACTCACCTGCGGGAGCCCGGTTTCCGCGTCACGGACGAGGACCGAAGGGGGGTGGAAGGGCTTTTAACACAATTGATTTCGGGACGGTCCGCTGCGACCGTGGTCTTCGCCGGGAGCCTGCCGCCGGGCTTCACGCCCGGCCATTTTACGGGTCTCATCGGAAAATGCGCCGAAGCCGGCGCCCGCGTGGCCGTAGACGCGGCCGGACCGGCGCTCCGCTCGGCGGTGGACAGCGGGGCCGTCGAAACGATCAAGCCGAACCTGCGCGAGCTGGGCCAGCTCTGCGAAACGGAAGTGGACCGCGAGGGAGCGGTTGCCGCCGCCCGGGGCGTGTTGGGCCGCGTGGAGACGGTGCTGCTGACGATGGGTGAGGAGGGGGCTTTCCTGCTGCGCGAGGGCCTGACCCTGGGTCGGAGATGCGCCCTGGACGACTACGAAGTCGGCAATACCGTCGGATGCGGCGACGCCTTCCTGGCCGGCTGGCTGCGGGGCGGGCAACTGTCGGAGGCCCCCGCCGAAGCCCTCTGCCGGGCGGCGGCGACGGGAGCCGCCAGCGCGGCATCCGAGACCACCGTGGGTTACGAACCGGGCGACGTGGAAGAACTCATGCGGCGCTGCGAGCCGCTGACGCCGTAGCCCGTCCGCCCGGAACTACTTGACCAGGATGTCCGGACGCTCGACCACCTGACCCTCGCACTCCACGCGGATGGCCGGCCAGTCCTCGGAAGGCGCAGTCAGGAAGGCAACGCCCTCCTCGCCGGCCAGGATAGTGTCCTCGGACTTCGTCCCGGCGATCGAGGGGTTCCACCCGAACGCCTGCTCGGCGTGGATAATCTGTTCGCCTTCCGGGGTGACCAGGTATTCGCGGGGCCGGTAGCCGGTTGCACCGCCCTGGTGGTGAAGCTGCCACTGGTCGGGGAAGCCGTTCTCGGCGTAGGCTTCCTGAGCCACCTCGAGGACATGGGAGGCCTTCCGCCCGGGAACCGTAGCCAGAATCATGGCGGCGTCGACCCGACAGACGGCCCGATGGCGGCGGGACAGCTCCTCGCCGGGCTCGCCGAAATGGACCAGTCGGGTGATCGCGGCGATCAATCCCTGCCGTCGCCCGCAGGTAACCAGCATGGCCCGCCGGTTGGCCAGAGCGTCTTTGGGCACGGGGTGCCGCCAGTTTTCTATGCGCTCGTCCGCGGCCACCAGTAGCACGACGGGGCTGATCCCCGCCTCCCGGAGGCGTCCGCTCAGCAACCCAGCGATCTCCGCCTCCGTCATACCCGGTTCGACTGCGCGCGCCGCTCCCTCTATGGCGCAGGTGCAGTCCCTGCCGAGGGCCTTGTAGCGTTCTATCTCCGAGCCGGTCAGCACGTAGCGGAGCCGGTCGAACTCCGGCGGCAGGGCCGGCAGGCCGGCCGACCCGTCGTCGGAGGCCATCCGGGCGCCACGGCAGATGTCCCGGAGGATTTCTTCCTTTTCCTCGGGTCGATGCCAGGGAAAGACTTCGGTGTCGGGGATATCCACTTCTTCCAGTTCTTCGGTCAGCAGGCGCTCGGCCTCTATGTTGTTGGCCACCAGGGTGACGACGCCGTGGCGCACCACCAGGGTTCCGACGCCGGCTTCGTGGCAGGTGACCACCGAATTGTCCGCGCCGCAGCCGAGCCAGGCGAAATTGTCGGTTCGGCTCAAGACCACGCCGGCCAGTTCGTGCTGGTCCAGCAGGCGCTCGACCTTCTCGATTTTGACGGCGAACTCCTCGGTTTTTCTCACGGCGCCGCCTCCTTTTGACTTCGGTATTTGTCCAGCCACAGTTCCAGGTCTTCGGGGGTATCGATCCCGATTCCACGGTGTGGGGTAAGTCCGACCTTGATGGAGTAGCCCGCACTGAGCGCCCGGAGCTGCTCAAGCTTCTCGGCCTGCTCCAGCCGGGAGGCCGGCAGCTCCGCGTAGCGCAGCAAGAACTCCCGCCGGTAGCTGTAAATCCCCAGGTGGCGCAGTGGTCTGGCGGGCGCATCCGGGAGGTCGCCTGTGAAATCCCGCAGGTAGGGCACCGGGCTCCGGCTGAAATACAGGGCCATGCCCTGCCCGTCGATCACTACTTTGACCGCGTTGGGATCGTGCCACTCCTCTTCCGAGTCTATGGGGCAGGCCAGAGTCCCCATCGCCGCTTCGGACTCATCGGCCAGCAGGCCGATCACCTGCTCGACGTGCTCAGGAAGCACCTCCGGCTCGTCGCCCTGGACGTTGACGATGACGGAATGGTCGAGGCCGGCGGCAACTTCGGCTATCCGGTCGGTTCCGCTGGCGTGGTCCTCACGGGTCATCCGGGCTTCCCCGCCGAATCCCCGTACGGCCTCCAAGATGCGCTCGTCATCGGTTGCCACGATCACCCGTTCGGCGGAAGGGGCTTCGCTCGCGCGCTCGTAGACGTGCTGGACGATGTATTTGCCGGTGACCCGCCGGGGGGCTTCCAGCACGGGTTTGCCGGGCAGTCGTTTGGAAGCGTAACGTGCCGGTATGATGACGGCGGCTCTCACAGCAGGGAGTCTCCCTTGCGGTCGCGAAGGACCATTCTACCGGCCCTGGCCGGGGATTCAACTCGTGGCCGGGCTCGCGCCCGATTCAGACCACTTCGGCGCCCCGGTCCGCCTGCTTCCCGCCGCCCTGCTCAACCGCTCAGGGGGCGAAGCAGGGCGATGCGGGCGTTCTCCTTGATGTCGATGCCTTCCTCGCCCACGGTCAGCAGGGTCCGCATTTCTCCGCTCGTGAAGATCGCACTTGCCAGCGCGGAGCCGCAGTTCAGCAACCGCTGATTTGAGACCAGCAGCGCCGGCGGCGCGCCTTCCCTTAATGTTTCGTTGAACTCGACCACGTAAATTCCCTCGCTGAGCCGCCACCAGCCGTAGCGGTCTCCCGGAGTCTTCGGCGAGGTTTCCAGGGCGCGGGCGGAGGTAGGTGCCAGTTCACTTCCGCCAAAATCGATCTTGCCACGGGAGTACGGGGAGTGCACGGCGGCCACCGTGAGATGCACGCCGTGCTCGTCCACCTGGTTGTCCCGGTGGGTGGTCCCCTCGACCCATTCGTCGAACAGTTCTTCCGGTTCCATCTTCCCGCCCCCTCAAGAGTATCTCAGAAACATCGCACGTTGCAGCCCGGCGCTTCTCGCCCGGCCCTCGCGTCGGCCGGCGCGCCCCTCCCTCTCGTGTACACAACTCGGCCAGGATTCGGCCGTCGTCGTCTCTCCCATATTCGCCCGAGCACAGTATAGCAGGGAAGCGTCCCGTTTGCATTGATGCTTCGCCGCACAAAGCAGCGAAGAAAGATGAGCGGCGGGGGCTGAAGGAGAACGGCGGGAAGTCGAGAGAAGCACCGACCTCAAAGCCGGACCGCGCGGTGCCGGGGGGAAACCGCTTGACTCAAGAGCCGATACCGCCTAATATCAGATTGCTTAGTAAGCGGCGATTCTGTGCAGTATCGTAGGTTCCTGCTCCCTCGCTACAGCAAAATGGAGACCATCTATGCAGCACGAAACCGATATCCTGGACGCCCGCGGCGCCGCCGAGTACCTGAAGCTGAACGAGCAGACCGTCCGGCGCCTGGCCAGAGAGAAGCAGATTCCCGCCTTCAAAGTGGGGGGGAGCTGGCGTTTCAAAAAGAGCGTGCTGGACCGGTGGGCAGAATCTCAGCATCTCGCCGGTCAGCCAAGGAATATACTGGTTGTGGACGATGAGGAACCGGTGCGGGATTTCGTCCGGCGGGTGCTGGAACGCGAGGGACATAACGTCAGAACCGCCGCGGAAGGTGAGGAAGCCCTCCAGAACATGCAGGAGAGCGAGCCGGACTGCGTGCTTCTGGACCTGAGAATGCCCGGCATGAGCGGACCGGAGGTGCTGAAAAACATCCGGGAGGACTATGGACAACTGCCGGTGGTGATACTTACCGGCTACCCCGAAATCGCCCTCATGCACAG
This sequence comes from uncultured candidatus Brocadiaceae bacterium, assembly GCA_964510315.1. GTDB lineage: Bacteria > Planctomycetota > Brocadiia > SM23-32 > SM23-32 > CAZEAP01. Next base: position 33,497 of record CAZEAP010000017.1, read on the forward strand.
GGCGCTGGAATACGCCCCCATCACCCTGCTGGCCAAACCCGTCACGCGCGACCAGATCGTCGAAGCGGTAGGGAACCTGATCGGGGAAGCATAGACCCCGCCGGCACGCGCCCGGGGCTTCAATTCCGAACACACGCCTTGCTGGCACCGCTTCAGCGGGAAGGGCCTTCCGACCGTTCGTTGCGGAGCGCCTGCAGACGTTCCTCGACGACCCGATGCAATCGCCGCCCGTATGCGCAGAGTTCCCGCAACGTGCGCTGGTCTGCCGCATGGGAGCGGGGCAGACTCACCCCTACCATTCCCCCGTCCACGCAGACCCACGGCCGGGGGCCCTCACCCCCCCATGCGTCCAAAACGGCCACCACCTCGGAGCCGAGCAACGCCCGCGCGCGGCCTTCGTTCTCGGCCCGCACACAGTAGTGGTCGGCCAGCTCGGGGAATTCCCCCATCTTCATGCACCGCCACCACAGCAGGGGGATTTCCGTGCGGAAGGGCCGGATGGAGATGCTTTCGGCGCTGAGGCCCTCGACTGCCAACGCGCACCCGACGCCGTCGCGAGGCAACCACGGGCCGGCCGAACTGTAGTGGAACGCGATGAGGGCATCCGAGGCGTCCCGGCTCCACCCTACGTTGTAAAGCCGGCGCGGCCCCCCGAAAAACGCGAAGTCCGGCAATTCCCGGTTCTTCAGGGCGGCGTCAGTGGGGCTGAAGGACAACCCCATGCTTCGTGCCAAGCTTCCGGCCAGTGCCCGATGCCATCGCCCCGCGGCTCGCGAACTTCGGTACTTGCGGTATCCGAGCGCGGCGACCGTTCCGGAGGCGACAACCGCCAGCGCAACCCATCCCAGGGTTGCGGGGGCGAACCCGAGAGCCAACGAGAAGACCAGCCCGGCCACTAAGGCCAGCAGCACGAACGCGGCCCAGCGGGTGATGCGGCGCCACCGCAACTCGGGAGGCTGGAGGAGGCGTTCCCCGTGCTCGGCCGCCTCCGCCCCGCCCGTACCCGGGGGAGCCAACCTCTTCTGGATCCGCTCTTTCACACGGGCCTTCTGCTCCGCCGACAGGCCGCCTCCGAAGTGCGCCACTCGATCGGCACCGACAACGACAACTTCCAGCTCCCTGCCCTTCCAGTGCTGACGGAAGTAGCCTCGCCGGATCAGGCCAGGACACCCTATCACCACTGCCCTGCAATCCTCCCGGCCGATCACGGTAGTCCGCGGCCAGGGAAACGTGTGCGTCACGCGCAGCACACGCGGCGCAAAGCAGACGATTGTGCGATCGAGGGCCGCGTGGCAGAGGATGTAAGCCGCCGTGGCCAACAGCAGCAGCGATCCCAGGCCGGCCACCACACGGGGCGCCGTCCATGCTGAGCCGGCGAAGACCTTCACCCCCGCCAGCAGCGCCACTGCGGCGCAGAGGACCATGCCGGCCGACCTGGCCACAACAATCGCAGAGAAACCGGGCGGGGGGACGGTAAGAGAGTCCTCGCCAGGGCGCTCGGTGACCTGGTCGGGTTGCACGTGTCGGAAGAGCCTCATCTGAGAATCTGGTAATCGAGTACCTTTCTGTTCCCCGTCGGGGTGGCGCAGCGGGCCGGCCGCGCGTCCCTGGAACGGCATTCTACGCATTCGGGCAGGGCAAAACCAACCTTCACTCGGGCGAGAACACGAAGAACGGCAACGCCGGAATCAAGCACAAAGGGAAAGAGAACCTTAAAGGCCCCATAAGTTGCCCGCCTTCGCCGGGAGGGCACGGCGATAAGAAACAACATGACGGGCACTACGAAGCCTGGGGCTGGGACACGAAGGAAAGAAGGACCGAGGGATGCACATCACTACGTCCTTCTGTCTCTTACGATCTGCCATTTGCGCAATGTGCGGGCAACTCTCCGTTACCCTGCCTCTGGCCGCTGTGCAGCAGCGCCGCGAAGACTGACAGCCCTGGGGTGGCCTGTTTCGGGACAACCCGTTCTCCGGCCTCCGGCCTGCTTTCCACCCAGCGCCGCGGCGCACTCCGCGTAAGTGGCTCCCGGGGTATGGTTCCTTGTCGCCGAGGCGGCGGGTATGCTATCGTGGGTTCGACCCGGCCAGAGCCCTTTTCGTGGTACGGCCCGTGATCCCCTTGCGAGACGACAACCCCACGTCCGTCGTGCCGTGGATGCTCTACGTGCTCATCGCAGTGAACGTCGCGGTTTTCCTGTTTGAGGTCAGCCTCTCCGAAAACCAGTTGCAGCAGTTCGTTTCCACCTACGGCTTCGTGCCCGAACGGGCCATGGACGTCTTCAGGGGAGAAGCCGGACTGCCGGCGGGCCTGCTGGTGCCGGCCTTTACGTCCATGTTCCTCCACGGCGGCGTCGCGCACCTGCTGGGCAATATGTGGTTTCTCCACATCTTCGGCGACAACGTAGAGAACCGCCTGGGGCATTTCCGCTTCCTGGCCTTCTACCTGGTGTGCGGATTGGCGGCGACGGCACTGCACTACGCCGTCGGGCCCCACAGTACCGTCCCCACGCTGGGGGCCAGCGGCGCCATAGCCGGGGTCCTGGGGGCCTACGCCGTCTGCTGGCCCAGGGCGCGGATCCTGACCTTGGTGCCCGTGCTGTATTTTCTGCACCTGGTTGAGCTTCCGGCCCTCTTGGTGCTGGGCATGTGGTTCCTCATACAGCTTTTGTATGGCAGCATCAGCCTGGGAGTGCATTTCAGCATAGCGTACTGGGCGCACATCGGCGGGTTCGTGGCCGGGCTCGCGCTGATCAAGCTGTGGCCCGCCCAGCGAGAGGACTAAAACGGGCTGCTGCAATATGGTCACCTTCCTGGGGTGTTATCCGGCATGGATAAAGAAACAGAAAGCGTAGTTCGGCGCACCGGACTGATCGGCGGGATAACCATCCTGAGCCGGGCTCTGGGTGTGATCCGGGACGCCGCCTGCGCCGCCTTCTTCGGCGCCGGCCCGGTGTGGGACGCCTTCAGCTTCGCCTTCCGCGTGCCCAACCTGTTCCGCCGCCTGTTCGGCGAGGGGGCGCTGAGCGCGGCGTTCGTGCCCGCCCTGACGGAATACCTGGAACTGCGTTCCCCGGAGGAGTCCGAACGCCTGACCGGGCGCGTGGCGGGTGCGCTGACCGTGGTCCTTACGGCACTGGTGCTGCTGGGCGAAGTGCTGGTGTTCGGGGCGACCGTGCTGTTCCGTCTGACCCCCCGGTGGCATCTCGCCCTCTCGTTGACGGCCGTTCTACTGCCCTACGCGGTCCTGATCTGCCTGACGGCACTTGCCGGTGCGACCCTCCACTCGCTGAAGCACTTCGCGGCTCCCGCCCTGGCCCCCGTGGTGCTGAACGTCTGCTGGATCGTCGCCGTCACCGGCCTGGCCCCTCTGGTGACGCCGGACCCCCGCGGCCGCATCTTCATCCTCGCCGCGGCCATACTGGTGGCCGGGCTGCTGCAGTTGTATCTGCAGTTGGCCGCCCTCCGTCGGAAGGGCTTTCGCTGGCGGCCGCGTTTCGACCTGCTGCACCGGGAAGTGGCGGCGGTCGCCGGGGCCATGGTTCCGGTGGCCCTGGGCCTGGCGGCTTTCCAGTTGAACGTCCTGTTGGACGGGGTCATCGCCATCTCACTGGCCGGTCCGCCGGAAGAGGGCTTCCGCCTGTTGGGGGTCGGGCTGAGCTATCCGATGCGCGTCGGCGCCAACAGCGTGCTTTACTTCGGCAACCGCCTGATGCAGTTTCCCCTCGGCGTATTCGGCATAGCGCTGGGCACGGCCGTCTTCCCCACCCTCAGCGGCCAGGCCGCCCGGCGGGATTTTGAGGCCTTCGGCCGTTCGGTCGTGCAGGGACTCCGACTGGTCCTCTTCATCGGTGTGCCGGCCGGCGTGGGCCTGATCGTGCTCCGGCGGCCGGTTATACAGCTCATCTTCGAGAGGCGCGCCTTCACGCCCGCCATGACGGCGCGGACTGCGCGGGTGCTCCTCTTCTACTCGTTGGGCATATGGGCCTACTGCGCGCTGCACGTCTTGACGCGGGCCTTCTACAGTCTCAAGCTCCCGTCCGTCCCCGCGAAAGTTGCCGGCGCGATGGTCGCCCTGAACCTGGCCCTGAACCTGACGCTGGTATGGCCCCTGCAGGAAGCCGGGCTCGCGCTCTCGACGGCCGCCTGCGCCGCCCTCCAGGTCTGCATTCTGTACGCGCTGCTGGCCCGGCGCGTGTCTTTGGAAGGGATGGGGAAACTGCTGGTCACGGCGCTCAAAACCGCGGCCTCCACGGCGGCAATGGCCCTGGCGGCGTGGAAGACCCTCGAGGTGCTCCCGCCCGACAGGCCGGGGCTGGTCTTTCAGCTTCTACGCGCGCTGCTGCCCGCGCTGGCCGGGGTGGTGACGTACTTCGCGGCGGCTACACTGCTGCGGACGGAGCAGATGGGGATCCTGCTCGGCGCCCTCCGGAGCCGGCACGGCAAGCGGGAAGAGGGGGAAGTATGAAGTCCGAAGTTGCTCTGTAGAAATGACGTGCCATCCGCCGGAGCACCGCTGGCGATGTCATTGTGAGCGAGCGCACCTTTTGCGAGCGAAGCTTGTGCGCCTCAGCATGACCATGTGCGGGGCACCGCCGATTTCAGTGCCGATGGGTGCTTTCTACAAATCAGTTCCAGAACTTCTGTCGGTCTTCCATCTGTGTTTATCTGTGCCCATCTGTGTCTGGCGTTTTTCGTTTCCCTTTCGCCTGTCGGGACTTTTTCATCAGTGTCCAGGGATCGGCAGGAAAGTACGGCGTGGCAGAACGGCGAGATGCGTTCGGCGCCTGAAGATGAGGCGCCTCAGCATGACGGCGCGGCGGGCGCCGGGCCGGTTTGAGTGCCGACGGGTGCTTTCTACAGAGCCGTCGGAAATCTGAAGGAACGGCAACGCGGGGAAAGATGTACTCAGAGGCCGGCGATCTCGTCTGACTGACCGCCGGGGAATGCGGTTCTGGGATGGCCGGTGGGTGGGGCGGGGACTCAGCCGCCCTCTTCCTTCTCCCCGGCAAGCCGGACGGCAATTATGGCGTGGCACATAATCTGGGTTTCCGCTGAGCCGCGGGTCAACACGATGTAATCGTCGGTGACTTCGCTGAGGGTCCCGCTGACGGACTTGTCGTTCATCATCAGGACCTTGACCCGCTGGTTGAACCACTCTGTTTTTACCGTGCTGGCCATGTGGATCGTCCGTAGTGAAGGAGTAGCGGATGGCTGGCAGGGCGGCGGGCTATTCCTCGAAGCCCTGAAGTATCTCACCGATGCTGCGAACGCCGCGGGGCACGAGCAGGATTTCCACGCGCCGGTTCTCCGCCACGGGCGCCGTGGGCGACTCCGGCTCGACGCGCGGCCTGTTGGGTCCGAACCCGACGATATAGGTTCGCCGCGGGTCAACGCCCTGGCTCACCAGGTATTCCATCACGGCGTGAGCCCGCATGACGGAGAGATGGTAGTTGTCTTCCCAGGGGGAATGTTTGACGGGCACACCGTCGGTGTGGCCGTCGATGCGGATAGTCACGGCGGTTCTCTCGCGGAGGTATCCGGCGACTTCGTCCAAAGCGCCTTTGGCCTGGTCGGTGAGGGTGGCCTTGCCGAGTTCGAAGAGGATGTCGTTTTCTACAACGATGAAGTTGCCTTCGCCGCGGGTTTCCACGCTTATGCCCGAGAGGCCTTCCACCAGCTTCTGTAACTCGGCTCGCTGCTGCTGGAGGCGGTCCTGTTCCTGGCGCAGTCGCTCGACCAGTTCCCGACGCTCGTGCGCTTCCTCCCGGGATTCCACCAGTTGTTTCTGCAACATCTGGCGGTCTTCATCCAGGGCCTCAACATTCTTCAGAAGAGCTTCGCGCTCCTCACGGCACTCCTTCAGTTGTCTGGTGAGTCCGGCGTTCTGTTTGCGAAGACGCTCGGCCACGTTCGAGCATCCGGTAAGACCGAGGAGAGCTACACACAGCGCAAGCCCTGCGACTGGTTTCCACATTACGGTCGCTCCTCAACAGGCCAAAGGCACATGATTATCACAGAACCCGCCCGGTCGCCGGACCGCCCCGCCGCCTCCCGCACTACCAGGGAGCGGGCGGGTCTCAGAACCACACCCATCCAGTCAGGTGAGTGGTGAAGTCGGGAGCGGCTGCGTTTTCGACCACGAACACGCCGGCAAGCGCCAGGACCAGCAGCGTGAGGATCAGCAGCACGACGGGGAGCGTGCCGACCTGCCCGGCGGCGGGTGCCGCGTAAGGCACTTCGAATTCCTCGCCCGCTTCGGGGCCCTCCATCTCGAGGCCTTCTTCCAGCTCACCGGGCTCGAATGTGGGTTCCTCCACGGTGGTGATGTCGGCGGTGATCTCCTCTTCTTCTTCGGGCACCGCCTCGGCGGTTTCTTCTTCCTCTTCGATCTCCATGATCTCGCTGAGCAGGTCTTCCTCAGCGATTTCTTCCTCGGTGGGCTCGAGGATGTCGGTGATGATCTCTTCCTCTTCTTCCTCCTCCTCCTCGGCAACCGGCATCTCCGCCTCGGTTTCCTCGGCGGCTTCGCCCTCGAGTTGGATCTCCTCCTCGAGGTCTTCGGAGAAATCGAAGAAGTCCTCTTCCTCCTCTTCGGCGCCTACGGCCTCCAGCTCCAGTTCGGTTTCCAGAGTGGATTCGCCGGCGGCCTCCTCCGCGGCGAGCGGCTTCTCCAGCTCGGCTTCGGCGACCTCTTCCGCTTCCTCGGCCAGCACCTCGGTGTCCCTCTCGGCGGCCTCATGCTCCCCTTCCTCGGCCTCCGCCAGGACATCGGTCTCCGGCTCTTCGGCTTCTTCTTCCTCCAGCACTTCGGTGGGCCGTTCCTCGCCTTCGCCCGTGACCGCAGTGGGCTCTTTGCCGGGGCCTCTTTCTTCGCCGGTGACCACGGTGGGCTCTTTGCCGGGGCCCTCGCCGGCCGCCGCGCTTTCCTTCAGCACGTCGGTGGGCCTTTCTTCGCCGGGTTCCTCGCCCTCTGCCATGACGGTGGGGCGCTTACCCAGGGTTTCCTTCAGGTCCATCACCTCGGCCCGGCGAAACTTGGTCTCCCCGGAGATCACCTGTTCATTCAGCCGGCCTTCGCGGATAAGCTCGTTTAGCTGGGTGCGGTTGACCTGCAGCTCCTGCAGCACCTGCTCATAGCTCAGATATCCCTCTTCCTCTTTTGCCATCTGGCGTCTCCTTCACAGAAAAGAACTTCGACTCATTTCCCGGAAACCTCCGCTCTGTACGATATTATAGCAAGGCCCCCTCCCGTTGCAAACACTTCAAGCGTTCACGAACCATAGACTTCTTCGGGGTCAAAGACCCGCTCTTCGGCGATCTCCAGGGCGTCTTCCTCGGCATTGTAGCGGCGGTAGTAACAACTGTAGTAGCCCGCGTGGCAAGCGGCCACTTCCTGCTCCACCTTCAGAAGGAGGGAATTCTCCTCGCAGTCCACGCGCAACTCCTTGAGACGCTGGACGTGGCCGCTGCTCTCGCCCTTTGCCATGAGGCGCCCGCGAGACCGCCGGAACACGTGCACCCGACCGGTCTGCAGCGTCTTTCGAAGGGCCTCCCGGTCCATGTAGCACAGAACCAGGACCCGTTCCTCCTCGTCCGCTACCACGGCGGGTATGAGTCCGTCCTGAAAATTCAGTTGGCTCAGCAGATTCTCCATGGCCGTTCCTCAGTTCTGCTGGGGGCCTGAGTATGGTAGGGACTGGCCTACGCCGTGTCAAAGGACTGCCTGAGGCGGAGCCCCGCGGCGGGCCCGAAGGAACTTGCCAGAAGGGCGGTGTTCCTCTATATTTTACTAAACTGAGCCGTTCGGAAGCTCGAAGCGGGCCCGGAAATGTCCAGAACAGCCCTACAATCCAGCGTACTCGTGCTGAACAGGTCCTTCGTCCCGGTCCACCTGGTGACGGTGCGCCGGGCCTTCGGGATGCTGTTCAAGGCCGTAGCGGAGGTCGTGCACATCGAGGACGGCCAGCTGGGGCTCTACAATTTCGAGAGCTGGCAGGAGATCAGCGAGTTCAGAAAGCGCAACGACCTCATGCAGGCGGAGGCCGAATACATCTCCACCGTCAGCTTTGAGATTCAGGTGCCCCGCATCATCCGGCTGCTTTTTTACAACAGCTACCCCGAGCACCGGGTCAGCCTGAATCGACGCAACTTGTTCGCCCGGGACGAGAACCGCTGCCAGTACTGCGGCGGGAAGTACCCCTCCTCAGAGCTGAGCATCGACCACGTGGTGCCCTTGTCGCTCGGCGGTCGTACAGAGTGGACCAACGTGGTCTGCGCCTGCACCGAATGCAACAAAAAGAAGGGCGGTCGCACCCCGGCCGAAGCGGGTATGCAACTGACGCGCCGTCCGTTCGAGCCGAAGTTCAACCCCCTGATTCGCTTGAAGCTGCGCCGCAAGAAGTACTACTCTTGGAGGCAGTTCCTCGACGAAGCCTACTGGTCCGTGGTGCTGCAATGAATGCTTCTGCGGGTTCTCCGCCCCCCGGAGCCACCGGTTGCGCCCCCGATGCAGCCGGTTCTTCCCGGCTTCGGCCGACCGATGGGTCCGACGCCGGCGATCCTTCTCGCCCGGCGCCACTGCGGCGAGCCCTGCTGGGCGCCCTGGCATTGGCCCTCCTGCTGCTCTGCGGCTGCGCGGCGGGGCGTGTCAACCTGTGGCCGCTTTACTTCCATGAACGTCGCGCCGTCCCGGACGGCGAGGGCACCCGCACAGTGGAGACCACAGAGTTTCTCTATCCCCTTTTCGGGCGCCGCTCCGATCCGCAGAGCACCTGGCACGCCGTCCGCCCCCTCTACAACTCCGAGCGGAAGGCCGACGGGCCCTGGAGGGTCCAGTACCTCTGGCCTCTCGGTCTCTCGCGCGGGGACCCAGAGGGCGAAGCCACGCACCGGCTGTTCCCCCTCTTCGGCTACTACCGCACTTACGCTCCGGGTGAGGGGCGGCATTCGACCCACTGGCACCTGATGCAGTTTGTGCGCGGCGGCAATGACGCAAAGTACGGCCCCTACGCTGCCGTCTTCCCCCTCGCCGGGGTTACTCACGACGTGATCGCGCCGACCTGGAGCTTCCTTCTGTTCCCGCTCTATTCCCACTACCGGCACGGGGAGTATGTGCGGGATGATTTTCCGTGGCCTTTTTTCGGCTATGGACGCACGCCCGACGGGAGGGTGAGTCAGTACCGGTTCTGGCCGCTTTACGTGCACCAGCGGGCGGAAAGGCTTGACGGCCTTTACGAGCGGAAGGATCTGCTGTGGCCGTTCCTGCGCTGGGGTCGGCTGGACCGCGGGGGCGAATACTACCACACCGTCTTCGTAGCAGTCCCATTCTATTCCAGCGTGAAGACCTGGAGCAGGGACGGCGAGCTTGCCGCATACCGGGTTTCGGTGTTGGGCTTCCAGCAGGCCAGGGATTTCAGGGACAGAAAGCAGATCGAAGGCTGGTCGGCCCTGTGGTCGCTCGTGAAGTCCTCCAGTGGCCCTCGCAAAGAGACCTTCCGCGTCATCCCCTTTTACTGGGGCACCACGCGCTACGCCTCGGCCGAGCGCGATCCCGACCGGACGTGGAAACGTCATCGCATACTGTGGCCCTTCATCTGGGTGGACCGCGACACGCGGGACCCGGAGGAGGCCCACCACGCTTTCATTCTGGCTCCCCTCTACTGGCACTATACCGACCGCTACCCCGGAGAGCCGGAGAGGACGGCACGCCGGGTGACCCTGTTCCCGCTGGCGACGTGGGAGAGCAGGGAGGACGGGGGCCGGCACTTCTGGCTGCTCAGCCACGGCTGGAAGGATACCACGGGGGGCTTTAAGCGCAACTATCGTGCATTCTTCGACCTTTTCCAGTATCATAGTCGGGGCGACGGGGAACGGGAGACGCGGCTGCTCTCGCGGCTTTATCATCATCGCCGCGGGCCCCGTGGCCGGTATCTCAGCCTGATGGGCCTTTTCACCTACGACAGCACGGCAGAGGTGGTCGGCGAGGAGGGGAGCTACTTCTCGCTGCTGTTCGGTCTGTTGAGAAGTTCCTGGACGGAGGAGGGGCGCCGTTGGCGCCTCTTCTACATTCCGCTGGGCCATAAATAGGCGGAGCCATGCGGGGTCTGCTGGAATACGTCAAGAATATCTGTTGCGCCGCTTACGACGTGGCGGCCCTTACCTTCAAGAGCATCCGCTACTTCGGGCGCGCCATTCGGCGCCACAAGCTGCTGTTCAAGCACTGCTACGAAGCGGGCAACCGCAGCCTGCTGATTGTGACCATCTTCGGGCTTTTCGTCGGGCTGATCCTTGTGCTCTACGCCGGCGATCAGCTCCGGCGCTTCGGACAGCAGAAGTTCATCGGCCTCAGCGGGCTGGCCATCGTGTGGGAGTTCGGGCCGGTGTTCACCGCATTTATCCTTGCCGGGCGGATCGGCAGCGCCTATGCGGCGGAGATCGGCACGATGAAGGTCTACGAGGAGGTCGACGCCCTCTCGGCAATGGGCGTCAGCCCGGTGGCTTACCTGGTCTCCCCCCGCCTGATCGCCTGCGCCCTGCTGACGCCCGGACTGGTGATCTACGCCGACTTCTGCGCCATACTCGGGGGAGCCTTCATGGGATGGACTTACGTCAACGTCGCCCCCAACCAGTTTTTCCAGCTTTTTTTCCAGTACCTGACGGTTCGCGAGATGGCCCGGTCCATGGTCAAATCCGTCGCCTTCGGCGGCATCATCGCCGTCACCGGATGCTACGAAGGACTTGCCACCACGGGCGGAGCCGAAGGCGTCGGCCGCAGCACCACGAGCAGCGTCGTTCACAGCCTGCTGGCCATCCTGGTGGCCGATTACTTCATCAGCAAGTTACTGCTCGCGCTCTAAGCGGCACCGGACCGGGGCAGTCCCGGCCACAAACGTAGTGAACAGGAAGGAGACCGAAAATGGCACGCAAAGTCCTTGTCGGCATGCTCATACTGGGGGCCCTGTTCATCTTCGGCCTGGCCACGTTCTACGTGGAGAACTGGCAGTTCTACCTGGGAAAGGGCTACCGACTGCGCGCCAAGTTTCCCATCGCACAAACCCTCGACAAGGGAGACCTGGTGCGGCTGGCCGGCGTGCAGGTCGGCACCGTCGAGGACCTGGACGTCAACACCACCGTGGACACGCCCTACCCCGTGGAGGCGGTCCTGTGGATTCGCAGTGAGGTGCAGGTCCGGGCCGAAGACACGGCCGTAATCAAGATGAGCACGCTGTTCGGGGGGAATTACGTCTCGATACGCCGCGGCGACCCCAAGGCACCCGTGCTGAGCAGCGGAGAACTGATCAACAACACGGACGTGGCCCCCAGCGTGACCGAGGTGATCGAGCAGTCCACCGTCACTATGAAGAAGGTCTCCGAAGCGGTGGACGAAGTCTCCGCCGCCGCCCGGCAGATGACCGAAGGCAAAGGCACCATCGGGCGACTGCTGACCGACGAGGAGTTCTTCAATAAGCTCGACGCCGCCGTCACCGACGCCGGCGAGGCGGCCACCGGGCTGAAGAAGGCCTCCCGGCGCCTGGAAGAAGGAGAAGGCGTTCTCGGCAAGCTCCTGATGGACGACCAGATGGCTGAGGACCTCCAGACACTTGCCGAAGATACCAAGGTCCTGGCCGCCAACCTGCGGGAGGTCTCCGAAGACCTGGCCGCCGGGCGGGGCACCATGGGCCGACTCATGAAGGACGAAACGCTGTATGAGAACCTGACCGAATCCACCCGTTCGCTCAAAGAGACCACCGAAGCCTTTGCCGAAGGGGAAGGCATACTTCCCCAACTGGTCAACGACGCCGAACTGGCCAACGAGCTGCGCGCGCTGACCGACGACCTGGGGCGCACCGCCGCCAACCTGCGGGAGATCTCCGAGAAGATGAAATCCGGTGAAGGCACCCTGGGCAAGCTGCTGGCCAGCGACGAGGCCTACCGGAAGCTGGAGAAATCGCTTCAGGACCTCAACGAGGCCACAACCGCCCTCTCGGAGGGGCGAGGCACCCTCGGCAAGCTGATGAACGACGACAAGCTCTACCGCCAGATCAGCCAGATCGCCGACGACCTGCAGGCCACTCTGGAGACCTACCGGGAGCAGTCCCCGGTACTCACGTTCACCGGCGCACTGTTCGGAGCCTTTTGAGGCGGGACAATCGGGCCATGATCAAAGTGCGCAACCTCGTTGCCGCCTATGAGGATACGGTGGTCCTGGAAGGCGTCTCCCTGGACGTTCAGGACGGGGAGATACTGGTGATCATGGGCCAGAGCGGCTGCGGCAAATCCACCTTCCTCCGCCACCTGATCGGCCTGCAGAAACCGGTCAGCGGAACCGTCGAGATGGACGGCGCCGAAATCACCTCCATGAGCGAGAAGGACTATCGCTCCTTCTGCCGTTCGGTGGGCGTCCTGTTCCAGAGCGGGGCCCTGTTCAACAGCATGACCGTGGGGCGGAACGTAGCCTTCCCACTGAAGGAGCATACCCGCCTGGCCCGGCCGGTTATCGACATCGTGGTCAAGCTCAAGCTCGACCAGGTGGGCCTGCGGGGGGTGGATGAACTGATGCCCTCGGAGCTGAGCGGAGGCATGAAGAAACGCGCCGGCCTGGCCCGCGCCCTCGCCCTCGACCCCACCGTGCTGTTCCTGGACGAACCCACCACCGGCCTGGACCCCATCATCGGCGCCGGCATCGACAGGCTCATACTGCAGATCCGGGAACTCTACGAGGCCACCATGGTGGTGGTCGCCCACGACATCGCCAGCAGCATGCGCGTGGCCGACCGCATCGCCATCTTCCGCCAGGGACAGCTCGTGGAACTGGGCACGCCCGAGCAGGTACGCTCCAGCGAGAACCCTTACGTTCAGCAGTTCCTCGAGCGCCGGGCCGAGGAGGAAGAGTCCGCCGAAGGGCTGGCCGAGTACCTGACCTGAGCACGCGGGCGTCCGGGGAGAGTATTCAGGTGACAATCAGGGGGGTTGGCGCGTCAGGAACCTTCCTCCGTCCGGCGGTGGGGCCACTTGTCCCGCTCCTGTTCGCACTCTTCCAGCAGGTCCCGGAAAGTCCGCCCGGCCAGGGCTTCCTCCTCGGCCCGGGAGGCCTCCCGAAAAGCGGCCTCCAGCTTCTCCTCGTAGGGCTGGTTCTCGGGCAGGGATGAGCGCGACTCCACGCCGAAGCGTTCGGTAATGTTCAGCACGTCGCTGAGCCTCAGCCGGGACAGGTCTCTGGCCGGGTGGAACTGGTCCCGCTGGTCGCCCACGGGGGTCAGCAGGCCCAGGTTGACCAGCCGGTTGGCGGCGTCGGCGGCCTCCTCGGGGGTAATCTGGAGTATCTCCCCCAGCCGTCCGGCGGTCACCGGCTCTCCGGTCTCCCAGAACTCGCGGGAGACGTACATCATGATGCGGGCCGCCAGGTGCCGATCGACGAAGGCGTCGGAGAGGCGCCTCAGCTTATCGTGATAGCGCAGGAGGCTGAGGTTCTGCATGGTGAAGGCGACTTCCGCCCCGAACAGCACTATGACCCACAGCAGCCAGAGCCAGAGCAGGAAGATGGGAATGACCCCCAGCGATCCGTAGATACGCTGGTACTTGACCGCGTGCACCACGTAGAGGGCGAACATGGGGCGGGCAAGTTCGACCAGAACCGCCCCCAGGGCCGCTCCCCAGGCGGCGCTCCTGAACTGGACCCGGGTGTGGGGAAGGAACTTATACAGCGCCAGCAGCAGCAGCCACGTCATCAGGAAAGGCACCACGTACTGCCCCACCGCCATAAGGCCCCGCACCGCCGCCCCCAGCACCGGCATCCGCGTGAAGGTCACCGTCACGTATCCCCCCAGCTTCTCCTGAACCCAGATGGCCGTGCCGATCAGAACCGGCCCAAGGCAGATCAGCGTCCAGAACGACGTAAAGCGAATCCAGAACGGCCTCCGCTCGGAGACCTTCCAGATGTGGTTCAGGGTCTTCTCGGTGGTGTTCAGCAGAGAGGTGGCGGCGACGATGAGGAAGAGGGTGGCGACGATGCCGATCCGCGCGCGACCCACCTTGTCGACGAATCGGCGAATGTAATCGGCGGCGGCCAGGCTGAGCCCGCGGGCGGCGGTACCCCCCTCCTTGCGCAGGGCCAACTTATAGTGGTGCCTGGCCTCCTGCTGCCGTCCGGACTCTTCCCACAGAAGCTCGGCGAGGGCGGTGTTGGGCTCGCTGGAACGGTCCAGCAGCAGGGCGGCCTTCTCCAGGTCCTCCAGGGCCTCCCTGAGGGCCTTTCTGGGGGCGGTCCTCTCCCCTTCCTTCAGCGATTCATACAGGTCGGCCTTTTCCTTGCCCAGCCGCAGGAGAAGGTCCCCCAGCTCACCCCGCAGTTCACGGCGCTTCTCGACGGCGAGACGTGCGGGCTCCCCGTCCAGCGACTTCAGCACGAGCACGTCCGTCCAGTTCTTCAGTGCTGCTTCGTAGTGTTCGGCCGCCTCTATCAGTTTGCCCTGCTGCACAAGGGCTTCGGCCCAGCTCCTGTAGATCCGGGCCGCCCTCGCCCGAGTCTCCTCCGCGGCGGCTCCCTCCTGTTCGGCCGACTCCAGCGCGGAGAGTGCCTCCGAATACTGCCCCGCGCGGAAAAGCTCCATGGCCTTGTCCGTCTGCGGGGGCACAGCGCCCGGGCGCCCGGCTTCGGCGGGCGGTGGAATGCCCGCCGCGCCGAAGTACAGCCGCCGCACCTCAGGACTCAGACCGCCCAGGAACCTCCGCGCCGTGGATGCGGCCGACAGACGGACCATGCTCAGCCCGTCCCGCACCCGCTCCGGATCGGCCTCCGCCTCCAGGGCCGCGGTGTACAAGCGGAAGGAGGCGGGACCTTCGCCGCGTTCGGCGCGTTCCCACGCGGCGCCCAGGAGTTCCGGGCCGGACATGGTCTCGACGGGCTCCACCATCTCGCCCACCTCGGCCTCTTGCCCGGGCATGCCCTCCAGCAGGGGGCGGGCGAGCATGTACTGGAAGACCGCGTTTTGCGCCCGGTCGGCCAGTCCCTCCATTCCCGCGAAGGAACGATACAACGAAAAGGCGACGGCAAACAGCGGCACGAGGGACAGCAGGGTGGTGAAGGTCAGGGCGGCCGCCTGCTGAAGGCACCTGTCGTGCACCAGCTCGCGGATGATGTAGAAGTAGAGCTTCACCTGACGGCGCACGAACTTCACCCACCAGGAAAGTTCCGCTGCATCCTCCCAGTTGATGCTCTCGATCTTTTGGCGCAGCTTCTTCAGCATGACTCCACCTCGGCGGGCCTCACTTTATCCGGGACAGTACTCGGGGACGGGCTCCTGGGCCACCGTAGATTCTTTCCCTTCCGCCAGGCCGGCAATTTCCTCATGGAGTTCGCGCACCTTCTCGGCGCCCTCCACCAGGCCAAAGCGCAGATGCGTCCGATAGCTCTCCTCCGGCTCAAGTTCGACGACCCGTCCTTTGCTGCGCTCGAAGCGGCGCGAGTTGGGATAGTCGGTTCCGGGCTCCAGGCCGGTCACGTAGCCGTCCGGCTCGGCCGCAGTGTTTTTCCAGACCGTCAGTGCGGGCAGTTCCGCGACGGAGTAGCGGACGGCGGCGGCCAGTGCCCCTTCCGCGTCCACCAGGGCGGCCACGGTGCGTCCGTCTTCGTCCGCGTGGTTGCGGAGGTAGTAGCACTGCTCCGCGAAGCTGGCCTCCGGCGGGCCGTAGGTCTCCCAGGCGTCGATACCCTCCCGCGCCCGTGCGTCCCGCGGGCAGACGAAGTCGACCGGCGCTTCCACGCGGGCGCCCTGCCCCAGCAGGGGGCGTCCGAAGTTACAGTGATACAGCAGCTCCAACTCCGAAGGAGTCCCGGCCAGGTTCTGCACCACGTCCCGGATGCTGAATTCGGCCGAGCCGGGGGTAGTGCTCACCGTGGAGCTGAGATAATGGCAGGAGCCGAACAACCGGGTGTCCCAGACCTCGCCGGTGACCGACAGCTCGTAGGGCGCCCTCAGCCGGACGCTCACCGACAGGCGGGCGGCGGGGCTGTTGGCGATGGTCCCGTGCAGAGGGAGGCTTACTTCCTGCTCCGCCCCCGTGTTGTCGGTGACCACGTCGGTGCCCGGCGCCCCGTTGAAGGCCAGGCCGCAACGGGTGACCAGTTCGTTGAAGCCTTCCAGCCAGCCAAGGCCGCCCTCCGACTCCTCATTCACGTAGGCGGGATGCACGATCTCGCGCACGGGGCTGTTCCACCCGAGAGAGACCTCCTCGGTGTATGCCTCCAGCACGGCCATACCCCTGGTGGGTACGATGACAACGGTAAGGTGTCCGTTGTCGATCTGGACGAGGTCCACGCCGTCCTGCCGGCCGCCCTTGAGGGCGAACTTGTCGATCCGCCAGGGCGGTCCCTCGGCACCGAGGAAGTTGCTGCTGGATACGGAGTAGTTCTGCACGTAGAGGTTCTCCATCGCATCCATCAGCACTTTCTTGTAGTAGTCGGCCATGGACGTAACTCCCTGCCAGAAGGGGTAGGGCGGGGACAGGCTCAGAGCCTGCCCGACCGGATGATGCCGATGATAAGCCACACTCCCAGGACCAACCCGAAGGCCAGGCCGATGAGGCCGAGGACGCTGACGCGCCACCCGAAGATGCTGAGGGCGCCGATTTCGGCCTGCAAAAGCAGCGAAGAGGCGATTATCAGGGAAGCCAGAATGATGCTGAGGGCCAGGCGGTTGCCCGTGCGGTCCAGTTCGTTGAGCGCTTCCTTAAAGCCTTCATGCCGAAGGGTGAACTCGAACAGACCGCCCGGCATCTTGCGCAGAAGACGGCGTAGCTGCCGGGGCATCTCCCGCAGAAGGCTGCCCAGGTGGTAGCTGCCGGCGGTCAGTTCCCGGCGGAGGGTCTTCGCCGATGCCTTTTGCCGAAGGAGTTGCCGGCCATAGGGCTTGGCCACACGGGCGAGTTGCAGACGAGGGTCGAGTTGAGTCACCAGTCCGCTGATGACCATGAGGGCCCTGCCCATGAGGACGAAGTCGCGCGGCACCCTGACCCGGTATCTGCGGATCACGCCCATCACGTCCTGGAAAGACCGCTGGAAGTCCATCCTCTCCAGCGGAACGCTGCTGTAGCGGTTCAGCAGCCGGGTGATATCTTCCTGGAAATCCTCCACGTCCCCGTAGTCCGGCAGTTCGCCTATCTCGCTGAGCACCTCGGCGACCAGCTCCAACTGCCCGTTTCCCAGGGCCAGCAGGCAGACTCCCAGGCTTCTGCGCAGCCGCGCGTTGACGCGCCCGACCAGGCCGAAGTCCAGCAGCGCGACGTTGCCGCTCGGAGTGACGAGGATGTTCCCCGGATGGGGGTCTCCGTGAAAAGTGCCCAGCACGAAGAACTGCCGCAGATAGACGTCCATGACGGTGCGGGCCAGCTCATGGCGGTCCACCTCGACCGGCTGCCGGTTCAGCAGTTCGCCCAGATGCGTCCCTTCCATCCGGCGCATGGTCAGCACCCGCTCGGTGGTCATCTCCCAGAAAACGCCCGGTATGGACACGCGCGGTTCGTCCTGGAACATCTCGGCGAACTTGTGGGTGTAGGCCGCCTCGGCCAGGAAATCCAGCTCCCGCTCGATGCCCCTCCCGAACTCCTCCACCAGCATGGGCAGCCGCAGGGACTCGAACTCCTCCACCCTGTCGGCCTGATCCGCCAGGAAGGCGAGTATGGCCAGGTCGTCCTCGATGACGCGCTCGATGCGGGGCCGCCGGACCTTCACCACCACGGGCGTGCCGTCCCGCAGTTTGGCGTCGTGGATCTGGGCAATCGACCCGCTGGCGCGGGGCTCGTCGATGAATTCCAGGAAAACCTCCTCGGCGGGACGGCCCAGCTCTTCGGACACTATATCCCGGGAGACCTCCGCCGGGAAAGGTGCCACGTGGTGACAGATGCGCTTCAGCTCGTCGATGTATTCCGGCGGGAGCACGTCCGGCCGGGTGGAGAGCATCTGGCCAAACTTTACGAAGGTCGGTCCCAGTTCCTCCAGCAGGGAGGCGAAGCGCCGGGCAAGCTCTTCGGGGCGCTCCGGCTTCCCCAACCCCGGCAGGCGGAGCCAGGGGGGGAGGTGTTTCTGCAGGTCCAGCCGGCTGATGAAAAACCCCAGACCGTGAGAGACCGCCTTGCGCGCGATGTGGGCCACGCGCCGCATACGCCGCGGCCCTTTGAGAATGGCGCCTATTCTCACCGCCTGTTCCTCTCTATGATAACCGCCGGGCGAGAGACGACATTATAAGCGCCGCCCGCCGCCCGGGAAAGTCATGTTTCCGGCGCGCTCGGCGACGGCTTCACGGCTTCGGCATGCTCCAGCTCCCACAGCCGGACCTCGCGGACGAACCGGTAATAGGCCGAACCGGCGGCGATGACCAGCCCCGGGAAGCCGTCCAGGAATCCCCGTTGCAGCAAATACTTCTTCAGCAGCTCCAAAGGCGGTTTCGCCAGCACGCTCAGCAGGGAGAACCGGTTGCCCGCCGCATGCCTGGCCTGTGCCGCATGTTCTGCGAACCGCGAGGAACGCCGCATCATCTCCAGCACGCCCCCCGGGTAGCTGAAATGGAGGATATCGGCGTCGATCCGCCCGACCGGTCCTGCCACCGAAGCGGTCGGATGAGGGGGTGTGCCGACGATCTCGGTCGCCTCCCGCCGGAACAGCCGGACCTTCGGCTGGGGATACCACCCGCTGTGGGTGATCCAGCGCCCCATGAAGTAGTTCTTCCGAGGGAACGCATACCCGTCGCAGTCCGGCCCGTCCGGGGCCTGGAATACACTGCGTATCTCCGCGCGGGCCGCCGGTGTCAGGCGCTCGTCGGCATCCAGCCACATCACCCATTCCCCGGTGGTCTGCTGGAACGCATAGCGCGTCTGCTTGACGTAGCCGGCGAACTCGCGCTCGACAATCCGGTCGGTGTACTCGCGCGCTATCTCAACGGTGTCGTCCTCGCTGTAGCTGTCCACCACGACGATTTCGTCCACCCACGCGAGGCTTTCCAGGCAGGCCCGGATGTTGTCTTCCTCGTTGTAGGTGATCACGAAAGCCGAGAAGCTCTTTCCTCCGATCATGACGGCCCTCCGGGCTGGGTCTGTTTCGGCGTCGGTGCGACGGGCTCGCGCGTGCCCTCCCCGGACAGTTGCAGCAGCATACGGGCCGAGGCGTTGCCCGGTTCGATGCGCAGGACGCGCCTGGCCAGCTCCGCGGCCCGCTCGAATCGACCCGCCCGGGCGTACAGCTCGGCCAGCATGGAGAGGTCCAGAACGCTGCGGGGATTCTGCTCGACGATCTGCTCCAGCACCCCGGCACTCTCTTTGAGGCGTCCTGCGGCCATCAGGAGCGCGGCCAGCCGGCGCCTTGCCTTCAACGAATCGGCGCGCAGTTCCAGAGCGCGGCGGCAGTGCCGGATGGCCTCTTTCGGCTGTCCGGCCTGCGCGAGCAATTCCACCATCTGCATCCGCCATGCGAAGTTGTCCTCGCCGCTCTGGAAAGACTCTTCGAGCAGCTCGCGCGCGGCCTTCGTCAGGCCGAAGCCTTCCAGCGCCGCGGCCATCTGCGCCGCCTTCCCCTCCCGCCGGGGTGCCAGCAGGTCGAGACGCGCGTGAGGTCCACGAAGGAACTCCACCAGCCGGGCCTGGCTCCCGGGTCCGCCCCCGCCAAGCTCACGAAAGAGCGCCCGGGTTTTCTGCTCGTATATGGCCTGGAAGCCGCGGAGCGCAACCGCCTTCTGAGCCGGACTGCTGAACTCCACCCGCTCGATCAAGCCGGCCGGCCCCTTTGCCCTGTACTGGGCCACCGCGGCCACCGAGGCCACCCGCGTCGGCGTGCTGAGGTCCCGCGCCGTGGGAGTGGGCCGGCTCGGGGGGTCCCGGCGGTAGGGCGAGGCGTCCCCGATCAACTCCTTCAGTTCGCTGTGGTCGCCCACGTAGGCTGCCAGCAGGTCGCCGGGGTGCCAGAAACCCATCTCGGTCAGCAGGCCCTCCACCTCGGGGTCCTGGAACATCGCGTGGAGGCGGCTGTAGTCCAGCTTCAGGTCTTCGCCGGCCAGGACGACGCCGTCCCGCCCCTCCAGGAACAGGTGATAGCGTGGCCAGGCCGCCTCAACCGTCGCCAGCAGCCGGCGGAGGGTGCCCACCTTCACCGTGCCCACAGGCAGCCACAGGCAGAGCACGGCGTCATCGGGTTGGTCCTCACCCAGCAAACTAAGTCCCTCTACGGTGAGCAGGCGGGGGTATGTGAATGGAGAGAGGAGCTTCGGACCGCAGAAGATCAGATCGCTTTGGGAGTTCCGCCTGTAGTCCAGCCCGGTCACGGGGAGAATGTAGAAAGGAGCCATTGTAGCCAACCGCAGAGGGCCCGGCGTGCCGAACCGCTTTCCGCGAGCAGCGGCCAGCCCGAGTGCGGCCGCCAGCCCCACCGACGGTGTTCGTCTGTACTCGCCTTGCTGCTCGACCCGTACCAGGTGTCCGTCGACGAACTCCGCATCCGTGGACCCATGACGGAGCGTGGCGGTCAACTCGAGCCCACGGAACCGGATGTCCACCGGCTTACCCACGGGTCTCCGTTCCGCGTCTTCGCCGGTCGCACCCGTGACCTTGCCGAACGAACGCCGCAGCCCCAGCCATCCGGCATGAGGATCGATCGCAAGAAGGCAGACCAGGGCCGCCGCACCAGCGGCCAACAGGCCCAGACGGCCCACGAGGCTGCCGCGACGGCCCGCACGCCGATCCGCCGCGAATGCGACCACCCCCGCCGCCACGGCGAGCAGAATCGCCACCGCGTAGGGGGCGGCGTACCACCGGGCAACCCAGCCGGCGACCACCGCGCCCAGTCCCCCGAAGCCAACCTGTAAGGCCCGGCCGCTTTGGGGGCGCCAGGGGTATCCCGACGCCACACCCAGGACGAGTGCCAGAACCCAGAAAGGGAATATCCTGCCGGCCGTGAGTTCATACGAGGACGTCTGCGCGGCACCCGAGAAGCTGACGATCAGGTCCGGGTAGCCGAAGAAGGACAGGGCATTCAGCAGACAGACGCCGACCACCGCCAGGGCGCCCGTCACGACGGCCGCGGCCCTGCGGGGCGGCCCGGGCCAGGCTGCGGACGAGACCAGTGCTCCGACAAAGAACGGCACCCCCAAAGCGGCCGCCGCGTATGCGGGAGAGCGGGCCACGGGGACGTACGACCTGAGCAGCGCCAGTCCCGCCGCCCCTACGGCGGCCGCCAAAACGAAGTCCGGCGAGAAAGACACCTCCTCCCACAAATCCGTCCTCCCCTTCAGGTCCCAGGTCGAGTGTATCCATTGGCCGGCAACCGCCAAGGCTGTGGAACCGGCCAGCCCGGGCCAAACACCCACGACCCCGAGCAGCCCCGCGGCGCAGGCCGCCAGCCCGGCGGCGATCCCCGCGGGCAGACCGTAGACCGTGCCGGCCCCCCACCGGCCGATGGGGAGGAAGCTCCTGGACCAGAGGAGCAGGACCATTGCTACCAGCGCAACAACGTCGGGCATCCCGAAGAAGGATATCAGGGCTCCAGCCGCGACCAGCAGAAAGGGGAACAAGATGCGTAGCGAAATCGGCAACACGACCCCGGCCCAAAGGTACCAGACAAGAAAAACCAGGAAAGGCAAAGCAAAGGACTCAACGCTGAAGAGGGGGAGCGCGGCAAACAGCGCCACGCCAATGGCCTGGCCGCAGAGGAAGGCGGATATAAACCCACCCGTGCCGCCCGCTTTTGGGTTATCGAGGTTCAATTCTGGCCACGCCACCCATGTATGACCTGAGAACTTCCGGCACAACGACGCTGCCGTCGGCCTGCTGATAGTTCTCCAGTACGGCGATGACCGTCCGCGGCAGGGCGATGCCGGAGCCGTTGAGAGTGTGGACAAACCGGGTGCCCCCGCCGCCTGAGGGCCGGTAGCGGGTGTTGGTGCGGCGGGCCTGGAAATCGCCGCAGTTGCTGCAGGAGCTGACCTCCAGCCACTCGCCGCAGCCGGCCGCCCAGACCTCGATGTCGTAGGCCCGGCGCGCCTGGAAGGCCATGTCGCCGGTGGCCAGTTCCTTCACCCGGTACGGAAGCCCCAGTTCCCGGCAGATGTCCTCCGCGTCACCGAGCAGGTTCTGCAGTTCCTCCTCGGAGTTCTCCGGCAGGACCAGCTTCACCATCTCGACCTTGTCGAACTGATGCCCCCGCTTGATGCCGCGCACGTCGCGCCCGGCGCTCATCTTCTCCCGGCGAAAGCAGGCGGTGTAGGCGGTGTAGCCGATGGGAAGCTGCTGTTCCTCCAGGATCTCGTCGCGATGCAGGTTCGTCAGGGGGACCTCGGCGGTGGGGATGAGCCAGAGGTCCTCCTCCACGTCGCGGTAGAGGTTCTCGGCGAACTTGGGCAGTTGGCCGGTGCCCTCCAGGCAGCGGGCCCCGACAACGAAAGGCGGGTAGGCCTCGATGTATCCGTGACGGCCGACGTGCAGGTCGAGCATCCAGTTGATGAGGGCGCGCTGGAGCCGGGAGCCCTCGCGGAGCATGACGTAAAACCTGGACCCGCTGAGCTTTACGCCGCGCTCGAAATCCAAAACGCCCAGCTCGGGACCCAGCTCCCAGTGGGGCCGGGGCTCGAAATCGAACTCCGGGACCCGGCCCTCGGTGCGGAGCACGACGCCGTCCTCCTCTTCGAGTCCGACCGGGGCTTCGGGATGGGGGATGTTGGGCACCTGCAGCATGAGTTCGTCCAGTTCGGCGCGGAGGGCGTCGGCGCGCTCGTCCAGTCCCTCGATTTGCCTGCCCACCTCCCTCATCCGGCGGATCAGCTCCTCCCGCTCGGAGCCCTCTTCCATGGAGCCGATCCTGCGGGACTCGCGGTTGCGCTCGGCCTTGAGTTCCTCCGACCGGTGCACCACTTCCCGCCACTGCTCGTCCAGCTGGCGGAGCCGGTCCACCACGGCGGTGTCCTCCCCGAGCTTGCGCAGGCCTTCCTTCACCTTCTCGGGTTCTTCGCGGATGAGGTCGATGTCCAGCATCGAAAAAAGCCCCAATTATGAATTCTGAAGTCTGAAGTCTGAAGTCTGAAAAACGACAAACATCTCTATCCTCCCAACGGTGCTTTGCCAACTTTGGGCCGGGGCGCCGGAAGTCGGCCCTGTCCTGCAGTTGAGAAAGCAGCACTAATCAGTCCGTAGCCCGGACTCCTTTGCCCGAACGATTATGCTGGTGACCACGGCGGTGATCTCGTCCGTCTCTGCGATCAACGCTTCCAGGCGGTCGGCAGGAAAGATGCCCGACCTTTGCAGCAATCGAAGCCAGTAAAGGCTCTCTCTGGCCTCCTTCTGCGCCAGGCTGTACTTGTGCACAAAATCGGCGGAGCTTTCGGCCGCCTGTGCTTCCGCAACATTCGCGCCGACCGACGTGGCGGAGCGGAGGTATTGCTTCCCGATGACCAGCCCGGCCCCATCCTCCCCGGCCTCCAGGGCCTGAAATAGCCGCACAGCACGGAGGGCGTAGTCCAGCGTCCGCCGGCGAATGTCTTGAGGTTCACTCACGGAAGTCTCCTGAGCAGGGGCTTTGACGCCTCCTGTGTTTTCAGACTTCAGACTTCAGAATTCAGACTTCCTTCCGGTATTCGTCGCCGAAACAGGTGCCGACCGACCGGGCGGCCTGCACCAGGTGGCAGTCGGGGTCCACCAGTCGCTGGCGGTCGGCGATCTCTTCCAGGTCCACCGGGACCATCTCGGTCCCCTTCAGTCCGACCATCACGTTCAGGTTTCCCTCGGCGGCCTGCTGGACGGCCGCCTGGCCGAAGCGCGTGGCCAGCACCCGGTCGTAGGCCGTCGGGGTGCCGCCGCGCTGAACGTGTCCCAGCACCACCGCGCGGCTCTCCAGGGTGGTGCGCTGCTCTATCTGGTCGGCCAGCCACACGCCGATGCCGCCGAGGCGGATCTTGTCGGTGCTCTCCTCCACCTCGTCTCGCACCACGTACTGGCCCCCGGGCCGTTTGACGCCCTCGCTGACCACTACGATGCTGAAGCGTTTGCCCCGGCGGCTGCGCTCCCGGACGGCCTCGCAGACGGTCTCCAGCCGGTAGTCGATCTCGGGGATGAGGATGACGTCTCCACCGCCGGCGATACCCCCCACCAGAGCCAGCCAGCCGGCGTAGCGGCCCATCGTCTCCAGCACCATCACCCGGTGGTGGGACATGGCCGTGGTGTGGAGCCGGTCGATGGCCTGGGCCACCACCTGCACGGCGGTGTCGAACCCGAAGGTCACGTCGGTCTCGACGATGTCGTTGTCGATCGTCTTGGGGACGCCGACAACCGGCACGCCTTTCTCGGAGAGCTGCCGGGAGATGCTCAGCGTGCCGTCCCCGCCGATGCAGAAAAGCACGTCCAGCCCGGCGTTGCGAAAGTTCTCGACGCACTCATCGGAGCGGTCTTCGGCATCCTGCGCGTCGCCGCCGGGAGGTGTGTAGTGGAACGGATGGGCCTTGTTGGATGTGCCCAGTATGGTGCCGCCGACCGTCAGTATCCCGCTGACGTCCTCATACTCCAGCTCGCGCATCCGGTTGTGGATCAGTCCATAGTAGCCGTCCTCTATGCCCACCGCCTCGAACCCGTAATCCAGCAGGCCGCTTTTGACGACGGCCCGGATAACCGCGTTGATTCCGGGGCAGTCCCCGCCGCCGGTCAGCACACCGATTCGCTCAATGGACTGGGGGTTGCTCATGGAGGACCTCTTCAGCAGGGGTCAGTCGTGGGGCTCAACCAGCACTTTCAGGGCCTCTTTGGATTCGGCGACTCCTATGGCCTCCTCCACACGGCTCAGGCTGAACCGATGGGTGACCAGCGCCTCGGCGCCCACGCGGCCTGAACCGATCAGGGAAAGGGCCTTGTAGTTGTGATAGGGGTTTGAGCCGTGGGTCCCGAAAACGGCGATCTCCTCGTAATGCACCCGGTTGCTGTCGAACTCGATCTCGGGTGTGCCCTGGGGCAGGCCGCCGAAGAAGCTGATGCGGCCGCGGGGGGCGACAAGCTCCACCGAGTCTCTCTGGGCTTCCGGGGAAGCACACGCCACGATCAAGACCTGCACCCCCCTGCCGTCGGTCAGGCCGCCGACCCTCTCGGTCAGCTCCTCGCGCTCGGCATCCACGTAGGCGTCGGCGGCGGCCACTTCGGCCAGTTTCAGGCGGTCGGCGCGCAGGTCCGTCATGTAGACTTTCCGGGCTCCAAGGGTCCTGGCCAGCATGGCGTGCAGGCATCCGATCGGACCGCAGCCCATTATCAGGACCTCATCGGCCGGCCCGACTTCCATCCTCTCCTGCGCGTTCAGGCAGCAGGCGAGCGGCTCAGTAAGAGCGGCCGCCGCTGAGCTGACCCTGTTGGGGACCTTGTTCAGGGAGCCCTGCCTCACCGCGCGCGGCGGGACCACCATGAACTCGGCGAACCCGCCGTCGCAATCGGAGCCGATGTTGATGATGTTCTCACAGACCGTGCTGCGGCCGCTCCGGCAATACCTGCACGATCCGCAGGGCACGGCGGGGGCGACGGCGACGCGCTCACTGTCGTAATAGCCGCTCACCGCCGAGCCCACCTCGACAATGGTGCCCGCCAGCTCGTGGCCGAGGATGACCGGCGGCTTCACAATCCGGTGCCCGTGGCGGAGCGCCTTAACGTCCGTTCCGCAGACCGCGCAGGCGTCGACTCGCAGCAGGACACCATCCGGGGGGCACTCAGGGGTCTCCACTTGGCGCAGGGCCATCCGCCCGTCCTCTTTCAGTACGGCAGCCTGCATCCGGCACCTCCTTTGATATAGCTCGTCCCGTTAGTCGCGCAGGAGATGGGCACCCTCTTTGAGCAACTCCAGGACCTCCTCCTGGAGTGCGGGGGTCTCATTGAGCCCCTCCACCACCAGCGGAACCACCTCCGGCCGGGCGCCAACGGCATGAGCCCGCGGCATCAGGTCCGTCACGTAGCGGGCCCACGTCCGCAGGTCCACCCGCAGATCATCCCGGCGGGCCAGCAGCAGCGTCGGTCGGGCTTCCAGGCGGCAAAGAGAGAATTCCACCTCCTTCTCTTCGCGCGCATAGCTCCCGATCTCCGCCCAGAAGGGATGGCGTTCCGGGGGCAACTGCAGCTCCACAAGTTTCATCTCCCGCATCGGGCGGGGGTCGCCGCAGTTTTCGCGCGCGAACCGGCGGTTCTCCTCGTGGACTTTCTCGGCTTGCTCACAGTGCTCGGCGACAACGTCTTCGGGCCGACCCTCGATCAGCTCCGCTATGGCCTCGGCCAGCATCCGACGGTCCGCCTTCAGGGCGGTCAGGACCCCGCGCAGGTCCTCCGCCCAGTTCACTTCTTCCCCAAGGTCCCGGCCGGCCCCGAACCGGGCCAACTGCTCGTCGTAGTCGCTGCCCGGCTCTTCCAGGTGGTCCAGCATCAGTCGGGCGACGGAGCCGGCGTTGGGATCGACGAGGAGGTTCTCCTCTCCGATCATATGGCCGACGGCGCGGCGGTCCTCAGGGTGCCAGGGGGCGGCGCCGTACCACTTCGCCTCGCCGACGAAGCTGCGCAGCCGCTTCATCAGCCTGGGGCGGACCAGGTTGCCGTCCCAGTCCACGTGCACAACCTGCAGGCCGCACAGCACCAGGTCGTATCCCCGCGGCAGCTTGCGCTGGACCTCACGCTCGAAGAACCGAGCCAGCTCCTCGGAGGGGAAGATCAGCGCCTCGGCGCCGTCCGGTGCGGCCCGACCGGCCAGTGCCGCAGCGGCGGAGGCGTCCACTTCCGGGGCACAGACAATGACTGTGAAGGCGTCGTCCATATAGTTCGACTCTCCGGTTTGAGCGCCCCCGCCGAGCTTCCTATTTTAGCTGGTCGCGGATGTTTTTTTCAATGCTGGCCGGCAGCCTCTTCTTCGGGGCCGGCCGCTCCGGCGGCTGCGACTCTTCAGGTTCCGCCGCCGACGGCGGGGCGTACTTCGGGACGTAGGGGTCCAGCTCCAGCAGATGATGCAGCAGCACGAGGGCCGCTTCCTTGTCGGGTATGTTGCCCCGCGTCCCGCTCTCCACCGCGGAGAACGAGGAGGGGGGCACGGCCGCTCCCACGCAGGAGAGGCAGCCGGTCCGGCACTCACAGCCGTGGATGATCTCCACCGTGGCCTGCATGACGTCCTCGGCCAACTCGGAGGCCTTCTCGCTGAAGCCCATCCCCTGGGGATACTTGTCGAAGACGAACAGGGTCGGCCGGTCCATGTTGGAACTGTCCACCACGGTGCCGATGTCCATCGTGTCGCACATGGCAAACAGGGGAACCACCTCGACGAGGACGTTGGCGATGCCGACCAGCCCCTCGGCCGGCTCGCGGCCGTAGTGGCGCGCCAGCTCGACCGCCTCCTCCGGCGGCAGCGTCCACCAGGCCACCGTCTGCAGGTCCTGGGGCGGGAGGTCCAGCTCCTCGTACCCGATGCTCTCACGTGAGCCGAAGCGGACCTTCTTGAACATGGTCACGCAGGAGGTGACGATCACCGGCGCCGTTCCGGTCTGGCTGACCCGCCAGGACCTGCTCTGCATCTCCTCACGCTCCTCGATCCGGATGCTGGCCTCCGTGATCGCCTGGGTGAAGTAGTCCACGTCCTCCCGCCCGACGAAAGCGACCTTCTTGTCGATGTCCAGCTCCGAGACCATGTAGGTCTCGCCCCTGTGCAGGTAGACGGCGTTGTCGTGGACCTGGGAGAAAGCGCTGGCCTCGTCGACGTAGCCGACCACCCGGTCTTCCTCGGCGTCCATGATGGTGTAGGTAGTGCCGCTGATGCTGCGGAGGTTCACCCGGGCGGCGGGATAGCCCTGGCCGGTCCAGTACCAGCGGTCTTCGATCCGCCGGGCCATCCGGTTCTCCTCCATGATCTGCAGCAGCGCCTCGGTGTACTCCCCGAACAGCTCGCTCTCGCCCCGCTTGACGGGCAGTTCATGGACGGCGGTCTGGAGGTGGTTGCAGGCTACGTAGGCGTTGTCGGGGTCGATGACGGCGTTCTCCGGGCTCTCCTCGAAGATGTAGCGGGGCGTCTGCATCAGGAACTGGTCCACCGGGGCGTTCTGGGCGATCAGGAAGACCAGCGACTCTTCGGTGCCCCGACCGGCCCGGCCGGCCTGCTGCCAGGTGCTGGCGATGGTGCCCGGATAGCCGACGACCAGGCAGGCGTCCAGGCTGCCGATGTCGATCCCCAGCTCCAAAGCGTTCGTGCTGGCCACGCCGAGCAGCTCGCGGGCCGGCAGCTTCCGTTCCACCTCGCGCCGTTCCTCCGGCAGGTAGCCTCCACGATACGCCTTCACGGCGTCCGCCAGATGCGGACTGACCTCGGCCAGTTGCTCCCGGCAGGCCCGGTAGAGCCGCTCGGCCCCCCTGCGGGTCCTGCAGAAGCCAATGACCTGGACGTCGTCCTTGATCAGTTCGGTCATCAGGGTGACCGCCTCGGTCAGGGGGCTCCGCCGACCGGCGGCGGTGCCCAGGCGGGGCGGATTCCACAGCACAAAGCATTTCGTCCCGCCCGGCGAACCGTCGTTGTCGATCAAGCGCATGGGGCGCCCCGTCAGCCTCTCGGCGTGTTCACCCGGGTTTGCAATGGTGGCCGAAGAGCAGACCATCTGTGGCTCGGCGCCGTAGTGGTCCGCGATGCGGTGCAGGCGGCGGAGCGTGTTGGCCACGTTCGAGCCGAACAACCCACGATAGGAATGAATCTCGTCCAGCACGACGTAGCGGAGGTGCGCGAAGAAACGGCTCCACCGTCCGTGGTTCGGCAGGATGCCCTGGTGGAGCATGTCCGGGTTGGTGAGGATGAGCGAAGCATCGTCGCGAAGGCTTCGGCGCTGGTCGGTGGGGGTATCGCCGTCATAGGTTCCCCCCGTAACGGAGACCTCCGGGCAGGCCCCCATCAGCTCCTTCAGCATGCGGAGCTGGTCCTGGGCGAGTGCCTTCGTGGGATAGATGAACAGGGCGGTCGCCCGCTCGTCCTCCAGCACGCTCCGGAAGACCGGCAGGATGTAGCAAAGGCTCTTCCCGCTGGCCGTGGAGGTTACAACGACGAAGCCCTCCCCCTCGGCGGCGGCGTCCACCGCCCGGGCCTGATGCACGAAGAGCCTTTCTATGCCGACGCGCCGCAGCATCTGCCGCAGGGCCTCCGGCAGCGAATGCTCCGGCTCGTCGTATTCACCCTCGCGCGCGGGGAGCCGGCGCACCTCGACGATCTGCCCCTGGTACCAGGGCGCGGCCGTTACGTGGTCGAGGAATTTATCGACATTCATCGGCCTGGGAGTTCTCCATTCTCACGCTGACGCCGGGCGAAATCGTGCACGGCCTGCTCCTGCCCGGCGGTCTCGATGGAGCCGGGACGCTGTCTCCGGACAAATCGTATCGCCCTTTGCGGATCCATTCCACGGTGGACCAGGTAACAGGCGACTATGGTGCCGGTGCGCCCCCTCCCGGCCAGGCAATGGACGGCCACGGCGCCGTCGCCGGCGATGTGCTCCTCGCAGAAGCGCACGAACTCCTCGACCTGTTCGGGTGAGGGAGGTCGAAACTCGGCAATGGGCAGGTGAAGGTAAGCCAGGCCGGCCTGGCTCAGAGCCTGCTCCGGCCACTCGGTGCGGGTCAGGTTGACAAGCGCGCTGACCCCGCGGCGTCTCAACTGCTCCCAGTCCCTCGCCGAACCGCCGGGCCTGGCCATGGCGGCCAGTTCGTCTTCAATTATCCAACTGAACTCACGCAGACTCATCAAGACTCCCGTTCGCTGGGATAGAGATCCCGCAGCATACGCTCCAGCCGCTCCAGAGGCAGGCCCATCACCGCGGTGGCGCTGCCCTCCAGCCGCAGTACGTTGGGGTCGTCGGGCTGAAGGCCGTAGGCACCCGCCCGCCGGAGCGCACCCGGAAGTGCCGCCAGCTCCCGGAGTTCGGCCTCCGACATGGGGCGCATCCGGACGCTGGCGCTCATGCACGCCGTCTCGCACCGCCCCTCCGGACTCAGCAGGCACAGTCCGGTGAACACTTCGTGCGGGCGCCGACTCAGCCGACGCAGCATGCGAAGGGCTTCGTCGCGATCGGCGGGTTTGCCGATCACGTCCTCTCCGCAAGCGACCAGCGTGTCGGCGCCGATCACCAGCGCGTCGGGCCGCCTGTCCGCGACGTCCCGGGCCTTCGCCTCGGCCAGTTCCAGGGCCAGCCCCGCCGGTTCGGAGGAGTCGAACCCTTCCTCCCGGACCCGGGGTGTCAGAACGTCGAAGTCCCGCAGCAGCCTGCTGAGAAGCTTCCGCCGGGTGGGTGACCGGCTCGCCAGGACAACGGGAACCGGTATCTCAATCACTTTCTTCCTTCTGCTTTTGCTTGCCTGTGGCTTCGGCCCCTTCTTCGGCGCTGGAATCCTCGCCCTCCTGCTCGGGGGGAAGCGCTTCCAGGCGCTCCTCCAGTCGCTGTATTCGCTCCCAGTAGTCGGTGCGCCAGCGACCCTTCTCCGGGGCCGCCTGCAGCGCTTTCCGGTAGGCCCGCAGGGCCACCCTCGGCTTGTCGAGTTCGGCGCAGCACTCCCCCACCTCCTCCCACACCACCATGGGCAGGGGATTGAACCGACGGGCGTTCTTGACCAGAAACAGGGTGGCCGACTGGCCCTCCCTCACCTCCGGCTCGTCCATTACGTAGGAGTTGCCCTCCGAGAGCAGCAGTAGTTCGATCTGGGGGAGCGTGGAGGTGCGGTATAGCTGAAGCGTCCGGGTGTAATCTTCCAGTTCAGCGTCGGGCCGGCGGTTCATCAGGTACTGCCAGTAGCACACGACGCGGCGGGGGTCGTCATTCCGGCGGGCCACCTCCCCCAGAGCCCACAGCGCATCGTCCGCCCACGGGCTTTCCGGATGCTCCTTCGCAATGCTCTCCAGCAACGCCACCCGCCGGCGGGGGGCCATCTTTGCAGTGAAGGCGCGCTGGAAGGCCCTACGGGGATCGAGCGACGTCTTCTCAGCGGCTTCGGTCGGAAGCGCCGCAGCCGCAAGGACAATCGCGATGAGGACTTTCGTAAAGACCTCGGCCACCGGGCTCTCCCCGACTACGAACGGACAGGAAACCGCCGGACAGAAATCCAATATAGGCTCCCCGGCCCCCGCCGTCAAATATGGGCCGCCCCGCGGGGGCTTGACCGCTCGGGCGGACGTCCAATATCATCGGGCACAGGAAATGGCACACGACAAAGCGCACATAGCCGCAGCATCCCTGCTCGCCGCCGCGCTCCTCCTGGGGGGTTGCGCCGGACCCGCCGCGCCGGCTGATTCGGCCGAGGACAGACGGAAGCAGGGCGCCCGGGAACCATCGGAGCACACCGCATTTCTCATCGCAGACGCCGTCGCCGAGAACGACGGGGAAGGGGCGCTCCGCGCGGCCCAAGTAGAGGCGCGCCGCGAGCTTGCGGACCTTGTGGCGAAGCGGGTCCGAGAGTCGCTGAAGGCTTTCTTCGCGCACCGAAATGGTGGGCCCTCACCCGAGGAACCCTTCTCCGCGGAGTACCGTCGGGAACTGGCCTCCGAGGTGGCCGCTTCGCTCCTGCGGGAGGTGTCCGCAGGCGAGCAGCAGGGGCAAAGCGGCCGGCGGCGGGTGCGATACAGCCTGCCGGTCGCCGCGGTGGACCGGCAAATGGTGCGGCGAGTTCGCCAGGCATCCAGCGATTACAATCCCTTCGGAAAACCGCCCGAGCTGGCAGCGCGGGCGCTGAGCCAGTTTCTGGCGGAGCGCTCACGTGCCGACAAACTGGCGGCCACCCGCGCCAGGAAAGAATCGCCCGATGCGGAGGAAGGCTATCGGTTGCCGGACTGGCTGCGCACCGGCCGCCATGAGGACTACCCGCCGGAGCGGTACTTCACGGCCATCGGCGTCGGCCTGGACGCTGCAGGGGCGCGGCAGAGCGGCCTTGCTGAACTGGTCACGCGGGTCCAGAACCGGCTGACCTCGCTCGCCACCAGGCTCCGGGGGGATGCTGCGAGCGGCGCCCTCGCAGCAAACCTCACCGCCCTCGGCCCGGGGGAAATACGGTTCACCGCGGACGACCTGGTCGCCACGCGCAACCCCGAGACCTGGCATGACCCGGTCACCGATACCCATTACGTGCTGGCGGCAATCGACCGGGAGACGGCCGTCCTCGTTCTGCGGCGCCGCCTGGAGGAGGCGGCCGGCAGGAGTTCTCAGCTTTACGCGTCCGCCCGCAACCACCGAAAGGCGGGCAACCACGGGGCCGCACTCCGGGCTTACCTGGACACACTGGCAGCCGCCCGGGAGGCCGCCCTGCTGCAGCTTAAGGCCCTGGCGGTCGTTCCCGAGCAGGCCGACGAGGAATTCCGTGAGGCCCTTGAGCGTCCCGTTCTGACCGAAGCCGCAGCCCAAATCCGCTCCCTGCTGGAGGGCGCCGAGGTCAGCACCATCGGCGGCAACAGGCAGTGGGTCCGGCGCGATGCCCCGCCGCCGGAGCCATTTGTCGTGAAGGTAACGGCCGGTCCGGAGGAGGCGGCCTTCGAGGACGTCTGCGTGC
The DNA here is from genome assembly GCA_964510315.1 of uncultured candidatus Brocadiaceae bacterium. Classification (GTDB taxonomy): domain Bacteria; phylum Planctomycetota; class Brocadiia; order SM23-32; family SM23-32; genus CAZEAP01. The sequence continues at coordinate 66,031 of CAZEAP010000017.1, forward strand.
GGTTCTCCACTGCCGGCCACCCGGAGAGCGCCCTGGCGCAGGCATGGACGGACGCCACGGGTACGGCCCGATGGAAACCGACCCAGCCGCTCCCGCCCCGCCATGGCGAAGGTCGCATAGTGGCCTCACTGGACCTGGAGAAGATGGCACCGGAGGCGGCAACGAAGGGCCTGCCGCTGCCCTCCGCGCGGTTCGTGTACTTGCTCCGCTCGGCCCGCAACACCGCCTTTGCCGTCTCGTTGGAGGGGGATGCCGGGAAGGCGGTGGGCACGTCCCTGGCCGAGGCCCTTCGCGGAGAAGGCTTCCAGCAGGCCCACGGGGGCGCCGCCCCCGTCGTGCCGTCCGAGCCGGGGGGCAAGCCGGAGGACGCCGACATTCTGGAAGCATTCCAGCACATCCGGGAGAACCTCCAGGAACGGCGGTTCTTGCTGGTGGTCTGGGGCCGGGCGGAAACTGAGGTGATGGAGCGCCAGCAGACCAGCGAAGGCACGTTACACATCGTCTACTGCTCGTTCAGGCTCAGGGTCCTGGACGCCGACATGCCGAGGGGGGAGGCAACGGTGCTCACCGTCGAGGGACAGGGACGGGGCGCCTACCTGGAGGATGAGTCCGAAGCGGCCCGCCGCGCAAGGGCCGACGCCGCAGAGCAGGCCTCCGAGCGGCTGGTCCGGGGACTCCGCGGAAAGCTGGGGCCGGCGTCACCGTGACGCGCCCTGCGGCTGCGCTTGATTCATCGGCTTTTTTCCCGTAACATCACACTTCTGGCCTTGCTGGGGCAAGCCAAACCGCAACGCCTCGACAAGGATTCATCGCAGCCAATTGTGGCAATCAACTACAGAGAGGGAGGAAGGCAATTCCCGACTACCGGGTTAATGAGCGCATCCGGGCCGAGACAGTCCGATTGATCGACCCGGACGGCAACCAGGTGGGTATCATTCCCCGCAAGGAAGCACTGGAGCAGGCCAGCGAGAGAGAGCTTGACCTGGTGGAAGTGGCACCCGAGGCGAACCCGCCGGTCTGCAAGATGCTGGACTACGGCAAGTTCAAGTACCGGCAGAAGAAGAAGAGGAAGAGCCAGAAGCACCACAGGGCGCGGCTGAAGGAGATGCAGATCGGCCTGACCAGTCAGGAACACGATCTGTCCTTCAAGGCCGACCGCGTCCGGGAGTTCCTCGAAGAGCACGACAAGGTCATGCTCACCATGCGGCTGAGGGGCAGGGAGAAGGCGCACGTCGACCTGGCCCTGGAGAAGATGAACGACTTCTACGAGCGCTTCGAGGACCTCGCGCAGGTGGAGAGCGGTCCGGAGCGCGCCGGCGCCGGCCGCATCACCATGCTGCTGAAACCGAAGTAGACCAGTCGCCTGAGCGCGAACCGCCGGCGTTCGGGCCGCCGGGAGGCTGCCCGAGCCCTCAACTCGACAGAGCAAAGGAGTCGTCCGCGTCATGTCCCAGAAAACTCACAAAGGCCTGGCCAAGAGGTTGAAGAAGACCGGCACCGGAAAGGTGATGCACAGGCCCCCCGGAAGCAACCATCTGATGGGGAAGAAGTCCTCACGCAGGGCGCGCCGCCTCTCCCGCTGGAAGGAACTCAGCTCGAGCGAGCGGAAGTCCCTGGAACGACAGTACGGCAAAATATAGGCCTCTTGCCCGCCACAACCGCAAACAGCCCACCCCCCGAGGAAAATGAGAACAAAAAGAGGCTACGTCCGAAAACGGCGCGTCAAACGCCTGCTGAAGAGCGCCAAAGGCTATCGAGGCGGGCGCAGCAAACTGTTCCGTCCCGCCCGCGAGACGGTGCGTCGGGCGCAGTGGTATTCCCGCGCCGGCCGCCGCCAGAAAAAACGTGACTTCCGCAGGCTGTGGATAACCCGCATCAACGCCGCCGCCCGCATGCGCGGTATGAGCTACAGCAAGTTCATCGGCGGCCTGAAGAAGGCCGACGTCGAGCTGAACCGCAAGGTGCTGGCCAACCTGGCCCTCACCGACGAGGAAGCCTTCGACCAACTGGTGGAACTGGCCGGAGAGCAGCTCTGAGCCGGTTCCCCTTTCCGAACCGACCTCCGCCGGAGAGACAAAAAGGCTATGTCTGTGACCGACAGAGCCGATGAGCTTCTCCAGCAGGCACGAGACCTGCTGGATGAAGCCGGGACGCGGGAGGAGGTCGAGGAGGTCCGCGTCCGCTTCCTCGGGCGCAAGGGGGAAGTGGCCGAACTGTTCAAAGGCATCCCCGACCTTACCGCCGAAGAGCGGCCCGCCGCCGGGCGGGCGGCCAATGAAGCCAAAGGGCGGATCGGCGAGATGCTCCAGGAGGCGCTCCGGCGGGTGAGCGCCGAAGAGGAGGAGGCCGGCGCCCCGCCCGACCCCACGCTCCCGCCCATGCGGGCACCCCGTGGGAGCATCCATCCGGTCTCCCGAACCATGGAGGAGATGGTGGACATCTTCCGGGAGCTGGGTTTCGAGTCGGTCCGGGGGCGTGAGGTGGAGACCGATTGGTACAACTTCGAGGCCCTCAACATTCCGCCCGACCACCCGGCGCGGGACGAGTGGGACACCTTCTACATCACCGACAGCGTTCTGCTCCGCCCCCACACCTCGCCCGGACAGGTCCGGGTGATGGAGCAGCGCCGCCCGCCCCTTCGGATCGTGGTGCCGGGGCGCTGCTTCCGGCGGGACACCGAGGACGCCACCCACTTCTCCATGTTCCACCAGCTCGAAGGGCTGATGGTCGGGGAGGGGGTCAACTTCGGCGACCTGAAGGCCGTCCTCCATATATTCCTGAGGCGACTGTTCCGCGAGGATGTTGATGTTCGCTTCGAGCCGGATTTCTTTCCCTTCACCGAACCCAGCGCGCAGGTGCACTGTTCCTGCGTGATCTGCGGCGGAGAGGGCTGCCGAACCTGCTCCTACAGCGGCTGGCTGGAACTGCTCGGCTGCGGAATGGTGCATCCGAAGGTCTTCGAGGCGGTCGGCTACGACACCGAGCGATACACGGGCTTCGCCTTCGGGATGGGAGTGGACAGGCTGGCCCTGCTGCGTTACCAGATACCGGACGGTCGGCTGTTCTTCCAGGGCGACGTGCGGTTCCTCCGACAGTTCTGAACCCCCGACGGGTCCATTGAGCCATGAAGGCGAGCTATAACTGGCTGAAAGATTACTGCGACTTCGAGCTGGTCGCCCATGAATTGGCCGCCCGGCTGAGCCACGCCGGGCTGGGAGTGGAGACCTACGAGCCGCGCGGGGACGACTGGCTGCTGGACGTGGAGGTGAAGTCCAACCGCCCCGACTGTCTCAGCCACCTGGGAATCGCCCGCGAGATCGCCGCCGTAACCGGACTGTCGGTATCCCGTCCCGAAGCCGACGCCGAAGAACGGGCGGAAGAGCCCTGGTCGGAAGTCGCCGACGTCGAGGTGGAGGACCCCGACCTCTGCCCCCACTACACCGCCCGCCTGATCCGCGGCGTCCGGGTCGGACCTTCCCCGGAATGGATGCAGCAGCGGCTCAGCCTCTGCGGCATTCGGCCCATCAACAACATCGTGGACGTCACCAACTACGTTATGCTGGAGAGCGGCCAGCCCCTGCACGCCTTCGACCTGGCCCTTATCGGGGACAGCCACATCATCGTCCGGCGCGCCCGGCCCGGCGAGGTCATCACCACCATCGACGGTACCGAGCACGAGCTTACCGGCCGCGAGTGCGTCATCGCCGACGAGAGCCAGCCCGTCGCCCTCGCGGGGGTGATGGGCGGCCTGGAGTCGGAGATCGGCGAGGGCACGGCCGACGTGCTTTTGGAGGCCGCCCGGTTCGACCCGATCAGCATCCGCCGCACCTCCCGCGCGCACGCGGTTTCCAGCGATTCCTCCTACCGCTTTGAGCGGGGGATCGACCCGGAGATCACCGACTGGGCCTCCCGCCGGGCATGCCGGCTCATCGTGGAGCTGGCCGGAGGCACCTTGATGGAGGGCTCGGCGGACATACGGGCCGACGTCACCGAGACGCCGGAAGTCAGCCTGCGCTTCTCCCGGCTCGACATGGTCCTTGGCATCGAGGTCCCTCGCGAAGAGGTGCTGACGGTCTTCGAGAGTCTGGGCCTTGAAGCCACCGCCCGGAGCGAGGAGGCCGTCGCCGTGCGGGTGCCGAGCTGGCGCGGGGACGTGCGGCGGGAGGAAGACCTCATCGAGGAGGTCGCCCGCATCTACGGCTACGACCGGATCGGGGAAACCACCGAGATGCCGGTCCGTTGCGTGATCCCGGACACCCGGCAGCTCGCACGGCGGCGCACGCGACGCGTACTCGCCGGCGAGGGGTTCAACGAAGTGATGAGCTACAGCCTTGTGACCGACGCGGACCCGCAGCGCTGCCAGCCCTGGACCGACGCCGACCCGATCGAGCTGCGGAACCCCATCAGCTCGGAGCGAACGCACCTTCGGCTGACCAACATGGCCAACCTCCTGCACGTAAAGCGGTTCAATGCGGCGCGCGGTACCGACCGGGTGAACCTGGCGGAGCTGGGGAATGTCTACCTCCCCCGCGAGGGAGAGGAACTCCCCGAAGAGAAGCTCTGCCTGACGCTGTTGACCGACAGGGAAGCCGGCCTGCGGGTGCTCAAGGGTGTTCTTGCCCACCTGATCGACGAGCTGGCGGTCCCCGGCGAGGTGGAAGAAGAACCCGGCGCCGCCGGCCCCTTCCCGGAGGCCGAGTCGCTGAGCCTGCGGCTGGACGGCGCCCTGCTGGGCGTCGCCGGAGTTACCGAGCCCCGGTTGGCCGAAGAGCTGAAGCTGTCCGGGCGGCCCGCCCTGATGGAATTGGATTTCCACGTGCTGGCGGATCGCGCCCTGCTGGAGCCGACCTATCGGCCCGTGCCCGAATACCCGGCCGCCCGGCGCGACCTGGCCGTCGTGGTCGACGAAGCTGTCCTCTGGACGGAGTTGGAGTCCTGCATCCAGCGCCACGCGCCCGAGGCCCTGGAGTCGGTGGAGATGTTCGACGTCTATCGGGGGGAAGGAGTCCCGGAGGGGAGCAAGAGCGTGGCCTTCGCAATGACCTTCCGCCGGTCCGACCGGACCATAACCTCCGAGGAAGCCGCGGAAGCCCGTCAGGCTGTCCTTTCGGCCCTCCGTGAGGAACTGGGGGCCGAACTCCGCTGAAGCGCGGACGTTGACAACATTCCGCGCCCCTTCTACCATACCCGCCCGCCCTCTGAGGGCGGAGATTGCAGAGCTTCGCTTCCTCCAGTCCTCTCCTCTGGGAGAACCCATGTTTCAGAAGGTGGCGATCGTGGGTCCCGGGTTGATCGGCGGTTCCCTGGGGATGGCACTCCGACAGCGAGGCCGTGCCGAGACGGTCGTCGGCGTGGGACGCCGCGAATCTTCCCTGCGGGAAGCCCTGGAGGTCGGGGCTATCGACCAATCCACGCTCGACGTGCGCGAGGGAGCCGAAGGGGCCGATCTCCTCGTCCTGGCTACCCCACCCGGAGCGTTCGGGCAGATCGTCGAAGAGGCGCTGCCCGCGCTGGCACCCGAGACGATCGTAACCGACGTGGCCAGCACGAAGGTGCAGGTGATCGAAGTCGTGTCGGCGGCCCTGCGTGAACGCCCGGACGTGTCCTACATTCCCACCCATCCGATGGCCGGCAGCGAGAAGCGGGGAGCACTGGCGGCCCGCGCCGACCTGTTCGAGGGCTCCGTCTGCATCATCACTCCGCTGACCAATACCTTCCCACAGACCAAGACGACCATCCGGCGGATGTGGGAGTCGGTGGGGGCGAGGACCACGAGCATGACCCCGCAGACCCATGACCGGGTGGTCGCCAGGATCAGCCACGTGCCGCACCTGGCCGCCGCGGCCCTGATCGGCCTGATCGACCACGAAGAGGGACAGTTGGCGGGCGGCGGCCTGCGCGACACGACCCGCATTGCCAGCGCGGATCCCGACCTGTGGGTGGAAATCTGCAAGAGCAACCGCCGTCAGGTCCGCGATGCGCTCGCCGACTACATCCGCATTCTCCAGCAGGTCGCCGGCCGGCTGGAGGCCGGCGACTTCGGCGGCCTGAGAGCCATGCTCAGCGAGGCAAAACAGAAGCGCGATTCCATCATCGCCCAAAGCACCGGTTCAGAGGACTGACGCCCGCCATGCAATACCGAATCGAAGTCATCCACAAGAAGGACTGCAAAGACCCCGACGGCCTCAGCGCCCTGGCCGACGTGCGCGACCTGGGGATGGGAAGCGTCGAGGAGATCCACGCCGTTCAGGTCTACCTGGTGGACGGAGACCTGGAAGCCGCCCGGGTCCGCAAACTCGCCGAAGAGCTTTTCCTCGATCCCGTCATACAGCGCTACCGTATCTGCGGCCCCGACCAGGAAGCGTGGCCGTGGGCCGAGGGGAAAGGTGTCCACTCCATCGAAGTGAAGCGGAAACCCGGCGTGATGGACCCGGTCGAGCAGAGCGCCATGAAGGGGGCCGCCGACCTCGGGCTCGCCGACGGCCTGGAGGCCGTGCGCACGGCGGAAAAATACCTGATCCGCGGGGAGCTGAGCCCCGCGCAGTTGGAGCGGATCGCCTGGCGCGTGTTGGCCAACGACACCATCGAGGAGGTCCATATCGACGAGCCGGAGGTGCAGTATCCCCTCCACCGGGTGGAGTACGAGTTTGAACTCCAGCACGTGCCCCTCAGGGAAGCCGACCCCGACGAACTGATGCGCATCAGCGAAGAGGGCGTCCTCTCCCTGAACCTCGAAGAAATGAGGACCGTCCAGCGACATTTCCGGAACCTCGGACGCGAACCCACCGACCTCGAACTGGAGGTGCTCGCCCAAACATGGAGCGAGCACTGCGTCCACAAAACCCTGAAAGGCCACATAACCTACAGCGGCCCTGTGCCGGAGGGATGGGAAGACTACGTGGAAGACGGGCGCCTGGTGGTGGACAACCTCCTGGCCGAGACCGTTGCCCGCGCCACGCACGAGCTGGACAAGCCCTGGTGCGTCAGCGTCTTCGAAGATGACGCCGGGGTGATCGTTTTCGACGAGGAGCACGACGTCTGCTTCAAGGTGGAAACCCACAACCACCCCAGCGCCATCGAGCCCTACGGCGGCGCAAACACCGGCATCGGCGGCGTGATACGCGACCCCCTCGGCACGGGCGGCGGGGCCAAACCCATCGCCAATACCGACGTATTCTGCTTCGGCCCTCCCGACATGGCCGAAGAGGACGTCCCCGAGGGCGCCCTCCATCCGCGGCGCGTCATGAAGGGAGTGGTGGCGGGTGTGCGGGACTACGGCAACAGGATGGGCATTCCCACCGTGAACGGAGCGGTCTACTTCGACCCCCGCTACACCGGCAATCCCCTCGTCTACTGCGGAAACGTCGGCCTGATGGGCAAGGACTCCCAGAAAAAGTGGCCCAACCCGGGGGACCTGATCGTGGTGATCGGGGGGAGAACCGGGCGCGACGGTATCCACGGCGCCACCTTCTCCAGCGTCGAGCTGACCAGTGAAAGCGAGGAGGTCTCCAGCACGGCCGTGCAAATCGGCAACCCCATCACCGAGAAGAAGGTCGTGGACGTCCTCCTGCAGGCGCGCGAGAAGGGTCTCTACAGCGCCATCGCCGACTGCGGAGCGGGAGGGCTCAGTTCGGCCGTCGGCGAGATGGGGGAGAAGATCGGCGCCGAGGCCGAAATCGAGGACGTCCCCCTCAAATACCAGGGCCTCAGCTACACGGAAATCTGGATATCCGAGGCCCAGGAACGCATGGTGCTGGCCGTCCCGCCGGAGAATCTCAAGGAGCTGATGGCGATCTTCGAGGCCGAAAACGTGGAGACGACCGTCATCGGCCGGTTCACAGACGACGAGACTCTCACTGTCAGATACGGCGGCCAAGTGGTCTGTGAGTTGGATATGGACTTCCTCCACAACGGCCTTCCCCGGTTCGAGGGTTCGGCCACCTGGGAGCCCCCCCGGTTCGCCGATCCCCTCGTGGAGGACTCCGCGGAGGAAGCCGACCAGGAAGCCTGCCGCCGGGCCCTTGAAGGACCCGAGGACTACGCCGACGCCCTCTGCCGGATACTCGCCGCCCCCAACGTTCGCTCCAAGGAGTGGATCGTTCGCCAGTACGATCACGAGGTCCAGGGCCAGACCATCGTCAAGCCGCTGGTGGGTGCGGCGAACGAGGGCCCCGGCGACTCAGCGGTGCTCGCGCCCGTCCTGGGCTGCCACAGGGGAATCGCCATAGCCTGCGGGCTGAACCCGAAGTACGGCGACATCGACCCCTACCACAGCGTGGCCTCAGCAGTCGACGAAGCTCTGCGCAACATCACCGCCGTCGGCGGGACCATCGAGCGCACCGCCATCCTCGACAACTTCTGCTGGGGCAACACCGACAGGCCCGAGCAACTCGGCACACTCGTCCGCGCCGCCCTGGCCTGCTATGACTACGCGGTCGGCTTCGGAGTGCCCTTTATCAGCGGCAAGGACAGCCTGAACAACGAGTTCAACACCGGCACCGAGGTCATATCCGTGCCGCCCACGCTCCTGATAAGCGCGATGGGCATCATAGAAGACGTCCGCCGAACCGTCACAATGGCGCTCAAGGAAGAGGGGAACTGGATCTACCTGGTCGGCGCCACCCGGCCCGAACTGGGGGGTTCGCACTACCTGGAACTCTTCGGACTGACCGGCCTTTCGGTGCCCCGCGTACACCTGGAACAGGCAAAGCCGACCATGCTGGCCGTTTCGCGCGCGATCGAGGCCGGGCTGGTCCGCTCTTGCCACGACCTGTCGGAGGGAGGCCTGGGGGTGACCGCCGCAGAGATGGCCTTCGCCGGCGGGGTGGGAATGCGGCTGCTGCTGGCGTCGGTGCCCTGGACCGGCGGCGAAGGGCACCGGCTGGACAGCGTCCTGCTGTTCAGCGAGTCCAACAGTCGCTTCCTCGCGGAGGTCCGGCCCGAAGACGCGGAGGACTTCGAGAATGCCTCCGAGGGCATCCCCGTGGCCAGAGTGGGGCAGACCGACTCGTCCGCGGAGCTGACGGTGGAGGGGCGGGAAGGTTCGGTCGTTCTGCGGGCCTCTTTGGACAGGCTGAAATCGGCGTGGCAGACACCGCTGGTGGCGCACTGATCGACGCGGAGATTTTGGGGGCCGCAATCGGGCTGTGCGGCCGTGCGGCCGGCCAAGCCCCGCCGGCCGGTGCCGGCTTCTCTGGGTCGGGAGGCGGCCGTGCCGCAGGCGGTGGCCTTTTTTTGCGGAAGCCTGCTTGACGAATCCGGGGGTATTGCTTAAAATATTAACAGGTGCGGGTATGCCGCGACTACAACAGGAAGTCGTGAGTTCAGCTTCGTAAGCCGTTCGACTCCGGTGTGCTGCCCTTGCTTGAGGTAGCCCCGTGTGAATTGTTGCCGCACGGGGCGGGCGGAACACCTTTTTTTCGTCCCGGGATGGCAAAATGCAAGGCAAGGAGATACTCCGACTCGTCGATAGTCTGCACCGGAACAAGGACATCGACGAAGAGGTCATATTCCAGGCCATGGAGAGCGCCATCGAATCGGCCGCCCGGAAGTACTTCGGGCCGGATGAGGAGATCGAGGTGCATCTCGACAGGGAGACCGGCGAGGTGGCGGCCGTCCGGAACGACCAGAAGATAGAGCCGGAAGCCCTGGGACGCATCGCCGCCCAGACGGCAAAACAGATCATTATCCAGAAGATTCGCGAAGCCGAAAGCCAGACCATCTACGAGGAGTACGTTGACCAGGTAGGGACACTTATCACAGGGAACGTCCAGCGCTTCGAGGGCGGGTCCATCGTCGTCAACCTGCCGCGCACCGAAGCCATACTCCCCCGCTCCGAACAGATACCCGGCGAACACTACCAGGCCGGCGAGCGCATCCGCGCCATCATCCTGGACGTGCGGAAGCAGGACAGCCTGGTGAAGATATTCCTCTCCCGCGCCAGCTCCGACTTCATCCAACGGCTCTTCGAGTTGGAAGTCCCCGAAGTGGCCGAGGGGGTGGTCCAGATCTGCAAAATCGCCCGCGAACCCGGCCTGCGGACGAAGGTCGCCGTGGAAAGCCTGGATGCGCGCGTCGATTGCATCGGCGCCTGCGTGGGCGTCCGCGGCACGCGGATCAAGAGCATCATCGACGAAGTCAAAGGCGAGAAGATCGACATCATCCCCTGGAGCGAGGCGCCCGAGACCCTCATCGCCGACAGCCTTCGGCCGGCCGAGATACTCCAGATAACCCTCGAAGAGGGAGAGAACATCAAGCGGGCCACCGTCACCGTGCCCGAAGAGCAGCTCTCCCAGGCCATCGGATGGAAAGGGCAGAACGTCCGCCTGGCGGTCAAGATGACCGGCTGGGACATCGACATAGTCCCGCCCGAACTGCCCGAGGAAGAAGAGGTCGAAGAGGAGGCCGAGGCCGCCGAGACCGAAGGCATCGCCGAAGAAGAATTGACGGAAGAAGCCAAGGAGACGCCCGAGGCCGAGCTGACCGCAGAAGAGCCGGCGGAGGAGGCCGAAATCACCGCCGAAGAAGAGGCGGAGGAACAAGCCGAGGAAGCCCTCGAGCCCGAGCTGACCGCAGAAGAGCCGGCGGAGGAGGCCGAAATCACC
>CAZEAP010000018.1:0-76167 GCA_964510315.1 uncultured candidatus Brocadiaceae bacterium
GACCAACCGTAACCATGCGCCCCGGAGGGGCGCGGTCGGCTCACAGATGCAGATGATGCTGAGCGAGTTCGATACGCAATGTCTTCACACCGGCCTGCCGCCAGGACCCGCCGGTCAGGCTTTTGCGCATCGGGTACCTCACCGCGCCCCTGGGGGGCGCAATTGGGTTTTCGCGGGAAATACCAGGGCTGAAGCCCTGGCCTTCACGACCGCGCCGCTCCGCGGCGCCGACGCTGAAGATGTACGCGCCCCAGGGCGGGCTCTTGACCAAGTCCCTGGTCCTGGGGGTGCGCCCCGGGCGCGCAAGCATCAGTGTGTATCTGTGTCTGGCGCTTTTCGTTTTCCTTTTCGCCCGTCGGGAGTTTTTCATCCGTGTCCAGGGATGGGCGGGAAAGTACGGCGTGGCAGAACGGCGAGATGCGTTCGGCGCCTGAAGGTAAGGCGCCTCAGCATGACGGCGCGGCAGGCGCCGGGCCGATTTGAGTGCCGACGGATGCTTTCTACAAATCAGTTCCAGAACTTCTGTGGGTCTTCCATCTGTGTTTATCAGTGTTAATCAGTGTCTGGCGTTTTTCGTTTCCTTTTCGCCTGTCGGGAGTTTATGATCAGTGTCCGGGCGGACGGGAAAGTACGGCGCCGCAGGCGTGGCACGCGAGACGGCCGATTGGAGTGCCGACGGATGCTTTCTACAAATCAGTTCCAGAACTTCTGTGGGTCTTCCATCTGTGTTTATCAGTGCCCATCTGTGTCTCCGTTTTTCGTTTGCCTTTTCGCCTGTCGGGAGTCTTCCATCCGTGTCTATCAGTGCCGATCTGTGTCTCCGTTTTTCGTGGTACCCGGCCTGTGCCTTTGCCGTCCTCCGTGTTCTCCGTGCCCTCCGTGCTCTCCGTGGTTCCCCTTTCTGTTCCGTCGCCAATCCACGTCGGAGCCCGGGGCGGACGTTCACCTGCGGTTCCATTGCACCCCCCGATTACGAAACGAACCCATTCTGTCGCAACTCGTCGAGCGCCGGCGGGCTACGACGCAGAAACACAACTTGTGTCTGTAGCCAAAAGGAAGCCTACAACTTTGTTTTTAATGCCGACAGGCGAATTGGTAGCAGCCGAGTGCGGCCGTGCCGCCCGCAGCCGGGAAGCGTTCGCAGTGAAGGCCCGGCGACCGTGTCGGTTGAAGGGAGCGGCCCTTTGGGCTACGCTCAGGCGCAGGGCAGCCCCCGCGACAGGTTTGAACACGGCGAACGCCGGGCTTCGCGGGGGGTCAGCGTCGGCCGCAGGGGGGCTGGGAGCCACCCATCACAGGAGATTCGGAGGTCAGGCGTCATGAAGAGATGCAGAGCCGTCGGAGTTCCCCTTTGTCTCCTTGTGCTGGCCCTTGCCGGCTGCGCCCTTCCCTTCCGGAAGGCGGAGGAGCCCCGCATCAACTTCGAGGAGATCATCACCACCGCCAAACAGCAGGTTTTCCGAGCGCTGGTCTACGTCAAGCCCATCCGGGAGACCTACGCGCGGGGAGAGAAACAGCGCCAGCAGATATTCGGCAGCGGCGTCATCATCTCACCGGACGGCCTCGTGGTCACGAATCATCACGTGGTGGACAAAGCCATCGAGATCAACTGCGTGCTGTGGAACAAAAAACAGGTGCCGGCCGAACTGATAGGCAAAGACAAGGAGACCGACCTGGCCGTGGTCAAGCTGTCCTACAACGGGGAGGAACCGCTGCCGCAGGCGGAGTTCGCCGACTCCGACGCGCTCACCGAGGGCCAGTTCGTCATGGCGCTTGGCTCCCCCTTCGGCTTCACCCGCAGCATATCCCTGGGCATACTGTCCAACACCCGCCGGTACATCGGTTTCCAAACCATGCATAAGTACAACCTGTGGCTGCAGACCGACGCCTCCATCAACCCGGGCAACAGCGGGGGCCCCCTGGTCAACACGGACGGCGAGATCGTGGGCATCAACACGCTGGGTATATGGGCGGGAGAGGTGGGCTTCTCCATCCCGTCCAACGAGGTGAAACGGATCGTGGGCCGCCTGAAGAAGGACGGCAAGGTGGTGCGGGCGTGGACCGGCCTGGAGCTGCAGGCGCTGAAGGACTTCGAATCCAACACTTTCCTCGACAGCGAGACGGGCGTGCTGGTCAAAGGTGTCGAGGAGGGCTCTCCGGCACAGAAAGCCGGCGTGCGGACCGGCGACATTCTGCTGGAGCTCAACGGCCGGAAGGTCCACGGCACCTACGTCGAGCAGCTTCCGCCCATACGCTGGGCCCTCGGCGACCTGCCGGTTGGCAAGCCCGCCGACCTCCTGGTCGAGCGGGCCGAACAGACACTTGCGCTCGAGATGACCCCGGTTCTCAAAGGAGCGGTGGAGGGAGAGGATTTCGACTGCCACCGGTGGAACATGACCGTCAAGGGCATAACCAAACATGCCAACCCCAGCCTTTACTTCTACAAGAAGAAGGGCGTGTTCATCCGCGGAGTGCGCCGGCCCGGCAACGCCATCGAATCGGGGCTGCAGCGCCACGATATCCTGGTGACGATCGGCGGAGAACCCGTGGAGACCGTCGAAGACGTCGAGCGCGTCTACAACAACCTTCTGAAAGACGAAGAGCGGGAGAAGAAGGTTCTGATCACCGTGCTGAGAAACGGGCTGGAACGGCCCATCGTACTGGACTATCGGAAGGACTATGAGAAGGAGGACTGATCATGCGTGGCCCGAAGACACTGACAGCCCTACTGGCCGTCCTGCTTCTGGCGGCTCCGGCCGCCGGCGCCGTGGCCGCGGAGGACGAGGAGGCAGAGGCGACCGCCCGCCGCAAGGCCATGCTGAAGGCGGGCAGGAAAGCGCTGTGCCGGGTCCATTTTTACTTCAAGCGCCCCGAGGACGAAGCCCCGGAAGCGATGGGCGGCTTCAGGGCCGTCCAGCAGATGACGAAGTTCCAATACCAGCAGTTCGTCGACGCCCAGAAAAGTCTGGTGGTTGCGGGTGCGCTTCTGGACGGCGACGGACACGTCCTGGTCGCTGATACGCATTTCGACGGCCGCTACATCGACCGCATCGAGGTGGTGGGCCCGGATGGGACGCGGTATCCGGCCGAGCGGGAGAAGCTGCTCGGCCGCGCGCCGGGGGTTCTGCTGAAAATCGCCAAACCGCCGGAGAACTGGCGACCCCCAACCTTCGGCGTCCAGGAGAAGATTACGGAACCCGGCGCCGCTTACATCGTCTCCCTCAATCAGTCGGGAAAAGACTGGTGGCTGACGCTGGATTCCCTCGGCGCAAGTTATCAGTACGGCGGAACCGGACACGTGCCGGATCGACTGAAGTTGCCCCGGGGCAGCGGCCTGATGGACGCAATGTTCCCCGGAGGCGGATACAATCCGTACGCTGCCTGGTTGGCCACGGCAATGTCGGAGATGATAGGCGGCTCTCGCCAACCCGCCCTGTTGTGCAACGACGAGGGCAAGCCCATCGGGGCAGCCATGCTGGGCTGGCCGCTGGAGACCGGGCAGGGGACCGTCGACTGGCAACGCGAGCGGCTGCTGGAAGGGCCAGGCATCAGCTTCGCCGAGCTTGAGAGGCTGACGGAGGTCTGCCGTGAGGAATTCGGGAAGAAGGTCCACAAGTGCAAGATACTCTACCGCAGGGAGGCGGCCGACCAGGGCATGCCCGACATCATGGCGATGATGCGGGGCGCCAAGGGCGGCAGAGGCGGCCCGCAGGAGAAGGAATGGGAGACCTTCGGCCTGGCCGTCGGGCCCCGCCGCCTGCTGATACCCCAGACCATCAGCCGGCAGGAGGCCGCGAAAATAGACACCATCGAAGTGACCATCGACGGGGAAACCCACGCCGCCGAGCTGGCGGGCGCCTTCAAGGAACTGGGCGCTTTCCTGGTGGACCTCAAAGAGGCCACCTTTCCGGCGAGCACCGAGGTGACCGCGGGGGAAGTGCCGGAGAGGATGCGCCTGTTTTTCACCGTGCGGGCCAAGAAGAAAATGGGCGAGAAGCACCTGCGCGTCCGCCCCAACCGCTGGTTCACCCGGACCAGGGGCTACAAGAACCGCTACACCATCTCGCCGGTCTTTTCAGCGTCCCCGGGAAGCTGGATACTGGACCGGGACCTGAAGGTCCTCGGCCTCTACACCCGTCAGCGGCGGGAAGGGGAAGAGATCAGCGCCATGTCCCCTCAGCAGATGGGCCGGATGATGATGCGCGAGATGAGCGGCAACGCCCGTATCTTCTGGGCCGAGAGCCTGGAGGAACGGCTCGCCGACCCGGTGGCCTTCTACGACCACCGCATCCGCTTCAAAACCAGGGAGGAAGCCAAACGCATCGTGTGGCTGGGAGTCGAGTTCACTCCCATGGGTCCCGAACTGGCGAAACAGCTCGGGGTCGAGGGACCGACCAAGGACGGCACCATCGGCCTCTACGTCAACCGCGTCTACGAAGCTTCACCCGCCGAGAAGATGGGCATCGGCAGCGGTGACATCCTCCTGGAGGTGGAGACGCCGAAACGGCCTCGCCCCATCGAACTCAGCGCGATGGGGTCGGGAGGCGCTTTCGGGTCCTTCGACTGGACGCAGTACATGGACTACAAATACGTGGAAGAGTATGGCGGCACCCGGCCCAAGTGGCCCTCGCGCCTGAACTACCTCACCACGCTGCTGCAGAGCATCGGTGAAGGCGAGGAAGTGAAGCTCACTTACCTCCAGGACGGCGAGAAGGTCAGCAAGGATTACGCGATCCAGACGGCGCCTCGGGACTTCGCCAGCGCCGAGAAGTACAAGAACAAGGAGGCGGGACTCACCGTCAAGGACCTCACCTACGAGGTGCGGACCGCCCTGCGGCTGGATGAAGACAAGAAGGCCGTGGTCGTCTCCAAGGTCGAACCCGGCAGCCCCGCCGAGGTGGCGAAGGTCCGGCCGTTCGAGCTGTTAACGGCGGTCGACGGCCGGCCGGTGACGTCCGCGAAGGAATTCGGGAAGCGCATCGAGAAGGCCCTGAAGTCGGACGAAGAGGCCGTGCGGCTGACCGTCGAGTACCTGGGCAAGTCCCGTTTGGCGGACCTGGACCTCGCCCAGGTAGAGGCATGGGAGCCGCCCACGGCCCCGGAGGAATCCGAGGAGGAGTCGGAGGGCGAGTGAGGCGCCGTGACGCCGGGAAATCGGCTTTTTCGCCGCCTCGTTTGTGAGGGCCCGCGGCGGCCTGCTATACTGCCGGGCGTAATGGCTAAGAAGTGGATATTCCCCGCTTTTGACGGCGAGCAGGTTCGCCGGCTGGCCGACGATCTTGGCATCAGTCGGCTGACGGCCCGCATGCTGGTCAACCGCCGATTGATCCGGCCCGCGGCGGCTCAGCAGTTCCTCCAGCCCAGCCTGGAGGGGCTGGTCGATCCCGCCGGCGAGTCGAAGCTTGCGGAGGCCGCCGGGTTCCTGCTGGACGCCGTCCGCGCGGGCCAACGGATCACCGTCTTCGGCGACTACGATGCGGACGGAATCTGCGCGGCGGCCGTGCTGATGCGGACCATGCGATTTCTCGGGGCGGGAGTCCGCATTTACATCCCGCATCGGGTGGAGGAAGGCTACGGGCTGAGCCACGAGGCCGTCAGGGAACTGGCCGAAGCGGGCACGGAGGTGCTCGTTACGGTGGACTGCGGAATAGCCGCAACCGAGCAGGTGGCGCTCGCTCGCCGCCTCGGCATGCAGGTGCTGGTGACCGATCACCACGAACCGCGGGAGGGTCTGCCCGACGCGGACTACCTGCTCAATCCCAAGCTGGACGGGTGCCGGCTGGGCTACCGGGACCTGGCGGGCGTGGGCGTGGCCTTCAAGCTGGTGTGGGCTCTGGGCCGTCAGCTTTCGCCGGGCCAGCGGGTCTCGGAGGATTTCCGGGACCTGATGATGGAGGCCCTCGCCCTGGTGGCCATCGGCACCGTGGCCGACGTGGTGCCTCTGCTGGGAGAGAATCGGGTGCTGGTCCGCTATGGCTTGAAGTCCATAGCGGCCAGTGAGCGGCCGGGACTGCGCGTCCTGCTGGAGATGGCCGGCCTGAAAAACGGCCGCGTCTCCGCCTCCGACGTGGCGTTCCGGATCGCGCCCCTGCTGAACGCGGCCGGCCGAATGGCCGAACCCGACGCGGCGGTGGAGTTGCTCACCACCTGCAATGCCGGGCGGGCGGAGGAGCTGGGAAGGCACCTGCGGAAGCAGAACCGCCTCCGCCGAAAGGTTCAGCGCAACACCTGCAAGAAGGCCCTGGAACGGGTGACCGAGGACGAGCGGCTCCGGCAGCAGAGCTGCATCGTTGTGGCCGACCCCGACTGGCACCGGGGCATCGTGGGGCTGGTGGCCTCCCGGCTGGCGGAGAAGTTCTGGCGGCCGGCCTTCGTGTTGAGCCTGGAGGGAGACGTTGCGCGGGGCAGCGGCCGGAGCATACCGGGCTTCCCGCTCTTCGAGGCGGTCCGCCGATGCGCAGACCTGCTGGATCGGTACGGCGGCCACCAGGGAGCCGCGGGAATCTCCCTGCCGCGGAGCAACCTGGAAAGCTTTACCGAACGCATAAACCAGGTAGCGGCGGAGATGGCTCCCGAGGAGGAGCCCACCCCTGAGCTGCACCTGGACGGGGAGTCCGAACTGAAGGAACTGAACCTGGAGCTGCTACGAGAGATGAACCTGCTGGCCCCTTTCGGTGAAGGCAACCCCCAGCCGTTGTTTGCCGCATCGGGCCTGCGACTGGTGGGTCAGCCCAGGACGGTGGGCAGCACCGGGCGGCACCTGGCGTTCATGGTGCGGCAGGGCCCGGCGACCCTGCGGGTCTTCGCGCCCGGGAAGGCCGATTGGGTGGAGGAACTGCGCGGCCGAAAGGGAGAGCTGTTCTCCCTGGCCTTCGAGCCCAACATCAACCGCTACCGCGGCCGGACGTCGGTTGAGCTGCGGGCGCGGGACATGCGCTGGGACGGAGAGTAAGCCCCGGCGCACGAATTCCTGAAAATCCCGCTACCAGTCCTTTGAACCGGTAAGTGGGGCCTGTTATACTGCCGCAATTCTGAGAGCAAGCGGACCGGCAGAGGTGAGTCCGCCGACTTTCACAACAGGAGCCATTCATGGCGGAGATGGAGGCAATCGCAGAGGCCCTTATCGAGGGAGACCGCGACACCGTGGTCGAGCTGGTCCAGGAGGCCGTTGACGAGGGCGTTTCGGCGGAGAAGATCCTCAACGAAGGCCTCGTGGCCGGCATGGACGTGGTCGGCCGAAGGTTCAAGAACAACGAGTTCTACGTGCCCGAAGTCCTGATTGCGGCCCGCGCGATGAACGGCGGCATGGAGTTGCTGCAGCCCCTGCTGGCGGAGGCCGACATCAAACCGTCCGGGACCGTCGTGCTGGGCACCGTCAAAGGTGACCTCCACGATATCGGAAAGAACCTCGTGGGCATGATGCTCAAAGGCGGTGGGTTCAAGGTGGTCGACGCGGGCATAGACGTCGCGCCCGAACGCTTCATCGAGCTGATCGAGGAACAGCAGGCCGAACTGCTGGGGCTCTCGGCACTGCTCACGACAACGATGCCCCAGATGGGCACGGTCATCGAGGCCGTCCAGGAAGCCGGGCTGGACGTGAAAGTGATAATCGGTGGAGCGCCGATAACCCAGGACTACGCCGACGAGATCGGGGCGAACGGCTATGCGCCCGATGCGGCCTCCGCCGTGGACCTGGCGCGGAGCCTGACGGAATAGACCAGATGTGTCGAAGCTCGGAGCGCACCCCCGGACGGTTCCGTCGGGGGTGCGTTTTCCTAGGGACCTCGATGGACCGGAACGCCGGCCACGGCGGTGGGCCGCGGCCGCCGCGGCGCGGGCGAACAAACCTACGTTGATCACGACTGAGCCGCAGGGAGCAAGGGAATGCCGCAGATAGTTATCACGCTGGGTAAGGACGAGTTCCGCGCGGAGTTAACCGACGAGGAGGCGCCTGAGACCGTTCGGGAGATCCTCGAAGCCCTTCCTTTCGAGTCGACGGCGCGCAAGTGGGGCGAGGAGATATACTTCGAGATCCCGGTGGAGATGACCGAAGAGAACCCCCGGGACAAGGTCGGCAAGGGCGATTTGGGCTACTGGCCCGCCGGCCAATGCTTCTGCCTGTTCTACGGCAAGACCCCCATGAGCCCCTCGGAGGAAGAGATCGTGCCCGCTTCGCCGGTCAATCGCATTGGCCAGATGGAGGATCCGGAAAAGCTCCACGGACACGCCGCCGGCGAGCAGGTGTCGGTCCGGCTGGCCGGGACGGGCGGGGCCGAAGAGTCCTGAATCACACTGCCCGGAGCCACACAGGTGCCGAAAGAAGTCAAGATTCGGCCCTACAGGGAGCGTGACCGCGACCGCATACTGCGGATCACTGAGGAAAACTTCGCCGACTTTTGCCTGGACTGCGCCATCGAAGAGCGCTACGGCCTGATCGCCGGGACGAGCTGGCAGGAACGCAAACGCTCCGGCATCGAGCACGACCTGCGGCGCTACCCGGAGCACGCCCTCGTGGCCGAGGTGGGTGAGCTGGTGGTCGGCTACGTCTGCACCCGCACCTACCGCACCACCTCCATAGGGCACGTGGCCAACATGGCCGTGGACCGGCAGTTTCAAGGCCGAGGGATCGGGCGGAAGCTTTTAAAGGCCGCACTGGACCATTTCCGCGAATGCGGCCTGAAATACGCCAGAGTCGAGACCCTGGAGCAGAACTTCAAGGGCCGGAACCTCTATCCGTCAGTGGGTTTCGAACAGGTGGGACGCCAGGTGTTCTACTTCCGGGAGTTGTAGTCCGCTGGTCGCCGCGATGCTGGTTAGTGTAAAATGGCCTGCCGACCAATTGAGGTAGATACATGACCTCGCAGCCGCCGGACGAAAAGCCGCTGGGTATCCGCAGCCTGATCGGCGTGGGACTGGACAGGGACGGCGACGTCCGTATCACGCGCGGCGAGAATTTCTACCTCCTCGGCGGGACCGAACCCACTCACCAGCGCATGGTGGAAACCGCCCGGAAGTTCAGCGAGAAAGTCGAAGAGCGCGGGAAGGACCTCCAACAGATCAACGCCAGGGAACTCGACGAGATAACCCGGGAACTGCGGGAAGATTGAAAACCGGCGCGGGAAGACGCCGCTCCCTCCTCCCTCCTGGAGCTCTCCGGAGGCTTGAAATCGCGTTGCACACCGCGTATAATCCGGTGCAATGAATCGACGAGTATGCAAGGCCGTTGCGGACATCCCCTGGCGCTGGGTCTGGCCCGCGCGCCGGGGCTCGCGGTTGCCTTGAGGTCCCGTCGGTTCGCCGACTCGAGAACCCGCGCCCCGTAGCCTCGGAGAACAGGCGACGGGGTTTTCTTTTTCTCGATACCTGCGTTCACTGAGGGAGATACGTCATGGCCGAACCCGAAACCACAGAGCCGGAGCGGGGGGAAGCCCCCAAGAGAGTCTTCAGCGGCATCCAGCCCAGCGGCGTCGTGCACATCGGCAACTACGTCGGAGCAATACGCAACTGGGCCAACATGCTGGACACATACGATTGCACTTTCTGCGTGGTGGACCTTCACGCGATGACCGTTCCCTATGAGCCCGACGACATGCGCAAGCGGGTTCTCGAAACCTTCGTCACCAACGTCGCGGCGGGACTCGACCCCCAGCGATGCCGCCTGTTTGTGCAGAGCCACGTTCCGGAAGTCACGGAACTGTGCTGGATACTGATGAATTCGGCCTCCATGGGCGAGCTGAGCCGGATGACCCAGTTCAAGGAGAAGAAGGAGAGGATCGAAGGCCACGTTGGGGCCGGCTTGTTCACCTATCCGGTGCTCATGGCCGCCGACATCCTCCTCTACAAGGCGGAAGTCGTCCCCGTGGGCGAAGACCAGACCCAACACCTGGAGTTCTCCCGCGACGTGGCCCGGCGCTTCAACAACCAGTTCGGCGACACCTTCCCCGAGCCCCAGCCCCTCTACAGCGACGTCCCCCGCCTGATGGGCCTGAACAACAAGGACAAGATGAGCAAGAGCCTCGATAACTACCTGGGTATCCTGGAGAAACCGGACGAACTGTGGACGAAACTGAAGGTGGCCGCCACCGATCCGGCCCGCGTCCGCCGCGACGACCCGGGGACCCCCGAGATCTGCAACATCTACACGATCCACCGCGCCTTCTCCCCGCCCGAGGACATCGAATGGTCGGCCCACGGCTGCCGCACAGCCGAGATCGGCTGCGTGGACTGCAAACGCTGCGTCGCCGAGAACATGAACGAGGAGCTGGCCCCCATCCGGGAACGCTACCACGAACTGAAGGCCGAGCCGGACAAAGTGCGGGAACTGATGGCCGAAGGGGCTGCCCGCTGCGGCAAGATCGCCCGGGAAACCATGGCCGAAGTCCGTCACAGAGTGGGCATCCGCTGACCCGCACCCCGGACCCCGGCGAAGACCATCAACGCAGGCCACGCAGCCCTGCTACTCAGCCCTCCAAGGGCGCATCCGGTTCCACGCGGAAGTCCTCCGGCGGCGTGACCGGGACCTCCGGCGGCCGGCTCAAAGCCGCGGTCTCCGGGCAGTGCTCGTAGGCGTACCGGTAAGACCGGCTGCTGCCCTCCACGTATTCCCAGACCGTCTCGCCTTCCGGAGTCACCTCGAAGACGCGCCGGCCGGCGCTCTCGCAGATAAAGGTGTTGCCGTTGGGAAGCCTCTGCGTGCTGGAGGTAAAGGGCGCGTGGAAATTCAGCCCGTTCCGGTAGACCCATTCCACCTCCGTGGTCACCGGGTTGACCTCCAGTATGAAGGAGCGCGCGGCGTGGGCCAGGTCCTCGCAGGGCGATGCACCGTTGTCGAAAACCAGCACGTTACCCTCCCCCGGCAGGCCCGGAGGGATCATGTGGGGCTCGTGCTGGCCCGACAGCCCGCCGCAGTAGTCCCCGGAGTAGGACCACACCACCTCCCCGCTCTCCGGCTCTATCAGATACACCGTGTCAAGGCTGCGGGAGCTGATCATAACGTTGCCGGGCTTGAAGCGTTCGTCCCCGTCGTCGTGCCACCGGTTCGGGGGCAGGGCCTGTACGGTGTTGAGGTGCATCCAGTCACAGGCCGTGTTGTTGTAGGGGCCGTGCGGCCAGTCGGGCGAGGCGACCACGCGCTGTTTGTTCAGCTCCAGCTCCAGGTGCTTGTAGCCGTACCATTCCCACACCACGGCGCCGTCGTGGCCCACCTCCAGGACGACGTCCTCGTAGAGCAGGTTCTCCTCCAGCCGGGGGTCGTCCAGCTCTTTGACGTACTCCCCGGGAACACGGTGCCTGCAGATCAGGAGGGTGTTGCCGTTCTCCTTGCGGAAGACATCGTGATGGGGACCCAGCAGCGTGGTATGGGGCACCTGCCCTTCCGGGACGTACTCCCACACCAGGTTGTCGTCCCAATCGTACTCCTGAACCGCGCCGTCGTCGGTCATCAGGCTGCCCTTCAGGACCAGTAAGTTCCCGTTGGGCAGCAATTTAGCCCTGGAGACGCCACGTGTCCCACGTTCGTCCGGGAGTTTCCACTTCCGCACCGTGCGACCGTTCATGTCGATCAGCTTAGGCCGGCCTCCCGGCCAGAGCAACGTGTAGCTGTTCCAGCACGCATCGGGCTCGTAGAGCGTCGTTCCAACCGGATAGACGGTTCTCATGCGGACTCCTCCTGTCACGGACCTCAACTGCAGCGGTGCTCGCTCGATTTAGCGTGCGTCTCTGCGGGCCGATGATCGGCCGTGTTAACGGCGACGCGACTTGAGTTGTTTTCTCAGCTCCACGATCTCTCGCCGCAGGTTGTGAACCTCGGCCCGGAGACGCCTCAGCTCCTGGTGAAGACGCTCCTGCCGTTCGAGCAGCTCATGGGCGAAAGGCGGCATGGCGGGTTCGGGCTCGACGCGGCCTTTGGCATCGAGCCGCTCGGCCTCCTCTCTCAGCCTCTCGGCCGCTTCGATCTTGCCGGCTTCCTCCAGTTCGTCCGCCTCACGATGTAGCCGCTCGACGCGACCGGCCCACTTCCTTTCCGCGCGCCGGTGCGCCCATTTCTCCTGGGCGCGCCGGAGCCTGCGCTCGCCCTCTTCGGCACGCTCCCGCAGCGCTTCCGAGACCTCGTGCATGTCGTGCACCTCGGCGCGGTGGGCCATCTCGCGCAGCACGTGGACTCTCTCTTTCATCTGCTCTACGCCTTCCGGGAATTCTCTCTCCGGATGAGACTCCTCCGACCGTCCGCGTGCAACGCTGCCAACGAACGCGAAACCGGCCACAGAAACAGCGACGAACACCCAGATCAGCTTGGAACGCCTCATGCGATCCCTCCTTCACCTGACCCCACCAAGTCCATTGCTCCGTACTCGCCCCTATCGGGCGATTCTCAGCCGCTGTAGAGCCACCGCACTTGCTCGGCATCCAATCCGATGTCGGCGGCGGCCATGTTCTCCCGCAGATGCTCCGGGTCCAGGGTTCCCGTAATGGGGAAGACCGGGAAATCCTGGTTCATCAGCCACGCCAGGGCCACCTGGTTGGGGGTGACGCCCAGCTCCTGGGCCAGCTCGCGGGCGCGTTGGCGACGCGCCCGGCTCAGGTCGTTGTCATAGGCGTCTCGACCGCCCTCCTCAAGGGCGAAGTACCCGCGGGCGGTGGAGGTGTAGGCGACCAGGGCCATACCCGTCCGCTCGTGGAAACCAACCTCCTCCTCGTGGGCATATACGGTCTGCGTGCCGCGAGGCTCCGGCGGCGGGGATTCCTTGTAGGCAAGGCTCCATTCGACCTGACTGACCGCAAAGCCCCGGAGGCCGTTCTGCTCGGCGTATCGATTGGCTTCCTCAATCCGGTCGCAGGTCCAGTTGCTGGCCCCCAGGTAGCGGATGCGCCCGCGCTGGACCTCTTCATTCAGGTAGTCGATGATCTCGGCGACCTCCATCGCCAGGTCGTCGCGGTGAAGGTAATACAGGTCGATCGCCTCCAGCCCGAGCCGGCCGAGGCTGTCGTCAATGTCCGCGCGGATGCGGTAGGGCGCCAGCCACTCGTCGGTCCTCCGGTAACCGCCCAGGTGTGGTTGCCCTCCTTTCGTGGCGATAACCAGGTCCTCTCCCCCGTTGCGCTGGACGTAGTCTCCGACCAGGCGCTCTGCGGCCCCCGTGCCTCTCAGAGTCCAGGCGGAATAGACGTGAGCGGTGTCGATGAAGTTCCCGCCGCCGTCACGGAAGGCATTCAGCAACTCGTCGACCTCATCGACCGTCGCATCAGCGCCCATTCCCGCGGTGCCGTAACAGACCTGTGAGACCCGAAGGTCCGTCCCGCGCAAGACTCTCCGGTCCATCCCAACCTCCTGCCGGCAGGTTCCGGCTCTCATTCTAATCGCCACGGCCGATGCGAACAATCGCACCTGGCGCTCCACGGTTGACACAGCCGCCCGGGGGTGCCATACATAGGCGGCTGAAAACCCTGATCTGCACTTGTCATCTTCTCTGTTCGCTTCGGAATGCACAATGAAGGAATTCCCGGAGGATTTCTTGTGGGGGGCGGCCACCTCCTCCTACCAGATCGAGGGCGCCTGGCTTGAAGACGGCAAGGCGCCCAGCATCTGGGACGCCTACAGCCTGCTGCCGGGGAGGATACGGGACGGCACCACCGGACAGGTCGCTTGCGATCACTACCACCAATTGGAGCAGGACGTTGCGCTGATGCGGGAACTGGGCCTTCAGTCGTATCGGTTCTCCATCTGCTGGCCGCGGATACTGCCGGCCGGGACCGGAGAGGTCAACCAGGCGGGCGTGGACTTTTACGACCGCTTAATAGACCTGCTGCTGGAGGCCGGCATCCAGCCCTTCCCCACTCTCTACCATTGGGAGATGCCCCTGGCACTGGAGATGAAGTACGGGGGCTGGCTGCATCCGGACGCCCCGGAATGGTTCGCCGAATACGCCGAAGTCTGCTTCGAGAGGTTCGGGGACCGCGTGCAGCGCTGGCTCACCATCAACGAGCCCCACGCATTCGCCATGTGCGGCTACCGCTGGGGCGTCCACGCCCCCGGCCGCACCGCCCACGGCGACTCCGAGCCCTACCTGGTCGGCTACCATCTGCTGCAGGCCCACGCCCGGGCTGCCGAAATCTACCGGCGGAAGTTCCCGCCCGGCAGCGGGGGCCAGATCGGCATGGCAATCTCCACCCACTGGGCCGAGCCCCGCAGCGAGAGCGACCAGGACCGACGGGCCGCCCGGCGCTCCGTCGAGTTCCAGTTCGGCTGGTTCGCCCACCCGATGGTGCTCGGAGACTACCCGGAGATTATGAGGCGCATGCTGGGTGATCGCCTGCCTCCACTGAGCGCCGAGGACAAAGCCATGCTCAAAGGGTCGGCCGACTTCCTGGGCCTCAATCACTACCACACGGTCCACGCCTACGCTCCTCCCCCCGATGCGGAGAACGGCCGCTACGTAGAGGAAGCGCACACCGTCGAGACCAGGTACCGGGGCGAGGAGCAGTCCGTGGTCGGATGGACATTTCTGCCCGAAGGGATGCGCAGAATACTCGGCTGGGTGCAGGAGACCTACCCGGACGTCCCCGTGTATATAACCGAGAACGGGTATCCGCTCGCCGAAGAAAACCGCCAGGAGGCGCTCGACGACCAGCGACGGGTGCAGCACTTCCGCGACTACCTGGGCGCGTGCCACGAGGCCATTCAGGCAGGAGTTGATCTGAGGGGGTTTTTCGCCTGGACGCTGATGGACAACTTCGAGTGGGGTTCGGGCTATACCGTCGACTTCGGCCTGTGCCACACCGACTTCGAGACGATGGAACGGACGCCGAAGGCATCGGCACGGTTCTACTCGGAGGTCATCGCCGACAACGGGTTCTAACCGCCGATTGAGGAACCGGGCTCGGCCGCGCTGCTCGCGGCCCTCTTCCACAGAATGAGTATCGCGGCTCCGAAGACGATGCAGAACAGCGCGTCCCCTGCAAACCACATGATCGGCATTCCCAGCAGAGCACCGGTCACCGCGCAGACGATCCCCAGGATAATCCCCGCCGCGCCGGAAAACGGCACGAGGGGACCGTATCGGAGAGGATCACGAGCGAGGATGATAAAGAAAATGCCGACGAGTACATAGGTGGCCGACATGGCGCGGACGGTATAGTTGAAAAGAGGCGAATCGGGGAACGGCTGCTCCCCGAAAGTCTCCGCCAGCGCCTGCATGGTCGAGATGGGCAGGAGAAGTCCCAGAAGACCCGACAGGCAGAGCAGTCCCAAGACCCAAAGGCAAACCTTCAAGGCCCGCATGGTGGACCTCCGGTCTGACGAACCGCAAAGCGATACCCCGGCAGCCCCGCAACCCCTCGCCGGACGCCTCCCATGATATTCGCGGGACCGGGGAACCTGCAAGGCCCCGGCCGCCTCTTCACAGCCCGGCCCGACCCGACGAAACTGTTCGGCCTAACGGAAGCTTGACAGGAAACTAACAGAAACCTTATAGTCTCCGCGTGCAGGATTAATCGAGGTCGGGAACCAAAGGATCCTTCACCGGAAGGAGGAGGAGCATGCGCATCAAGCGGCAGAAGCGTGGAGGTATCGTGGGAATAGGCGTATGGGCAATCGTCCTGCTGGCGGCACTGGCGCTTGCGCCGTGCGGGACTTTCGCACAGGAAGCCGCCGAGGAGCCCCCTCCCCTGCCCCTCCACACCATCGAGGGGGTCGGCGGACTCGTTCTCACCCCGACGGCCTACCTGGTCAATCCACCGGGGGAAGGTGACCGGTGCGGCAAGCCGGCCTTCGGTGCCCATGCCGTCTGGGTGGGGAACCGTGACCTCCAGGCGTTCACCATGACGTGGAGCCCCTGCGAACGGGTTGAGCTGGGCTACGCCTTCAACCGGTTTGGGATTGGGGACCTGGCCGTGCCCGCACGCATCCGCGTTCGTGCGGACGAAATCTACCTGCATCACTTCAACGTGCGGGTGAATCTGATCCAGGAAGGCGGATGTGCCGACTGGATGCCGGCCATAACCGCGGGCGCCCACTACAAGTACAACAACGACATCGCCGAGATCAACCGAGATCTTGGAGGGGCCCTGGAGGCCATCGGCTACAACGACAACGACGGCGTCGACTTCACCCTGACGGCCACCAAGACCCTCGATCTGTTCCCCCGGCCGGTTATCGCCACCGCGGGCTTGCGGGCGTCAAAGGCATCACAACTGGGCCTGACGGGCTTCGGGGACGACTACCTGATCAGCTTCGAGGGGAGCGTCCTTACGCTGCTGACTGATCGGCTGGCGGTCGGCGCCGAGTACCGGCAAAAGCGCGAAGCACTGGGAGAGATCGACGATGTCGTGAATTCCGAAGACTCCTGGTGGGACGTGCACGCGGCCTACATCCTCAATCCCCACGCCACCGTCTACGCCACCGTCGGTGACGCCGGCGCCGTGCTGGATCACACCGACGAGACCATCTACGGCCTCGTTTTCAAATACGAGTTCTGACGACCGACTCGGACGAGGGATCGCAGCGGTTCTGTCAACGAGGGGCAGGCTTTGGCACCTGCCCCTCGCCGTTGGCCGGGAGTTTCATTCTCTTCCTCAGCGGGAGTCCGTCGGTCATCCCCCTCAGTTGACACCTCGCCGCTCGTGCGGATAGCATGAGGGGTTGGCGCTTTTCCGAGTCCGGTTCCGGCCGGAAGCTCTCCAGAGGAGCTTTGCACCATGCCTGTAGCACTCATCGAGCCTGAAGTCCTGACCCGGGTATTGTCGGCCGTTCCATGGCTGGGTGTATTCGGCGTAGTTGTAGCGATTTTCACCTACTTCGCGGTGCTCCGGCACTCCCCCGGCGACGAGTTGATGCAAAGCATCGCGGAGAAAGTGCACAGCGGCGCCATGGTGTTCCTGAAGCGGGAATACAGCATCATCGCCCTCTTCATGGTGCTGGTGTTCATCGCCCTGGCACTGCTGATAAACCCCTGGACGGGCGTGGCCTATTTGTGCGGGGCCCTCGCTTCCATGCTGGCCGGTTGGCTGGGCATGAACGCGGCGACCCGCGCGGCGACACGAGCCTGCCAGGGCGCGAAGGAGGGCGGCGCGCCGAAGGCCCTGGCAATCGCCTTCCAGGGCGGCTCGGTGATGGGCATTTCCGTAGCCGCGCTGGGCGTAGTGGGACTCGGCTTCTTCTTCATCTTCTTCAAAGGAGACGACCCGACGAAGGCCCCCCTCATCATCAACGGTTTCGCGATGGGCGCCTCCAGCATCGCCCTGTTCGCGCGCCTCGGGGGTGGCATCTACACTAAGAGCGCCGACGTCGGGGCTGACCTGGTCGGCAAGGTGGAGGCCGGCATCCCCGAAGACGACCCCCGGAATCCCGGCGTCATAGCGGACAACGTCGGAGACAACGTCGGAGACACGGCCGGAATGGGCGCCGACCTGTTCGAGTCCTACGTGGGCTCGGTGGTGGCAACGATGGCCCTTGGTGCCGCCCTGTGGACCGGCACAGAGGCGCTGGCCCGCATGTCCCTGCCCATCCTGTTGATCGCTGTCGGCCTGGTGGCCTCGCTGATCGGGGTGGGATCGATGAGCCTGTTGAAGAGAACGACCCCGCAGGCGGCTCTTCGGAACGCCACCTACGTCAGCGGCGTCCTGTTCCTGAT
Source organism: uncultured candidatus Brocadiaceae bacterium (assembly GCA_964510315.1). Classification (GTDB taxonomy): domain Bacteria; phylum Planctomycetota; class Brocadiia; order SM23-32; family SM23-32; genus CAZEAP01. The sequence continues at coordinate 17,628 of CAZEAP010000018.1, forward strand.
CGGGGCCTATTTGGCAACCATCTGGCTGCTGGGCACCGTCAACCCGTTCTGGGCCGTGCTGGCCGGAATGATCGCTGGAGTGCTGATCGGGCTGGAGAGTGAGTATTTCACCTCCGGGCCGCCGATCCGGAAGATAGCTCATTCCAGCGAGACGGGAACCGCCCCCACCATCATCACGGGCCTGGCGGTCGGCTTTAAGAGCACCGTGCTGCCCCTGATCACCCTGTGCATCGCCATCGCCGTGGCCTACAAGTTCGCCGACCTCTACGGCATCGCCATCAGCGCCGTCGGCATGCTGGCGACCATCGGCATCGTGATGTCCACCGATTCCTATGGCCCCATCGCCGACAACGCCGGCGGCATGGCCGAGATGAGCAACGCCGGACCGGAGATTCGCTCGATCACCGACCGCCTGGACGCCCTGGGCAACACCACGGCGGCCATCGGGAAGGGCTTCGCCATCGGCTCGGCTGCTCTGACCGCGCTGGCCCTGTTCTCCGCCTACCAGAAGACCGTCGGCCTGGAAACCATCAGCCTGACCGAGTCGGACGTGGTGACCGGGCTTCTGCTCGGGGCCGCCATGCCGTTCCTCATCGCCGCGCTCACCATGGAAGCGGTTGGGCGCGCGGCCGGCAAGATGGTGGACGAGATTCGGCGGCAGTTCCGCGAAATCAAGGGACTGCTGGACGGCGAAGCCGAGCCGGAGACCGACCGTTGCATCGACATCGTCACCCGTGCGGCACTGAAGGAGATGATCATCCCGGGCGTGCTGGCCATCATCGCACCCCTGGCTGTGGGGCTGCTGATCAGTGCCAAATGCCTGGCCGGCTTCCTGGCCGGGGCCACCGCCACCGGCGTGCCGATGGGAATCTTCATGGCCAACGGCGGGGGCGCATGGGACAACGCCAAAAAATGGATCGAGGAGGGCAACCTCGGCGGCAAGGGCTCGCCCGCGCACAAGGCGGCGGTCGTAGGCGACACCGTCGGCGACCCTTTCAAGGACACCTCCGGTCCATCCATGAACATCCTTATCAAGCTGATGGGGGTGGTCTCACTGGTCTTCGGGCCGGTCATCCAACAGTGGGGCGGATTGCTGGGCAGGCTCTTCTAACTTCATCGAAGCAGAAAGATCCCCCGGCATCCCGCCGGCGAGGTGGACAATGAAAAGGGCCTTGCGCATCCTTACGGCACTCCTCCCGCTGTTCTGCACCACGGCGGTCCTCGCCCTCAACGCCGGAACCGATTCCGAAGTCGAACTCACCGTTCCCCCATCGAGCGAGAGCTTCACCGTAGCCATCCTTGCCGACCGGACCACCGGCTACGGGTCCGGGCTCGCGGTGCTCGACCGGGCCGTTACGGAGCTGAACCTGCTGGAGCCGGAACTGGTGTTCCACATCGGCGACATGGTTCCCGGCTACATCCGGGACATGGACCGGTGGGAGCGCGACGTCCAGAAAGTCAAAGACATCCTCGACCGGCTGGAAGCACCGTTCTTCCCGACCGCCGGCAATCACGACGTCATCACCGGCACCGGCAGCCCCGACGACCACCGCGGCGAGGAACTCTACCTCCGGCACTTCGGGCCGCTTTACTACTCGCTCGATTACCGGGGCGCGCACTTCGTGGTCCTCTACACCGACGAAGCCCTGCAATCCCACCCGGAGATCAGCCAGGAACAGATTGAGTGGCTCCGCCGCGACCTGGCGGACGCCGACGCCGACCAGGTCTTCGTGCTGCTCCACAAACCGGTCTGGGAATACCCGGAAAACAACTGGGACCAGGTGCACCGGATACTGCGCCAACATTCGGTGCGGGCCGTCATCGCGGGGCACTTCCACCACTACTACAGGTCCCACAAGCGCGACGGAATTCAATACTACGTGATCGGGGTCACGGGCGGCCGCACCTTCTCACCCGAACTGGCCGGCGGTCTGGAGCACTACTGCCTCCTGCGGGTCAGTCCCCGGCGCTACAGCCTTGCACTCGTCAAGCCGGGCCACATCCTGCCGGACGACTACATTGTTGCCAAAGACTACAAAGAGATGGAGCAGTTGCGGCGGCTCTCCCGTGAGCAGACCGGCGTGGATAACGCACTCCCCAGCCCGGAGGCGGGGCCCGTGAACGCCACGGTGAGCATCCGTGCCGCCAACCCCCTGGACCGGCCGCTGCCGCTCACCGTCCGGGGCCTGGGTCCGGGCCACCGATGGCGCTTCCGCCCTTCGGTGGTCAGGCTCACCGTTCCGCCGCACCAGAGCCGGCGTGTGGAGCTGACGGTCGCCGGTGCCGAGGCGAGCGCACGCGAACTGAGCGTTCCAGAGGTGGAGATCGTTTACCACTACGTGGACTCCCGGGGGCGCACCGTGCCGCTGGTGCTGCCTCGGCGGATACCCCTCCGGCGGGAACTGACCACGGACCTGCGCCAGGCGTCCATCTCGCTGGACGGCGCGGCGGAGGAGCAAGCGTGGACCTCCGCCCCCCTGCTGACCACGGCCCACTGGCAGACCAGCCCTTACGAGTCCGACGAGCCCGGCCCCACCTTTCGCACGCTCGCCACGCCGGCCGGACTCTACCTTTTCGTCACGTCTCCGGACCAGCACGTCTCCCGGTTCCGGGCCCCGCGCATGCTGAGCGACGCGCTTTTCGTAGGGGGCATCTCCGGTGAGAGCGGCTACGGCGCCGCCGTGGAGAAGCCGCCCATCATCGTCATCTACCCCTTCGACTCGGGCCGGTCGCGCGCCGTGCGCGCCTTCTGGGATGCGCGCAGGCCGGTGGGGCCGGCCGTGGAAGGGGTTTTTGCCGAATCGAAGGTGCTTCCCGGCGGCAAGGGCTGGCGCTGCGAAGCCTTGGTGCCCTGGAACCTCCTACTGGCGGGGGAAACCGAACCGCCGAAGGAGATGCTGTTCAACCTGGGTGTCTGGGACAACGACGGGGACCTGTTCACCGAGCTTCACTCCTGGGCGCCGACCGACACGGCAAACCACTGGGGGCGGCTGCTGGTAGGTGACCCGGCGGAAGAGTGACCGGGCGGGCGGTGGAGGACCCCAGAAGCTTGACAAAACCGGCCAGTGCCGTAGAATAAGGAATTGTGCGGATGTGGCGGAATCGGCAGACGCGCTAGGTTCAGGACCTAGTGGGTGGATAACCCATGAGGGTTCGAATCCCTCCATCCGCACCATTTTCTATTTGTCGTAACCCTCCCTGCCTCAAGCGCTTAGCCGTCTCGGGCACTCCCCGTTGCCTCCGGCGCTCCAATCCGCTATCACCATTACGCGGTTGCGTTCGGACACTATTCGGACACTTTTGCCGGCTCCGTTCCCTCTACCTGCGGGAGGATATCACGATGCCCGAACCTCTCCAGGACGGCAAGAGCGGGTATCACTCCGTCAGTTTTTCGTACCGCGGGCGGCGCTACAGGCGGTCCACCGGGAACGACGACCTTACGAGAGCTTGTCAGCGACAGATTATCATCGGCGGAAGGATCGCCTAACTGAAAGCAGAGCTTGCCCAGATCCCAAACGGCGTTACGGTGGACGAATTCATCTTTGACGAAAAGACCGAACCGGAAGATAGGAAAAGTCCTCCCGATATGCGTTTGTCGGAAATCCGCAGGCTTGCGTGGCGCGAGGTAGACCTGCACAGCGGACGCATACTGGCCCGAGGCCATAAGGGATCCCGACAAGAAGTGGAGTCCGCTCGTTCCATACCCCTCCATCCGAAACTTGCCAGAATGCTCAGCGGGAGACAGGGGCAGTCGAACAGCGCCCTGGTTTTCCCCGGCTCGGATGGAGGACGGCAGACAAAGGATTGTTGTACGCGTTTACCGTGGACGCTTTGGGAGTTGTGCCTGTCGCCACGGGGTCCACTGCCCGGCATCCGGCCGTCGGGCGGGAACGTCTACACCGACCCGACGCTGCTGGACGTGGCCGGTGCGCTGGAAGCGTTGCCTCAACTGCGGATGGCAAACCTGCAGACAAGCGACGGCGCCCGCGAAACCGGCACCGCCTGACCTGGCCTGTTGCCCTCGAGCGCCGACAGACTCCATTTGGCAACGCCCCTCTGAGCGACGGTTTGCCGCCTTGCACTGGGACCGGCGTGGTTCTGGTCGGTCGGGATGCGGCTGCGGGCAGAAGCTGGCGAGGGCCGGGGCGCTGTGTTAACGTGGAAACAAGAGGCCCTGCTCCGCCCCTCGTCGCATGCGGCGTGGTGTCGGAACCGGCAGGGAGTGGGGCCCGCACGTGCTCTTCCCCTCCGGATAGCGGGGCGCGAAGGGGTTGAGAGTAAGCCGGAGGAATAAGGACTGCGGAGGCTTGCATGGACCTTCCCAATGCCATGGATGCACTGCTGGACGGGGTGCGCAGAGCCGAGGGAAGCGAGAAGAATCGGCGCAACTTTCGGCTCTGGGGACAGGCTCAGGATGTGGGCCAGGAGCATTGGCACGGCGTCCCGCAACAGGACCGTCCCTTCCCCATCACCGTAGATCCCGAGGGGCCGATGTGGGCGGATATCCTGGACTTCAGCCTGAAGCGCTTCTACACCGATCCGACGGAGTATCTGCGGCGAACCTTGCAGAAGGACCTCTACCGTTTCCGTCGATGGGCTGAGAACACGTGCATCGAACGGAAGGTCTCCATCTGGCTGGGCGTGGGGTTCGAGCCGAGCCTGTTCGGCGTGGAGGTTACCTACCAGGACAAGGTCAGCCCGTGGATAGCCAAGAGGCCGGTCATCAAGTCGCCGGAGGATCTGGATGCCCTCCGGATGCCCGACTTCCGCGCAAGCGGCCTGATGCCCCTGGCGCACCGTTTCTATGAGGAGATAGGCGAGCTGCTGCCGGAAGGTTTCTCCGTTGAGTTTCCTGACTGGCAGCGAAGCCCCTTCGGCGTGTGTTGCCACCTGCGGGGCATGGATAACTTCCTGGTGGATATGGTTCAGGACCCGGAGTTCGCCAGGGCTCAGTTGCACTTTGTTACCGAATGCCGGAAAAGGTGGCGGCAGGAACGCGCGCGTTTTCTGGGAAGGCCATTGCAAGCGGGCGTGCTCTACAACGACGAGGTGAACGGACAGGTATTCCCGCCGCGCCTGTACGAAGACTTTATCTTCCCCGGGGAGAAGGAGCTGGGAGAGCTGGCAGGCATCGTCTACTGGCATTCCTGCGGCGATACGACCGCATTCCTGGAACTGATCCGCCGCATACCCGGCTTACAGATGTTCCACGTCGGACCCTGGACGGACGTCTCGCGCGCCGCCGAGGTAATGGAAGGCACCGCCCTGCAGGTCTGCCTGAACCCGGTCAAGGACGTGCAGCGCGCCGACGAGGAGCACATTCGGGCGAGGATCGAGAACATCTGTGACGCCTGCCGCGGCAAGCCGTTCACGATACGCGCCGACGGCCTGCACACGATAGATACGCTCCAGCGGGAGCTTCAGGCCATCGATCGCTGGCTTGAGATCGCACTGAACGTGCGAGAGGAACGGGCTTAGCTCGGCTTCACGCCAGCCACTCGGCCGGGATGCGTTCGTGCCGCCCCTCGGGCACGAACAGCGCGTTCAGCCAGAAATCTTCCACGTCCGGCAGGGCCAGCGGACGCAGGCAGTGCTGCTGCTGGTCTACGAGGTAGGGTGTATAGCAAGGCCCGGCAGCAGCGAAGAATTCCGCGACTTCGTCGGGACGGTGGCCGAATCGTCTCGCTTCCTCGGTCGAAAGCTCAACCATCCAGAGGGGGGCATCGCGGCACTCAAGAGTCTGCCGGGCCCCCTCCAGCACCAGGGGCTCGGCGCCTTCCGCGTCCAGCTTGATGAAATCCACTCCCTCAACGTGGATATCCTCCAGGTAGTCATCCAGCGGAACCACGCGTGTCCGCTGCACGTCGGCGCCCTCTTCGACCTCAGCGAGAGAGCCACTTACCCAGTTCTGCGGGACGTGGAAGTCGGCCTGGCGTTTCCGCGCGCCCAGGGCCAGCGGGTGCACGTGCAACTGCCGATGCCGCTCCTGCAGTCGCTTCAGAAGCCGCACCATCTGCCGGTTCGGCTCAAACGCATGCACTCCTCCCCCCTCGCCGACGAGGTGGCAGAGCAAGCTGGCATACCAGCCCAGGTTCGCGCCGATGTCCAGAGCTGTGTCGCCCCGCTGCACAATCGCCTTCACCAGCTCCGTTTCGGCGTTCTCGCAGGAGAAATCGCCCTCGAGCAAGTACGGCACCGAGACCGGATTGCTGAGGTCCAGGTGCAGCCAGCGGCCGTCGCGCATGCGCGCGGGCACGTCCTGGAGGCACTTAAAACGCGCCCCGAGGGCCGTGATCGTGTCGTCCAACGGCCGCCAGCCCGTCAGCCTGTACGTCCAGCGCAACGCGGAACCCACCATGAATGCCAGAATGGAATCCACCTTCTGCTCTCCGGTATCCTCGTTTACCTCTCTCAGCCATGGACATAATACTGACGTGTCCCCGCCTCCACCGACGGCCGGGGCCGCAGTGCTGCCGATCAGCCGAGGTCGCGTAAGGAGACGATCTTCGCGCCTTTGCGGAGAAGCTCGCGCTTTGCGTTCTGGAAATCCTCCGGATCCAGCGGTCGCGTGGCGTCCTCGATGAGCGTGCTGGCAAAGCCCAGCTCCAGCGCGTCTCTTAAGGTGAATGCGACGCAGATTTCGGCTGCCAGCCCGCAGAAGTAGAGGTCGGTCGCCTCTTTCTCGCGAACGTAGCCGGCCAGGCCCGTGGTCTTCTTGCGGCCGTTGTCGAAGAAACCGCTGTAGCTGTCAATCCGCGGGTCCGTCCCCTTGCGGAAGATCGCCTCGACCGGCTTCAGATCGAGCTTCGGATGGAAGGCGGCCCCCTGCGTGCCCTGCACACAGTGATCTGGCCAGAGCGTCTGGGACATGCCGTCCACTTCGATCTCGTCGAACTCCTGCTTGCCCTCGTGGTTCGAGGCAAAGCTGACGTGGTCCGGCGGATGCCAGTCCTGCGTCGCCACCACCAGATCAAAGCGGTCCTCCAGCGTGTTGACCACCCCTACGATCTCGTCGCCGTTCGGCACGGCCAGCGCGCCGCCGGGGGTAAAATCGTTCTGCACGTCCACGATCACGAGCGTCTTCATTCTCCCAGCTCCTCCCGGTGTGTTCGGACGAGACGGTCGCGTTCCTCTTTGAGCCGCGTGCTCAGACCAACCTTGTAGAGGTGCGGATTGGTGAAGCGCTTGTATTCGGCCGGAAGCTGCGCCAGGCGCTCTTTTGAGTAATCGGCGACCCCCTCCAGCGATCTGGGCTCTGCCGTCCGCTCTCCCCCCTTCATCACCTGATGAAGCAGCGGCTCTTTCTCGTAATCGGCGATTCGTAGCGACTTCATCGGATCGGATGGATGGTACATGCGCTCGACATCCGTCTCATCGGCAAGCGCTACGGCGTCCGCACCGAAGAAGCTCCCGTCGTCGTTGAGAACCCGCAAGACCTGCTTCAGGTGCGGCAGGCTGATCTTCTCCGTGGTCTCCGAGAGCTTGATGCGGGGCCGGCCATTGGCGAAGGCGAGCTTATAGACGCCGTCCAGCGCGGCGTCGGGAGGGCCGGTGACCAGCCGCGTGCCCACGCCGAACAGGTCAATCGGCGCGCCCTGCTTCAGCAGGCTCTCGATCACGTGTTCATCGAGCTGGTTCGACGCCGCTATCTTTACGTAATCGAGGCCGGCCTCGTCCAACATCTTTCGCCCCTGCTTGGCCAGGTAGGCCAGGTCGCCGCTGTCGAGCCGGATGCCCAGCAGCCGCTGCCCGCGGTCGGCCATTTCCTTTCCAACGGTGATTGCATTCGGGATGCCGCTGTTCAGGGTGTCATAGGTGTCCACCAGCAAGACGCAGTTCTCCGGCTGGCCGTTGGCGAAATCGCGGAATGCCGTTATCTCGTCGTCGTAGCGTTGCACGAAGGAATGCGCCATGGTGCCGGAGATCGGGATTCCGAAATCGCGCCCGGCTCTCACGTTGCTTGTGCTGTCGAAGCCGCCGACAATCGCGGCGCGGCTGGCGTAGTAGCCGGCCGGACCGTGCGCGCGGCGCAGCCCGAAATCCACCAGCTTGCGGTCGCCAGCCACCAGCCGCATCCGGCTCGCCTTCGTCGCGATCAACGTCTCGAAATTCAGGATGTTCAGCAGCAACGTCTCGATGACCTGCGCCTCGATCAGTCCCGCCTCCACGCTCAACACGGGTCGGGTCGGAAAGACGACGTCTCCCTCCAGGGAGCTATAGACACTGCCGCGAAAGCGGAAGCCCTCCAGGTAACTCAAGAACTCGGCGTCGTACCCCTCCTCGCGCAGGTACTCGATATCCTCGTCCTGGAAGGACAGCGTTTCGAGAATCTGCAGCAGGTCCTCCAGTCCGGCGAAGACGGCATAGCCGGCGGCGAAAGGATTGCTGCGAAAGAAGTAATCGAAGACCGCCTGCTCCTGTCCGTACCCCTTCTGGAAGTAGACCTGCGCCATCGTGAGTTCGTATTCGTCGGTGAACGTGCCGGTGAAGTCGATCATGCAATCCTCCGTTCGCGCTGAGCGGGGAGCCCGCGCCCCTGGCCTTCCGTTTCTCCACGGCCCCAACCCCCATCACCACCAGTTCGTAGGGATGGGGTAACAACCCGGCGCTCCCACCTGCTATTCTAACCGGTCAGTTCTTCAAGGACACTCTCGTGAATACGTCGGGCTCTGTCGCTGAACAGCACGAAGCGGATGTGCTCCACAGAACGGAGCTGCGGCAGCGCATCAAGGACTGTCCTGATTGCGATGCGCGCCGCCGCCTCCATGGGGTATCCGAAGGCCCCGGTTGATATGGCCGGGAAGGCAATCGAGTCGATCTCGTTCCGCTCGGCCAACTGCAATGCATTGCGGTAACACGAGGCCAGCAACTCGTCCGAAGGCTCGTCCCTCCCATAGACCGGACCGAGACAGTGAATCACGTAGCCGTTTGGCAGGTTGTGCCCGCCGGTGATCACAGCCTCGCCGGGCTGGATCGGAGCCAGGGGGCGGCACTCCTCGGCCAGGCCCGCACCGGCCGCACGGTGGATCGCGCCGGCCACGCCACCGCCCATGCGCAACTGCGCGTTTGCTGCGTTGACGACGGCATCCACGTCCGGCTGATCCGCAATGTCGCCCTGCACACATTCAACTGCTACGCCGTCCATACTTTGCCTTGTCATGGTTTCCTCCGGCCATTCGTCAGTCAAGTCCAGGAAGCTTTGTGATTGAACGTCCCCTGATTTCGCTCCGTAGGCGGAGGATGTGGCCGGGGCGGACTCACACGCTGAGGCCCGTTGGGCGGTGGCCCTGCAGCCTTCCGTGCAGCCCCAGCAGCTTCATCAGTTCGTCAGCGACCCAGATGGAACTCGACACGAGCAGCACCAGCAGCCAGTCGATGACTGTAAGGTGCGTTGTGCCGAACAGCAACTGACCGGGGCCGCTGTGGACCACGAGCGCCTGCAGCATCACCGCCGCAGCTATGCCAATCAGCACCCACGGGTTTCGCATGAAGCCTGCTCGGAAGAGCGACTGGTAGCGGGAGCGGGCATTGAAGGCCTGGAACCACTGGAACGCGGCCATGGTGGTGAAGGCCATCGTGCGGGCGCGGCCCAATGAGCCTGTCTCGGACCGGTGCCAGAACAGGGCGAGCGTCCCGGCCGCCATCACCAGGGCGAGAATGCCGATGCGGCGCACCAGCAACCAGTCCAGGATGGGCGCCTCCGGATCGCGCGGCGGCTGGTCCAGCACGTCGCCGTGGCGCGGCTCCACTCCCAGCGGAACGGTGCAGGCCCCGTCCGTCACCAGGTTCACCCAGAGTATCATGACGGCGGTCAGCGGAAGCTCCAGGCCGAGGACCAGGGCGCCTATCAGGGTCAGGATTTCGCCGACGTTCGTCGACAGAAGGAAGAAAACCACCCGCTGCAGGTTGCTGAAGATGACGCGACCTTCCTCCACGGCGCGCACGATGGTGGCGAAGTTGTCGTCGGTCAGCACCATGTCGGCGGCTTCCCTGGCCACGTCGGTGCCGGTCTGCCCCATGGCCACGCCGATGTCGGCTCCCTTGAGGGCCGGAGCATCGTTGACGCCGTCTCCAGTCATGGCCACCACCTGGCCTTGTTCCTTCAGGGATTCCATGATCTTGAGCTTCTGGGCCGGTGCGACGCGTGCGAAGACGCCGCCGCGCATTGCCGCCTCGGCCAGTTCCTGCGGCTCCATCCCGTCCACGTCGGCGGCTGACAGGACTTCGCCGTCTTCGGCAATGCCGGCCTGCCGGGCGATGGCAAGCGCGGTGGCGGCGTGATCGCCCGTTATCATGATGGGCCGTATTCCCGCTCTCTTCGCTTCGGCCACGGCATGAGGGCTCTCCTGCCGGGGCGGGTCGTGCATCGCCCACAGGCCCGCCAGCGTCAGTCCGTATTCGATATCCTGCTCTTCCACGCGCTCTTTGTCCGGTTCCACCTCGCGCCAGGCGCCCGCCATCACGCGCATGGCCTGTTCGGCGAAGCGGTCTGCCACGTGGCGGACCTGCTCCCGCCGTTTCTCACTCATCTCCACCTGCTCGCCGTCCGCTTGGATATGCGAGCAGTAGTCGAGCAGGCGGTCCGGAGCGCCCTTGACCAGCAGGAGGCGGCCGCCGCGGTCCTCCTGCAGATGGAGCGTGGCCATGTACTGGCGGCCGCTGGAGAAGGGGACCTCGTGGATACGCTCGGCCTCGTCCTGCAGTTCACGGGCGTCCAGGCCGGCCTTGAGCGCCACAGCCAGCAGGGCCCCCTCGCTGGGGCTGCCCTGCACGCTCCAGGTGCCCTCCTGCTCCTTGAGCATGGCGTTGTTGGCCAACGCGCCGATCCGCAACAGCCTGTTGAGGTCCTCGGGCAACTCCCCCAGGGGTTCGCCGTCATCGGAGTGAATCTCGCCCTCCGGGTCGTATCCCTCGCCGGTGGCTTCGTAGGACCGCCCCCCGGCCCACATCCGCTGCACGGTCATCTGGTTCCGGGTGATGGTGCCGGTCTTGTCCGAACATATGGTCGTGACGGAGCCGAGCGTCTCGACGGCGGGCAGGCGACGCACGATGGCGTGGCGGTCCGCCATGCGCCGCACCCCGAGCGCCAGCGTGACGCTGATCACGGCGGGCAGCCCCTCCGGAATCGCCGAGACCGCGGCGGCTACCGAGAACAGCAGCATCTCCAGGAGCGGGTGGCCGGCCGCAAGCCCGACCACAAACACCAGCGCGGCCAGCCCCACGCCCAGCGCGCCCATGTAGATGCCCAGCCGGTGCATCCGTTTCTGGAGGGGGGTCTTCTCGCGTCGGGTGGCCTGCACCTCCCCGGCGATGTGGCCCATCTCCGTGTCCATTCCCGTCGCCACCACCAGCGCCCGTCCCCGCCCGGCGGTGATGTTTGTCGACATCCAGACCATGTTGCAGCGATCGGCCACAGCGGTGTCAGGATCCACGGGGCTGGGCCCTTTTGCCACCGGCTGAGATTCCCCCGTGAGCGCGGACTCATCAACGTGCAACTCGTCGCCGCGCAGCACCCTCGCGTCGGCCGGCACACGATCACCGCTCTCCAACACCAGCACGTCCCCCGGCACGATTGTGCGAGCATCCACGATGGTGACCGCGTCGTCACGCAGCACGCGCGCCTTGGGCGCCGACATCTCCCGCAGTGCAGCCAGGGCGCCTTCGGCCCGCCACTCCTGCACGAAGCCGAGCAGGGAGTTGAGCAGAATTACGCCCATGATCACGCCCGCGTCCAGCATGTGGCCGGCCGTAACCGAGATCGCAGCCGCGCCGAGAAGCAGGTAGATGAGCGGGTTGTGGACCTGCCGAAGCAGCAGCCGAGCAGGACTGATGCCCTCCTCCCCCCTCAGCTCATTCTCGCCGTGACGCTCCAGCCGCCTCTCGGCTTCCTCCTGGCTCAGGCCCTCCGGGCTCGATTCAGACCGCGAGAGCAGTTCCTCGGTTTCCAGCGCGTGCCATTGCACATCCAGCATGGTGGGCAAGCTCAACCCTCCTGCACGGTCCCCTATAACCTCCCGTCAGCATGCGACGTAAGGCAGGCGTAGGATGGCCTCTTGTACGCACCATACCCAGGGGTGCGGGCTGGTGCAAGCACCCGGCGCCACAGCGGCGTCCCTCATCCAGATACACATCCGCCGTTTCACCCGGAGTTTCACCCAACTGGTGTCCGGCGCTGTCCGGTGCTGTCCGCTCGTGGCCAGATGGAGGGCGAAACGGGCGCGCCGGGCGGCCCTTTTGGCGCGTGCCCTCCAGCGGCCGACCGGGTACGGGGCGGCGGCGGCGGCGAGCAGGACACCAAGGCTGCCTTACGCTTCATTGCCCCTCCTTCGATCGCTACGATGAACGCCTGTAAAGGCGCGGTGATCGCACCGTGGCTTTGGTGTGTAGGCGGTTGGAAGGCCTTCTGACCGGTTACGATATCCCGCTATGGCGAGAATTGGCTGTGGGTGCGATCCATCACTCAGTGGTTGCTCGCGCGGATGTGCGCAACAGCGTACGGCCCATACTTCTCCGGGCTCGAATGCCGATTGATCCAGAGGTGGGTGCACGGTGCGTACGAACGAAGTGAGCTGGACACTCGTCGTCACATTGGCGCTGCTGGCATTTCTTGTTATAGGCTGGTCGGGCCTCCATCGCCCCACAGTCAACGTGGACAAGATCAATCGTCAGGCTCCTACCGCGGATGAAATCCACGTAGCCCCCGCGACAGAGGGTTGGGCGATTCGGCCGGTCCGCTTGCCCTTCCTGGTGGTCTCGGGGGGAGCCGGGCCTTTCCACGGTCGGCCGGCGTGGTGGTCTGGCTCGGACTGGAAGATCGCTGCTTTCCGGGGCGGAGAGGAACTGTTTAGCGAGTGGGTCACCTCAAGAAAAGCAAGAAAACAGGACGCGCTTATCAGAGGACTGTCGCAGAGATACGGAACGCAATTCCGGAGGCAATGGCTCATAGCACACTCTTGCCGCCCAGTGGTGGCGACCGATACCGCTGCGCTGGAGCTGGGGCTGGCGCCGACCGGGGAACTGGCGCAGGCAGTCTATCTGTTCGAAGATGTTGAGAGCGTTCAGACCCCTCACGGCGCAGGGAATTGGGCTGGACGACCCTGCATTGGGCATGCTATGGTGGTGCGCCCCTTGAGGTGATCGAGATGTTGCTGGAGTACGGGGCGCCCCTGAACGCCGGGGGAAGGGGCTGGACTCCTTTGCAGGCCGTTGCGGACACGACCGGCATTATGCACCTACCGGACTTCGTTCACACTCTGTGCCGTCATGGAGCGGATGTTAACGCCCGCAACAAGCTCGGCCGGACCCCCTTGGCGGCATGTGCGGTCGCGTCGAGACGGTGCGCGCCCTCCTGGAGGCCGGCGCCGACCCGTCCATCACCGACAACCACGGCGCAACCCCCGCCGACTGCGCCAGCGAGAACGAGGAGATACTCAAACCCCTGGGGCAGTACGCCGACGACAACGAAGGCCCAACCGCAGATTGACGCAGATAAACACAGACCAAGCACGTGCTTTGCCGATCTGACTCCACCGGGCCTTGGGTGGACAGGCTCCGGCGAGGTGGTGTATTATCACGACAGCGCCATCTACAGCATCTTCGCTCTTTCAAATCCCGATGAATCGGTCGTGGAGCGCTACCGCCACACCGCGTACGGGCAGACCACCGTCCTGGATGCCGACGGAAGCGACGATGCGAACGACCTGTCGGATGTAGAGAACCCGTATCTCTTCCAGTCTCGCCGGTGGGAGGGCGCGGCGGGCATCATGCAATTCCGCCACCGGGAATACGCCCCGGACCTCGGCCGCTTCCTCACCCGCGACCCCGCCGGCTACCGGGATGCCTTCAACTCTCTACGGCTATGTCACCCAGCGCCCCACATCGGCGACAGATCCGATGGGATTGGCACGCTGGGAAGGCCACTACTTGATTTTAAGTATTGGCGAACTGTGGACTCTTTGTTACACTCATTGCTCCAAAGAGGGGGAAGGCGGTTCCGAGTACTGCTGCGAAGCCTGCTGCCTCGCAATGCCGGCCGCCCGCCAGTGTTCTTGTGGGAGCTTCCAGAGCGCGGCCAATCCCAGCGCTCTGGTGCCGGGCTGGTGTAAAGTCCTTTGCAAGCAGATTGCAGACGAAGAGTATGAGAAGTGCATGGATAAGTTCGGCAAATACCTTGGATTCGTTATATGCCCCAGGCACTGGCTGGCTGTGTACCACGCCTGCATCTGCGCCTGCATTGGTCTGTAACGAGGCACAGAACGTGTACACGCCCGGTCAATGATAGCACTCGAGATAGGAGGGGCGCTGATGAATGAAAGCTGCAGCAACGTGCCCGGACCTGTTGAGACCATCGGATGGTTTTGGATTGCGGTCGGAGTGTTCCTCCGTTGGCCGGGGCTGGAGATTCCCCTCTCCGTTCTGTTAGTAGGGCCCGCACTATACGGCGCTGCCGAGACCCTTTGGGCGGTCCTTCTGCTTGCCGCCGGGGTTGTTGCTGTCATCGCCGGCGCAAGGTTTCTGAAACTCAGACGTTGGGCTCTGAGCGTTTTAGGGGCATTCAGTTGGTTGGCGATCGTCGGCGTGCTGGGGTTCGCTACGTACTTGATGTGGTTTACGTACTGGAGGAGACCGGTTGCGGAACGGAGCCCGGGGACTCTAAGCTTGGCCATCGGTGCGGCCACTCTGATCTCTCTCCTCTTGGGGGTTCCGTTTGTCCTTTCGCTCGCTCACATACGTAGCCAGGCTGTCCAGGAAGCGTTTCGCAGATCCGAGGGAAATCGGCCTGAGGTCGAAAATAGCTGAGGTCGGTTGTCGTGCGGGCAGGCCGATGGAAGACCGCTGGACTGTCCCAAGTGCGTATGAGTTGTGCTTCCGCAATAGGTTGCGCGAGCTGGCGCCAAACAAATTGGTTCGGACCCTGGAGGAATTAGGTGTCAGCTGCTTGGGGGTCCTTGGTCGGGGCTATCGCCGGAGCACTGGCTGGTGCGGGAGCCGGAAGCGCTGCAGAACCGGGAGGGGGCACCGCAGTTGGTTTTCTCATAGGAATGTTCGGTGGTGCAGTGGCGGGCAACGTTGTAGGCAAGAAGCTCTTCAGTCCTGTGGCTAAGGCAGAGATGCATTGCCGCGGTGATGTGTGCCTCAAAGACCGCCCGGCGGGTACTCTGGCAGCGCTATGTGGTCGCTGGAATACTTGCCACCGGCTACATGTTAGTTGTGGCACTTGCGGGAGGCCCCGAACACGAGCTTCTGTCAGCGTTCGCGGCAGGAGTGTTTGTTGGAACGCTCGGCTGGACCGGAGACGTCCTCGGACCGAAGGCCCCGGACACGAAGGAAGACCCGGAGGCCCAACCGGACACGTCCGGAGCGTAAAGGGGGTTGGATCGGCGGTTTCTGAGTTGTGGCCAGAGCGGGAAGCTGAAGAAAAGAACCGACCCCTACTCCAACTCCACCACGGCCACGTTGGTGCCCTTGCGGGCTTTCAAGCGCAGGTAGAAGGCCCTCAGGGGCCGGCCGGCCTCACCGCGCAGTGGGCGGCCTCCACCACCAACGGGTAGCCCTCGTTGGTCTGGTATGTCTGCGCACCGGCCATGCGCTTCGCGTAGAGCCGCTCGAACTTCAGGCTCGTGGGAGCCGCCGGGGTGAAGGTGCGCCGGCAACGGTCAGCGCTCAGAATCGGTGCCGGCGGCCCGGCTGGGACAACCAGGTGCTGGAGGAGATGCGAGAGAAGTTGACCGGACGGCTGCTGGACTTCTGCGACGCCGGCATCCGGGGGCCTGGGCTATTGATCAAGGGCCGCCCGCACCCGGCGCAGCAAACGAAACACTCTCACCGCTTGGGCCTCGCTCATGCTGCCGGCGCCGCAGGAAGGTGTCAGGGCCGCCCTCTCCCATAGGAGCGAGGGGGAGATCCCCTTCTCCGTCAAGCCGGCGAAGCTCTGCCGGAGAGAGGCGGCCAAGGTGTCCACCTCCGCACGGGCTATGTCGGCGGTGGTTGGAACTATGCCCCACGCGATGCACCCGCCGCGGGCCAAGTGGACGGCGACGGCATCCGGGTAGAGTCCCATCGTGTGGCCGAACTGGTAGGCGTCGAAGTTCAGCACCTGCACTCCCGTGGAAGCCATAACGCTCCAGTCGCTGTTGCCGCACACATGCATGCCGCTGATGCCCGCTGCCCCCTCTATGGCTTCGAAAATCTGGCCCAACATGGTGCGAACGTGCTCCCCCGAGATGCCGGCCAGGGCGCTGGAGCCGTAGGCGGCCAGCACGGGTTCGTCCACGAAGATTATAACGGCCTCCTCGGCGAACTCGCTGAGTTGCTCGACCTGCCAGCGTGCGTTGCGGGCCAGCATTCTGACCGCCGCGTCCCGCAGGTCCGAGTCGCTGAACAGGACGTCCCCCTGCCGGTTCTGGATACTGGTCGTATAGGTGATGGGCCCGGTGACCTGGCCCTTGACGTAGGGCCACTTCCGTCCGCCTGCAAGACGCCGGAAGGCGTTGAAGCCGGCCGCCCTATCCTCGCGCAAGCCAAAAGGCTCCTGATCTTCGGCCAGCAGGAGGCCGTAGAACTCCTCGAGTTCCTGGTATTTATGGCCGCCTTCCCAGCGAACCTTCCCTCCCACCGGATCGCCACGCACGCAGGGCATGGGGGGGCTGAACTGGGCAATCATCCCCTCCGCGAAGTCGCGCTTCGGCAGTTGCGGCCAGTAGGGTACTGAAACGCCCCCCTTCAGCACAAAGGCCGCCGCCTCATCGGGGTCTCGATACGGCAGACTTCCGATGCCCGTGGTCATCAGCGACGGTGTAAAGCCCGCATACATCACTGTTGAGCGCCAGCGAACGGACCCGCCCGTGCTTCCGGCCGCTCGGGCGGAAGAGAACCCGGCTAAACCCAGAGATTATAGCACGGTGGGACACCGGCATCGAGCCGCCGGCGTTAGTTCGCCGGGGCATGGGACACACCCGCGAAGGTGAAAAAGGCCAGAGATAGAGGGATGGCGCCCGCTTCGGAACGGCCGCGCGGAGGCGCCGACTTTGCTTTCCGCCGCCCCATGCCCGGTCTGCAAATGGATCCTTCCACCGGCACCATTGCTCTGCGGCCCGCCCCGCGAGGTGAGCATCCGCCTCCCGCGAAAGAGCCGCGCAACCGTGCCGGAGCATTGACGGGGTGGGGACAACTCCGCCTCAGTCGCCGCGACGTTGTCGATAATCGGCGTGCGCCCGGCGGTAGTACGGCGTTTCCTCCGGGCCTTTTAGGAGAGGGTCTTCCACGCTCTCCATCCAGTTCCACAGGGCGTCCCTGAGCGTGGCTTTCACATCGGAGAGGGCGGGATCGGCGACCCGGTTGGTCGTCTCCAGAGGATCGGCCTCAAGATCGTAGAGTTCCCACACCGGCCAGTGCCACTTCTGCTCCGGCCCCGCCACGTTCGCCGGCGCGGGCGTCCATTTCCGAGGACCGATGTTCCAAAGGAGCTTGTAGCGCTCCGTGCGCACCATGCGGATCTCGTCCAGGAACAAAGCAAAGACCTGCTCGCGGGGGGGGCGTTCAGGATCGTCGCCGGCCAGCGCCCCGGCAAAGCTCCGGCCCTGGAGGTTCGCCGGCGCCGGCAGGTCCAGCAGTTCCAGCAACGTGGGGACGAAGTCCACGTTGCTCAGCAGGCGGTCGCACCTCCGACCGCCTTCGATCCCACCGCCCGGCCATCGCATCACGAGCGGAATGCCGACACCCGGATCATAGAGGGTGGTCTTGGCCCTCGGGAAGGCGATGCCGTGGTCGCTGGTGAAGACGACGAGCGTGTCCCGCTCCAGACCGCTCCGCGCAAGCGCATCCAGGACAACTCCCACGTGCTCGTCGGCCTTTCGGATCATCCCCTGCTGCTGGGCGAGCTGGCATCGGGCCGTCTCGTTGTCTACGAGCCAGGGGGGCACGTGGATGCCGTGCTCCGAATCCGGCTCCACGCCGCCGGTGGTATGCGGCCGGTGCACCTCCTGGAATCCAACCTGCAGGTAAAACCGCTCCGAACCATCCCACCGCTGGAGCCACTTCGCGGCGAACGGAGCGATCACGTCGCAGGTGGGCATCGGGTCATTGCAGTGCACTTCTTCGAAGGCCAGTCGCTCTTGCACGCGATCGTGCGTGGTCTCATGCTGCCAGCCGATGAGAGCCGTGTGGTAGCCCGCGTCCCGCAGAAGGCGGCTGACGTGTTTTTCGGAACTCCCGATGCTGTATCGCTGCGGCCTGTGGGCCAGCCCGACACAGCCGTTGGACTGCGGATACCGGCCGGTCATCGCGCACGCCCGGCTCGGGCTGCACACAGAGGAGGTAGCCCAGTAGTTCTCAAAAAGAACGCCATCGGCGGCAAGAGCGTCCACGCACGGGGTGTGCAACTCTCCGACCCCGTAGCAACCGATGAAGCGCCCCACGTCGTGCCATGAGATGTGGAGTATGTTCGGCTGATCTGCCATGTCGCGTGTCCTCTTCGAAGCGTGGCGCCGGGAAACTGTGCGGCTCCCGTGAGGGCTGGGGCGGCGTTCGGGCTGACCTCACACCTTCGGCCTGACAACGTCCTCTATGCCGCGGCGGGCGTACTCCTCGTAGATCGCAGGGAGCTGGGCCTTCGCCTGCTCGGTCTGCTGCTGGTCGTTGACGTTATGGTGGGCGGCGTAGAGGGCGTCCTGCAGTTCGGGGAAGGTCAGCTTGCGCAGATCGACCGAGGGGTCCAGCAGCTCCTCCTCCGGCTCCGGCTCGGGAGGCGTCTCCGGGGTTTCCTCGGGGACGGCCTCCTTCAGGTTCTCCAGCGCCTCGCGCGCAGCGTCCAGGTGTTCCTGCACCCACTGTCGGTTGAACTCGCAGGTCTTGCGGGGAGGAGGCGGCCATCGGCCGTCGGAGTTCTCCGAGCAGGTCAGGTGGAACCAGAACTTCTCGACAAGCTCCTTGAACTGGGGGTCGGCCTCGGCGATCGGCTGGACGTTTTGCTTGTAGTCCTGTCGCAGAAGCGCGATCTGCGGGTCGAAGCGGCGCGACTCCGGCGTGCGCCCCCAGGCGGTGGCGTAGGTGCGGTGCCAGGCGAACTCGTCCTCCACGAAGTAGGGCTCCTCCACCGGCTCCATCTCGCAGGCTTCCTTGAAGGTGATCATTGGGCCGAGGTCCATGACGGCTTCGACCAGCGCTTCCAGCTTCTCGGCGGCGCGGTCGTCCCGGTTGAAAGTGCGGGAATAATCGCCCTCGTGCTTGATGTAGAAGTAGCCGGTGGTGCCGGTGTATTCGGCGTCGTCGGCGAGGATGATCAGGCACCCCTCATCGTCGCTGCCGCTCCAGCGCTCGACGTTGGCGATGTAGTCCTCCAGGGACACGTGTTCCCGGAAGTAGGCGATGGACTTGCCGGCCAGGCGGTCCGACCGACACATCCCATGCAGCCCGGGCACGACGTCGCGGAACGGCCTGTGGAGGAACCGGTCGTCGGGGTCCAGATCGTAATGCGGCAGGTGGCCGCCCCAGTTCATCGTCTGCGAGCGGTTCCGCTCCACCCAGCCGTACTCCTTGTCGTTGCATATCTTGTAGGACTCGAAGTCCAGGGTGAGGTACCTGTAGCCGACGTCGCGGAAGGTCTGGGGCACGTACTGCTTCCAGGAGCACTCCGGGTTCCACCCCGACTCCGGCCGGAAGCCGAGGTGCTCCTCGTAAGTCCGCATGGCGAACTCGTTGGCCCAGCGGCCGTCCTCCTCCGGGAAATTGGCGAGCATGGGGTGGGCGTAGGGGGAGCCCATGAACTCACACTGCCCCCGCTGGACGGCGTCTTTGAGCTTCTCCAGCACGTCCGGGGTCAGCTCGGCCATCTGCTCGATGGTGAAGCCGGACGCCTCGAAGACGTACTGCGCCTCCGGGCACTTCTCGCGGAAGGTGTCGATTATCGTCTCGTATGAGGAGCGGATGCAGTCCTCGTAAAACGGCGGCTCGAGGAACGCGTAATTCAGATTGGCGTGGAAGATAGTGAGATAGCGCATCAGACTCCTCGCAGAGCCGGCGAAAGCATTGAAGACACAGCGAATACTAACCCCGAAAGCATCGATTTGCAAAGACCGCCTGCGGCGGGCAGGAGGTCCTCAGTCCACGGCGTCTATCTGGGCTATTCCGGAGCGGGCGTCCACGTCGGCGTGGATTTCCTGGAGGCATTGGACGTCGAACTCTCCGGATTTCAGCGCAACGATGGCCTCCGCGGCCGCCGTGGCCGCCGCCACGGTGGTGATGAGGGGCGTGCCCGAGCGGACGGCGGTGGCGCGTATCTTCACCTCGTCCCGGCGCGGCGTGGGGCCGCTGGGGGTATTGATCAGAAGATCCACCTCTCCGCTCTTCATGTGGTCGATCAGGTTGGGACGGATGCCTTCGGCCAGCTTAGGGACCTCCTCGGCGCCGACGCCCGCGGCGGCGAGGGCGCGGCAGGTGCCCGAGGTCGCCAATATGTGGAAGTCCTGCTCCTTCAGGGCTCGCGCCACGGGAACGGTCGCCTCCTTGTCGGCATCCTTGACGCTGATGAACACCGTGCCGCCGAGAGGCAGCGGCTGGCTCGCCTCGATCTGGGATTTTGCGAACGCCAGCCCGAAGCTGCGGTCGATGCCCATCACCTCGCCCGTCGATCTCATCTCCGGGCCGAGGACGGGGTCCACGCCGGCGAAACGCGAGAACGGCAGCACCGACTCCTTCACGGCGTAGTATCGGGGTTCGGGGTCCTCGGTCAGCCCCAGTTCCTCCAGCGCGCTGCCGGCCATCACGCGGGACGCGATGCCCGCGAGCGCCACCCCGGTGGCTTTCGAGACAAAGGGAACGGTTCGGGAGGCCCGCGGGTTGACCTCCAGCACGTAAACCTCGCCGTCCTTGACGGCGTACTGTACGTTCATCAGGCCCACCACGCCCAGCTCCAGGGCAAGTCCCCGGGTCTGCTCCTTGATCTCGTCGATCACGTCCTGCTCCAGGGAATGCGGGGGCAGCACCATGGCGCTGTCACCGCTGTGCACCCCGGCCTCCTCGATGTGTTCCATCACCCCGCCGACGATTACCGTGCTGCCGTCGCCCACCGCGTCCACATCGACCTCGATGGCGTCGTCGAGGAACTTGTCGATCAGCACGGGGCGTCCGGGAGCGGCGGCCATGGCCTCCCCGACAACGCGTTCCAGGTCCTTCTCCTCCCAGGCGATGACCATGGCCCGGCCGCCCAGCACGTAGGAGGGCCGGACAAGGACGGGGTATCCGAGGTCGGCCGCGATCCGGCGTGCCTCCGGGTAGCCCGCGGCGGTATCGCTTGGCGGCTGGCGGAGGTCCAGCTTCTCCAGCAGTGCGCGACAGCGCTTCCGGTCTTCCACCCGATCGATGGCAGAGGGGGGCGTGCCGAAGATCGGCACCCCGGCCTCCTCCAGCGGCACCGCCAGGTTGAGGGGCGTCTGCCCGCCGAGCTGGACGATGAGTCCCTCAGGCTCCTCGGTGCGCACGATGTTGAGGATGTCCTCGAAGGTCAGCGGCTCGAAGTAGAGCCGGTTGGCCACGTCGTAGTCGGTGGAGACCGTCTCGGGGTTGGAGTTGACCATGAGGGCGTCGTAGCCCATCTCGCGCAGCGCCAGGGCGGCGTGGACGCAGCAGTAGTCGAACTCTATGCCCTGGCCGATGCGGTTGGGGCCGCCGCCGATGATCAGGGCGCTCGGCCGGTCGCCGGGCCGGCTCTCGTCTTCGGTCTCGTAGCTGGAATAGAAATACGGAGTATACGCCTCGAACTCGGCAGCGCAGGTGTCGACCAGCTTATAGACCGAACTCACGCCCATCTCCCGCCGGCTGCGGCGCACCTCGTCCGGTCCGGTCCCGGTCAATTGGGCGATCTGGGCGTCGGAGAAGCCGGCCCGCTTGGCGTTGCGCATGCGCTCGGCGGAAGCGAGCACTTCCGCTCCGGCCTCCGCCACGGCGGCCTCACTCTCAACGATCCGCGCGATGTTGTGCACGAACCAGGGATCGATCTTCGTCAGGTCGGCCACTTCGTCCACGGACATGCCGTCCTTCAGCGCATGCTTCACGTAGAAGATGCGCTGCGGGTTCGGACGGGCCAGCATGGGCCGAAGCTGTTCGGGATCGATCCTGGACTCACCGACGTGGTCGAGACCGCTCAGTCCGGTCTCCAGGGACCGCAGCCCTTTCTGTAGGGCCTCCCGGAAGTTACGGCCGATCGCCATCGCCTCCCCCACCGATTTCATCGAGACGGTCAGGGTGTCGTCGGCTCCGGCGAACTTCTCGAAGGTGAACCGGGGGATCTTCACGACGCAATAATCGATGGTCGGCTCAAAGCAGGCGGGCGTCTCCCGCGTGATGTCGTTGGGTATCTCGTCCAGGCTGTAGCCGAGGGCCAGCTTGGCGGCGAACTTGGCGATGGGGAAGCCGGTGGCCTTGCTGGCGAGGGCCGACGACCGGGAGACCCGGGGGTTCATCTCGATGGCCACCATGCGGCCGGTTTCGGGATGGACGGCGAACTGGATGTTCGAGCCGCCGGTCTCCACCCCCACCCGCCGGATAATTCGGATGGCCGCGTCCCGCATGTCCTGGTACTGCTTGTCGCTGAGCGTCTGGGCAGGGGCGACCGTTGTGGAATCTCCGGTGTGCACACCCATCGGGTCAACGTTCTCGATGGAGCAGATGATGACCACGTTGTCGTTGCGGTCCCGCATCACCTCCAGCTCGAACTCCTTCCAGCCGATCACCGATTCCTCGATGAGGACCTCGTTGATCATGCTGGCCTGGAGGCCGCCCTGGACGGCGTCCTCGAACTCCTCAACGTTGTAGGCGATGGCCGCGCCCGTCCCGCCGAGGGTGAAGCTGGGGCGGATGACCAGGGGAAAGCCGATCTCCCTGGCCGCAACCTCCGCCTCCGCAAGGGAATAGACCGGCACGCTGTGGGGCATCTCCACACCGATATCCTGCAGGGCGGCCTGGAACTCACGACGGTCTTCGGCGCACTTGATGGCCTCCTCGTTGGCGCCGATCATCTCCACCCCATGCTCCTCCAGCAACCCGCTTTCGGCCGCCTCGACGGCCACGTTCAGTGCCGTCTGCCCTCCGAGGGTGGCCAGCAGGGCGTCGGGCTGCTCCCGCCGGATGATTCGGCCGAGCACCTCCACGGTGATCGGCTCGACGTAGGTGCGGTCGGCCATTCCGGGGTCGGTCATGATAGTGGCGGGATTGGAGTTGAGCAGCACGATGCGGCAGCCTTCCTCGCGGATGGCCTTGCAGGCCTGCGTGCCGGAGTAGTCGAACTCGCAGGCCTGCCCGATGATGATCGGGCCGGAACCGATGATCAGCACCTTCCGGATGTCCTCGCGTTTCGGCATATGTCGCTCCAATTCTCCCCGCTCATTCCCACTCGATGGTGCTGGGCGGCTTCGGACTCACGTCGTAGACCACCCGGTTGACGCCGCGCACTTCGTTGATGATCCGGCTGGAGATGCGGCCCAGCACGTGATGCGGCACGCGAACCCAATCGCAGGTCATGTAATCCTGCGTGGTGATTATGCGCAGCGCGATCACGTTGGCGTAGGTCCGCTCGTCCCCCATCACGCCGACGCTCCGCACGGGCAGCAGCACCGCGAAGGACATCGCAATCTCCAGTTCGTCTTCGCAGTCGGCCAATTCCTGCTGGACCCGCACGTCGGCCTCCCGCAGTATCTCCAGCCGCTCCTCGGTGACCTCACCGATGACGCGCACGGCGAGGCCCGGACCGGGAAACGGCTGGCGCTCGACCACGCCGTCCGGCAGGCCGAGTTCGTGGCCGAGCACCCTCACCTCGTCCTTGAACAGCTCCCGGAGCGGCTCCACCAGCTCGAAGTCCAACTCCTCCGGGAGGCCGCCCACGTTGTGGTGGCTCTTGATCGTGGCGGAGGGCCCGCCGTGGGCCGACCGGCTCTCGATCACGTCGGGATACAGCGTGCCCTGGGCCAGGAACTCGAACCCGCCAAGCCTCTCGGCCTCCGCGCGGAAGACCTCGATGAAAATCCGGCCGATCATCTTCCGCTTCTCCTCCGGGTCCATCACGCCGCTCAGTCCTTCCAGGAACTGCTCGCCGGCGTTTACGAAGTGGAAATTGACCGGGTACTCTTCGGTGAAGAAGCGCCGGACCCTCTCGGCCTCACCCTTGCGCAGCAGGCCGTTGTCGACAAACACGCAGACGACCTGCCGGCCGATCGCCTTGTCCAGCAGCGCGGCGGTGACCGTGCTGTCCACGCCCCCGGAGAGCGCACAGAGGACGCGGGCCTCACCGATCCTTTCGCGCAGTTGAGCCTCGGTCCGGTCGATGAAGCTCCGCATGGACCAGTCGCCGCGGCAGCCCGCCACACCGAACAGGAAATTCCGGAACACTTCCATCCCCCGCGGGGTGTGAACGACCTCGGGGTGGAACTGAAGCCCGTAGATTTGCCTCTCGGGGTCGCCCATCGCCGCCGTCGGACAGGAAGGGCTGCTGGCCAGCCTGACGAACCCCTCCGGCATTTCCTCAACCCGGTCGCCGTGGCTCATCCAGACGTCCAGGGTATCGGCGAAGCCCTCGAACAGCGCACCGTGCACCTCCACCTCGACCACCGCCGGCCCGTACTCCCGCGAGCCCGCCGCCCGAACCTTGCCGCCGAAGCGCTCTGCCAGCAGTTGCAGCCCATAGCAGATCCCCAGCAGCGGCACGCCGGACTCCAGAATCTCCGCATCCAGGCCAGGGGCGCGCTCATCGGTCACCGACGCCGGGCCGCCGGAGAGGATGACGGCGCGGGGAGAGGAACTCAGGACCTCGTCGGCGTCCACCGAGTGCGGGAGAATCACGCAGTAAACACCGAGACTGCGGACGCGCCGGGCGATGAGCTGGGTGTATTGGGAGCCGAAGTCCAGCACCACGACGGTCTCGCGCATCATTCCTCCCTCGGCGGCCGGCCGGTCTGCATCATGCGGATGAAATCTCCGAACAGGTGCCGGGCGTCGCGCGGGCCGGCCGAGGCCTCCGGATGGTACTGCACGGACATGACCGGCAGTTCGCGATGCCGCAGGCCCTCCAGGGTCTGGTCGTTCAGGTTCAAGTGGCTCAACTCGACGTCCGCGTCCTCCAGCGACTCCATGTCCACGCAGAACCCATGGTTCTGGCAGGTGATGTCGATCCGCCCCGTGCCCAGGTTCTTGACCGGATGGTTCGCTCCCCGATGCCCGAACTTCAGCTTGTAGGTGCGCCCGCCCAGCGCCAGGCCGAGCAACTGATGCCCCAGACAGATCCCGAAGGTCGGCTTCCGGCCCATCAACTCACGGACCGTCTCCACGGCGTAAGGAACGCCCATTGGGTCGCCGGGACCGTTGGAAAGTAGAATGCCGTCCGGCTCGCAGGCGAGGGCCTCCTCGGCCGGGGTGTCCGCCGGGACCACGCGCACCCGGCAGCCCAGCTCGGCCAGACATCGCAGGATGTTCCGCTTGACCCCGAAGTCATAGACGACCACCAGGGGCGCGTCCTCGGGGGCCTGTTCGGAGGGTCCGAACACGTAGCTTTCCTCGCAGGTCACCTCCTTGACCATGTCCCGTCCGACAAGGCCCGGGGACGCCTCCGCCTCCGCCACCAGCTCGTCGGGGTCGTAGTCGCCCGCGGCGATAACCGCACGCATGGCGCCGGCCAGGCGGATGTGCCGGGTCAGGGCACGGGTATCGATCCGGCTGAGCGCGACGATGTCGTGGCGGCGTAGATACTCCCCCAGGGCGCCTGTAGCGTGCCAATTCGAGGGGAACGGGCAGTACTCCCGGACCACGAACCCCTCCACCTGTGGCTGCCCCGACTCGACATCGTCCGGACTGACGCCGTAGTTTCCGATGAGGGGGTAGGTCATCGTGACGATCTGTCCCTTGTAAGACGGATCGGTGAGGATCTCCTGGTAGCCGGTCATGCTGGTGTTGAAGACCACCTCACCCGCCCTCTTACCGGCGGCCCCGAAGGATTCCCCCTCGAAGACGCGCCCGTCTTCCAGTGCCACGGCTCCTTTCATTTACACCTTTCCCGTTCGGCAAAGACCTGGTGGGAAACAGCAGGCAGGAACGGAAGCCTATTGTGCAACAGATCGTCCGACCACGCAACCGGAGGCCGGCGGCCGGGCCTCCGATCCGCGCGGTGTGACGGGCCCGGCCGTGTGCTATGCTGGTGTTCGATCGCTGAAGCGTCCGGACCGGAGAAGATAGCCCTCAGGCGGAGCAAGCAATGCGGAGCACTGAAGAGAGAGTCGGATTGATAGGGACCGGATTCATTGGACACGGCCTGGCGGACTGCCTCCTGAGAGCCGGTGTTGCACTTTCCGTTAACGACCTGCATCCGGATAGGGCCGCCGACCTGGTCGAGCGAGGCGCCGTCTTCGAGGACTTCCCCCGCGCGGTGGCGGACGCTTCCGACGTGATCTTTATGGCCGTGGTTTCCGACGACCAGGTGGAGAAGGTGCTCTATGGGCAAGAGGGCGCCGCCGGTGGAGAGTGCGCCGGGAAAGTGTTCATCGACACCGCCACGATACCGCCCTCCCGCAGCCGAGAGTTCGCCGGCCGGCTGCGCGAACGGGACGCGGAACTGCTGGATGCGCCGCTGATCGGCGGCCGTAACGAGGGGAAGTCTGAGACGATGCCGGTGGGCGGGACGGAGGCGGCCTTCGAGCGGTGCCGGCCGCTGCTGGAGGCGGTCGCAAAGAAAGTAGTGCACGTCGGGCCGTCGGGTGCGGGGGAGGTGGTAAAGCTGATGAACCAGACGATGTCCTGCGCGCAAATGGCCTGCCGGGCCGAGGCCATCGCATACGCCGAGCAGTGGGGGGTGCCCCTGGAGCTTGCCGACGAGGCGCTGGCCCGCCACGATCGGGCCGTGGGATGGCTGGCCGATTCGGCCAAGCGCCAGGAGGCGCACGGAGATCGTACTCATTGGACGCGCCTCTTCCTGAAGGACATGAACTGTGCCCTTGAGGCCGGATACCCGATGCCCGTCGCCCGGGCCGTCCGTGACCTCAGCGCCCGCGCCATGGAGGTGGAACCGGAGGCCGGCTGGCCCTACTCGTTCCTTGCCGCTGCGCGGGACATCATGGAGAACGGCTGAGCCGCCCTCCCGACACGCCGGTGCTCCGGCGCAAGAACCGGCAGCGCACAGACAGTAGGCGGCCGCCCGTCGGGAACGGTGCCGGCGACCAGCACCCCAGCCGTCGCCTTCTCAGACACCTCAACCGGCGGCTCGCCGCCGATCTCGCCGTCTTGCGGCACCCACAGCCCACCGGACGGCCGCTCTTCACTCAGTCCGTCTTGCCTGCGGTTCGGGCTCGGGCCGCCGCCTACACGGGAACCGAAACGCGAGCCCGTGGGGCGGACCCGACCTCACGGTTCTGGCCGGAGCGCCGTACCCGCTCCCCGTCGAATTCATCGCAGCAGTAGACGTCCTTCCGTCCCCCGCGATACGTGCATTTCTCCCGGCGCGCGCACGCTTTGCACAGCTTATATCTCATCGTTTTCCCTCCTTGAAGGAGCCGGTCAACCGGCGATGATACGCTCGGCTTCCTCCCGGTAAGCGTCCATCACGTAAGGGATTCCGCAGATACTGGCGGCTTCTTCGGTGAGGCACATCAGGTCTTTGCGGCTGATGGCGTCCACGGCGAAATTCCGGCTGCCCGCCATGAGCTGCTGCAGCCCCACGCGCAGCTTTTCCACGAATGAGTACAGCGCCACCGCGCCCAGGGGCATCTCCTCGGCCGTCTGCCGACCGTACTTCTCGACCAGCTCCTCGTAGTGGACGAAGATCTCTTCTTTGGTGTGGCCGAACTTGCTGACGGTCTTCGGCAGCTTGCCGGTCTCCAGCCAGTGGGCGGCGTTCTTCCCCACCATGCCGGGGATCATCAGGGCGCGGCCCATGCAGACGGCCTTCGTGTAGGGAGCGCCCATCGCGAGGACCTTGAAGATGTGGTCCTCGGTGGAGAAGCCGCCGGCCATGGCGATGTCGGGCACGTAGGCGCCCTGCTCGTCCAGCTTCTTGCACAGCTCATAGGTCATGCTCTGAAGGTAGAACGTCGGCACGCCCCACTCGTTCATCATTCGCCAGGGGCTCATGCCGGTTCCCCCCGGCGCGCCGTCGATGGTGACCAGGTCCAGCCGCGCATCGGATGCCCACCTCAGGGCCATGGCCAGCTCGCGCATCGGGTAGGCTCCGGTCTTCAGGGTGACGCGACGGGCGCCGAGGTCGCGGATGCGCTGCACTTCCTCGTGAAAACTTTCCTCGTCGACGAAGCCCAGCCGGGAATGGCGTTCGAAGTGCTTCAGGGCGCCGTCCCGGAAGGCGGCCTGTTCGCCGGGGTCGGCGGGATCCGGGGTGACCAGGTAGCCGCGGCCCTGCAGTTCCAGGGCGCGGTCGACGGTTTCCACCTGAATCTCGCCGCCGATACACTTCGCGCCCTGGCCCCACTTCAGCTCGACGCTCTCCACCCCGAGTTCCTGCACGGCGTATTCGGCAACGCCGAAACGCGTATCCTCCACGTTGAGCTGGACGATCAGGTCGCCGTAGCCCTCGTGCCATCTTCGGTATTGCTCGACCCGGCGGTCCATCTCCGGGCACTTCACGATCTTGCCGTCCGAACCGAATTCGGCCTCGGCGTCCACTCCGCAGACGTTCTCGCCGCACACCAGCGTGATCCCCGCAATGCCGGCGCCGGCCGCGAAGTGTTCCCAGTTCTTCCGGGCGATCTCGGTTGAGCCCAGCGCCCCGGTGAAGACCGGAACGCGCATAGTCACCTCATCGGTGTCGCCGTAGGTCGTTTCGGTGTCGACCTCGGGGAACAGCGTATTGTCCGGACCGGCAGTCACCTCCTCTCCCAGCCCCTCTGCGCCCAGGGCATAGCCGCAGACGTTCAGGTGGGAGTAGTCCACCGGGTAGTCCTTGTCGGCCCCGGCTGTCATGCTTCCGAAGGGACCGGGATACAGCAGTTCGCGTCCACGGAAGGACGCTTTCCATGCCTCGCAGTTTCCGGTGCATCCATCGATGCAGCGCGAGCATACGCCGCTGGCCGGCGTCACGTCGCGCGACCGATTTCTTGTTTGAGTAGCTTCATCGGCATTGGGGCGCTGGAGCGTCATCCGAACTCCTCCTCTCCTCTAAGGAGCCTTGCCCATTCTCAAGTCGCTGTGCTCGGCGTCCGAACGTGACCGACCCTTCGGCCCGTGCACACCCAGAGCATACCGACGGTCCGCGGAATACAGACGCAAGGGCAATGCCAAAGCCTTCCCACTCCGGACGACGAGACGTCTTCTCTCTCGCAAGGTCCTTCTGAGCAAGCACTTACACTTTTAGCATGTCGAAGTGAGGAGGAACCGCGGCCCGGCCGAGCGTGCTCAGTCGCTGCACAGTGCGCACTATCTGCACACACGCCTCGGCGGTGGTCGGCGACTCGCCGGACGGACGGACGCAAGGCTGGAATCAGTCGAGGGAGTACTGTTCGATCTTGCGGCGGAGGGTGTTGCGGCTGACGCCCAGCTCCCGGGCGGTGCGGGTCTGCACGCCGTCATTGGCCTCCAGCGCTTCGGCCACGAGGGCTTTCTCCACGCGGGACATCACCCGGTCGTAGAGGTCGGTCTGGAGGCCGCGCGATCTTTCGCGCATTTCCCGGACCAGCCGCCCGATCACCTCGTCGGGCGGGCCGATGGACTTCGGCGGAGCCTCTTTCTCCAGGTAGCTCCGGATGCTGACGGGCATAAGGTCCATGGAGATACCGCCTTCCTGGCTGAGCACGACCGCCCTTTCGATGCAGCTTTCCAGCTCCCGCACGTTACCCGGCCAGGGGTAGGCGGTGAGCGCCTCGAGGGCTTCCCGGGAAACGGCGGTGGCTTCCTTGCCGTACTGCCGGCCGTACTTGTCCAGGAAATGCTCCACCAGGAAGGGGATGTCCTCCCGGCGCTCCCGAAGCGGGGGAATGAAGATGGGTATAACATTGAGGCGGTAGTAGAGGTCCTCCCGGAACTCACCTTCCTCCATCAGTTGTTCCAGGTCCTGGTTGGTGGCGGCCACGACACGGACGTCCACCTCTATGGTCCGGTTGCCGCCGACCCGCTCGAACTGCCTTTCCTGGAGGACGCGGAGGAGCTTGACCTGCAGCTTCTCACTCATCGAGCCGACCTCGTCCAGGAAGACGGTGCCCCCGTCGGCCAGTTCGAACCTGCCCTTGCGGTCGGCGACGGCCCCCGTGAAGGCCCCCTTGACGTGCCCGAAAAGCTCGCTCTCCAGCAGCCCCTCGGCCAGGGCGGCGCAGTTCACCTTAACGAACGGCCCTTCGGAACGGGAGCTGTTATAGTGCAGCACACCGGCGATCAGTTCCTTGCCGGTGCCGGTCTCGCCCCGGATCAGCACCGTGGCGTTGCTGTCGGCCACCCCGGAGGCGGTCGCCACCACGTCCTGCATCGGTCCGCTGGCCGCCACGATGTTGCCGAACTTGTACTTTCGGCGCAGGTCCTTGCGCAGGCGGAGGTTCTCCGCCACCAGCTCGTCGCGCTGGACCATGACCTGCCGGTTGATCTTGATGGCCTGGGAGACGAGGGACGCGATGATCTCCAGCAGCCGCTTATCCCTGGCCAGGGTCTCGGGCCCGGCGTATTCACGGTCGACGCTCATGGCGCCTACCGTTTCGTCGTCGACCTTCAGCGGCACGCAGACGAAGGAGACTTTTCCCTCCTTCTTTTCGCGGGACCGGGCGCCGGTCCGGTCGAGGAACCGCGGGTCCTCGGTGATGTCGGCGACCGCCACGGGCCGGCCCTCCTGGACCACCTGGCCGGTGACCCCCTCCCCGATCTCGTACTCTCCCCGGGCCTTTTCGCTCTCGTCCAGGCCGTGCGCCGCGGCGATTCTCAGCCTGCCGGTGGCTCGGTCCAGCAGCACCAGCGTGCCCCGTTTCATCTTCAGCTCCCGGGCCAGGATACCCATTGTCTGCTCGAAGACCTTCTCCAGGTGGAGCGCGCTTCCCACGGCCTCGCTGACGTCCCTGAGCACGGCGATCTCCATCTCCTCGCGCGACTCGGGGGCGAACCGAACCCGCCCCCCACTGATGCGCAACCGCTGAGGGATGCCGATCTTGGAGGATCGGCGGCCTTCGGCCTTCCGCAGAGTAAAAGTGGGGTGGCCGTCCACCATGGTCAGCTCGATGACGACCTGGGTCACGTGCCGCAGCCCGGCCAGGAACTGCTCCGAATGTGCCTGCTTCTCCAACACCCAGTATGCCAGCGTACCCAGGTCATAGAGCCGGGGACATACGCAGGTGAAGAAGTTAAGGGCCTCCTGCTGATCGCCCCACAGTTCGGCCATGCCGGTCAGGCTGTCGAAGACGTAGAACGCCTTCCGGTCCAGCTCGTCCTCCAGCCCTTCCAGCGCCCCCAGCACCTTGCCCGGGTCGCGGGCCTGGGCGACGCGCACCGCCCTTGCGGGGTCCGAGCGCCTGCCCTCTTCCGCATAGAAATCGCTGAAGACCCGGTCGCTGTTGCCTTTACCCGACGTGAAGCAGTCCACCAGCACGAAATTGCCCTCCTTCAGATCCTCGCGGTACTTCCGCAGGATTGCCTGGGGGGAGCGGTTGAAGCTGACGAAAACCATCGTTCCGTGCTCGGCCACCGCCCGGGCGTAGCGACTGATGAACATGTCCACCGGTCCGCCGGAGTCCACCTCCCAGACGACGTTGTCACCGCCCTGAAGGCCTCCCAGCAGCTTGTCCACCGTCGCCACGCCGCTGCTCAGCGCGCTCTCTTCGCTCATCTGACCCGCCTCCGGCCGCTTGTGTTCACTTTGTCTGTTCAGTATCTTACCAGGGGTTCACCGACGGCACAAGCAGCGGCGAAAAATCCCCCCGAGCCCGGTTCCCGGCTCCGGCGCGCCGCGGCCGGCGCATCTTGAAAGCAAGGACCGGGCGGCCAAAGCCATCAACGGCAGGTCGCACGCCGAGGGCGTAGGAGGCGCCAACTACGAGTACGCCGGTCGGCAACGGGAGCCGGACCGTGCCCTACAGCTTAGGAAGGTTGAGACTCCAGTGCGTGTTTCCCCATGCCCTCCTCCACCGGGACGGGGTAGTCCTCGGTGAAGCAGGCCAGGCAGTACTGGTCGGCGGGCTCCGGGAGGGCGTCCACCAGGCCTTCGACGGTCTGGTAGCCCAGGCTGTCGACCCCAATGAACTCCCCTATCTCCTCGACCGAGCGCTCAGCGGCGATCAGTTCGTCGGCGTGCTGGAAGTCAATCCCGTAGTAGCAGGGATGGCGGATGGGCGGCGAGCTGATGCGCAGGTGCACCTCCTTCGCCCCGGCTTCCCTCAGTGAGGCAACCCGCGCCCGGCACGTGGTGCCCCGCACGATCGAGTCGTCCACCACGATGAGACGACGGCCCGCAACGGCGTCCGATATGACGTTCAGCTTTACCTTCACCTCGCCGCCCCGAGCCCCCGCCGCGGGCATGATGAACGTGCGCCCGACGTAGTGATTGCGGACGAACCCCATGTCCAGGGGGATGCCCGCCTCCCGGGAGTAGCCGAGGGCGGCCGAGTTGCCCGAGTCGGGGATGGGCATCACGCTGTCGGCCTCTCTGGGATGGGAAGCCGCCAGGTTGGCCCCCAGGCGAAGGCGAACGTTGTGCACGACCTCGCCGAAGACCCGGCTGTCGGGACGGGCGAAGTATATGTACTCAAAAACGCAGAACGCATGTCTTTCGCACGCGCTGATCCGGGTGGAGTGCAGCCCGTCGGTGTCGATCTTGATGATCTCGCCCGGCCGGACATCGCGCACGTAGTCGGCCTCCAACAGGTCGAGTGCGCAGGTCTCGCTGGCCACCACCCAGCCCTCATCACGACGTCCCAGACAGAGCGGTCGGAAGCCGAACGGGTCGCGGGCGGCGACCAGGCTGTCGGCGGTCATCAGCAGCACGGAGTAGGCCCCGCGCACCCGCCGCAGGGCGGAGGCCAGCGGGTCGGGGCGGCCGGCGTTCTCCGGATCGGCCAGCAGGTGGACGAACAGTTCGCTGTCGGTGGAGGTCTGGAAGATCGAGCCCCTGGCCTCGTAGGACGCCCGGAGGGTTCGGGCGTTGGTGAGGTTGCCGTTGTGGGCGACGGCCACGATGCCCCGGGAGTACTCGATCACCAGCGGCTGAATATTCTGGACCCGGCCGGAGCCGGTGGTGGAATATCGCACGTGGCCGACCGCCAGATGCCCGGGCAGTTCCTCCAGATCAGCCGGCGCGACTGCTTCCGAAAGAAGCCCCAGGCCCTTTTTGCTTTGTATACGGGAGCCGTCGGCGGCGATGATCCCCGCGGATTCCTGTCCCCGATGCTGCAGTGAGTACAGCCCGAGATAAACCATTCGGGCCGCCTCAGCCGGTCCGTAGACTCCGACGATGCCGCAGTTTTCCCGGGGCCCTCCCGGTTGGTGCCCGTTGACCACGGTTCCCCCCTTCAGGTGCGTCGAATCCTCAGAGCAACGTGCCTTCGTAGATGAACTCGGCCTCCCCGCACAGCCGCACGTCCACGGCCCTCCCGGCTTCCATGCGGAAATCTATGGTAAGCTCTCCACCGCGGGTCTCAACCCGGACCGGAGGCGCCTTGAGCAGGCCGCGCTCGCAGGCAACCACGGCGGAAGCGATGGCACCGGTGCCGCACGCCATCGTTTCGTCCTCCACCCCCCTTTCGTAGGTTCTCAGCCGGAGCTGGTTCCCGCCGGCGTGCTCG
The DNA here is from genome assembly GCA_964510315.1 of uncultured candidatus Brocadiaceae bacterium. Taxonomy (GTDB): domain Bacteria; phylum Planctomycetota; class Brocadiia; order SM23-32; family SM23-32; genus CAZEAP01. The sequence continues at coordinate 51,359 of CAZEAP010000018.1, forward strand.
ACGAAATCCACGTTCGTCCCGCGCGGCTGGAATGTTTCATGGTGCCTCACCGCCCGTCCCACCAGCACCACCGGGGCTGCGTCCAGATCGTTGGTGAAGATGATGGCATGGGGCACGCCAGCCTCGATGGGATGCACCTTCCAGGCCGTCCCCTCCGCCTGCAGAGCCAGCTCCTCGCCCACCGGTCCGGCGTCATTCAGGCCGATGCAGACTCTCTCGTCCTCGACTTCGGCGCTTACCACGCCGGCCATGGTTTCCATCCGCATTGAGGACGGAGCTATCTGGCGGGCGCAGGCCAGGCGAGCGGCGCAGCGGGCGCCGTTGCCACACATCTGCGGCTCCGACCCGTCGGCGTTGATAATCCTCATGCGGAAGTCGGCCTTCTCGCTCGGTTCGATCAGCAGCAGGCCGTCCGCCCCGACCGCCGTGCGCCGGGGGCAGTTGGCACGGGCGAACTCGGCGGGTTGCTCGACGACGCCCCGGCGATTGTCCACGACGATGAAGTCGTTGCCCGAACCGCTCATCTTTACGAACTCTACACTCATCTCGGTCTCCCCTTGTCTGTGACTCCTTCCAGCCTACGAGAGCCGCTTCGGGCCGTCAAAAGCACGGTCTGCTTCCCCGAGGTACAGAGAAGCGCCCGCGGCCGGCTGCGACCCGGTGTCCGCGGGCGTGGAACGAGTCTTCAGACCCAACCGCGCAGCTTCATCGCTTCGGCTACCCGCCGCACTGCCACCACGTAGGCGGCCTTGCGCATGTCGATGTCCCGTTCCCGGGAGGTGTGCAGGACCGAGTGGTAGGCGGTGGTCATCTTCTCGTCCAGTCGCTCGTGGACTTCTCTTTCGCTCCAGTAGTACATGTAGAAATTCTGGACCATCTCGAAATAAGAGACGGTCACTCCGCCGGCGTTGCAGAGGAAATCCGGAAGCACGTGGACGTCGTTCTCGTAGAGTATCCCGTCGGCCTCGGGAGTGGTGGGCCCGTTGGCCAGTTCGGCGACGATCTTCGCCTTGACCTTTGGGGCATTCTCGCCGGTGATTACGTTCTCCAGAGCGGCAGGGATCAGCACATCGACGTCCAGTTCCAGCAGATCTTCGTTGGAGAGGCGATCGGAGCCGGGAAAGCCCACGACCGAAGAGGTCTGCCGCTTGTGCTCGGCCACCTCGTCGGGGTCGAGGCCACTGCTCTGGACGATGCCGCCCTGGCTGTCGCTGACGGCCACGATGTTGCACCCGTACAGGGAGTCGCCGAGAAGTGCAGCGTAATAGCCGGCGTTCCCGTAGCCCTGTATGGCGACGTTGGCCCCTCTGAGGTCCACTCCGCAGTGGTCGGCGGCCTCGCGGATAACGAACCAGCCTCCGCGGGCTGTGGCGTCCCCCCGCCCCGCCGATCCGCCCACCGGCAAGGGCTTCCCGGTGATGACGCCGAACTGGTTTTCCTGCCGGATCGTGCTGTATTCGTCCATCATCCACGCCATCACCTGGGGGTTGGTGTAGACATCGGGCGCAGGAATATCGGTCCGGGGTCCGATGAACCGGGCGATGGCCCGGATGTAAGCCCGGCTGACCCGTTCCAGCTCACCGTCGGACATCTCCTTCGGGTTGCAGATGACCCCGCCCTTGCCGCCGCCGAGGGGCACGTCCACGACGGCGCACTTCCAGGTCATCCAGGCGGCCAACGCCTGGACCGTCTCGACGGTCTCGTCGGGGTGGAAACGGATGCCGCCCTTTGTGGGCCCCCGGGCGTCGTTGTACTGCACTCGGAAGCCTTCAAAGACGCGCACACTGCCGTCGTCCATCCGCACGGGCAGCGTAACCCGGATGTCGCGCATCGGAGAGCGGAGCATCTGGTGAATGCTCGGCTCCAGTTCCAGAATCTCGGCACACCCATCGACCTGCTGCTGCACTACCGCAAACGGGTTAAACTCTGCCATCCTCTTGCTCCATCGCTGGGGGCGCTGTACCTGCCAACCCGGCAGGCCGGCTGTAACTCGTGGATGGGGCGACCCGGCAGCTTCGGCGAGAGACCGAATCAAAGACCGCGGCCGCAGTTTGAACGGCGGGACTATAGCATCATCGCGGCTGCCTGGCAAGAGGAAAGGCAGCCTCGTGCTTGCGGCCCGACCGGCAGATTCTCCCCCGCTGGCCGGGGCGGATCGACGCTCACAAGCCCTCTGGTGGCCAGCGATCGGGACAAGTCCTGGAGTGCCGGGACAGATGGATAAGGCCGCCCCCTCCGAAACTTTGACGCAGCGAGGCGCTAAGATTAGAATGGAAAGTAAGGTATGGAACGCGCCCGTGAGGAGCTACACATGCGAAAGACGAAGGCTGAGAGTCAACTGGAGATACCCCAGGATTCCATTCAGGCCCTGATCGACGAGATCGAAAAGGTCTACATCGGAGAACGCGACCGCGTCGAGCTGGCCCTGGTGGCACTGCTGGCGGGCGGACACCTCATCATAGAGGACGTGCCCGGCGTGGGGAAGACAGTGCTGGCGCACACGATCGCCCTGGCACTGGACTGCGAGTTTCGCCGCATCCAGTTCACACCGGACCTGCTGCCGGCCGATCTGATTGGCGTCAACATCTACGATGAACAGAAGTCCCGGTTTGTCTTCAAACGGGGACCGCTGTTCGCGAACATCATTCTGGCCGACGAGATCAACCGCACCACTCCAAAGACCCAGAGCTGCCTGCTGGAAGCGATGAACGAGAGCCAGATCACCGTGGACGGCGTGGTGCATCCACTGCCCCAGCCGTTTTGCGTGCTGGCGACCCAGAACCCTTTCGAGTTTGAGGGCACCTATCCCCTGCCTGAATCCCAGCTTGACCGATTCTTCTTGCGCATGAACCTGGGTTATCCTACTACCGAGCAGGGCAAGGAGATCATCGTCTCCCAGCGCGTCAGGCACCCGCTGGAGAACGTCGAGTCCGTGCTGCGGGCGCCGGAGGTGCAGAAACTGCAGAAGACCGTGCGGCGGATCCACGTCTCCGATCAGGTCCTGCAATATGCCATGGACCTGGTGGAGGCCAGTCGCAACCACGAGGCCGTGATCCGGGGGGTGAGCCCGAGGGGCGCCATTCACCTCTACCGAGCCGCTCAAGCCCTATCGCTCCTGCGGGGCAGACAGTACGTCGAACCCGACGACCTGAAGGAACTGGCTGGACCTGTGCTGTCCCACAGGATGCGCCTGCATCGGCCCACCGGCAGTCAGGACAGTTTCCAGGAGGCCGAGCGCGTGATCCGCGAACTCCTGGAAGAGATACCGGTTCCTCTATGACGCCCCGAGAGTGCGGGTGGTCGCCCGATGGCCACAAAACGGGACAATCGCCGTTCGAAGCTGGTAGAGGCCGCCCGTTTCGTCGGGTTTAACGGCTGGATTGTAGCTCTGCTTGGAGTGCCGGTCGCGTTTCTGATGAAGAGCTGGGCGACGTTGGTGCTGTGCCTGCTGGTCTTCCTGGTCTGGCAGGTCGTCTCGGTCCTTGTCACCGGGTTGTACCGGGCGCGCCGCAGTGGGACGCGCACCCGGCTGCGCTGTCGCATCAGCCGATGGGGAGGAGTTTACTGCGGGATCGCCCTGCTCTTCTGCCTCCTCTCGGTTCAGTGGGGCGTCAATCTCTTTTCGCTGGCCGCCGCGTTCCTCGTCGGGGGCTTTCTCACCTCGCTGCTCCTCGCGCTCCTGTCCCTTACCCGGCTGGGAGCTGAGTGGCAGCTTCCCGACCACGTCTTCGCCGGTGAGTCCTTCCCGGCCGCCCTCACCGTGAGCAACCAGAGACGCTGGCTGGGGAGCTTCGGCCTGCATGTCACCAGCGCCGGCGTCGACGGCACCCCACCGCACGGCGTGCATCGCATACGGCGCCTGCCCCCGGGGGAGGAACGCTCGGTCGCTCTGCGCGAAAGTCTCCCGGAGCGTGGTCGGCACCGATTGCCGCCGGTGATGATGCGTAGCGGCTATCCGTTCGGCCTGACCGAAGCCAGGCTGGTGGCTCAGTGGAACGAAGAAGTAATCGTGCTGCCGAGGCTGGGGCGGATCCACGAGGAAGCGCTGGTCCGGGAAAAAGGCAGCGAGGCCCGGTGGATGCTCCAGGTGCGCCGAAAAGAGCAACAGGGGGAGTTCCGCTCACTGCGTGAGTACCAGCCCGGGGACGACCCCCGCTTCATCCACTGGAGCACCAGCGCGCGCCTGCACAAGCTCTACGTGCGGGAGTTCGAGCAGCGGGAGATGCGCAGCGTCCTGATCCTGCTGGACACCAAACCCCCGGCGGGCTCGCCCGGCGAGCTGCAAGCCTGGGAGGAACGCTTCGAGACGGCGGTCAGCTTTGCCGCCACCTTCGGTAGTCTGCTGACCCGGCGGAACATTTTCTTTGCTTTCGCCTCCTATTGCCCCCGGCTGGTAAGGCTGCCCTACCGGAGCGGCCGAAGCCACCTTTTCGAGTTCCTGGAGGAGTTGTCGGTTGCCGCCCCTTCCGACGAACATTCCTGCCGGGACCTGCTCGGGCGAATCGCCGACGGGGACGAAGTGGACGGCGGCGTCTGCCTCGTCACGCCCGGCCCGCAGAGCACAAGTGTCGCGTCGTTGGACGCGCCTCACGTCACGATAGACGTCAGCCATCCGGACTTCGATGAGATCTTCAGCACCGGCGTTTGAACGGCAGCCGGCGACGGCTGAGCTGAAAGGAGACTCCTGGCTCCTGCTGCTCAGTACGTACGCGCTTATCACGTCGGCCGCGCTGCTGCTGTCGGTCACGGAGACGGTTTTCGGTTATGCCTTCGCCGCCGCGGCTTTGTGCGCGGGCCACGCCCTTATCTGCGGTCCCGGCGGACGCCCTCTCCTCTCGTCTCGAGGCATCCAGATAGCGGGCGTAGTAGCCCTTGTGGCCAGCGTGGCGCACGCCCAGTGGACCAGCATTCACATCAGCTACGCCTCGGGCCACTTCCTGATTATGGTGCAGTTGATCATGCTCTACGGCGAGCGCCGGCTGCGCCGCATGCGCGTCATCGAGGCGACGGCCATCCTGCAATTCCTCATAGCCGGCATCTGGGCGCTGGAGTTGCTCTACATGCCTTTCTTTCTCCTGGCGGCACTGTGCCTGCTGGCGAACATGGCGACAGTGGAGATGCACCGGGCCACGGATGCAGAGACCGCGCCGGCGACGGCCGGCCCGGCAGACCTCCTCGCCGCTCTGTGGCTGCCCTTGATGGGAGTGCTGTTGTGCACGGGGGTCGGTTTCGTCCTGCTGCCCCGTGCCAGTTGGGCCGGTCGCCCGCATCGCCCCCTCGGCCGGCTGATGACCGGTTTCTCCGAAAACGTATCGCTCAGAGAAATCGGAGCGTTGCGTAAGAGCGAGCGGCTGGCCTTCGAAGTTAAGTTCCTGAAGCCGGAAGAGCAACGGATCAAAGGGGAAGACGAAGGCACGCACGTGCCTCCGCGCCTGCTGATGCGAGGTACGGCGCTGCCCGGCTACGGAAACGGCGAATGGTACGGCTACGGAGTCGCGATCCAGCGCATACTCCGCCGGGGCCCGAAGGAACGGAGCGGCCCCCGGCAGCTCTTCTCCTCGCGGGACATCTACGAACTGAAGGAGCTCGAGACCTCCTACGAGCGGGTCATTCAAAAGGTCCGCCTGGCCCGACATCCGGACGAGGTCCTCTTCTCGCTCTACAGGGCGGTAAGGATAGCGGGTGCGCCGCCCTATTCGCTGACCGTGCACCCGTTCTCCCATCAGGTGGACGTGACAACCCGGGCCAAGCATCAGAGGCGCTACGAAATCGTCTCCAAGGTGCCGCAGCTAACGCCCGAACAGCTCCGGGAAGCCGGCACGCCGTCGCCGATTGCGCCCTGGCACGTCCTGTGGGAGACGCCCGACCACCTCCGCCTGGTCCTTCAGCGGGTTGCCGAGCGCATAGAAGAGCTTTACCAGCCGACTAACGACTACGACCGCCTGATGGCGGCCGAGCGCTACCTCTCCGACGAACAACTGTTCGCCTACTCCCTTGAGCTTCCCGATTACGGCACGCGGGACCCGGTGGCCGCTTTCCTGACGGACACCCGCAGGGGAAGCTGCGAACACTTTGCCAGCGCCCTTGCGCTCATCGGGCGGGTATGGGACATCCCGACGCGCCTGGCGATCGGTTACAAGGAAGGAGAACTCAACCCCAACACCCAGACCTACCAGTTCCGCGACTCCGACGCGCACGCCTGGGTGGAAGCGTACTTCAACGACGTCGGATGGGTGCAGTTCGATCCGACTCCCTGGGTGAGCGGCTCCGGGAAAAAAGTCACCTCCTGGGGGATCGTCGACACCGTCTCGGCGGAAGTGGATTCCTGGGTGAGGGTGGCGGGCTCCTGGCTCAGCGAAACCTGGGAATCCGACATTATCGGATACAACAGGGCTCAACAGAAGGAGTTGCTCGACGGGCTGATCGCCGGGGCCAAAAGCCTGGCCAACGACCTGTCCCGCGCCTTCGGCGTGGTGGCGCCGCTGCTGCCGGACGCCGCCTGGCTCCAGTTGCTCCTCGCAGTGGTCGCCCTGACCGGTCTCGTCATGCTGCTGCACGTCGGGGCAAGCTGGCTGCAGGCGCACCTGCCCGGCCGGCGGGGGCGCCGGCAGAAGACACTTCGCTTCTACGAAGACCTGCTGAGGATACTTCGCAAGAAGGGGATAGACCGTGCTCCCTCGGCAACCCCCCGGGAACTGGCCCGGGTCGCTTCGCGCAAGCTGGGCCGTGCCAACGGCGACGCCCCCGCGGTGCGGTCCGCGATCCAGCTCGTCACGGACATCTACTGCCGCACGCGGTTCGGCCGCCAGGACCTCGATGAGGAACAGCAGGAGGCGATACGGGCAGCCCTGCGTGAGCTGAAGGGGGCGAAACCCCTCGGGCCGGCCTGAGGCAGCCCCGTCTCAGCGGTCCTGTTCCTCCAGCAGCGCCGAGACTTCTTCGGGGGCGGCCCCCGCTCCGGCGTCCCGCACGAGGCCGAAGGCCGCCGGCACATCTTCGAGGACGTCTTCGGCGGTCATAGAGAGTTCCCCCTTCCGGCGTGCGGCCAGATCGCCCGCCAGCCCGTGGACGAACACCGCCAACTGCAGCGCCTCGAAGCGGCCCAGCCCCTGGCACATCAGTCCGGCCGCCATCCCCGTCAGCACATCCCCGGTTCCGCCGGTAGCCATCCCCGGATTGCCGCTGGAGTTCACGTAGACGCGCTCGCCGTCGGTCACCACGGTGCCGGCGCCTTTCAGGGCCAACAGCACGCCATACTCGGCGGCAAATCGGGCCGCCACACCCCTACGGTCGTCCTGCACCTCCGAGGGTCGGCCGCCGATTATCCTCGCCATCTCCCCCGGATGGGGGGTCAGCAGCCGCGGCGCTTCGGCCTCTCGGAGCGCCTCCCTGGCTCCAACCAGCGCATTGAGGCCGTCGGCGTCGACCACCGCCGGCAGGGGCAGTTCGCGCACCAGCCTGCGCACGGCGTCCGTCGTCGGCGAATCGCGCCCCACCCCGGGTCCGAGGGCCACCACGTCGAACTCCCCGGTCATCTTCAGGACGGCCTCCGCGGCGCGCTCCCCGAGGATGGGGGCGCCGGTTTCAGGCAGCGGGCGCGACATGGCACTGGTCAGCTTGATCTCCGCCACGGGGTTCAGGCTGGCCGGCAGCCCGAGGGTCACCAGGCCGGCGCCGGCCTTCTGAGCGGCGACCGCCGCCATGCATCCCGCCCCGGTCATCCCGGGAGAGCCGGCCACCACCAGCACCCGCCCGAAGTCCCCCTTGTGTGCGTCCCGCGCGCGTTCCGGCAGGGCCGGCAGGTCCCGAACGGTGATAAGTCCCTTGGGCGCGCTCACGGCGCTTCCTCCTTCCGGACGGCCATGGCATTGATAAGAGCAGCCATGTAGCCGCCGCCGAAGCCGTTGTCAATGTTGACCACCGCCACCCCGGCCGCGCAACTGTTCAGCATCGTCAGCAGGGGCGCCAGCCCCCCGAAACTGGCCCCGTATCCCACGCTGGTCGGCACGGCGATGACCGGTCGGGCCACCAGGCCGCCCACCACGCTGGGCAGCGCGCCCTCCATTCCCGCCACAACCACCAGGACGTTCGCGTTCTGCAGCTCCTCCCGGTAGGCCAGCAGCCGGTGCAGACCCGCCACGCCGACGTCGCCGACCAGCTCGGCGTCCGCTCCGAGCGTTCGGGCCGTGATGAGCGCCTCCCGTCCGACGGGCAAGTCGGCCGTTCCACCGGTGACCACCAGGACCGAACCTCTATGCGGGACCGCTTCACCCCGCAGCGTGATGCAGCGAGCGGTGGAATCATACTCCGCCCCAGGGGCCACGCCGGCGACCGCCTCGAAGTGGGCGGGATCGGCCCGGGTTGCCAGCAGACTGCTTCCCGCGCCGACGATGTTCTCCGCGATTCGGGCCACCTGTGCGGGGGTCTTCCCCTCGCAGAAAACGACCTCGGGGACGCCGCAGCGCAGGGCCCTGTGATGGTCTATCTTCGCAAACCCCAGGTCCTCAAACGGCATGCCCCGGATGCGTTCGATGGCCTCGTCCGGGGTCAGGTCTCCGGCCGCAAGCCGCTCGAGCATATCTCTCAGCTTATGCTCGTCCACCTGGTTCCACTCCCCCTGAAGGCTACGGTCGGGCTTCCACGCCGAGGGGTGCGGTCCGGCCGGCGCTCAGCAGCCGGCATCCCATCCCGGCGGTCATGGCCGCATTATCCGTGCAGAACCGCCGGGGCGCAAGATAAAGCGGAACGCCCGTTCGGGCGGCCTCGGCCCGGAGGCGCTCCCGCAGGCGTCCGTTGGCGGCGACCCCGCCGCCCACCAGTATCGAGCCCGCGCCCCGCCGTTCGGCGGCATCCAAAGTCTTTCCCACCAGCACGTCCACCACGGCTTCCTGGAAGCCGGCCGCCACCTCCGCCACGAAGCCCGGCTCGTATTGCGCCTCGGCAATGTCCTCCTTCGAGGCGTTCTGTCCGAGACAGTGGTAGAGGACGGCGGTCTTCAGGCCGCTGAAGCTGAAGTCCGCGCTGTGCGGCTCCAGCCACGCCCTGGGGAAGTTGACCGCCTCGGGATCGCCCTCACGGCCCGCCTTCTCGACGGCGGGGCCCCCGGGGTAGCCCAGACCCAGGATGTTGGCCACCTTGTCGAATGCCTCCCCCGCCGCGTCGTCCACGGTGCCGCCCAGGAGCTTGTGCCGCAGGGGGCCTTCGGTGACAAACAGGCTGGTGTGCCCGCCGCTGACCACCAGGCTGACCGCGGGCAGCTCCGGCTTCGCACCCCCCAGCCACACGCTGTAGATGTGCGCCCGGAGATGGTCCACCGACAGGAGGGGGAGCTGGAGCGCCCAGCTCAGCGACTTGGCGGCCGTCACGCCCACCAGCAACGCTCCGATCAGCCCGGGCGTCGTTGTCACCGCGATCCCGTCCAGGCCGCTCAGGTCCGTATCTGCCTCGTCCAGGGCAGTCGCGAGGACCGGCAGGATGTTCTCCACGTGCGCGCGGCTGGCAATCTCCGGCACGACGCCCCCGAACCGTTCGTGAAGTTCGTGCTGGCTGCTCACCACGCTGGCAAGCACCCGGTCGCCGTCCTCCACCACGGCGGCCGCGGTTTCGTCACAGGAACTCTCTATGCCGGCTACTTTCACGTTGCTCGGCTGCTCCTCAACAGGGGCGGGAAGCGTGGGGCTGCGCCTGCGATGATTCCCGTCCATCCTATTGCCACCGACGATGCAGCGCAAAGGGAGCCGGCCCGCGTCGACGTCTTCCTCTCCGAAGAATTCACCGCGGCGCGGCAGATTCAGTGTTGACAAAGGCCCAAAGTCGCGTTATAGTGCCGAGCGGAGGGTGAGCCGTAAGCACGAAAAGGGGTTGCTCCCGGCCGAAGCACTAAAGCTTTGTACTGAGCTTTGAGCGTAAGGGGGGGGTTGCTCACGGCCAACTCCGCCTGCGCACGTGAGCGACGCCCGGTGATCGAGCGGCCCCCGGCCGGGGCCGGGACCTCAGTGGTGGCTTATTGGATTCCTTTGGCGATCTGAGCAAGTGAGGGGGGGACGGTCCGGCGCCGTGGGGGGCGCGCCCACGAGCACGTCACAGGCGGGTGCAGAAAGGGGGTGAGAAGCGGCCGCAGCACCGACGGCAGCGATGTTTTCGGACCGTAAGGTAGACCTTCCTATCAGGAGATCACCAAGATGTGTAAGAGACTGACGTTTTTGCTTTTCGTAGCCATGGTGTTGGGCCTCGCGGTGCCTGCCCTGGCGGCAACGCATCCGGGGCAGATGGGCGTGAACATCGGCCACTACACCGAGTCGGCGCCCCTGTTCGTCGACTGGCACAAGCAGGCGTACCGATGGCTGCGCCTCTCCGACGGCGAATCACTCACCTCGGACGACGTGGACTCCGAAGGCTGGCCCGCCTGCGATGTGACCTACATCCAGGACAGCCGGCCGGTGGCCGAGTGGGCCGGCGAGATCGACGACCCTGTCCCCCACCGTTGGGACATCGGCGGAACCTACAAATGTTCCTTCCAGGGGAAGGCGGACGTGAGCGCGTGGGCCAAGTGGCAGGAGGGAGACGCCGCGGTGCAGAATCTCTCCTACGACTCCACCACCAACACCACCACGTTCGACCTGTGGATCGATCATCCCGCCTCGGATCAGGAGGCCCACTACGGGTTCTACGGGATAGACTTCGCCAACACGCAGCGCACCTCCACCAGCGATACCAACACCGGGTTCACCGACCTGGAGATTCTGGCTCCCGGGTACACGCGTGACACAACTCAGACGTTCACGACGGAGTTTCTCAACTGCCTCAACAGCGCTTCGTGGGCTGCGGTGCGGTATCACTTCACCGCCCCCAACAACGAGCACGTCACCTACCCGGACCAGACGACGTGGGACGAGCGCAAGCTCACCACTCACGCCAGCCAGGACAACCTGGACTCGGTCCTGCCGAACATCTGGCAGGCCGGTGCCTGGGAATACGTGATCGAGATCGCCAACGCCACGGACAAGGACCCGTGGATCAACCTGCCGGTCTCGGCCACCACGACTTACGTAACCAACGTGGCTACCATGCTGAAGAACGACCTCGAGACGGGGCTCAACATCTATGTTGAGAACTCGAACGAGGTCTGGAACAGCGGGTTCCCACAGCAGCAGTGGAACGCCGATCAGGCGGCGGCTCTCGGGATCACCGAGCATGAGAACTACGCCCGAAGGACCGTCGAGCTGTCCCAGATCTTCGCAGACGTCTTCGGTTCGGCGGCCATCAACGATCGCGTCCGTGTGATGCTGTGCACGCACTCACCCCAGATCGACTGGTGGGTCCCCGAGATGATGGCCTACATCAACAACAACTACGGCCCTCCCAGCAACTACATCTACGGGATGGCCAGCCAGGGCTACTTCGGGGATGACACGGCCTCCACCGGGGAGACCGTCCAGGAGATTCTGGCCGCATCCGAACAGAGCGTCACCGACCAGATGGACAAGCGCAAAGCGTGGCTCGCCACAGCCGCCAACTGGAACCTGCCCGGCGGGTACTGCTTCTACGAGGCCGGGCCCGGCTCGATGGGCGGCATCGGCAACACCACCAACATTGCCAACCGAATCCTGGCCCACCGGGATTTCGGCATGCAGGAAGTGATGGAATACAACTACGATGAGGCTTTCGCGGGCCTGGGCGGAAACCTCGGTATGCACTTTGCCCTCTGGGACGAGGACGACCGCTACGGCTCGTGGAACGTGACCGACGAGATCACGCTGCCCGACCGTTTCTGGAAAACCAAGGCGGTCCGGGACATAATCGGCGAGTCCACCTACAAGAACGGGGACTGGTCGCCGGTGGCGGTCGATGAGGCTTACACAACCGCACCGAACACCGATCTTTCGGTTTCGGCCCCCGGCGTGCTGGAGAACGACACAGACGCCGAGGGCGACCCGCTGACAGCCGTCCTGGTCACGGCGCCCGTTAACGGTTCGTTGACCCTCAACAGCGACGGCTCGTTCACCTACTCCCCCTACGCCGACTTCGTGGGGAAGGATTCCTTCGAGTACGCCGCCGACGACGGCACGCTCCAGAGCTGCGACGGCGTCGTCGAGATAGAGGTCACATCCGGCTACACGCCGGAAGACTGTCACGTGGCCGACATCGAATACTTCTGGCGGGACAACGGCAGCCTCTACGTCCCGGCGGCCGACGTACTCATCCACGACAACGGCAAGATGCCCGTCGAAGACGCGCGGGTGAAGGTCAGCCTCAAGGACGGCTGCACCGTGAAGTGGGGCGTCACCAACAGCGACGGATGGGCTTACGTGCGGGCGCTGGGCGGCGAATGCCACGTTCGCAGCCCCAGCCAGGGCAGCGGCACACTGGCCTGCGTCCAGGACGTGGTCCACGATGTGCTGCCCTACGATTCGTCCGACAACATCGTGACCTGCTGCGATGACGCGGACAACTGCACCGGCCCGGACAACACGGCTCCGGCGGCGCCCACCAATCTGAGCGCCACCGCGGTGAGCGACAGCCAGATAGACCTCGACTGGGACGACAACACCGAGGACGACCTGGCCTACTACAACGTCTACCGCGACGGCTCGCAGATTGCCACGGACGTCACCGTCAGCGAGTACTCCGACACCGGACTCGCCGCCTCGACCACTTACTGCTACACGGTCACGGCGGTGGACACCTCCGGTAACGAGTCCTCGCACTCCAACGAGGCGTGTGCGACCACCGAGGCGGCGTGCGATGAGACCACGATGCACGTGGAGTCCGTCACCGTCACCACGGTGGATGTCGGACAAGGCAACAAGAAAGGCCGGGCCGAAGTGGTCATCTACGACAACTGCGGCGGGCCGGTCGCCGACGCAACGGTCTACGGCACCTTCTCCGGAGACATCTCCGAGAGCGGTTCCGGCGTGACCGACAGCACGGGCACGGCGGTCATCGAGACCACCGGCACCGCCCGGGGAGGCGTCAGTATCACGTTCTGCGTGGACGACGTAACCCACGCGAGCCTGAGCTACGACTCCAACGCCAACGTGGAGACCTGCGACAGCAACTGAGGCCGTCTGCCCCGCCGGCCGTCGGCCGAGGGGGGACGGACCGAGGTAGCGAACTCGCAAAACCGGGGCCCGCGGGTACCAACCCGCGGGTCCTTTTTTCATGCGGGCACTATAGAACCGCTTGTGGCGGCGAGGTGCGGCGTGGCAAAACGGCGAGATGCATTCGGCGCCTGAAGACAGGGCGCCTCAGCATGACGGCGGGAAGGTCACGGGCTCAGCCAGGCGCGAACGGATGCTTTCTACAGAGCAATATGAAAGCTGAAGTTTACCCGCCTGAGGCCCAAAGGGCTTCCTGCTGCCCGTTTTTCCTGGTGTGCTTTGTCTTTCCTCCGCGTCCTCCCCCCTTTTCTTCTCCCCTACGCCCCTCCTTGCCTCTGCCCTGCTCCGTGCCCTTCGTGTCCTTCGTGGTTCCCCTTGTGCCTTGTCTTTACTCTGCGTTCCTCCGCGTCCTCTGCGGTTCCCCTCGCCGTGTGCCTCCTTGCGTTCTCCTTGCTCCGTGCACTTCGTGCCCTTCGTGGTTCCCCTTGTGCTTTGTCTTTCCTCTGCGTTCCTCCGCGTCCTCTGCGGTTCCCCTCGCCGTGTGCCTCCTTACGTTCTCCTTGCTCCGTGCCCTTCGTGTCCTTCGTGGTTCCCCTTGTCCTTTGCCTTTCCTCTGCGGTTCTCTTCTATTCCGTTCGCCCTCTCCGTGTCTCCGTGGTTCCTTCCGCGTCCCCTGCCTCGCGTGCCCTTGGTTCAGCCGCGCAGCTCCCGCAGTCTGTGCATGACCCGTTCGTCGCGGCCGAAGTAATCGTGCAGGCCCAGGTATTCGCGGTAGAGATCCTCATAGACCCGAACGGCTTCCGGCGACGGCCGATGGATGGCCTTCGCCGGGGGCACGAGCCGGGCGGCCGCCTCCTGGACGGAGCTGAACCCGCCGCCCTCTTCCCCGGCCGCCGCCCCGAGGAGGGCGCTGCCGAGGGCGGCCGTCCGTTCGGATGCCGCCACCTGCACGGTACGGTTCAGGACGTCGGCCAGCACCTGGATGGCGAAATGATTCCTGTGCGGCAGGCCCCCGCAGGCGATTATCCTGTCCACGGCCACGCCCGCGTCCTCGTAAGCCTGGATTATCCGGCGCGTCCCGAACATGCTGCCCTCTATACAGGCCCGGTATATCTCCTCGGGTCGGGTGTCCAGCGTCAGCCCGAGCAACAGGCCGCTCAGGTCCGCGTCCATCAGGACGCTCCGGTTGCCGTTCCACCAGTCCAGCGCGATCAGACCGCTCTCGCCGGGGCGAAGCCCCTCGGCCTTCTCGGTCAGAAGATCGTGCAGTCCGACCTGCCGCCCCTCCGCCTCGGCGGCGTACTCGGGGGGCACACAGGTCTGGAGGCACCAGGCGTAGATGTCGCCGCCGGCCGTCTGCCCGCTTTCGTAGCCGTAGTAGCCGGGCACTATGCCGTCCTTCACCATGCCGGCCACGCCCTCGAACAGGCGGGCTTCCTCTCCCAGCAGCATGTGGCAGAACGAGGTGCCCAGCACCAGAACCATCCGTCCCGGACGCGTCACGCCGCAGCCGGGCACGGCGGCATGGGCGTCGATGAAAGGCGCGGCGACCGGCGTCCCCTCCGTCAGCCCCAGCCGAGCGGCCCACCGGGCGCTCAGTCCGCCCACCCGCGTTCCGGGCGAGACCAGGGAACCGGGCATCTTCTCGGTGAACAGCGTCGCCATCCTGGGCTCCACATCCCGGAGGAAATCCGCTGAGGGCCACCCCAACTCGGCCACGTGCTGTGCCTTGTAGCCGGCGCAGCAGGCGTTGCGGGCCAGCACGCCGGTCAGGCGCCAGACGACCCAGTCGGCCGCCTCCACGAACGTGAACGCCTCCTCCCAGACCTTCGGGGCCCGGCGGATGACCTCCAACACCTTGGGCATCAGCCACTCGCTGGAGATGGTGCCGCCGTAGTAGTCAAGGAACGCCTCCTCTCGCCGGCGGGCCACCTCCAGAATATCTTCCGCCTCCGCGGCCGCTCCGTGGTGCTTCCACAGTTTGACCCACGCCTGGGGCTCCTCTCGAAATCGCTCCTGCTCGCACAACGGGGCTCCGGTCTCATCGGTTGGCAGCAACGTGCAGGAGGTGAAGTCCAGCCCCAGCCCGGCCACGTCCCGGCCGGCCGCCCCTGCCCGCTCCAGCACGGCCGGCACAACGGCCTCCAGACCCGCGAGGTAGTCGGCGGGGTTCTGCAGAAACCAGTCCCGCTCCAGGGGCACGTCGGCCTCCACCGGGAGGCGCTCGCTGATGACGCCGTGCGGATACTCGAACTCCGCCGACGCGACCTCCTCGCCGGTTTCCAAATCCAGCAGCAGACCGCGCACGGACTCCGTCCCGAAATCCAGTCCGATGCTGTAGAGCGGCATGGCAGGCTCCCGAAATGGTCTAAACAGGCTCGACGGAGATTATCAGCCGGCGGGCACGCCCAGTTCCCGCCTGACGAAATCCACGGCCCGACGGAAGATCCTGATTCCTTCCCCCTCCTCGGCCAGGCCCCGGCGAGGCCATCGCGGATCGTGCACCGGCAGGCAGTGCCGCTCCGGATGGGGCATCATCCCCAGGATGCGCCCGGTCGGATCGCAAATGCCGGCGACGTTATCCACCGAACCATTGGGGTTCCAGGGATACCCGGCCGGGGCGCCTTCCGGGTCCGTGTAGCGGTAAACGATCTGTCGCCCTTCCCGGAGCCGGTCCAGAACGTCCGTGGAAGCCACCACGAACTTGCCCTCGGCGTGGGCCACCGGCAGGTAGAGCCGCTCCCCGTCCTCGGCCAGCACGCAGCAGTTGGGAGGAGCGGCCAGGTAAGTCCACCGGTCCTCGAACTTGTGGGAGTCGTTGAAGGTCAGGGTCACTTCCTGGCGCCATCTCTGGAAACCGGGCAGCAGGCCCGTCTTCACCAACACCTGGAAACCGTTGCAGATGCCCAGTATCAACTTACCCTCGGCGAGGAATCGGTCGATCGGCTCCCGCAAAGTGGTCAGCAGCTCATTGCCCAGCACCTTGCCGGCGCCCAGATCGTCCCCGTAGCTGAATCCGCCGGGGATGACCAGGACGTGGCACGCCGAAAGGCGGGAAGGCTCGTCCCTGAGGGCGTTCACGTGAACGCGCTCGGCGCGCGCACCCGCCCGCCGCAACGCGAACTGCGTTTCCACGTCACAATTAGTGCCCGCCGTGCGGAGCACAAGCGCCTTTGGTTTCATCGCACCATTCCCGTGGAATCACAACTCAGGAAGAGACATTTTATTCGGCATGGCCCCTATTTCAAGGCCGGGCGGGAGCTGGATCATCCCGCGTCTGCTCGAACCTGAACGGCATGCGCGCCGCCGTGCTGGGGCCCCTCAGCCCTTATCCGCCGGGAAGGCGGCGTACCCGCTGAGGTCGACGGCGCGCCCCGGAGATGCCCATTCGAAACCCATCTCCGACGGCAAAGCCCCGGCCTCCCAGCACTCCGTCAGCGCCTCGTAGAGCCCCTCGGCCCAGGTTATCTCGTCCCCCGCTTCGCCCTCCGTGCGGCGCATCGCCTCCGGGAAGTCCGTGATGGTCCCCGCCGACTCCTGCAGTCCGTTCATGCAGAGGGTCTGGGCGGCGGCCGCCTCGATCGGGCAGGCCACCCCGCCGTCGTCCCGGGCCGCCTCCATGCACTGCCGCAGCTTCTCGTCCGGCGCGTTGCAGGGCGTCCCGTAGCTTTTCTCGGAGCCGTCCGCCGTGCGGGCGGTCAGCTCCCCGCCCATTCCCTTCATGGTCACGGCGGCATCCTCGAACTCGTAGCGCAGCACCGGCCCCAACAGCTCGCTCACCGCGTGGGAGCTGAAATACAGCACCTCCACGCCGCCAGCGGTGTGGCAGCGCAGGGCCGCCGTATCGTAGTTCTCGATGTCGTTCGCGCGGTACAGCTCTCCGGTCACCTCGGGGGGCGCGGCGCTGGTGTTCCACTCCTCCCCCAGGCAGTAGAACATGTTGTGGAGGAAATGCGCGGTGGCGTTGTTGACCGGGCTGTCGAGTATCCAGCGGCCCTCGTCGTCCCGGATGCGGCCGGCCCAGTTGTTCCGCCGGTAGTAGGAGTGTCGGCGCGGCCACAGGACCAGCGTGCTGAGCCGCCGGGGCGCCCCGAAAAGGCCGCCTCGGATGTCGCGTTTCAGCTCCTGGATCGCGCGGCTGAACGACCACTGGTAGCCGATGGCGACGAACCGGCCGGCCTCCTGGCGCGCCGCGATCATGCGGAGCGCTCCCTGGATGGTAGCCCCCAGGGGCTTCTCGCACAGCACGTGGCTTCCGTTCTCCAGCGCCGTGCACGTCTGCGGGCAGTGGTAATGGATGGGGGAAGAGATGACCGCCAGGTCGGCGGAACGCTCGGCGTAGAACTCCCCCAGCGCGCCGTAGACGGGGACGTCCAGCGCCCGGAGGTCCGCCAGCCGCCCGCAACGTTCGGGGGCCGGCTCCACGGCCCCGGCGATCGAGAATTCCCCCGGCTCGAAGCTATCCAGCAATGCCGAGAGATAAGCCTCCCCGTACCCCCCAATCCCGACCAGCACAACCGAAACACGCGCAGAAATGGCAACCATCCTCCCTCAAAGCACCATGCCGCAAGAAAACATTCTCCCACCCCCACCACCCCATTTCAACAAAGTCCCCCGCCTGCGTCGGCGTGCTCAAGCCGACTCCCTACCTTTCAACTGCAGCTCAATGCAGTCACAGGAACCATCTCCGGATACATCAGACCTGTATGAGGAGAGCAGATAAGCTTCGGTAATCTTCCGTGTTTGGGGAAACACGCGCCTCTTCAGTTCATCCAGCGGGAAACTCGGGGACGCAATGGTCGGCTCGTCAGAGTGTATGAGGAGGACCAGGCGCGCGTACGGACCGCCGTGAAAGTTCTTTGAGTCCTTTTCCCTGATGATCCCTTCAATGGCACTGGCGACCGATCCAACCATCCAATTACGGAACCTGCGGTCTTCTCGGGTCTCCGCCCGTTGGTTGACCTCGATGGCAGACTGGTCCACGAGTTCAGTTACTTCAATGCCAACTGCGAGCCCCTCTCGATCATATGCCACGCAGTCTGGCGGATCCTGATCTGCTGACCGGAGCTCCGCGAGTTCCGTCTGTTCTGCCGCCTCGATCCAATCCCGGGCTATCCCCCGCTCTTGGACCTCCTGGTCAGACCATTCCCAGTAGGACGCGTACCGTCGCTTTCCGCGCTTCTGCTCCATCCGTTGTAGCCGTTTGCGTGCAGTCTCGCCTTCTCGACTGCTGGATCCTTGTTTATTCATCCATGCCGAACCGCTTCTTCAGGCGTTCGACGGTGTGGTCCCACTTCTTGCTGCGGGGGCGGGCAACTGTGTTCCGGTTGCCGAGGAAGCCCTTCTCGCGGGTGGCTTCGCTGACCGGCCCGGTCTCGATCCAGTGCACGCCGCGAGTTCTCCCACCTGCAACCGGCAGCGTTACGCCTTCGTTCTTGACGCTTCGGTACAGGTGATTTCGTCCGTCTTGAATCCCTTAACGGCCGCCGACCCAGGTTGCATCGGGCGCCGAAGCGCAAACACCAGCTACCTGCCGCCAGGATGATAACTCTTGCGGGGCGGGGCTTCAAGGCTTTGAGCCGGCGGGCAGGCGACGCCGCCGGGACTTGACGCCGGAACGAGGCCGGTGGGGTTGACCGGGGGCGTGGGAGAAATTATCCTTTTCACGATGCTGCCGGCGGCGGGTGTTCGTGCCGGCCGGCTTTCAGATCGGGAACTAACTGCGGAGAGACCTGGATGCCCGAAGGGAACGCATCTGCCGACGAAACCGCGGGAGAGGTCACGAGCCCCCGCACTGGCCGGACGATCAACTCCGGCTGGACGTTCCACAAGGGCGATCCTCCGGCATCGGCTTCCCCGCCGTTCGAGGATGCTGATTGGGCGCCGGTCGGGCTGCCCCACTGCTGGAACACCGAGGACGTCCTCTCCGACGAGCCCGGCTACTACCGGGGACCCGGCTGGTACCAGCGGGCGCTCCGAACGCCGGCGGATGCCGAGGGCCGCCTCTACCTCTTCTTCGACGGCGCCAACCAGGACACCGTCCTCTACGTCAACGGCGCGCGGGTCGGGGAGCACCTCGGCGGCTACACGGCGTTCGTCTTCGACATCACCGACCAGGTCGAGCCCGGCGCCGAGAACATCCTCAGCGTCCGCGTGAGCAACGCGCCCAACGAAGACGTGCCCCCGATCGCCGGCGACCTGATGCACTTCGGCGGCATCTACCGGAGCGTGCACCTGCTGAGAACCGGCCCCGTCCACTTCGAGGTGGAGGACGCCGCCGCGCCGGGTGTGCTGATCGACACGCCGCGGGTCTCCGCCGAGGAGGGAACGGTCAGGCCCCGCGGCCGCCTGCTGAACCACGGCCCCGCCGCGCGTGACGTCGAGGTGGTCAGCACGGTCCGAGACCCGGAAGGCCGGACGGTGGCCGTGCTCCGCACCGAGCTGTCGCTGGAGCCCGACGCACGCCAGGAGTTCGTCCAGGGCCCCCACGCGGTGGCCGAGCCGCTGCTGTGGTCCCCGGCGCATCCCCACCTCTACACCGTCACGTGCTCGGTCGTGGACCGCGCCACCGACGAAGTCCTGGACTCGGTGACGAATCCGCTGGGCTTCCGCTGGTTCTCGGTGGACGCCGACGCCGGGTTGTTCCTCAACGGCGAGCGCTGCTTCATCAAAGGGGTCGGCAAGCACCAGGATCACCCCGGCGTCGGATACGCCGCCCCCGACGAGGTCCACCGCGCCGACGCGCGGAAGGCGAAGGAGATGGGAGCGAACATGCTGCGCAGCCACTTCCCCCAGCCCCGGGCCACCTACGAGGCGTGCGACCGGCTGGGCCTGATGGCGTGGGCCAAGATCCCCATCATGCAGAAGATAACGCACACGGAGGAGTTCGCGCGCAACACGCGGCGGATGGTCCGGGAGATGATTCTCCAGAACTACAACCATCCGTCGGTGGTCATGTGGGGCTACATGTGCGAGATACTGGGCGACCTGGACTGGTATTGGCCCGAGCCGCGCGACCTGCGCGAAGGACCGCTTCCGGACGGAAAGCTGTGCGTCAACGTCGGCCAGTCGCGGACGTATTTCCGTGATCCCCTGACCGGCAACCACTGGCTGCCGGACCGCCCCCACCGCCCCGGCGGGTTCGGGCACGTGGACGGCGACTACTACACGACCTGGACCGAACAGCCGGCGTGGCAAGGCGTCCGCCAGGGCGTCCATCACAACATCCGGGGCACCGAGCTGGACCCCGTCTACCAGACTTTCCTCGTCGGGCTGACCGACTACCGCCTGGACCTCCCCGCGGGTCGCTACGACGTCACGCTCTATTTCACCGAACCGTTCCCGATCCAGAGGCGACGCAGCGAGGAGGAGAAGACGGGCGCCGACACCGGCGGGCGCCGCGTCTTCGACGTAGTGGTCAACGGGCGCTGCCTTGTCGGTGGACTGGATCTGGCCGGCCGCTGCGGCGACCGGCGGCCGGTTACCGTGGGCACCCGCCTGGAGACGGTCCGAGGCGAAGGGGTTCGCGTGAACCTGGTCGCCCGCCGCGGGAAGCCCGTCCTGAGCGGCGTCAAGGTACTCGAGGTGTCCTGAGCCGCACGGAAGCTGCACTTTTTGGAAGGGAGCAAACCGTGGAACCAACCGTATTCTTCATCCACACCCTCAACGGGCTGGCGGACATGTTCGACAGCCTCTGCGAAGAGCACATCGGCGAGGCGGTCGAACTGACGCACATCTCCGACGACAGTCTCATCAAACGCGCGCTCGACGCAAACGGCCTCACGCCCGCCATCTACCGGCGCGTCTGCGAGCACGTGGCCGGAGCGGAGGAGGCCGGGGCGGACTTCATACAGTTCACCTGCTCCTCGGTGTCGCCCTGCGCGGACGTGGCGAGATACATGGTGGGGGTCCCCGTCCTGAAGGTGGATCGGCCGGTGATCGAGCAGGCGGTGGACGCCCACGACCGCATCGGCGTCATTGCAACGGCATCCTCCACCCTGAAACCGAGCGGCGAGCTGGTCCGGCGGATTGCCGAGGAGCGCGGCCGGGACGTCTCCGTCACAACCGTACTCTGCAAGGGGGCTTACGATGCTCTGTTCAACGGCGAGATGGAGAAGCATGACTCCATCGTGAGGGCCCACCTGCTCGAACTCGCCGAGGAGAGCGACGCCATACTGCTGGCGCAGGCATCGATGGCCCGCATCGTGGATGCCCTCGACTCCGGCGAGGTCTCCATACCCGTGCTCTCCAGCCCCGAGCCGGCCATCCGCCGCCTGGCGCGGCTGGTCGAGCAGTGGCGCGAGGCGCACTGAATCGGTCGCCCGGCAACCAAAACCAAAGGACACGAACCATGAAATTCGCCATCGTGGCCGACGACGACACCGGCGCCTCCGACGCAGCCAGCATGCTCACCGACAAAGGCGTACGCACGCTCCTTCTGCTGGACCGCCGCCTGCTGGAGGAGGACCCCGCGGCGGCGGAATCCTTCCAGGCCATGGTGGTCGGCATTCAGAGCCGCTCGATTGAGCCGGAACGAGCCCGCCGGCGCACCCGGGCCGCCGTCGAGGCGCTCACCGCCCTGGAGCCCCGGAAGCTGCAGATCAAATACTGCTCCACCTTCGACTCCACCCCCGAGGGCAACATCGGCCCCAGCCTCGACGCCGCCCTGGACTGCCTCGGCCAACGAGCGACCATCGTCTGCCCCGCCCTCCCGGTCAACGGCCGCACCACATACTGCGGCTACCACTTCGTCAACGGCGTCCCGCTCTCCGAATCGCCCCTCCGGCACCATCCGCTGAACCCCATGACCGACGCGAACCTGGTGCGCTGGCTGGAACACCAGACCAATCGACAGGTGGCCTCGGTCAACCTGCGTCAAGTGCGCGAGGGCGTACAGGAACTGCGAGGCCACATGGAGGCCCTGGTCGCCGACGGAGCCGCCTACCTGGTCACCGACGCCACCCAGCAGTCCGACCTCACCGCCATCGCCGAGGCCACCCGCGAGTGGCCCCTCGTCAGCGGGGGATCGGGCATCACCGCCGAGATACCGCGGTTCCTGTTCCCGGACACCGCGCCACTCTCCTTCTCCGACCGCATCGCCCGCCTCGAAGGACCGACCCTCGTCATCGCCGGGAGCACGTCCCCGGCGACGCGCGCGCAGGACGAGTTCGCGCTGGCCCACGGCTTCCGGCGGCTGACCGTGGATCCCTTTGCCATCCTCGAAGAGGAGTTCGACCCGAAAGCGGCGGCCGAAGAGGGTCTGAACCACCTGGAGGAAGGCGCCCACCTGGTCGTCCGCGCGGGGAGCGGGCCGGAGAGCGGCGTCGCGCCCGTCCAGGAGCACGGCAGGGGGGTCGGCCTCTCGGAGACCGAGGTGGGGTTGCGCATCGGACGCGCGCTGGCCTCGGTCGCCGGGCGATTGATCGGCAGCGGCGCGGTGGGCCGGCTCATCCTGTCCGGCGGCGAAACCGCCGGGACCGTGTGCAGGGGACTCGACATTCGGGCCCTCGAGGTGGGCCCGCCCATCGAGCCCGGGGTGCCCTACTGCTTCCCCCTGTCGGGTCCGGACCTGCTGGTGGTGCTGAAGTCCGGGAACTTCGGCAGCGAGGAGTTCTACCTGCGCGTCTGCCGGCTCAGCGGCTGAGGGCTCACTCGGGCGGCTCCTGCGGCTCCTGCCGGCGCAGCATCACCTCGATGAACCCGCTGACCTCACCCACCTCCATCGGCACGAGCTGCGTGCGGAACGGGACCATGTGGTAGCAGTCGCCGCTCTTGCGGATCTGGGCGGCCTCGTAGGCGGAATTGACGCGCCGCTTGAACTCGTCCTTCACGTCCTCGAAGACACCGGCCAGCCCGTTCGGCACCCACTTGTTGCCGCTCTTCTCGTGCAGCTCGTAGGCCGTGCGGGTCAGCGCGCCGACCGTCTCCGCGTAAAGCCAGTAGCGGAGGGCCTCCTCCCAGGCTCCGCGCTGATACATCTTGAACGGCACCGCCTGCACGAGGGTGGTGACGGCGTAGTTCAGCTCGCCGAGCCATCCGCCCTTCTGGTTGTAGGCGGCCGCCATATCCACCACCGCGTCCGCCACCCGCTGGGCTTCGGACTCCGGCTCCGGCGGGGACTCCGGCGCCGCTTCGACTGCGGCGATGAACCGCGCCATGTCCATGAAGGCTTCCCTGTAACGTTCGGAGATTTCGGCGGTCCCGCCGGTGTGCTCCAGCTCGTCGGCCATTTGCTCCGCCAGGGCGTCGACCGCCTCGTTGATGGCGGGCCTGTTCTCGGGGGGTATGTAGGGCATTCTGGACCTCCTTCACCGTGGTTTCGGGCGACCCGCACACCGGGCGCCACATCGACGGCTGCCCATTGTAGCCCACTTGCCCCGGAAAGCAAAAAGCGGCCACCGGCCGCCCGCGGGCGGCATGCGCCTGGCCCACTGGGAAGCAGGGACATCGCTGGCAGGCGAGGCGGCGGAGCGGGAAACTGCGGCGTGGCAAAACAGCGAGATGCGTTCGGCGCCTGAAGACAAGACGCCTCAGCATGACGGCGTGGCAGGTGCCCGGCCTATCTGAGTGCCGACGGATGCTTTGTACAGAGCAGTCTGAATTCTGAATCCTGCTCACCTCGGGGGAACACGAAGATCAAGCGGCGATAGCCAAGCACAGAGGCTACAAACCTTGCCAGCCTTCGAAGAGTACAAAGGGGTATATGAGTCCGTTGTTCGTCCATCCGTGCTCATCAGTGCTGATCGGTGTCTCTTGCGCCGTTTCAGGCTGCAGAAGTTCGCTATACAAAGAATGCGGCCCGCCCGCTGCTGCGGACGGGCCGCTGGTTTACGCCTCTCTCAGGCGGCCTCAGTTGCTGTCGCAGGTCTCCACGTTGGCGTTGGAGTCGTACGTCAGCGTCGAGTGCGTGACGTCGTCCACGCAGAAGGTGAAGCTGACTGCTCCGCGCTTGGTGCCGTCGGTCTTCAGCACGGCCAGGCCGTTGGAGTCGGTCACGGCCGACTGGCTCTCGCTGAAGTCGCCGCTGAACGTGCCGTACACAGTGGCATCGGCAACGGCCGCGCCGCTGTCGTCAACGATGACGACCTCGGCCACACCGCGCTTCTGGCCCGCTCCAGCGTCCTCGGTGTAGCACGTGATTGAATCCACGTGCATCGTGTCGGCGGCCTCAAGCGTGGTGGCGGATGCCTCGTTGGAGTAGTCGGACTCGTTCCCTGAGGTGTCCACCGCTGTTACCACGTAGTAGTAGGTGGTGGAGGCGCTCAGGCCCGTGTCCGAGTAGGCGCTCGAGGTCACGCCGCTTGCGATCTGGCTGTACGGTCCACCGCTGGTCGTATCGCGGTAGACGTTATAGCTGTCCAGGTCGCTTTCGGTGTTGTCGTCCCAGTCCAGGTCGATCTGGCTGGAACTGGCGGCGGTCGCCGTCAGGTTTGTCGGCGCCGCCGGGGGAGTGGTGTCGTCGGAGTCCTGCGTAGTGGCGGATGCCTCGTTGGAGTAGTCGGACTCGTTCCCTGAGGTGTCCACCGCTGTTACCACGTAGTAGTAGGTGGTGGAGGCGCTCAGGCCCGTGTCCGAGTAGGCGCTCGAGGTCACGCCGCTTGCGATCTGGCTGTACGGTCCACCGCTGGTCGTATCGCGGTAGACGTTATAGCTGTCCAGGTCGCTTTCGGTGTTGTCGTCCCAGTCCAGGTCGATCTGGCTGGAACTGGC
>CAZEAP010000019.1:0-74049 GCA_964510315.1 uncultured candidatus Brocadiaceae bacterium
GATGATGCCGAGCGAGTTCGATACGCGATCTCTTCACACCGGCCTGCCGCCAGGAGCCGCCGCCGCTCGCTCTGGATATGCCGCGGCACAGCCGCCTGGTCAGGCTTTTGTGCATCGGGTACCTCACCGCGCCCCTGCGGGGCGCAATTGGGTTTTCGCGGGAAATACCAGGGCTGAAGCCCTGGCCTTCACGACCGCGCCGCTCCGCGGCGCAACGGCGACGGACCGGCCGTCGCGGGACTCCCCGATGATCCGTCGGACGTCATACCTGCCCAGCGGGGCACCGCCGCACAACGGCCTCCGCCGCGAGCCCCGGCTTCCACGACCGCGCCGCAACGGCCACGGACCGGCCGTCGCGGGACTCCCCGATGATCCGTCGGACATCATACCTGCCCAGCGGGGCACCGCTGCACAACGGCCTCCGCCGCGAACCCCGGCTTCCACGACCGCGGCGCTCCGCGGGCCCGCTTGCCGACCCTGGCGCTGCCTCCCGGTAGCCCAGGTGCATTGAACCGAACGGAGAGATTCCCGCCACGGGCGGGTAAACTTCGCTCGCAGAAGATGCGCTCGCTCAGAACGACATCGGGAGCGGTGCCCCGGCGGATCGCGCGCTGTTTCTACAGAGCAACTTTGGGATTCAGAATTCTTCTCCGTTCGATCAGTCGGGTAGCGCCGGTATGCCCGCACGGACCACCTTTTCGTTGCGGGCCGACTGGAAGGCGGCGTCGAGGACGGCCATCACCCGCCGCATCTGGGGCGGCTTGACGGCCGGCTCCGCTTCCCCGGCCGGCACCTGAGCCACGTTCTCGTAGAAGCCCCGCCAGCGGCCGGCCACGGTCGGGACGGTTCGCTCTTCCTGCTCCGTTTTCAGCAGCCCGTAGTTCTCCTCCGGTTCCTCGGCGGCGTCTATCTCGCCCCGGCACATAGCCCCTTCCTGGGGGTCGAGGCCGTATTTGCGGAAGGCCCCCGCCGTGCCGAAGGCGTGGATTCGCGGCTTCGGTATCATGTGCATGCCGCCGCCATCCACCACGGCGGTGGCCCCGTCCTCAAAACCCATCACCACCATCGCGTGGCTGTCCACGTCGCGATCCGGATAGTCGTGGTGCATGCGGCAGTAAACGGTCTGAACGCCCTGCGGGACGATCATGAGACACTGGTCGATCATGTGGGTGCCGAGGTCGAAGAGCCTCCCTCCGCCCTTCTCTTCCCTTCCACGCCAGCCGCCGGGCGGGCCGAAGACCTGCCACGCCATCTCCAGCCACCGCAGCTCCCCCAGTTCGCCCTCGGCCAGGAGCTTCCTTAACGTCAGGTAGTCGCCGTCCCAGCGCCGGTTCTGGAAGACGGTCAGCAGGACGCCGTTCCGTTCGGCGGCGTCGATCATGCGGTCGCACTCGGCCAGCGTGGTGCACATCGGCTTGTCGGTCACCACGTGCTTGCCGGCGTTCATCGCGCGGACGGCCAACTCGCAGTGGGTATCATGGGGCGTCGCCAGCACGACAAGATCGACTTCGGGATCGGAGATGACCTCGTCCAGACCCGCGTATGCCCTGCACTCTCGTTCTTCCTCGATTTTCCGGCGGGTCTCCTCGCTGCGGGAGCTGACCCCGTGCAGCTCCAGATCAGGCTCCAGGCCGATGAGGTAGCTGTGAAAGGACCTCCCGGCGTACCCGTAACCGATGACCACCGCTTTCGGTTTGCCCATGATTCCCTTCCTGCACTGTCGAACGCTCTACGGTTGATTTCGCCTGCCTCCACGCATGATACAGAGTCCCCGGCACGGTGCAACCAACCTCCCCTCTGGAGGCAGGATGTGTTTTGGGACGGCTCCTCTTGCACTTCGGGCGCTCGCTGCTAACAGGGCCGTCCCCTTTTTCGCAGGGGAGAAGTTCAGGACTGTCCGATGCACCTCGCCGCCGTCGCCGCCCTTCAGGGCTGGGACTCGGTCACCGGCTATGCCTGCAGCCAGAGCGGCCGGCCGCGCGGAAAGCTGAGCGCGTTCGAGTGGGAGAGCGACCCGGCCACTACGGCCTCCGTGGCCGTCGGGGCCCTGTTGTTCCGGCGGGGGGACGTGGAGCCGGCACGCCGGACGGTCGCAGGCGAGCCGGCCTCGCGAAGAGGCTTCCGGGCAGGCCCGGGTGGCGGAGAGGGGGGGATTCGAACCCCCGGAGCCCGCGAGGGCTCAGCGGTTTTCGAAACCGCCCCGTTCGGCCGCTCCGGCACCTCTCCGGGGGTAAGTATAACCGAAGCGCTCGGGCAAGCCAAATATTGACGCTTCCCGCTATCCGGAGGGTGGGAGCGGGTTCTGCCGTCGGCGTAAGCGGGGCCCTCAACCGCCCTGGACGACCAGTGAGCTTCCGCCCTTCTCTGCGGCCTTCTGCAGTGCCTGCCGGGCGGACCTCAGGAAGTCGTTCTCATCTTCATGAGACTCGGCGAGCTGCGCTATGCCGGAGGAGGAAGTCACGTGCCCGTTGTCGCCGTTGCCCTGCACTCGCGCCATGTCTTCCAGCGCCCTTCGGATACGCCCCGTGGCCGTAGTGGCGTCCGAGGCGGTCGTGTGAGTGAAAATTATGCTGAAGGCTTTCCCGTCGTAGCGCGCCGCCGCGTCGCTGCAACGAATCTGCTCGTGGATGATTCGGCCGAATCTTTCCCGCAGTTTCTCGCCGATGGCCGCTCCGTTTCCCCCATCTTCACCATCGCCCGAACTCAGCACGCACAGACACAGGCTGAGCGGGTAGCGGTAGCGCTTGGAAGCGCGGACGGCCAGCCCCAGTTGCTCCATGAACTCTATCTGACTGAACAGGCCCGTCGACCTGTCGTGCTTGGCCGTATAGAGCATCTCCCGGTGAGCTTTCCGGTGCTGGGCCTCCCTCTTCTCCAACTGGCGTAACCGTTCGCGCAGTTCTTTCACTTCTTCCACAAGCTCCTTTTTTGTGTCCGGCATTTCGTCCACCACGGTCCTCCCCGCCGGTTCCCACAAAATCGGCGTTCTTCGTTCTATGACGACAATCACCAGTATGCCGATATCGCGACAGCAAAATCAACTCCGTCCGGGGTAACTTCGGGCCGGCCGCACCACATCCGTTTGAGCGACACGGCGGCGCCGTGTGGCGCGACCTTCCAGGTCGCAGTGCCGGGCCATCGGTGGCCCGGCCTGTCCTGCGCCGCTGGAGGGGTGCGGGGGCAAAGTCCGCCTGAGGCGGACTGCCAGCAGGGATGCCCGCGCTGCTACAAGCAGGTGCCCCTCTGTGGGGTGAGCCCGCCGGGGTGCCGGGGGATTGGTTGACGGCTCAGAGGCTGGGCGGCTCTTCGGCGATCCGGCGTTCCTGGCGGGTCAGCTCGAAGACCTTCTCCAGCAGGGCGACGTCCTCCTCGGTCTGCTCGACTTCCCTCCGGGCGAACATGCGCTTCTGCGTCTTGATCGCCTGCTCGACGGAGCAGCCGGTTACCTGGCCGAAGGAACGCGCGTAGTTACAGAAACTGGGCACGTTCTGGCCGACGAGGCCGTATAGCATGGAGGCGACGCCGACCGTCTTGCCGGTGAAGATGCTGGTGTTGATGGCGCTCTTCGAGTAGTCCCCAAGGACGCAGCCCAAGAACTGCAGTCCGGTCTCGACGCGCCGGTCGCCGGCCTGTACCCGCACTTCACCGTAGGTGTTTTTCAGGTCACTGTTGCTGGTGCCCGCGCCCAGGTTCACCCAGGAACCAACGTAGGAATGCCCGAGGAAGCCGTGATGCTGCTTGTTGCTGTAGGGCTCCACAATGGTGGCCTCCACCTCGCCGCCGATCTTGCAGGTGTGGCGTATGGAGGTGAACTCCTTGATGGAGGACCTCTCGATGACGCGGGAGCCGGGCCCCACGTAAAGGGGACCCTGGAGATAGCAGAAATCCATCACCTCTACCCCTTCGTCCAGCACGATCTGACCCTCGTCGGGGCGCAGGACGGCGGTCTCGGCGAGTTCTACGCCCTCGGCGACGAAAACGCCGGGCCGGGGCTCGCTGAACTCTCCTTCCTGGATCCGCCTCTCCAGGTTCGCCGGGAAAAGTTCCTCCAGAGAGCCGATCACCTGGAACGGATAGTCGAAGGTCCGCAGGGGCTCCTGCTCGTTGAGGGGCAGATCGAGGCCCAGAAGATAGCCGGTCGCCTCTTGGGCACTCAGCTCTTCGGGCACCGGCTCTTCGGAAGGCAGCAGGGCCACCGATACCCTTTCCCCGGAGGTAGAGAGGAAGGGCTCGCCTTTGTCGAGCCACTCCCTGAAAGCCGTCGCATAACGGACGTCCGGCGCCACAGCCGCATTCAGAAAAAGGACGGGGCCCTCCTGAAGTTCCCCCTGGGGAAAGGAACCGTCCGCTATCTCCTGCAGGTAGTCCCGCACCAGGTGGCTGACGCGAGGGGAGGCCAGGGAAGCCACCTCCCGCAGGTTCCAGGCGGCGCAGGTTACCCCGAAGGCGGGGCGGGTGAGCGTGATGGGCCACATCCGGCGCTGATGTTGGTCTTCAAAGAGGACGATGCTTCCGTTCATCGGCTCCTCACTCCACAGTTACGCTCTTGGCCAGGTTGCGGGGACGGTCCACGTCGCAGCCCCGCTCCACCGCGATGTGGTAGGCCAGCAGTTGGAGCGGTATCGCAGCCACGATGGGCACCAGGGGGTCCAGGGTGGGGGGAATGAAAATGGTCCGCTCCGCAAGTTCGGGCAGCCGGTCGTCTCCCTCCCGGGCCATCGCCAGAATACGTCCGCCGCGGGCGCGGATCTCTTCCACGTTGTTGAGCATCTTCTCCAATATGCCCGACTGGGCCGCCAGCACAACGGTGGGCATCTGCTCGTCCACCAGGGCGATGGGGCCGTGCTTCAGCTCCGCGGCGGGTATGCCCTCGGCGTGCAGATAGGAGATCTCTTTCAGCTTGAGAGCCCCCTCGAGGGCCAGAGGGTATTCATAGAGCCGCCCGATGTAGAGGAAGTTGGGGGACTCCACGTAGGCCGAAGCCATGCGGCGGATTTTTTCGTCCCACTCCAGGGCCGCCTCCGCTTTCTTGGGCAGCCTTTCCAGCTCGTCCAGGTACTTCAGGGCTTCCCGAAGGGGCATGCCGCGCATTCGGCCCATGTATATGGCCAGCAGCACCAAGGCCACCAGTTGCCCGGTGAACGCTTTGGTGGAGGCCACCCCGATCTCCGGCCCGGCGTGGATATAGACCCCCTGACCGCACTCCCGGGCGATGCTGGAACCGACCACGTTGCAGATGCCGATTGTGTCGGCGCCCCGGAGCCTGGCCTCCCGGACGCCCGCCAGGGTGTCGGCGGTCTCGCCGCTCTGGCTGATGGCGATCATCAGGGTATCGGGAGTTATCACGGGATTGGCGTAGCGGAACTCGGCCGCGTAACTGACCTCGGTGGGGACGCGGGCCAGGTTCTCCAGCAGGTACTTCCCCACCAGGGCGGCGTGCCAGGAAGTCCCGCAGGCCAGGATGTGGCAGCGTCGCGTGGTGCGCAGCAGGTCCTCGTCGATGCCGCCCAATTTGGCCGTTCCCTCCGAGCGGAGGATACGCCCCCGGAAAGCATTGCGGATGGTATCGGGCTGCTCGAATATCTCCTTCAACATGAAATGGGGGTAGCCGCCCCGCTCGATCGCGGGCAGGTCGAAGGCAATCTGCTCGACCTTCTTGGTCACCGGAGCCGCTTGTAGGTCGCAGGTCTCAAAGCCGTCCGACCGGAGCAGTGCCGCCTCCCCGTCCTCCAGGTATACGACGTCCCGCGTGCGGGCGACAAGGGCCGCCGGGTCGCTGCCCAGCATCATCTCGCCCTCCCCCACCCCCAGCACCATGGGACTGCCGTGGCGAGCGGCCAGCAGCAAGCCCGGGTGGTCGGCCGAGACAAGGGCAACCCCATAGGCCCCTTCCAGGAGCTTCAGGGCCGCCAGGAAGGCGGATTGCAGCTCGTCGGTATCCTTCAGGCATTCTTCCACGAGGTGGACGATCACTTCCGTATCCGTCTCGCTGCTGAACTGGTGGCCGTCTTCCTCGAGTTCTTCCCGCAGCGCGCCATGGTTCTCTATAATGCCGTTGTGGACCAGCGCCAGCCTGCCGGAGCAGTCCACGTGAGGATGGGCGTTCCGAATGCTGGGCGCCCCGTGGGTTGCCCAGCGCGTATGGGCTATCCCACCCCAAAACACGCCCGCCTCCTCGACCGGCAATTCGCCCCCACTGGCGCCGGTTATCCGGCCGGCCTCCCGGTGAAGGACCAGGTCGTTCGCAGAAGCCAGGCAAACTCCCCAGGAGTCGTAACCCCGGTACTCGAGCCGCTTCAGGTTCGCCACCAGCAGGCCGAGGTCCGCCCGCGGCCCGACGTATCCGAATATGCCACACATGGTCCAGGGTCCTTTCGCTCGTGCAACGGGCTGCCCGGCCTCAATTATAACAACCCGACAGGCCAAGGAAAGCATCCGAGCCGTCCTTGGATGCAATATATGTGCCGCCTGCCGGCGGTGGTGCGCGTTCCGCGACCACCGACCTGGAAACGGACGGCAACGGCACGCTGCACCTTCCTGGGCCGGGACGCCACGTAAGCGAGCGCGCGATGGAGCAGGCGGCGTGTCCATTTTGGTATACAGTGTGTTCGATTTTCTCGACACGGGCGCTCCTTTGCCTCACGGTCGCCAGCCCCCACCGGCCGCCCCCGCGGGCTTCAGTCCGCCTCTGAACACGGATGACCGGCCCGCGGGTCGCATTCAGCGGAGAGCGCCTGAAATCTTCGCCGAAAAGCCGCTTGGCACGCCGTGTGCATCGATTGCGATGAGGGAGATTGCCTTCGCTTCCCTCCCCCTGCCCACAGCCGGCGGGGCCTGCAATGGAAAAGGAAGGCCCTTTCAACACACGGCCACAGTACGAGGACCAAAGTGAGCACACTGGAGCAGATACGAAACCGCCAGGCCCTGGTGGGCGTCATCGGCCTGGGCTACGTGGGGCTTCCCCTGGTTCAGGCATTCGGAAAAGCCGGCTTCCGGGTCCTGGGCTTCGACATCGACACGGAAAAGGTGCGGCTCCTTCGGTCAGGCCGCTCCTATGTCGATTCGGTGCCGGACACCGCTATCGAAGAGTTGCGGCAAGCGGAGCGGCTCAAGGCCACGGATGACTTCAGCCAGCTCAAGGAGCCGGACTGTATTCTCATCTGCGTGCCCACGCCGCTGACAAAGAACCGTGAGCCCGAGATGACCTATATCGAGCGAACGGCCGAATCCATCGCGGAACAACTGCGCGAAGGCCAGCTTATCGTGCTGGAGAGCACGACCTATCCCGGCACCACGCGGGAGGTGCTGCTGCCGAAGCTGGAGCAAACCGGGCTGCGGGGGGAAGAGGACTTCTACCTTGGGTATTCCCCGGAACGGGAGGACCCCGGAAACCCGGAGCACAGCATCGCCAACGTCCCAAAGGTTGTGGGCGGCATCGGCGAAGAAAGCCGCCGGGTGGCTGTGGCACTCTACGAATGCGTTGCCCCCCGGGTCGTACCGGTCAGTTCCGCGGCGGCCGCCGAGGCCACCAAGCTGCTGGAGAACATTTACCGGGCGGTCAACATCGCGCTGGTCAACGAACTGAAAGTGATCTTCGATGACATGAAAATCGACGTGTGGGAGGTCATCGAGGCCGCCAGCACAAAACCTTTTGGGTTCAAGGCTTTCTACCCGGGACCCGGATGGGGTGGCCATTGCATACCGATCGACCCCTTTTACCTGGCCTGGAAGGCCAAGCAGTTCGGCGTCACCGCCCACTTCATCGAGCGGGCCGGGGAAGTCAACACCTCGATGACCGGCTACGTCGCCGACAAAATCACCCGGGCCCTGAACGAGCACGGGAAACCGGTCAAAGACAGCCGGATCCTGATCCTGGGGGTCGCCTACAAGCCCGACGTGGACGACATCAGAGAGTCGCCGGCGCTCCCGCTCATCGAAAGGCTGCAAGCGATGGGGGGCAAAATCGCCTACAACGATCCCCACATACCGGAGTTCCCCCCCCTGCGCGACCATCCGGAACTGAAAATGCGGTCTGTACAACTCTCTCCGTCAGTGCTGGGCGAGCAGGACGCCGTCGTGGTGGTGACCAATCACCGCTCCTATGACTACGGCTGGATCGCCCGGCACGCAAAACTCATCGTGGACACCCGGCACGCCGTCCCCCTGGACGGCTGCCCGGGCCAGGTGGTCAGAGCGTAGCGACCGAAAGCGCGCTCACCGACGGGCTGCGCCCCGGAACTCTCGGGCGAGTTCACGGAAGCGGTCAACGTGAGGACAGGGACAAGGCCGGCAGGGCAAGAGACGAGAAAACAAGGAGGCACAGACAGTGACCGAACAGAAGAAATCGGGGAAGTGGAGATCATGGGTGCTGTTGGGCGCCCTGGTGCTGGTCGTTGCCGCGGGCGGCGCCTTGCTGGTTTATTCCCGGACTCGTCCCCAACACGTGGTTCACCTCCAGAGGGGACAGATCAACTTGAGGGCCGGCAACGTCCAGGCGGCCGTGCAGGAATTCCGCTCCGCCCTGGAGGAGCAGCACGACTTGCTGCCGGCACAACTGGAGCTGGTCCGCGCCCTGACGATGATCCGGAAATTCGAAGAAGCCGAAAAGGAGCTGGAGAAAGCGCGCGAGATGGGACTGGCAGAACCCGACCTGGCGGAACGGCGCGCGAGAATCTACGCCGGTCGGGGCCGCTACCGGCTCCAGACCGCCGGCGAGGCGGTGGACGTGAAGCTGTGCGACGACGTCATCGCCGAGGACCTCGACCCGGCCATCGAACTGGTCGAAGAAAACGCCGAGAACTGCGAGCATCCCGGCCGGTCGACCTCCCGTCTGGGCAAACTTCTGATGCAGAAATCCCACATCCTGGTGGTCAAGTGGCAGCTCCTGCGGAAGAAGCGGGAGCTGGCTGAAAACCTCGAGGACAAGGAGGAAATGGCTGCCAGGAACGCCGCAGCCGTCGCGGTGATGGCCGAGATGGGAAGGGCCCAGCGTGCCGCAGTGGCCGCCTACGAGCGGACCGTCGAACTGAACCCGGAACTCTTCTCCCCCCGGCTGGCCATCGCCGGACAGGCCGTCGCGCGGTTCCAGCCTGCCCCTCAGCGCGCCCGAGACATCCTGCAGCCGGTTCTGGAGGCGGAGCCCGAACACCTGGAGGCCCACAGAATACTGGCCGAGGCGGAGCGCGTGGCCGGCAACTACGAGAAGGCCCTGGAACACATCCACGCCGTCGAAGGAAAAAGTGAAGGCGAACAGACCGAGTTCGGACTCATGGTCCTGCGGGCTCGCATCCTGGTTGATGCCGAAAGGTGGGAAGAAGCCGACGTCGTCACCGAAAAGCTGATTGCCCTCAGACCCCACCACCGGATTGCAGCTTACCTCCGCGGACGCGCCCTTTTGCAGCAGGAGAAATACGCGGAGGCCGCCGGCCGCCTCCAGAGCATATTCGCCCATTCCGACCAGCGCTGGGCGCAGGCCCGGTTCGCGCTCGCCCAGGCCCTCGAAGGGGCTGGAAACCGACACCAGGCAATCTCGGCCTACGAGCAGGTGCTCAGGGACGCCTCCGAAGCGACGCCACAGAACATTCAGTCGCGCAAGGAGATACTGGAGGCGGTCTACGCGACCGGGCTGACCCTGTACGAGAAACTGAAAGGAACCATTCCGGACGTTGCGGCCGAGTACGCCCGTAAGGCCCTCGGGACCTTCCCCCACCGCGAGGAAGCATACAGAGCGGCCAGGAAAGCGTGGGTGAGCCTCCCCCCGGCCGAGCGGGAAGCCGCAAACCCCGCCCTTCTGCACGCAGCCGCCCTGGCCCTGGTCAGAAAACCTCAGAAGGCGTTGAAGGTCTGCGAACAGGGGCTCAAAGACGCCATGGATGAGGCGGAGACCCGCCAGCTGCATTTCCTGCGCGCCCGTATCCTGGTCACCAACGGGATGTACAAGGAAGCCATCAGCGCCTACGAGGAACTCCAGGCCCCCCGGCAACTAAGCTGGGCGTCCTATGAGCTGGCCTCCCTGCATGCCCGCCTGGGACACACCGAACCGGCCCGGGAGATCTACAAGGACCTTTTGCGCGCGAATCCCTCGGACCGACGCGCCCTCGCCGGACTCCTGCGGGTACTGCTGAGGACCGGAGACATCGACGGCGCCCGCGCCGTGCTGGAGAACCTACAGCGGGAGACGGATTCCCGCGGCATCCGCGCTCTGTTGATGGACCTCTACGCGAGATCGGGGCAAACCGACGAGGCACTGGAGCTGGCGCGGGGATTCGCCGAATCGCAACCCGACAGCGCCACTGCCCAGGCATGGTTGGGAAGGCTGCTGTGGCGAGCCGATAAACCCGATCAGGCATGGGCTGCGTTCGAGGAAGCACTCAAAGCCGATCCCGAATACCCGGGCGGTTACAGCCGAGGCCTGATAGACCTGCAGCAGGGAAGGACAGCGGAGGCCCTGGAGCTGTTCCGGAAGGCCGAAAGCATCTTCTCCGGGCCGCGCGCCCCAAAGGTGGAGCTTGCCCTTTCACTCCAGCTTGACGGCCGGACGAGTGAGGCCAGAGAGATGCTCCGGAAGCTTCACCGCACCGGGGGCCAAAACTCGGCCCTGCTCGCGTGGCATCTGGGCCTGCTCTGCGCCGCCGAGGGAGACATCGAGAAAGCCCAGGAATACGCCGGCGGTGTGGTCCTCGCCCAACTCGGCCTGGGCACAGACCAGGCGAAGCTGCTCCGGAACGTGGCCGGCCTGGAACCGCCGGCGCGTGACGGGGCCGCGTCGGCGATCGGCCTGGCCCTCGTCATCCAGCGCAGCGGCAATCCCGACGCAGCCCTCTCCGTGCTCCGCAAGGCCGAAGAGCACCTCCCCGGCGATCCCGTACTCACCTGCTGGCGGCTCGGCATCCTGGACGCACGGGGCAGCCACCAGGAGGCGGTGACCGGGTACCAGGAAGTGATCGAGGCAAACCCCGAGTTCCTGTTCGCGCGGATCAAGCTGGCCCGGAGCCACGCCCAGCACGAAGACCTCCCGGCAGCCGTAAGCGTGCTGGAGGAAGCCCTCGCCCACGCGCCGGAGCATCAGGGAGCCATCATCCACTTCCACCTGGCCGGCCTCTATCAGCGGCTGCAGCGTTTCGATCAGGCACTCGCAAGCTACCGGACCGCGCTCGAGTATCCACCCAGGGCGGCCGCCGCCTACAACAACATCGCCTGGATTATGGCCGTCCGGAAAGGCGAGACGGAGAAAGCTTTGCCCCTGGCCCAGAAAGCACTCGAACTGGCCAGCTCGAGCCCCCATATACTGGACACCGTGGGGTGGATTCACCTGTTGCGGGGAAGCCTCGATGAGGCGATAGAGCACCTGGAAAAGGCCAGACGCGGCCTCCCCCACGTGCCCACGGTGCGCGCCCACCTGGGACTGGCCTACCTGAAGGCCGGGCGGAAGCAAGAAGCCGCCGCTGAACTGCGACAGGCCCTGACCATCTCCACCGACTTCCCCGAAGCCGACGACGCTCGGGAAGCTCTGCGCTCCCTCTAAGTTGCTGTTCCTCGCGGTGAAATGACGTTCTGGGGTGGAACAAAGGGGGCGGCCTGCCCACCGCCCCGCACGAATCCCTTTCCTCTACGTGCGAACCTTTTTCACCTTCCCGGCGACCTCATTACCAGGATTTGTCGCTGAGGACGCCGCAATAGTCCCTATTTGGGCGGAAATAGCTTTTTCGACCGCCCAATCCACTCCCGCCGCCGCTTCTCTTCAATCGTCGCCCCCGCTTCAGCCGCCCGTCGCCGGCCGGTGCAGGCCCGCCGGCGGGGGCCGCCGCACTGCGCACGCAATTCGTTCCTGAGGTAACCTGGCAGCCTTCGATAGCCCTCGTGCCGGTTGCGGGGACAATCCGGCTACGATGCCGCAAGGCGTTTCAGAATGAGAATATGTTCTCTGTAGCATCCCGTTGTCGTAAGTGGTTCGGCACGGCGGGCTTGAAACGCGACACGCATTGCCGGTATAAGGTTTGCTTCCGTTAAAGGCAGTACTCGTTCGTCCGATTGAATTGGATCGACTTCAGGGGCAGGGATGGGCAGCATACTTCTGATAAGCTTTGCGGGCTACCCCTCTACGCCCAGTAGCCTGATGCCCGACAACGGGCTGGCCAGCCTGGCCGGCTGCCTGACCGCTGCGGGGCACGATGTCCGCATTCTCGACTACAACACCGTCAGCACGCTTGGCAGGCTTTTCCCTGAGGGGCTCAGTGAGAGAGTCGAGCCCTTGGCCCGCCGGCTGTTCGTGGAGGGGCGAGACCTCAACTGGTGGCAGAAACTCCGTTTCCTCAAGGCCGGCTGGGCTCTGGGGCGTCACCAGCGGCGGGAGATCGACGCCATCGCGGCCGAGGCAGCCTGTCGAGCCGAAGAGCTTGGCGTGGAATTCGTGGGGCTGAAGCTCTGGAACGGAGACGGTTTCTCCGGATCGGTCAAGATAGCAGAGTCCGTCAAGGAACGCCTGCCCCATGTGAAGGTCATCGGGGGCGGACCGCAGGTGGACTACTTCCATCGGCACATCCTGGAGTACACCTCCGCTTTCGACGTGCTGGTGCGCGGCGAGGGCGAGCGCGTGCTGCGGCGGCTGCTCCGGACCCTGAGCGAAGGCGGTAGCCTGGAGGAGGTGCCCGGACTCCTCTGGCGAGAAGGCGGCCGCATACGGGAGACGCCCCCGGAAGCCCTCGAAGACCTGGACGAACTGCCGCTGCCGCTGTACGAACCGGAGGTCTATCCGGCGCTCCAGGGCGATGAGAAGATAAAGGTCGGCGTGGTGGACGAGAGCCGGGGCTGCCCGAATCGCTGCGCCTTCTGCATCCACCCGATAAAAAGCGGGCGTAACTGGTCGCTGAAATGCCCCGGGAGGGTGCTGGAGGAGATGCGGACGCTGATGGACCAGGTCGGCACGCGCTACTTCGTTTACTCGGGAAGCAACACCTCGGCCCGTGTGGCGGTCAACATCGCCAGGGCCATAGTGCGCGAAGGACTCCAGGTGCGCTACGGTTGCTTCGGGCACGTGCGTGCGATCGCACGAGCGGATTTCGACCTGCTCCGGCAAAGCGGCTGTGAGGCCATCTTCTACGGGCTGGAGTCCGGCAGCCCGCGCGTCCTGCGGGAAGGCTTCAACAAGCCTCTCGACCTGGAGAAAGCCGCACGGGTGATCCGCCAGACCCGGGGAGCCGGCATCACGGCGATAGCCAGCGTCATTTACCCCGGGCCTTTTGAGGACGCCCAAAGCCGCGCCCAGACGATGGCTTTCCTCCAGCGGGTCCGCCCGGACAGCGTTCCGGTCACCATCCCCGGGATGATTCCCGGCACCCCCTGGGAGCGCGAGCCGGAGCGCTACGGCTTTGAGAAACTGGACAGGAAGGACATCTGGGAATACGCGCTAACCTACAAGATACGCCTCCTTTACCCCCCGAGCCTCTGGAAACCGCTGCCCTACCGGTTGAACGGCAAATCCTCGAAGGAGCTTTTCGGCGAATGCGAGCAGTTCATCAACGACGTGGAAGCGGCGGGAATCCTCACGAACGTCCCCCACGAGATGGTGCTGATGGCCGAAGCACTGGGGGAAAGGGATGACCTGAGGGGATTCCGTGACCGCTGCCGCGCCGCCTTCCTCGGCGGCGACGTGGAGACCGTCCGCCGCCTGGTCACCACAATCAACGAGCACGTGCGACCGGAGGTACCGGTCCGCCAGCCCGCCCTGCAGGGACAGAACCTATGAGAGGTCGGCCATGCATGCGATACAGATAATCTTTTGGGCTATAGCGCTGGTCTCGGTCGGCTTCGCTTTACTTCCCCTCCTGGCCGCTCTTCGATTCCGCGCTTACGTTCAGAAGGAAATCACCCGGGAACGCCCGTCTTTCGCCCCGAAGGTTTCGGTCATCTTGCCCTGCAAGGGGATAGATCCGGGCTTCGATGAGAACGTTCGCTCGTTGCTCACACAGGATTACCCGGACTTCGAGATACTGTTCGTCACCGCGACGGCCGACGATCCGGCGCGCGAACGGTTGCTGAGACTTACGGCCGGCAACCCGCACTGCAAGGTTCTGGTCGCGGGAATCCAGCAGGGACGCAGCCAGAAGCTGAACAATCAGCTTGCCGCGCTCAAACAAGTACGGCCCGAGACCGAAGCACTCGTCTTTATCGACTCTGATGTTCGCCTGCATTCAACATTTCTCCGCGACTTGGTGGCGCCGCTGGCCGACCGGGAGGTCGGGGCGACCACGGGCTTCAGATGGTACGTGCCGCAGAAAGGTGGCCTGGGTTCTTACCTGCAGGCCACCTGGAACGGCGGAGGTCTCCCGATGTTGGGACACGAATCGTCCGCCTACGCATGGGGGGGCGCGATGGCGGCGCTGACGAAAACGTTTACACGCGCCGGCGTCCAGGAACGCTGGAAGAATTCGCTGTCCGACGACCTGTCCCTTACGGAAGCGATGCGGTCCCTCGGTCTCAAGATTCACTTCGTGCCGGAATGCCTGGTACCGTCCTATGAGGACAGGTCGGTGCGGCAGACAATCGAGTGGACGAACCGCCAGACCATCGTGTCGCGGGTATACAGCCCCGCAATGTGGAGGCTTATCTTCGCCATGCATGCGTGTCTCGGGATCGGAGTACTCAGCGGCGTGCTGTGTCTGGCCGCGGCCATCGCCTCCTTCCCTTCGCTTCTGTGGCCCTCCCTGGTGATGCTGTCCCCAGTCCTCGTGGAGTCTGTCAACGGGCTCATGATCTTACGTGTTGTCCGCCGACTCATCCCCCCGGTGGACATAGGGCTACGAAGAACCGGTCTGCTCATAGCTATGATACCCGCCGCAATCCTGCTGGTACTCTATAACAGTCTGCATTCACTGGGCACGAACAAACTCCGGTGGCGGGGAACGGAGTATACGCTCAACGCCCCGGATTCGGTGGTTGCCACCGAGCCTTGAGGAGAGACTGGAGGTTACCTGAGGGCACAGTACGAAGGCGATAGCAGAATTCCCCAGTGAGTGATGAGGCAAGAGATGAGGAAACAACTGCTGCGCTTGCCCATGTTCTTGGGCGACATGATCAGATTCAGCGTGGAGCTGCTCGTCAACGTTGCGGCAGTCCTGGCCGCCGCCCTCGTGTTCGTTGTGCTGTGGCGCAACGGAATCCTCTGGCAGCGTATGGTAGCCTTCCCGGCCGCCTACATCGTTTTCTCGGCCACATTCTTCGCCCTGTTCGTCCTCCTGCGCCTCATCCTCCTGAGGAACGTTAAGCCGGGAAGCTACCGCCTCGACCAGCCGGAAGTCCTGCGCTGGATCCTGGCCGATGGCCTGTGGCGCATGCTGCACCGCAGCCCCGTCAGCCATTGGATCACGGACTTCGGTCCTCAACGGTGGCTCTTCTACAGGCTCATGGGCGCCGAGGTAGACCACACGTTCTACACTGGCTGGGGAGCAAAGATTCTGGATCCCTGGTCTCTGCAAGTCGGCAGGGACGTCGTCATCGGGGCGAACGCGGTTATCTGCGGTCACGTGCTGGTGGGGAAAACCGTTTTTATCGGCAGCGTCAAGATCGGCAGCCGGGCAACCGTGGGCGTGGGCGCCGTCATCTTTCCCGGCGTAGAGATCGGTGAAGACGCGATCGTAGGGGCGGGGGCATTCGTACCCAAGAATACCGTGATTCCTCCGGGAGAGGTGTGGGGGGGAGTTCCGGCGAGGAAGATATCGACGGTCTCGGAAGAAGAGCCCGCGGGCGAACGCAGCCGGCAGGAAAGTTGAGCAGGGCGCGCGCTCAGCTTGTCGGCGAAGCAAGTTCCGCATGTGCCCAGCAGAAAAAAGCAGAGGACCCCTGCTGTGGGCAAAGATCCTCTGCTGGCTCAAAAACAGGCTCAACTAACCTGACTTGACGAGGTCAGTCGGTCTGTTTCTTCCGAAGGCGCACGCCCGCCAAACCCAGAAGGCTCAGACCCAACAGGCTCAGACTCGCCGGTTCCGGGATGATCCCGAAGACCACGGGGTCTTCACTGTCAACCTGCCAGTATCCCAAGCCCTGGTATACGAGCGTATCCTTCATTGTGTCGTCAGCGGTTCCAGGGACGCCATCAGCCCCGAAATCGGCCAACGCGCTGTTCAAGTCGAACAGCAAAGAGATGTCGGCCAAGCCTCCGGCCAAACCACGCTGGAAAGCCCCGGCGTTCGCTCCGCCAACGATGTTGGCATAAGCGAAGCCAGCTCCTTGCCCGGCCGTCAGGTCAATCTCCTCCCGGAGAACCGTACCGGGAGCAAACGGGACAGCAGGCGCGTTGATTACGCCAATGTTGGCAAGGTAGTCGAGTTCGACGAAGGCCGCGGCAAGCCAGTAGGTCCCGTCGGCGGCCCCTGGGAACGTGTCGGCTCCCACCGGGCCGGCATGGCCGGCACCGGAAGCGCCTTCAGTCCAAAAGTAGGGGGCCTCGCCACTGCCAGGACCACCGTGCGGTGCCGACGGAGACGCCGGGAGAACGGAATCCCAGCGACCCACGCCACCCGGATCCTGAGTGTACGGCGTGTAGGCGGCATCCGATTTGGCCTGCTCCCAGACCTCCATGACGCCGCCGAACGTGACCGGCGCGCCCGTGACCGGGTCAACCGGGTCATCGGCTGTACCATAGACCCCGTCAGGTCCGGTCGTGTCCGAGTCGACGTCCGCCGTCAATGGGTTCCTGCCCAGGGGCACAAAGTCCAGGATGATGCTGCCCGAGCCAGTTGTCACCGGCCCACCCGGCGCTACGGCCAAGTCATATAGGAGCGTTGACAGCTGCGTCGGAGAAGAAGTGTCAAAGACTACATTCCCCGCACTGTCAAACAGATTAGTGACCTGGCTCAGCGTCCTCTGCTCGACACCGGCGCCAGGCGGAAGAGCGTCCAGACCATTGGGATCAACGATGCTCGGGGTGCTAACGTCGCCATCGTCGTCAATCCACAGGTCTGAAACATCCTTGAACTTCCCCAGGTACTCACCAGCGTCGAGATTAACGGCCCCCACCGGGGCTGCGGCGATTGCTATCGCCAGCACTAACACTAAAGCTATCAAAGGCGTCTTCCTCATTCCTGCCTCCTCCTGTTGGAGTCTGCA
Source organism: uncultured candidatus Brocadiaceae bacterium (assembly GCA_964510315.1). Taxonomy (GTDB): domain Bacteria; phylum Planctomycetota; class Brocadiia; order SM23-32; family SM23-32; genus CAZEAP01. The sequence goes on from CAZEAP010000019.1 coordinate 17,104, forward strand.
ATTTTCCATCTTAATGGACGGCTATGAGGACGAGTCCTCTGTTGAGGATGCTGTCTGCCCCCTCGGCCGTCCGGTAATCACTTTTCCAACCGTCCCGAGTGCGATGAGCAAATCCACCCACCAGCACATGCGGTGGATATACAGCAGGTCCAGCTTGACCTTCCGTCGTACGTCGCGGACCGTGCGGTCGTAGCCCGCGCGAATCTGCGCTAAACCGGTGATGCCCGGCTTAACGCGGTGGCGTTCGTCATACTCTGGTATCTCCTCCTTCAGCTCGCTGACAAAGTGGGGCCTCTCCGGCCTGGGCCCGATCAGGCTCATCTCCCCCCGCACCACGTTCACCAACTGGGGCAACTCGTCCAGGTGCAGCCGACGCAGCACCCGACCCACCGGTGTGACGCGGGGGTCGTCGCTCTGCGCCCACACCGGTCCGGTCGCCGCTTCGGCGTCCTCATACATGGTGCGGAGCTTGATGATGCGGAAGATCACGCCGCCCTTACCCACCCGTTCCTGCCGATAGAAGACCGGACCCCGGGAGCTGAGCTTGATCAGCACGGCGCAGGCGGCAAGCACCGGCGCCGACAGAACCAGCAGGATCGCCCCGGCCAACCGGTCGATCCAGCCCTTGGCCCTGTGGTACTGAAAGCGCAGGAAGCGCAGGATCAGCCCGGCTGATCCGATCCCCAACAGCGCTGCTGAGGTAGGTTCGGGCACGCTATACAACCTCCGATAGAATCACGCTTACCTATAGGAGCAACCGCCGTACCACAGCCCGTGTCCAGTTTTTGCCGTTTTCCGCAGTCTGTAAACGCTACACCATAAACGACTTACAACTACCGTCCTTTCCTCGGACCCAGGCCCCCATATCCCGTGTTGGGGTTCTTATGCACGCGTGTTGAGGGCCGGCAACACGCCGCCCCGCCTGGCAAGCGGCCCCCGCCGCAGTGACCGGTCCGGAGGGAAACCCTCCGCCTCGACGCGCAAGGTAGGGAACGCGGGGCATGCACAGGGGGGCCGGCGCGGACTTCGGGTCCAGTGGAAACTGCAGGGGGCCCGCCGTGCCGGAGCGGGTCCGGCCACGGGCGCTCCTCAGGGGAGATGCTCCATGACAGGGGGGAAGGCCCGGGACACGAACTCTTTCAGTGAGCCGCGCGCCTCCGCCAGATCGCCGTCCACCGGAGACGTATCCACCCGGACCAGCACGTCGGCGGCCTCCGGATCGAGGAGCTTTCGCAAAGCAACCCCGAGCTGGTGGCCCCAGTAGCTGGTGGTCAGCCGGTCGCCGCTCTTGTAGAAGTACCACGTCAGCTTGCGGCGGTCCCCTCGCGAGAGGATCAGCTCTATGACGGCCAAATGCCTTCCTCCCGAGGGACCGGACAGTCGCACCTGTCGCCGCGACCACTCGTCTATCCGCTGGCCGCCGCCGGTCAGGCACTGCTCCGGCGGATGGGTCCTCCGGCGCGTCTGCCGGGAGACCACTACCAGCAGGTTGACCCGCGGCCCCGCATCGGAGCGGCGATAGGCCCTGGAGAGCACGTTCTTCGTGCCCAGCAACTCGTAGGTCCTCTCCTCCAGCGTGTAGTCCCTCCCCTGCCACTGGCCCAACGTGAGGGGAATGCGTCGCATGGCTTCCGCCGAAGCGGTCGGCGCTCGAGGCCAGGCCAGGTACGTGGAGAAAACAGCGGTCGCCGCCAGGACCCCGAGCATGGCAACGGAAAGCTTACCGGAGACACGGGCCGCTCCCCCGAGGTACGGCGCCGGGTCGGGGTCGGCGGGCTCCTCCTCCGGAGAGTCGGTCTCCCCGCCTTCGCGGGACACTCCCCGCCCAATCCCTCCGAGCAGGAGCGATTCGAGCGCGAAGAGCATCAGGAAGGCCACGACGAACAGGAGAAAGCCCAGCAGATCGTGGAAATACCACTCCTCGGTCACCGCGACGCCGAAGGCGACCGCCGCCAGCACCATCAGCATCACCCGGGTCACATTGGCAAGGAATGAGATGGGCACGGCGCAGACAAAGAGCGTGGCCTTCCCCACTTTTCGCAGAGGAGAGATGTAGGCGTAGAGAGCACCGAAGGCGGTAAGGGAGATCATGTACTTCAGGCCGCTGCATATGTCGTCCACTATGACCGTACCGGTCGGTATGCGGATGTAACTGCCCTCCCGGACGGCCGCCACTCCGGCCAATCCCATAAGGCGGGTGGTAACCTGGGCGGCCAGGAGCTTCAGCGCGAAGCTGGCCTTCTCCACCAACACGTCAGGCACCGGGACCATGAATGCAAGAAAGCCGAGGGGAAAGAGAACCTGCCGCAGCATGGGCAGGCCGAACAGCCCGAGCACGATCCCCGCGACGGCACCGATAAGAGCAAAGCCCGACATGAAGCCCACCTGCCAGGCGGTGCCCAGCAGGTGCAGCGCCAGGGACGGCACCAGCAGGGCCAGCCCCCACGGAGTCGGCTTCACGGGAGTCCGGGCCAGTTCCTTGCGCTTCCGATAGAGCAGAAACAGGCTGATCGGCGCCACGAGCCACCCATGGCTGTAGTAGCCGTTGGGCTGCTCCCACCGCAAGGTCATCCAATGTGCCGTCCACCAGAAGCACAGCCCCAGCAGCACCACCACCGCGCCCCAAAACAGCCAGGGGGCCCGGCGGCCGAGCTTGCGGTCGTCGTTTTGGAGTGCCGTATCACCCACCGCTGAGCTGCACCTCCGCCGGGGGAACAGGAGTGGTGCACGCGACCGGTGGCGGGAGAAGTTCCAGGTCTCGGTACCGGCCCGGATCGCCCGTCAGGCCGCGCTCGGCCGCCTTCACGATGTTGAAGCATTCCCGGGCGGTCACGTAATGTAGTCTGTAGCGCGTGCCGTCGTTGTACTCCCTTGCCAGGCAACGGTGAAAGGCGCGCATCGGCTCCCCCAGCAGGGCCTCCCAATTCCGCTCGTCGCACCCGTGCGTGTGGACTTTCACGAACACCCACTCCGGCCGGCCTGCCACGCAGACTCGGGTCTCCAGCCACGCCCGAAAGCGGCGCGGGGAGGGCGGAGCGTGGCCCGCCAGATTGCCATTCTCCAGCCGGGGCAGCAGGGAGAACTTACCCCCGGGCCAGCGCATACCCAGGGGGCCCTGGACGATGAGCAGGTCTCCGGTCTCGGTTCCGCCCACCCTCACCTCTACGCCATCGTCGTGGGACCGTGGACGGGAGGGATCGTCGAAGGCGTAATAGATGGAGTTGATCCTGCGGGTTTGGGTGGCCGAAGGCGCCGAAGGCAGTGTGAAATCGGCAAAGCAGCCGCTCTCCCGCAGAACCAGCAACTCATCGGTGACCCCGCACCAGCGGCCGTCCGGACGCGAATTGTCCAGGGCCCAGTTGCCGTGGACGAAGGCAAACCCCGGCTGTCCCGACCCCATTTCCCGCCCGAGGAGCCCATGGCGGCCAAGCCTCCCCACAAAGGTCTGCAGGTTGCGGCGGAGGCCCTGCGAAGAATCCCGGTCATGGTGCAGGTGTACTTCCACCTCCCCGTAGCCCGCCTCTACCAACTGCGCCAACCGCTCCAGGTGCTCCGGGCGATACTGCTCGGAGGGATAGAAGAAGGTGTGTCGGGGATGCAGCCCGTCGGCGTCGCGGAACTCCCGGGCCAGCTTCGGATAGCTTTCCAGCCAGTGGCTGATGCGTCGCCGCTGTGCTTCCAGCCCGGCATGGCCCAGCCCCGGCTCGAAGTGATCGGCCACGCAGAAGAGGATATGGACGGGTCCTTCCCGCGGTTTCCTGCGCTCCCGCCGACCGGCCCAGTCGCCCTTCACGTAGGCGGGCAGCCAGCGGGAGACATTCCTTTGGCGGCAGCGCCAGAGCAGGGCCCCGGCCAGGGCTGCCACCAACACGCCGGCTGCTGTGAACAGCACTGTCATCGGGCATCCCTTGCCGGAAAAGGTTCACGTTGGGTGCGTTCCCAGGTAACCTCCTGCGCGCCGAACGCGCCTCGGAGCAGCCCGAGAGCCAGCGCGGCATTGATGGCAACGAAGTAGAACGGCAGTCGCAGGGGCCCGACCGGCAGACGCAGCCGCTCCAGCAGCCAGCCAAGCCCCGCCGCGCCGTAGAAAGCCCCCTGTCCGCCGAGGAGCACTCCCCCGCTGGGCGAGGAGACCAGCACGACGCTGCCTGCCAGAGCGCAGGCCAAAGCCCACGGGCTGAGCCACCTGGCGACCTTGTGGGACCAGAAAGCGAAGGCGACGAAGCCCTTCCAGGGCAGCAACAATCCGGCGCATCGCCGGAGGGCCTGCCAGTTGCCCGCGCCGATGCGCACGCGCCGGCGGAACTCTGCCGCCGCCGAGACGGGGGCCTCCTCCACGGCCACCGCCTCCGGGTCGTAGACAACCCGCGCGCCGGAAGCCCGCACCCTCATTGGAATGACGAAATCCTCCGTGATAAGGTCGCTTTCCACCCGGGGATACAGTTCCCTGCGCAGGGCGTAGATACCCCCGTTTGCGCCGAGCACCGCGCCGAGGCGGCTCTCCAGAGTCTTCAGTGCCACCTCGTAACGCCAATAGAGGCCTTCCTGGGAGACGCCGGAGCCGGCCGAGACGAGACGCAGCTCCCCGCAGACCGCCCCGACGCCGGGATTGTGGAAGTGCCGGACCAGCTTGCGCACTGAGTCCGGCTGGAGCACCGTGTTGGCGTCGGTGAACACGACCACCTCCCCGGCGGCACTTTTCACGCAGTCGCTGATCACCGAGACCTTCCCACGCCGCTCGGGGAAGTCCAGCAGTTGCACGCCCCGCTCGGCGTACTCACTGACGATGGCGGCGGTGCGGTCGGTGCTGCCGTCGGAGCCGACGATTATCTCAAGGCGGTCGGAGGGATAGTCCAGACCCAGGCAGCATTCCAGGGTCCTCCGGATGACTTCCTCTTCATTATATGCGGCGATGACGATACTGACGGTGGGGAGTCGGGGCGTTACGCTGCGGCGGTCCGAGCGCCGCACAAGGTAGCGGAGGTCCCGGCCGACCTGGACGAAGGCCGAGAGAATGAAGAGCAGGGCCGGGTAGACCAGGTAGGAGTACGCCGGCAGCGCCAGCCCGGCCACAGCTATCCAGAAAGCGATTTTCATCTTCAGCCCGCCACGTAGGAGATGCCGAACCGCAGAGGCCTGAGCGGCCGATTGGGCCGGCGCCCGCCGGCCTTCACCTTTTGTCCTGCTGCTCGGGTTGTTCCGACTTTTTCCGGCGCCCTCTGCCGTGATAATAGTCGTAGTAGTAGCTGGGAGTATTGCCGAAGAGCCTGTATATGAAGTTCGGCACGTGGTGTTTCCGGTGGGTCAATACGCACCCGAGAACCTCGACTTTTGAATCGCGCAGTTCCCCGAGTGCCCTCTTGACGACCTCACGTGGAGTTTTCTCCAACCTGGCGACAAGTATTGCGCCGTCGCTGTGCTTGCCGAAGATACGGGCCTCGCTGCTGGCGATCACCGGAGGTGTATCGATCAGAACGTAGGAATAGTGGCGGCGAAGCTTGCGGAGAAGCTCGGGGCTCCGGCGGGCCAACATACCCGCGCTTCCGTCAAGGCTCTCCCACGGAAAAGCACAGATGACGTCAACGCCGGGGATCTGCGTCGTGCATATCCTCCCGTCGAGTTCGTTGTCGCTCCGGAGGATCGCGCCCAGTCCGCCGGCCCGCTCCAGCCCGGTGAGCAGGTGGACTGCCGGACCTCGGACATCCCCGTCCAGCAGGACCGCGGGGCGCGACGCCGTCTCGGCCAGGGCGGCCGCCAGGTTGACCGCGAGGGTTGTCTTCCCTTCCTCGCGGGTTCCCGAGGTCATGGTGATGACCTGGATCGATCCTTCCTTGGCCGCTATCTTGTCGCGAAGAGCCCGGACCTGTGCGGCTGCTTCGCCCCGCCGGTCGTGGACCATCACGACCGACGGATCGGGCGGGCCGGCCCGCCCGGAGAGGCGCTCGATCGGGAAGGGCCGCCCCTCTTCCCCGATGAACTCGTATGCCTGAGCGACCCGGCCGGAAGCTTCTGAAGGCGACGCCGAGCCAGATTCCTCCGACCGGCCGGATTTATTGAGGGCTCGGGATATCTTGCCGTCCTCGGTCATGGTCTGGTGTTCCTTTGCTGGTCTACGGTGACCCGGTGATAGAAGTGGAGACCGCCCGGAACTTCGAGAAGACTTCCAGCATCTTCTGCTTGAGCATCCCGGCATAGAAGTGTTCGGCCAGCACTGCGCCGACGACGGCCATCAGTATCAGGAGCAACACCGCGCCGGCCGCCTGCAGTCTGCGGCGTCGCTTCCGAGCCGCCTCCTGCGGGGAGACGATGCGGGGAATGCTGGCCAGCACGGGCACGTCCAGGTATGTGGAGGCGTCCTCCATACTCCGGAACGAACGGTCGGCGAACTCAAAGCCGAACATCAGCGCCACGCCCAGGGCCAGTCCACCGACGACGGCGGCGAGCCCCAGCTTTATGCGTTCCAGCCGATAGGGAGAGGTCGGGATCAGCGCCCTGGCGGCCATTTCGGCTTCCGTGCCGTAGCGGCCGGTCTCCACCTCCAGGCGCGTTCGTGCGGAGACGAGGCTGCGTCGGTACTGCGCGTAGAGTTCGGCCGCCTCTTCCCGGTCCCGCTGCAGGTCGTTGTAGCGTTTCTCCTCGGCGGCCATCTGCCGCAGTTGCTGCCGGTTGGCCTCCCCGCGCGACCCGATCTCGCTCAGAGCCGCGGCGTGAGCCCGAATGTCCTGGGCCAGTTCCCTTTTCCTCATCTGCAGTTCCTGGTATTCCGGATTGGCCACCTCGCGTTCGGTGCCGTCAATGCGGGCGGGAGTCTCCTCGACCTGCTGCTCCAGTTCCTGGATCTCCCGCTGGATCCGCTTAACGTCGGGATGCTCGTCGGTGAATTTCACCTTCAGGGAGGTCAACAGTCTGCGCCGCGCCAGAAGCTGGTTTTTCACCTCCACCGCGACGGGGTTTTCCTCGCTGACCACCTCGCCCTTGATGGTTTTCGGGACGTCGGCGAGCTGTCTGTTCAGCTCTTCCAGTCGACTCTTCGCCTTGGTCAGTTCGAGCTGCTGCGTGGTCTTCTCGGTGCGCAGGGACAAAAGCGAACTCAGGATGCTGTCCTTTACGTCGGGGAGGTCGGAGAAGTGTGTCTGCTTGTATTTGCCCAGGTTGGCTTCGGCCTCTCTGAGCTTCCGACGGTACTCGTCGGTGCCGTCCTTGAGGAACTGAACCGCCGCTCGGCTGTCCGAACGACTGGCCTTCTGGGTGGTCTCTACGTAATTGTCCGCGACGGCGTTGGCGATCTTCGCCGCAAGTTCCGGTTCGTTGTGCACCGCGGCAATCTCGATCAGGTCGATGCCCCGGCCCCGGGCCCGCGCGTCGATGGAGATGGCGCCGCGGAGCTTGGCGTACATGTCCTGCCACTGCTTGGGGGTCTGGAGGCCGGTGTCCATGTTCGTCTGTCGGATGACCCGCTCGAGGTTTTTCCAGGTCAGGATCTCGACCCGCAACGCGCTTACGGGCACGTTCGCGGAGCTTTTGTTGATCAGGGAACTTGGCGTGCTGCGCAGAACCGCCAGATCCTTCCGCCGCACCAGCGCCGGAGCCCGGTACTTCGGCGGCACGCTCAGCCACAAAAGGGGCACCAACAACAGCCCGGCCACCGCCGGCAACACCAGCGCCCACTTCCGCCGGAAAATCAGCCGCAGGTAGTCACGAACGCTCACAAGGCTTGATTTCATCTTCCTATCACCTTTCTCTGGAACTCCACCTCGATGCCCAACCGGCCAGTCCTGCCGCCGGGGAAGGGCCCGTCACCGGAGCCATGCCTACCCTCTTGACGCGGCGGTCCCGGAGCGTACCTCTACCCCCGTCCCACACTCCGGGCACGGCACGGTCGGTTCGTTCGGTTTTTCCACCTTCTCAATTACAGCTCCGCAGTGCTGACAGGTCACACGGACCTGCCGCCGATCCGGCTCCGGTTTTCCCGCCGGCCGGGGAGCGGCTTCTTCGGGGGACGCCTGTTCGGACGGCTCCTCGGGCGAATTTCTGCTCCATCTCAGCAGACCTCCCAGCTCGCTGTTGAGCCTTCGCAATGCCTCCACCAGCGAGGCGGCGTCTCCCGACTCCCCCACGGCACAGGCAAATCCAAGCGAGCGGTGGCCCACTTTCAGGGTGCAGGGCCACTGCCCTCCCCGCAGGTAGGTGCCCGGCCTCATTCGTATGTAGCCCATCGAGGCGACCGCGCGCCTTGACGGTGGCGGCGGCTCAGGGATGGACGGATCGGACGGCTCCGCCACCAGGGCCGCGTATGCCTCGTTCGGAGTCCGCGCGAGCTTCACCGTCACCTCCAGGCCGTCGCTGGCATAAGAGGCAAGATCCCACTGCTTTTCCTCAGCGGGGAACCGGACCGACAGGTCTCCTTCCGTCAAGGCGGCGCACAGGCCATCGATCCCCTCGTAGAAACACTGGGGGCCGTGAGAGGCGCCGCCCTCTTCTGTCGGTTCTTCTGCGTCCTCGACCACTTCCGGTTCTGCCTCCTCGGCGGCGCAGGAGGCTTCGGGCGGGCAAGCTTCATCGGGTTCCACGGGTTCGTTCGGGCCGTCCCACAATAGCCCCTGCCCCGGAGCGGCGGGGGCAAGACCCTCCTCGGAGTCCATGTAGTAGCCTTCCATCTCCGAGATAACCTGCTCCACGACCTGCACATTAACTGTCGGGGCTTCCTCAACGTATGCCTGCAGGAGCGCCTGGTCACAGATGATATTGACCACCCGGGGAATCCCCTTCGATGCCTCGAAGACCTTCCGCCTGGCCCCCGGGCAAAACAGCTCCGGGTCGGAGGCGCCGCTCAACTCCAGGCGACGCTCAATGTATCTTGAGACTTCCGGTGCCGAGAGACGCCCCAGGTGAAACTTGAGGGCGATTCTCTGGGTCAGTGCGTTGAGTCGGTCGCTTCGCATGATGCGACGCAGCTCCGGCTGGCCGACCAGGACCACCTGTAGCAGCTTCTCCTCCGGCGTCTGGAAGTTGCCCAGCAGCCGGATTTCCTCCAGGAGTTCGGTGGAGAGGTCCTGGGCCTCGTCGACCATGAGGACGGGGGTGCGGCCCCTTTGCCGACACTTCATCAGAAATTCCCGAAGCGCCTTCAACAGGGATGATTTCGATTCGCCCCGCTCAGTCTCCAGGCCGAACTCCGAAGCAACCGTCTCCAGGAACTCCAGCGGACTGAGCACGGGATTGACCACCATGGCAACTGCCACGCTCTGTCCCAGTCTCCGGAGGGCGGCGTGGCAGAGCATGGTTTTGCCCGTCCCGATCTCGCCGGTGACCAGCGCGAAGCCCTTTTCCTGCTCGACACCGTAGATCAGGCAGGCCAGAGCCTCGCGGTGTTTGGGCGTGGGGACGTAGAATCGCGGATCCGGGGTGGTGGAGAACGGGTAGGTATTCAGGCCGAAATGCTGCAGGTACACTTAAACCACTCCATTGATTCTATCAGTCGCTCGCACTCACGGACCTTGCGGTCCCCATAAGGGACAGCACACCGCGGAAAGGGAACAGCAACTGGTCGATCTGGTAACCGACCCAGGCCAGCCACGTGGGCGGCACGTAAACCACGTCGTTTTCGGCGAGAGACACCTCCTGGCGGGTGTCGCCGTCGTATATCAACTCGCCCAGATCGGCCCTGTAGACTTCCGGCTCCTCGGGGTCGCCCCGGATCACCTTCACTCGGCCCTCGGCGGCAAACTTCGTCAGTCCCCCGGCCGCGCCGATCGCGTCCGAAAGGGTCTGGGAGCCGGTGTAGGGCTTCTGCCCTTCGTTGCGCACTTCCCCATACACGTAGAAGTGCTTGCTGCGGTAGTCGGTGACCTTGACCACGAAGGCCGGAGCGTCGTAGTACTTCCGGTAAAGCTCCACCAGCTTCTGTTCTATCTGCTTGGTGGTCATCCCGGCCAGGTCCGTCTCCCCCACGTGCGGAAGCGTCACTACGCCGTCCTGGCGCAACTGGGCTCCCCTCGAAAGGGAGGTCTCGTTGAGGAACTCGATGTGGATCGAATCGGGCGGGTCCACCACGTAGGTGGCGTTCGGGGGCTTCTTGGAAACGGTTTGGATGGAGGCGATGCGCTTGTTGATGTCCTTCACACGGGGAGAAGCGCATCCGACGCTCACCAGGAAAACCGCCGCCAGAACGGCCAGCACAACTAAGATTCGCCGATGCATCGCATCCTCCAGAAGCAAATGGCATGGACTCGCCCGACCTGCCGGAAAGTGCAAACCCCGTGCCGCCGATTCCCTCATCGGCCGCTGCGTCCTGCGCCCCCACAGGAACCGCTCAGCCCGGAGCGGCGCCCGGCCTATGTATAAAACGCGACACACTCGTGTCCGAAAAACCCAACACGGGCGGCCGTGCCATTCCCCTCGGAGCGCTCTTCTGCTCCCCGACTTCGGCGTAGGGAACTGCAAAACCGATGGTCAGAACAGCGGGAACCCCGCAGGGCAGAACGGGCCGGTCAACAGCAGCGGCGCGCCTCTCAACGGCGCCCACGACGCCGCTTGTATGCGAGGGCCGCAATGCCTGCTCCGATCAGAAGCAGGCAGGAAGGCTCGGGGGCCATGGCCTCGGCGTCATGGCTGTACGGGGCAAACGTCCATTTCTCCAGCCCGTTATGGGCGAGGCCGAAGAGATCGAAGTGCAGCATGAAGTCCGAGCTGTAGGGCTGATACGCGACGTTATAGTACTGCTGGTCCCCCACGTCCACTCCGCTGGCATAGGGATCATCGGGGTCGAAGCTCTCGTCGTAGTCGAACACCGTCTCCTCCACCCCGATGTCCAGCATGGGCAGCGCCACCGGCCAGAAATAGGTGGGATAGAGCCCGTGAGGTGCGGAATGCCCGCCGCAGTAGTCGTCCGGGTCCCCGAATTCAAGCGGCACTTCGCTGTCCGAGCCGGCGGTCAGGACAACCTGCCCGTCCCCGTAGAAGGAGCCGGGGGAGATCGGGTTCTGGTCGTCCGGGTTGTCGGTAATAACGCTGATGGTCACCTCCGCGGTCGGATCCCACATGTCCTCCGGCACCGCCACCAGTAAAGTTACCGAATCAACATACTCGACCCAGTCCGGAGTTCGGGCGCCGGCCGCTTGCAGCTCAAACGGGTTGGCATATGTAAGCCACGACTCCGAGCCCATGTCATACTCCGCGTCGGGGCTGTAGAGCTGCAGCGTCGGCACCCCCAGCGCCACATGGGCGGCTGCGCCGGACAAAAGGCAAGTCAGGACAAGCACTACGGATATTCTTCTGAACATGCTGTTCGCTCCAAGCCGAAGCAGCCGTGCTGCGCCTGCGTCTACGGACAGGCACATGCAATTGTCACATGGGATAACCGCAAACCTCGTACCCTGAGGCCCCTCAACTGCAATATCGCCTCTGAACGCGCACTTTCGCCTTCTCAGGCCCGCTGGCGCAGATGTCGCCGCGTGCGCCATCGGGCGCCGTGTTCATCAGACTCAACACTCCGGGGGCCGCCGCGTTGAGAAATCTGAAATAGCCCCCGGCCCCGCGACAGCATCAAGGGGTCCCCCATTTCCAGCGCCAGAAATGCCCCGCCGTCGGCACATAGGCATCGAATGTGCAGTAGAAAGAGAGCGCAAGCTTGCCAGAAAACCCCGGCCGCGAGGAAACTATGGTAATCAGAAGCCTGCAACGCGCCCTGCTGGCAGTCCTGTTCAGTTCCGGCATTCTCCTGGCAGCGCCGGCTGAAAAGCCTGTGCTCGAGAAGGAATTCCAGGAATCGGCAAGGTTCATCAAGAACCCCGATTGCGGCTGGATCGCCTACAATTACGAGGACAGCTACGGCCTCCGACGGCGCGCCGCCGGAGGGCGCGAGCCGTTCGTATTCGCCAGCGTGGTCTACACCCGTCACCCCCGGAAAGCGTGGCAGACCGGTGCGGGCGATTTCGCCGGCAGCGAACCTTTGAAGCTGTTGAAAAACTGGATCGCACATGAGCGTTATGTCGCTTTCAGAATCTACGCCAACAAGATGGGACACCTCCCGGAGGAGCTCCGCGGCAAGGTGCAGGGCATCGGTCCGAAGGGCAGCGGCATTACCTACTGGGACCGGGATTACGTGGAAGACCACCGCCGGCTGGTCCAATACCTCGGCTCGCGACTCGGCGACTCCCCCTATCTTGCCTTCGTGGACATTGGCGGCGTCGGCAACACCGGCGGTGAGTGGTACTTCGCCCCACGGGAGGTATACAGGAAGGCGGGCTACGAGGGGGAAACCCGGTTCGAGCTGTTCAAGCAGTTCGTTCAGATGTACCGCGAGGCCTTTCCCCGGACGCGGCTTGTCATCTCCTACGAGTGCGTCCCCAACGACGGGGAAAGGGCTAAGGCGGTGATGGAACTGCTGAAGGAGAACGACATAGGCGTCCGCGACGACGGCCTGGGCGGGTGGCCCTACCCCAGGCAGCACCCGCCGCTGGACGCCTGGCCGATGCCGCTGTTCTGGCGTGACCTCCCCGTGCTCTTCGAGGGCGGCGGCCGGGGCGGAGGCGTCTATGGCTGGAAGCAGCAGGGGAAGGATCCGGCCGACGTGTTGGATTGGGTTTTCGGGAGGTGTCACCCCAGCTACATCAACATCGGCGGATCGGAGACCGCCTCGGAGAAGGGCTGCGACGAACTGGGCTCGCTGCTGATCCGCTACGGCCGCAGGCTGGGCTACCGCTTCGCCCTGCTGCACGCCCGGTGCCCGGCCAGGCTGCGTGCCGGGGGCAGTTTCGAGCTGCGGATGCGCTGGGCCAACCGGGGAATTGCTCCGTGTTACGTGAAGCGTCCGATCGAACTGTCCTTCTTCCGGCCGGAGGGCGGCTTCGCCGCCGCCGTCTCCGCGCAGCCAGATCCCCCGACCACCGAATGGGGGCCGGAGGAGGTGACCGAAGTGACCGTCCCCTTCTCGGTTCCGTCCAACCTGGAGACCGGCCACTACCGGCTTAAGGTAAGGATGCTCCTGGGGGACCCCCGCGATCCCGCCCGGGCGGTGGAGATCGCCACCGAGGGCGCCGATCGGGAGGGGCGGTATGCCCTGGGGCGAGTCTCGGTAACGGGGACGGAAGTGGCGATGACGGCCGAAGCTTCTTGCCGACTGAAAAATCGGCCGAAAATATCCGAGATGGGACCGACGAAAGACGCGCTCGTGTTGAAAAAATGACACATTGTGTCCAGATTTGTGGACACACTGCCGCCATTTGTCAATCCCGCGCGCGCCGAAACCAGTATTTCTCCCCCCGAGCGCGGCTCTGCGTGCCGCCCTGAGGCGGCACACGATTTGCCCCCTTTGCCAGAATGGTTCCGCGGGGCAGCTCCGCGCGCTGCTTTTCCAGCTCAGAGAGTAAACCGATCAATCGTTACTCAGGCGAGACACCATGCCATCACACTTGATAGACCCGCACGGCGGAGAGCTAATCGATCTGACGGTCAGCCCCGACAAGGCATCCGAGCTGAAGAATGCGTGTGCAGACGTCCCTTCCTGGAACCTGACGGACCGGCAGATTTGCGACCTGGAGTTACTCTCAAACGGCGCCCTATCCCCGTTGAGTGGCTTCATGGCCAGAGCCGATTACAGCAGCGTCTGCCGGCACATGGAACTCGCGGACGGCACGCTGTGGCCGATGCCCATTATGCTGGACGTCTCTGGGGAGACGGCCGAGGCGGCGGAGGAGCAGGAGATGCTTGCCCTGCGGGACCCGGAGGGCGTCATGCTTGCCGTAGTCCACGTAGAGGAGGTCTGGGAGCCCGACCTCCAGGAGGAAGCGGAAGCCGTCTTTGGCACAACGGATCCGGAACACCCCGGCGTCGCGCACCTGCTCAACCACACAAACCGATGCTATGTCGGGGGCCCTCTGGAGACCGTCGAAGTCCCGGCGCACTACGATTTTGCGGACTACCGCCTCAGCCCCGCCGAACTTCGCCGGCGATTGTCCTGGCTGGGTTGGCGCCGGGTCGTTGCCTTCCAGACGCGGAACCCGATGCACCGGGCGCATTTCGAGCTGACGCTCCGGGCTGCCCGTGAGTTGGAGGCGAGCCTCCTGATACATCCGGTTGTGGGCATGACCAAGCCCGGAGATGTTGACCATTACACCCGCGTGCGATGCTATCTGGGCCTGTTGGATCACTATCCGCGAAATACCGTGGTGATGAGTCTGCTACCTTTGGCCATGCGGATGGCCGGGCCCCGGGAAGCCCTTTGGCACGCTATAATCCGCCAGAACTACGGCTGCACCCACTTCATCGTGGGGCGCGACCACGCCGGACCGGGGAAAAAACCCAACGGCGAGTCCTTCTACGGCTCCTATGATGCCCACGAACTCCTTGAAGACCATGGTGATGGGCTGGGCATCGAGGTCGTGACATTCGAGCACATGGTTTATGTGCCGGAGCAGGACCGATACCTGCCTGCCCCAGAGGTGGCCGAGGGTACAGAGGCCAGATACATCTCCGGCACCGAGCTGCGCAGGCGTCTGGCAGAGGGAAGCAAAATACCGGAGTGGTTCACTTTCCCGGAGGTCGCCCAGGAGTTGCGCCGGACCTATCCACCCCGGGAGCAGCAGGGCTTCACCGTGTTCTTTACGGGTCTGCCCAGCTCCGGCAAGTCAACCCTCGCCAAGGTGCTGGTGGCCAGGCTACTGGAGATGGGCGGTCGGCCGGTGACGCTTCTGGACGGCGATATCGTGCGAAAGAACCTTTCGTCCGAACTGGGCTTCTCAAAGAAGGACCGGGACATCAACATCCGCCGCATTGGTTTCGTCGCCGCCGAAATCACCAAGAACGGCGGTATTGCAATTTGCGCCCCCATCGCCCCCTACGATGCCACGCGGAAGGACATTCGCAGCACTATCGAGGAGGGCGGAGGATTCGTGCTCGTGCACGTGGCCACCCCTCTCGAAGTCTGCGAACTGCGAGACAGGAAGGGCCTCTACGCAAAGGCACGCGCCGGCCAGATAAATGACTTCACCGGTATCTCCGACCCGTACGAAGAACCCGACGACGCAGAGGTCGTAATCGACACCACGGATATGGACCCCAGGGAGTGCGCACAGGAGATTCTCCTCTTTCTGCAGAAAGAGCGCTACGTCGGACCGCCGGAGTAGCTACCACCTGGAAGCTAAGAGATTGGATGCTGGCAACGTGACCGACCTGCCCTACCATCTCGAACGGGTCGTATCGATCGCCCGACGTGCCGGCCGGGCCGTGGAGGACGTCCGACGAGGCGACGCGGACGTAGAGCATAAGGAAGACGGCTCACCGGTGACCGCCGCGGACCGCGCCTCACACCGCGTCATAGTCGAGGCTCTACCGGAAATGACCCCTGAGATCCCCGTTGTCTCCGAAGAGGCTCCGCTGCCAACGCCGAGCCCCGCCCGGCAGGGGGAAGAGTTGCGGTTCTGGCTGGTCGACCCTCTGGACGGCACGAAGGAGTTCATCAAGGGCCTCCCCGAATACACCGTCAACATCGCCCTGGTGGAAGGCGGCCGGCCAGTGCTGGGGGTCATTCATGTTCCCCCCGTCGGCTTGACCTACTGGGCCGCTGAGGGCCTGGGCGCCTGGAAGCAGGAAGGGGAAGATGAACCGCAGCGGATCCGTGCCGGCGGCGGGGGGGAACCGCACGTGGGCGTTGTGAGCCGCTCGCACGCATCTTTGGAGGTCCGGGAGTTGCTCTCGGAGCTGGGTGTGACGGAAGTTATCCGATGCGGCAGTTCGCTGAAGATGTGCGCCGTGGCCGAAGGCAGCGCTGACGTCTACGCGCGGCTTGGGCCCACCTGGCCCTGGGATACCGCCGCGGGCGCCGCCGTCGCCGAAGCGGCCGGCTGCCAGGTGCGCGATCCGATGGGACGGCCGCTCAGCTACTCCCATCCCGCGGAGAAGCACCACGGCTTCGTCGTCTACCACCCCGGGAGCGATGTGGGGAAGGGCGTAGAGCAGAGGTGGGAGGAGGGAGGCTCGCTTCCCTGAGGCCACTTCGCATAACGTGTACGGTCGGTAAGGGCGCGCCCTCCGCGCCCGGCACGCTCAACCTGGAGATGTGAAATTACACAGCTTTCTGGACTTGACTAGGCCGACCTCCACGGGGCCCCACCTTTGAACCAGTCGGAGGATAGTTTTGCCGTTGTGGGAGCCGGGGGGCGTAGCTCAACAGACACAGCGCCGGGTGGTTCACCCGGAGGTTGGCGGTTCAAATCCTCCCGCCCCGCCAACGACCAGGCACAGCGCGAGTCTCTCTATCCCCATGGCGCCGCTTTCGCGTCCGCGCGCGGTCTCCCGCGCTGTTGTGCTCTGTCTTTCACCCTCGGTCCCGCCGCTCCACCGGCGGCAAAGGTCGGGATGCGGCAACACCCGAATCGGCCCGACCGGGACCGCCGTGTTGAGAAAACGACACGGTGTGTCCACATTTGTGGACACCTTGCCGTTTTCTGTCACTCCCCTCTCCGGCGAGAAGGCCTTTTTTCCGGTCGAACGCCTCTCTGGCGGCAGAAATGCGACGGCACACGATTTGCCCCCTTGATGCATCACTTCTGCGGGGAATTCGTGCGCCTGGTGTTCGGGAAGGGACAGCTTTGGCCTACGCCGCCCTTCTGGTCTACACCGCACTTCTTTTCGTGCGGCCCCAGGAATGGGCTCCTCTCTTGCTGGGAGTTCCACTGCTGGACTACGTGGTGGGAGCGGCCATCATCCTGTGTCTGGCTCACGTGCTTCGGCACGGCTGGCGCGTGAAGGACGCGCCGCAGAACTTCCTGATGCTCGGGCTCTTCGCGGCCACCCTGGTGAGTCATGTGCGACACACTTTCTTCAGCGCCTTCCTGGAAACGTTTCAGACCTTCGGCAAGGTCGTCCTCATCTACTTCCTCATCGCCTCCACCGCCGACTCCGTCCGCCGCATCAAGGGCTTCATCCTCGTCATGGTCCTTGGCTGCCTGTTCATGTCCGCCCACGGCATCCTCCAGGCCCACCGGGGCTACGGCTTCGGCGGCGCCCTTCGCAGTCAGCCGCTCATCATCGAGGATACCGTGCGCGTTCGCGCCTTCGGCATCTTCAACGATCCCAACGACCTCTCCCTCATGCTGGTGGCGGCACTGCCTTTCCTGATGGGCACTGTGCTGAACCGCAGCAGCGGGCCCCTCTGGCGGCTCGGCAGCGCGGCCGCAATGGTGCCCATGCTGTATTGCATTTACCTGACCGACTCCCGCGGCGGCTGGCTGGCGCTGGCCGTCATGGCCATGGCCTTCGTCTTCATGCACCTGCGCAACAAGAAGATCGGCATCCTGCTGGCCGTCCTCGCCGTGCCCCTCGTCTTCGCCCTCGGCCCTTCCCGGATGGACACTATGAGCACCGACGATGATGCAGTGCAAGGCCGCCTCGCCGCCTGGGGCTACGGCAACCAGATGCTCAAACGCTGGCCCCTCTTCGGCGCCGGCAAGGGGCGTTTCACGGAATTCTCCGACGACAGCCGGGTTGCCCACAACTCCTTCGTCCACTGCTGGGGGGAACTGGGCCTGTTCGGATATTTCTTTTGGCTGGGCCTGGTGCTCGCGTCGTTCAAGGACTGCTGGGCGCTCAGCAGGGCCGGGCCTCACGAGGACGACCCGGACGGCCGGGCACTCTCCCGTCTGGGGCAGGCCGGCGTGGCGTCCATGGCCGGGTTCATGTCGGCGGCCTTCTTCCTCAGCCGCACGTACCAGATACCCCTGTTCATCCTGTTCGCCCTGTTCGCCGCCATGCACACCGTGTATCAGCAGGAGGTCCGGGAACTCCCCGGCCTGTCCAGCACAGCCGACTGGAAACACCTCCTGGGAGCCGAGATAATCAGCATCCCCGGCCTCTGGCTAACCCTCCGGATAATGAACATGTAGGAGCCTCTCAACTGCCAACTGACAACTCTCAACTCGCAACTGACAACTGTCAACTGTCAACTGTCAACTGGAAACTGGCAACTGCCGTGATCGCCCTGCTCGCCTATATGGCGTTGCTCGCCTACGCCTCCCTCAAGCCCATAGAGCCCCGGACGGCGGCCGCCATCAGCGCCACGCGCCGCGCCGTCAACAACCTCCTGCACGTCCCCGCCTACGGCCTGCTCGCTGTGCTCTGGATGCTGGTTCTGGGAGGAACAGCACACTCGGCACGCCGATTGCGTACGATTCTGGTCGCCTGTCTCGCCGCCGTGCTGTTCGGGGCCGTCATGGAGGTCCTGCAGGGCCTGACCGTGCGGGGCCGCATGGCCGGATGGGAGGACTTAGGCCTGAACACGTTAGGCGCCGTCCTGGCCGGAATAGCCACGGCGCTATGGCACCGCCGCACCCGAGAACAAGTAACAAGCAACAGGTAGCTGTCAACTCACAACCCACAACTGGCAACTCTCGGAGACCTGAAACACCGTGGGCTCGATACGCGACAAACTGGGCCGGGGGCTGCAGGTGGGCCGCGGCCTGCTACGCGGTCTTTTGGGCGACGAGTCCCAGGGCTCGGTTGCTCAGAAAAGCGTCCGCGGCGGCGCCTGGGTCTTCGCGGGCAGAGGCTCCGCGCGCTTTCTGCACGTCGTCCAGACCGCCATCCTGGCCCGGCTGTTGGTGCCGGAAGATTTCGGTGTCATGCGTCTCGCCATGGTTGCTCTTGCAGCCGCCGGAGGCCTATCAAACTTCGGTATTAACCAGGCGCTCATTCAGCGTAAGCAGGTCTCTCGCCGGTCCCTGGACACGGCCTGGACAATGGACCTCCTCCGGTGCCTATTGATAGGTCTGGCCGTGTTTCTCGCGGCTGGCCCGGTAGCCCGCTTTTACGAGGAGCCTCAGCTCGCCTGGATTATAAGGCTGGTGTCGGTCAAGCTTTTGCTTCTGGGCTTCAGCAATAACTCCGGCATTGCGATGCTCCGACGGGAGTTGCAGTTTCGTAGGAAACAGATCTACGAAATCTGTATCAATATATCTGCGGCAGTCCTCACCATCGGGCTTGCATTCTGGCTGCGGAGCGTCTGGGCCCTGGCCTGGGGACAGGTGCTGTACGGGGCGGGTGAGTTGGTGGGGTCATATATCGCGCATCCGTTCCGGCCTCGATTTCGCTTTTATCTCGATGAGGCACGCGACCTTTTCCGCTTCGGCAAGCACCTTTTCGTTGGCGGGATATTGCGCTTCCTGCGTCGGTCTCTGGCCAGTTTGTTGCTTGGCAAACTGCTGGGCATGGAGGTGCTCGGTTATTACACCCTGGCTCGTTCCCTGGTCATAACGCCTGTTTCGCTCGTTGTTCCCGTTTTCGGCAAAGTCCTTTATCCCGCCTTTTCGAGGATGCAAAAGCGGCTGGACGTGCTTCGCAGGGCCGTCGTGCGCGCGGTCGGGCTGGGCTCGCTCGCCATATGCCCTATGTTGGTCGGGATTGCCGCGACGGCGCGGCCGTTGGTTTCCTTGTTGTATGGTCAGGGCTATGCGCCGGTGGCGACGATAGCGGGTGCGTTCTGCATCGTTCAGTTCCTGCAGTTTGTGTCTCTGCCCGCCGGAGCCCTCCTCCAGGCGCGGGGCAAGCCGTACTGGAACAATGTCGCGACCCTGCTGCGGTTGGTTGTGTTTGTGCCGTCTCTCTTCGTGCTCACGCCGCGGTATCAGGCCGTCGGCGTGGTGTGGGCGCTCGTGGTTGCCTCAGCAGTGGAGGCGGTTATCCTGCTTGCACTTGTTCACAGGGAAGTCGTTCTGCCCCTGGCACGGCTGGCCGATGCCGTGGCGCGCCCTGTGCTTTCCAGCCTACTTATGGGAGCCGCTGTATGGGAACTGAGCCATGTGCTCAGACTGCCGCCCACCATCGCTCTTTGCGTCTTGGTGACCACGGGAATAGCTTTATACGTCTTTATGTCCGCTCTTCTTAACAAACCGGGCTGGAAAGATGCGGTGCGCAGCGTGTTACAGGCGGCGGAGGCATAAGAATGTTCTGGAGAATTCTCATAAGTCGGGGGGCTCACGATGAATGCTGTGCGACTGATCAAAAGCATTCTGCAGAGCGCGCTGTCTCCCCGAGGACGCAGGCAGTTGTGGAAACGCCTAAAGGACGCGCCGGGAAACCTGCCGGCGGGCAAACACTCGCCGGCACAGAGCGCCCCATGACGCATTCCACAAAAAATGACAATCCGGACCTCTACGAACAGGACGTACACTGGGACAGGGACTTCGGCCGGCATTTCTATGAGAAGAAGCGCATTTTCCAGGCGCTCATAGGGCCTGACGCTACCAGCGTACTTGACGTTGGCTGCGGCGACGGCAAAATCACCAACGACCTTTGTCCGGGCAAGCCTGTCGTGGGGTGTGATCGAAGCATGGCCGCTTTGAAGCGTGTGACTCGAGCGAAGGTGCAGGCTTCGTGCGATCGGCTCCCTTTTGCCGATCGCTCTTTTGACGTTGTGCTCTGCAGCGAGGTCTTAGAACATCTTCCCGCCGGGGTGTTTGACAGAACGATTGCCGAAATTTCCAGAATCGCTGACCACCACATCGTGCTGAGTGTTCCCAACCGAGAGACCCTGGCCACTCGACGGACGCGTTGCGCGTTTTGCGGAACGGTTTATAACGTAGACGGTCATTTGCGGTCTTTCGACAGCCCGCGCGAATTGACAGAGCCATTCCACGGGTTCAAGCCGACTTTTGTGGGCTTCTGTGGGGATGCGGACGGCCGTCCCCCTGGATGGCTTGTCCGTCTTGAGCATCGTGTGGTTGCAGATTGGCCGCAATCCGACATTGCCATGTGTCCCGGATGCGGTTCGAAGAGAATTGCACGTACCGACGGCCGGAGCTGGCTCCGTTGGCTTCTCGAACGCATCCGTTGGCGGTTACTCTCACAACCGGTGCAGCACTTGATGATTCTGAAACTGGAGCGAGAAACGTGACAGACCAGAGTGCGCCTTTTCCGGCCGTCTCCGTGATCGTCCCGGTGTACAACGCCGACGACATGATCGGAGAGTGCATCGAGGCCCTGCTGGCGCAGGACTACCCGAAGGACCGCTACGAGATCATCATCGTGGACAACGACTCGACGGACGGCACGGCCGCGGTCATCAAGCGCTATCCGGTCAAGTACGTCCTGGAGGACGAGATCCATACCAGCTACGCCGCCCGCAACGCCGGCGCCCGGCACGCAAAAGGCGAGGCCCTGGCCTTCTGCGACGCCGACCAGATCGCCGGCCGCGCTTGGTTGCGTTCGGTGGGTCACCACTGGAAAGACTGCCGCTACGCGGCGTTCACTGGACCTACACCCGTATTTGCGGTCAATGATTCGGTGGCGGCCCGCGTGTTTTCGGATGCGGAGTTTGGCGCGCCCGTCGGCGCTGAACTGCATTGCGTCCCGCATGCCGGCACGTGCAACCTCATCGTTCGCGCCTCTCTGTTCTGGGAAGTCGGGGGATTTGATGGTTCAGTGCCGACCGGGGAGGACTACGCTTTTTGCCGCAGGCTTCGTGAAGCCACGGGGATCGATATCCTATTCGTCCCTCGCGCAATACAGTGGCACCGGTCCAGGGCTTCGCTGGCGGCGTACCTTAGACCCAATTACCGTGGCGGTGTGCAAATGGAATTGCGGAGACGCGGCGTCGTGGATCTCGAGTACGCTTCTCTGTGTGAATCGCTGCGACGTGCCGTTTGGCGGACCCTTTTGGCCGTGCCCGTCTCCTGTTCGCAGTTTGCTCGGCGTCGTGACGAAGCTCTCTCGCTGCGGTTCGCCCGGCCGTACATGATCGCGATGTTGCGCTGGGCCGGGGTGGTGGGCAGGCTGTCGGCCCGGATTCTCGGCACCAGAGCTTTGCCAAGAGGATGGTAGGCAAACCAAGAGGCAATAGAGTTTCACACGTTTCTCGGTTGCGGAAATGCTTATGAATAGCAGGGCAGACGACAGCACTGCTGAGACAAAGGGAGCACCCCTGTTTGTGCGGGGCATCATGCCCCGAAGTGGCACGAATTTTCTCGGCGATGTGACCAAATTGCACCCGGCCCTTGCAGCGTACCCGAATGACATATTCGAATTCCCCCATTTCAGGTACTCCTCGTTGCTACTCGAATATGTCGACGCCATAGACAGTGCTCCGAAGGCACGGCAGTTTGACAAAGGCAGATTCATGCACTACCTCGGCCAAGCATGGTTGCGGTATTTTTCCGACTACACGGATAAGGGAAAGCGAATTCTGCTAAAAGAGCCGTCAGTTACCGAGATCGACACCGTGTTCGACTTTTTTCCGTACGCGTACGTCTTGATCATAACCCGCGATGGCAGGGATCTCATTACCAGTGCCCTAAACGCAGACTGGATCGTGGCGGACCGCGCCCCCTATTCCTGGAAGGACCCCCGCTCCTGGCTTCGTTACGTAACAGAAAAATCTGACTTCCAGATTCTGTGCCAGCAATACGCGGGTGCTGCCGATACTATCGTCCGATTCGAGAATTCCGCGAGCCATACGAAACACCGAGACCAGATAATGCGTGTCAGTTACGAGGATCTGTTCCGGAACACTGAACCTGTTGTTCGGGCAATACTCGACTGGGCCGGATTGCCATGCGCCGAATACGACTGGGAAGCCCTGAAGCAACTTCCTGTCAGAGGGTCCTCTTTCCTGCGGGGCGACGACGGGGAGATGGATTTCGGAGAGGGCGTGCAAAAGAGCGGTAGTTTCAACCCAATCGGCCGTTGGGCGGGATGGAGCCCGAAGCAACGGCGACTATTCGAGCGCATTACTGGTCCGTCGATGAGAGCCTTGGGTTACGACTATGATTGGGCTGCTGTGCGATGACCCGACCCGACTGTCCATCACCGATGGTAAGCGCCGTCATACCTACATATAACTACGGGCAATACGTCTGTGAAGCCGTGGAGAGCGCCCTCAACCAGACCTACCGGAACATGGAAGTCATCGTGGTGGATGACGGGTCCACCGACGATACAAGGGAGCGGTTGGCGCCCTACATGGACAGCATCCGCTACATCTACCAGGAGAACCAGGGCCTCAGCGCCGCCCGCAATACCGGCATTCGTGCGGCGAGCGGGGAATGGATCGCCCTGCTGGACTCGGACGATACCTGGACTCCGCGAAAAACTGAGGCGCAGTTGCGTGCGGCGGAGCAGAACGGCTGGGACGCCGTCGCCGCGATGCACGGCGGCTATCGCGAGGCGGTCAGGACTCTGAGCTTCGAGGACACGTTTTTCGTCTCCCCCGCTTTCGGCTCGTCAGGCCTGGTTCGCGCCGATTGCTTCGAGCGGACGGGACTGTTCGACGAAGAACTCCGTAGCGTGGAGGACCGGGATATGATGCTGCGGCTGGGGCGGCGGTATCGCATCGGCGTGGTGTACGGCGACTACGTCCGCCTGCGCACCCACGACGGCCAAATGAGCAAGAACGCTCTGCGGATGAAACGGAATTTCCAGGCGGTGTTGCGCAAGGCGTTTGCCGACAACCCGGAGTTGCCCTGGCACTTCAAGCTGCGCACGCTGAGCTACCTGCACCTGGACGCCGCGCTGGAGTATCGCAAGGGGCGGCGGTGGTCCGCGCTGGCCGAGCTGGCGAAGTCCGTGGCGCTCTGGCCCCTGCCGCTCGGCCGGGTGTGTCGGAAGTCGCTCCTCCGGGCCCGCCTGGCGGCCTGCCTGCTTGCAGGGGTGGGCGGCAGTAGCAACGCCGAAAAGGCGAAGGAGGGGTCGCCATGAGACCGTGGAATGTAGCGGGTAGATTGTGGGCTTTCTGGTCCACGTTCTCGCGTCTAGGTGAGGAAGCGAAGGAGGTCTATGATGTCTCCAAGTGGCAGAATAGATGGACATCACCTTATGTAGTCTGGATTGCACGCTGTCCTACACCCCAATCCCGGGAGCAAGACATCGCCCAGAAGAAAACAGAGCGGTCTGCCGGGGGCTCTTTGCCGAATCGTAGGGAGGAAACACTCCATGACTGATCCACGACTTGCGGTCATCACAATCGATGGCGGAACGTGGGATGTCTTCGATCGTTACGAACATGTCATGCCCACACTCAGCGGGCTCCGGCAGTCCTGCGCGTCAGGAGTTCTGATGTCTACCTGGCCGCCGATAACAGCACCGGCCTGGTCCACGTTTTTGACCGGCGTGGGACCGGGCAGGCACGGATGCTATTTCTTTACTACTTTTGAAGAAGGGAAGCTGCGCGTCCTGAATTCGAAGAGTATTCAGGTTCCGACAATCTACGAGATGCTCTCGGCTTTGAGTCGGCGCGTCGTATCGCTGAACGTGCCCATGACCTATCCTCCACGCCCCGTGAACGGCGTGGTATTGGGCGGCATGTTAACGCCTAAGGGAGCGACGGACAACATATATCCGGAGGACTGTCGCCCACTCTTTGCAGACTACGAGGACCTGCTCAAGAAGGAGCGCAAGTATATCCGTATCGCGCCCTGGACTCCCTCGTCCGGGCTCTATCCACGTTGGCGCCGCAACTTCGTGGATACGGCTACACATGCAGTCCGAACGCGCGGGGCATTGTTTGCTCGTCTGATGCGCCGACTTGACTGGGACCTTTTTGTGGTTCACTTTCACTCTACGGACCGTGTTCAGCATCAGTGCTGGATGACCATAGAAGGGACAGGTGAGGAAAAATGGCGCGCAAGCGAGGAACTTTTGTTGGAAGAATTCTATGGAGAGTTGGACAATCAGTTGAGACTACTACTTGATGTGCTGGACGATGATGTCGACACGATTATCGTCTCGGACCACGGGTTTGGGCGGGGTTACGACAGCGAGCTTGTGGAATTTTTCGTCAATTCGTGGCTGGCTGACCATGGATACGTGACTCTGCGTGACTCTGGCGCCGACACCGTTTCACCGGAGCGGAGCCGGGTGTACCGTGCGGCTAGGTGGGCGGCACGCAGGCTCCTGCCACCTGCAGCACGTAGGTGGTTGCGCACCGCGGTAAAGGGCGAATCCGGGGACCCCCACGAGCAAATCGATTGGCAGAATTCCTGTGCTTTCGCGGCGGTGAATGGGTTCACGGCCGCGCCAAACGGGTTCATATACCCCGCGCGGAGTTCACAGCAGAGCAATATAGAAGGGAGGCTGCGCGAGCAGCTTTTGGAGATCAAAGAGCCTTACGAGGGCCGAGACGTTTTCGAGATGATAGGGACATGCCGCGAATTGTATGGTGAGGATGCTGCTGAGCCGAGACCGGCGTTGGGTTTCGAGACTATCTTTCCCTGCTTTGTCCGTGGAGATTTCGTGGTGCCGGAGCCCGGCAGGTACTTCCGCAAAGGTGCGGGGCGCTGCATCGAAGGGCACCATAGACCCGAAGGTATCTACCTCGCTTCTGGACGTGCATTTCAGGGCTTGGCCAAAGACAAAATAGACATGCGAGACGTTGCACCTTCCGTCTTGCGGGCGATGGGCGTGCAGCCTCCGGAAAAGATGGAAGGCCGTTCGTTTACTACCGGGTCCGAAAGCGAAGAGTTGAGCGAGATTCCGGAGCCTCTCCGCCAGGAGCCAAAAGGTGCGCGACGGCGGGACGTCCGGGAGAACGAAAGCGTACGGCGTAGATTGAGAGATCTGGGCTACATTTCATGATACACACGAGCGCCGGGCGAGAAACGACAGCTCACGGCAGTTCCGGCTGTTGGGCATTCAGGACAGTCACCGGTGCCAGGGCCTTGGAGAAGCAAAAAAGACACCGAAGACATTAAGCGAAAACTGCGAGATCTTGATTATATGGGGTAGAGAAATCACTATGTCGGGCAGGGCGTTTCCATTGAGCGATATCTCAGAGACTGTCGGTGAGCATTGTCCGTGTGGAATTAAGTGCTGGTAGGAGTTCGTATGGCCATATCCACTACCAAGGCCGGCCCACAGCGACATCGTGCGCCGCTCGTGAGTGTAATTATACCAACACATAATAGATCTGATCTAGTTGCAGATGCCATCGATAGTGTTCTTGAACAGGGGTACAATTCAATAGAGATTATCGTGATAGACGATGGCTCCACAGACAACACGGAACAAGTAGTGTCCGCCTTTGGAGGGCGAGTTCGTTACGTATTCCAACAGAATCGTGGGCCAGCTGCTGCACGAAATGCTGGCATTGAATGCGCCAACGGTGAATTCGTGGCACTTCTGGATTCTGACGATTATTGGCTGGCGGGGAAGCTCACGAAACAGATGACCGTTTTCGAGAAAGAACCGTCTCTCGATCTGGTGTTCGGTCTGGAGCGCGCTGTGGATAAGGCGGGCAATCCATTGGGGGTTCCGCCGCCAAGAGCCCGAGAATGGCGCCTTCGCCGGTTGCCCGTGCGCTTCCCCGCCTACGCATGCGAGGGAGATCTGGTCAAAGGTCTTATCAGTTGCGCACACGTTATCGGTCATGGCAGCGTCGTTCTGCGGCGATCGAGTGTCCAAGCGATCGGTGGCTACGACGAGCACTTACAGATATGTGAGGACTTTGACCTATGGTTACGTTTTGCTCTGGCGGGAAGATCTCTCGGCTTTGTTGACGACGTGGTATACTGCACACGTCGGCATGGTCCCCAGTTGACTGCTCAGCCAGTTGCTCTGCTGAACGCCCGGATCCACGTTATCTTAAAGGCACTCGGCGACGAACGATTCCCGGACTCCGCCAAAGGTCAGGCTGATTACACGATTGCCGGACACTGCAAAACCGTTGGCGACTATCTTTTTGCACGCGGGAGGACTCGCGACGCGCGTGGCTGGTACCTGCGAGCGATGAAGCATTGCTGGCGCTTGGGGCAATGTGCCGCTTGGTTATGCACTCTTCTCGGAAGGTTTGGCAGGATTGCCGTCGCTTACCTCAACCGCGGCAGTGATATTTTCCGGACCGACAGATACAGGCAGACCGAATGAAGCGGAGATAAGAATTGGGAGGGTTCTAAGTGAGCGTGATCAACATACTAAGGCTACCTCTAAGAGGATACCGATACTGGTCGGTTCTCTCACGTCTGGGACACGAGGCGAGTGAACGCCACGGCGTTTCCAGCTGGCGGATGGTGAAGGAGAGCTTGGCACTTCGGAAGCTCAATGAACTCCGCTGGCACGAGTACATCTACTACCGACTGTTCGATCCGGAAAAGCCCTGGGAGCGCAAAACCCAGTATATAGGCCAGAGTCTGATGCGACGGCTCTGGTCGGCGCTCAATCCGATCGAGTACCGTTACATCTTCAAGAACAAGCTGGTTTTCCATCAGGTTTGCGACAGTGTCGGGCTGCCTGTCCCCCTGCTGATAGGTGTTTTCGACCCGGACTGCGGCCGAACCGCCGATGGCCGGCCGTTGCGCACCCGCGATGACATCGCAGAATTCATACTCGGACTTGAGGAGCCGGAAATCGTCATAAAGCCGGCCGAGGGGGCCGAGGGGCGCATGGTGCGTGCATTCTCCGGAACAGAAGAATCCGGCGAACCTACCTTGCTCGAACTCGACGGTACGCCCATAACTGCACGACAGCTCTACGACTACATGACGGATGAACAGTTGATCGCCCAGGCATGCTCTGGAGGCTCCGACATTCGGCCGGTCTTCCTGATCGAGCGCCGGTTGACACCGCATCCAGAGATGGCAGACCTCAGCCCGAAGACGTTGTGCAGCTTCCGCGTGGCGACGTTGCGCGACACCGGCGTGGAGCCGCACATCATCGGAGCAACATACAAATACCAGCGGACGGCATCCGGTGCGGACAACATGCACCGAGGCAGCATGGCGATCAGCATCGACATAGACACGGGGATTCTCGGGACGGGCTGGACCATGCTTCACGAGTACTACAAGGGGGTGTTTGACTCCCTGCCGCCGGTGGAACGGCTCGAGTCGGACCCTGTCACGGACGTGCAGTTCAAGGACCGGCGTATCCCGATGTGGGATGGCGTTAAGGACGTGGCACTCAGGGCTGCGGAGACTTTTCCCTACGTCCGCGCCGTCGGCTGGGACATCGCCGTGACACCGGATGGCCCTGTTATCCTGGAAGGCAACTGGGCCTGGGGCGAGGAACTTACTCAGGGCGGGGGAGGACGGGGTCTGTACCACGGCGACTTCAAGGCCGTCTGCGAACGGCTGCGGGCGGAGGGCAAAGCGGACAAGGAACTGGTCTGAAGGGGGTAATCGCTAAAGGGAGGTGTGCAATGAGTATCTACGGAGCGCTTTTCCGACGTGCACTGTATCCGGCGTATGAGAAGTGGCTTAGGCGACGGAAGACTCTGGATTACCTCGCCGAGTACGAGGAAAATCAGTGGCTGAGCCCGGAGACCGTGCGGGACATGCAACTGGAAAAGCTGCGCGACACTCTCATCCATTGCGAGGAGAACGTGCCTTATTACCGTCGCCTGTTCGCCGATATGGGGTTCGACCCCCGCGAGGTGGATAGCCTGGAAGCATTGTCCGATCTGCCGGTTCTGACGCGCCAGACCATCAAGCAGAACCAGGACGATCTGATTGATGAACGACTGGATCCGGATTCTCTGCTTGACTACGGCACGGGCGGGTCCACCGGGGAGCCGCTGCAGTTCAAGCTTAGTCGCGACTTCTACGAGAGGCGCATGGCGGGCCAGTTCCGCGGATATCGGTGGGCCGGATGGGAGCTGGGGGAGAAGACCTTGTGGTTCTGGGGAGTCAGCGGGAGTATCAACCCGCGTCCATCCGGCTGGCGTAAGCGGTTCAAAAAGTGGTGCTACCAGAAGGCCTTCCGGAATGTGGTCAGGACGCTATACCAGTTTTCGGATGACAAGCTTAACGAATACGTCCGCTTCTGGAATGACTGGGAGCCTCACAGTGTGGCCGGTTACGCATTCGGTCTCTATTGGGTGGCCCGCTACATCGATAGGCACGATCTGGACGTGCCCCCGTGTGAAGGAGTGATCCTGGCCGCCGAGGCGACCACTCAACAGCAGCGCGATCTTATGGCCCGGGTATTCGGGGCGGGGGTGTACAACACCTACGGGTCTATGGAATTCAACATGATCGCCGGTGAGTGCGACCACCACAACGGTATGCACATCAACTGCGACAATGTGTTGGTCGAGATCACGCGGGACGGTCAACCCGTTGCCCCCGGCGAAGAAGGAGAGATTACCGTCACGTCTCTGGTTCATCCGGCCATGCCCTTTATTCGTTACACCATTGGTGATAGGGGAGTCATGGCGCAGGAGCCCTGCACCTGCGGACGCGGCTATCCATTGCTGAAGTCCGTCAAGGGCCGCACGATGGATATCGTCCGCACTCCGGAGGGCAACTTCGTGTCCGGGGTCTGGTTCAACCATACCATGCTGGCCATCAAAGAAGTGAAACGGTGGCAGGTGGTTCAGGAGACCACCGATAAGATTACAATGCGCATAGTGCCCGCAGAAGGTTACGGACCAGAAGTGGAAGACGAGGTCGAAACGCAACTGTGCCGGGCATTGGGCGAGCAGATCGAGATCGAGTTCAGGGTCGTGGACGAGGTTGAGTTTTCCAGCTCGGGCAAATACCGTGTGATCATCTCGAAGGTGGGCATCTCCCACAAGAACGCCCCGGCAGGCTCAGGCGGGGAAGGAGTGGAATGATGGCCGATTCGGATATGCCGAATATGTTTCCGATCCGCCGGCGTCCCACCCATGAAGTCGTTGAAGATGCGGCCGCCACAGCGGCCGAAGAGATGGACAGATTGCTCGCATCTGCGGCGGTCCAGTCGGGCGATACGGTGGCTGTCGCCTGCGGTAGTCGGGGCATCCGGAATATTGACCGCATCGCTGTGGCGACTGTCCGGAAGCTCACGGAAGCCGGCGCGCGGCCGTTCGTTTTCCCCGCCATGGGATGCCACGGCGGCGGGACCGGAGCTGGTCAGAAGGCGACGCTGGAGCACCTGGGGATCACAGAGGAACTCCTCGGCTGCCCGATTGCTAGCGACATTGATCCAGATTGCATCGGCAGCACACAGGACGGCGTGCCCGTGTACCTCGACAAAAACGCACGGGAGGCAGACCATCTGCTGGTCATCAATCGTGTGAAGCCACACAGCGATTTTTTCGGGACAATTGGTTCGGGTTTGCTCAAAATGCTGGTCATCGGCTGCGGCAAGATGAAGGGGGCCGATACCACGCACGAGGCAGCCATTGAGCACGGTCTCGAGCACATGCTGCGTACCGTTTCGGCGGAGGTCCTGCGGCAGATTCCAGTTCTGGGCGGCCTTGGTGTAATCGAGGGGCCGACCGGATTGATCGCCGGTATACAGGCGGTTCCGGCTGAGGAAATGACGGATACGGAGCCGTCCTTGTTCAAACGGGCGTGCTCCCTGGCACCTGCAATGCCGGTGAGCAAGGCCAACTTGCTTCTGATCGATGAGATGGGTAAGAACATCTCCGGATGCGGCATGGACCCGTTCGTCATCGGACGGCAGGAATACCTCAACGTCCACGACAGCTACACTGATTTCAGGGCTGACAGGGTTTACGTGAGCGATCTAACGGAGCAGTCGCTCGGAAACGCCGACGGTGTGGGCATGGCGGACGCCACTTCGGACCGCTTGGTTGCGAAGCTTGATTACGACGCCATTCGCATTGGCGTCCTCACATCCCGCACGCTACCGCTCGGGAGGATACCAATCGCATTTGGTAGCGACCGTGCCGCCGTGCATGCCCTCTTAGGCACTACTTCGACCTCTCGCGAGGAGGCAACCGTACTGCGGGCGCAAAACACCACGGAATTAGAGTATGTGCAGGTTTCGGAGAATCTGCTTCCGGAACTAGAGAAGATGGATGGTGTTGAAGTAACAGGAGGGCCGATCGAAATGCAGTTTGACGAAGATGGTTGGCTGCTACCGTTAGCAGAGCTTCTGCCGGAAGAAGCGTGACGTCAGCTTGGTGCCCCCGTAGTTGTGCAAATCTAAGCGCTATGCTAATAAATGTGCTGCACATACTGACCAGCTTCGAGGTCGGCGGCGCGGAGATGGTGGCGCTGGAAGTGCTCCGCTCGCTGGACCGGGAGCGCTTCTCCGTCGGCGTCTGCTCGCTCGGTGGGCCGGGGCCTATGCAGGAGCGGTTTGCGGCGGCCGGGGTGCAGACGGATTGGCTGCGTCGGTCCCCTTATCTGCCCGGCTACGACGCTTCGCTTGCGGTGGGCCTGGCGCGTTTGCTGCGGCGGCGACGCGTGCAGGTGGTCCACACCCACAATAGCTTCGCCACAATTTACGGTGCCACGGCGGCGAGACTTGCCGGTGTGCCGGCGGTGGTCTGCACGCAGCACGCCGTTGGCAGCAACGGTACTTCCACTCCTTCGATCCTGCAGAGGGCCGCCAGGGGCTGCGTGACCCATTTCGTGACTGTCTCGGAGTTCGTGCGGCGCGCCGCGGTGCGTAAGGGCTATGTGCAGTCCGCCCGCACTTCGGTGGTCTACAACGGCGTGGACATTTCGCGGTTTGCCCGGCATGAGCGGGTAGCGGAACCCCGTGAGCGGCTGATTGTGGGCAGCGTGGGCCGGCTCTCCCATGAGAAGGGCTACGACGTGCTGATAGAGGCCTACGCGGAGATTGCTCCGGACGCGCCGGATACGGAGCTATGGCTGGTCGGGGACGGGGCGGAGCGCCCGGTGCTGAAGGACCAGGCGCGGGGCCTGGGGCTGGAGGGACGGGTGCGGTTCTTCGGGCTGCGCGATGATGTGCCCGAGTTGCTGATCCAAATGGACCTGTTTGTCCTGCCCTCGCGCACGGAGGGCCTGCCGGTCGCCGTGCTGGAGGCCATGGCGTGCGGCCTGGCCGTGGTGGCGACGGAGGTGGGCGGGGTGCCGGAGGTCGTGGCGGCGGACCGAACGGGTCTGCTGGTGTCGCCGGAGGAGCCCGACGCCCTTGCCGGGGCGATGGAAAGGTTGGTCGGTGATGCCGAGCTTCGTGCGGATATGGGCCGGAAAGGACGGAAGACCGTGGCCGAGCGGTTCAGCCTGAAGGCAGCCGCCCGGCAGCACGAGGCGCTGTACGAACGGTTGCTCAAAGAGAAGGGCGTACGACTGGAATCAGACCGAGTGCGTTCCGAGTAGATGAACTGTCCTTAAATCTGGTTGACTGGCGAAAGGGGAAGATATGGCCGGCGGGAAATACGCTATGGAGCCGCAGGATGTTCCCGAGGTGGATACCGCGTATCGGCGGATCAAGACCGCGCTGCCGGTGCCCGAGTCCATTCCGATGCTGGAGGAGTTGGAGAAGCACGAACCGCAGTCCATGTCCGGCCAGCCGCCTGTGATATGGCACCGGGCGGAAGGGTTCAACGTGGAGGACAGGTGGGGCAACCGCTGGATAGATTGGTCGAGCGGCTGCCTCGTCACGAACGTCGGCCACGGGCACCCTGAGATACGGGCCGTCATCCGGGAGCTGAACGAAAGGCCCCTGCTGGCTACCTACGTCTTCCGACACGAGGGACGCGTCCAACTGGCCAAAAAGCTGGCGGAGGTCAGCCCGCCCGGCCTGGATAAAGTGTTCCTGCTCTCCACCGGCAGCGAGGCGACGGAGAATACCATCAAGCTGGCCCGCACGTGGGGCGTGCGCAACTTCGGCCCCCACAAGCACGTGATCGTCTCCTTCGAGAACGCCTTTCACGGCCGCACCCTCGGCGCCCAGCTCGCCGGCGGTATGCAGGCACAGAAGGAATGGATCGTCAAGACGGACGTCGGCTTCGTCCAGGTACCGTTCCCGGACGGCTATAAGACCGAGGACCGGCGCTTTGAGCTTTTCGAGCGGTCCCTGGCCGAACAGGGCGTGGACCCGGACGACGTGGCCGGGGTTATCACCGAGGGGTACCAGGGCGTGGGTCCGGATTTCATGCCCGCCGAGTACGCGCAGCGGCTGCGCAGATGGTGCGACGAGCACGACGTGGTGCTGATCTTCGACGAGGTGCAGAGCGGTTTCGGGCGCACGGGCAAGCTGTTCTGCTTCGAGCACTACGGCATCGTGCCCGACCTGATCTGCTGCGGTAAAGGCGTCTCCTCCTCACTGCCGCTGTCGGCGGTCGTCGGGCGCAGCGAGATCATGGACCTCTACGCCCCCGGCTCGATGACCAGCACGCACTCGGCCCATCCCATCTGCTGTAAGGCGGCGCTGGCCAGTGTGGAGATTCTGCTGGAAGAGGGACTGGTCGAGCACGCCGCTGAGCTGGAGCCGGTGCTGGCGGAGGGTCTTGACCGCATACAGGAACAGTGGCCGGACGTGGTGGGCTGCGCCCAGGCGCGGGGTCTCGTCGGCGGCCTCCAGATGGCGAAGCCGGGCGCCAAGACGCCCGATCCGGATCTGGCCATGAAGATAAATGAAAAGTGTTTCCAGAAGGGGCTGCTTATGTTCGCCCCGGTCGGCGTTGCCGGCGAGTGCATCAAGATCGCCCCTCCTCTCAGCATCACCGAGGATGCTCTGCAGGAAGGTATCGGGGTACTGGCGGAGGCCCTCGCGGAAGCCTGTGAGGGGGCATGACCCCGGGCCCCGGTGGCGGGTTATCGAAATCAACCTTCGCCACAACCTTCGACATGTTGGAGGACCCATATGCAGCAGTGCGGGCATGGGAATAAGCCAAGCAACTACCGGCGCTGCACCGGAGAGCCCCGGGGCTGCGGAGTGAGCCCTGTGCCGTCCGTGCGGACGCTTAAGGCTCCGCCCGGCAAGTTCGCAGGAATCGGGAGATGAGCATGGACATCCTGGCTGCCATAAAGGACGTTGTCAGGCGCCTGGGACGCGCCGCAGCAGCCGCAGCAAGGGAGAAGTTCGATGTGCGAACGATGGCGAGCCGCTACGAAGAGCCCTACCGGCAACTGCTTTAGCGGACATTCGGGATGAGTTCCGATCCGATCAACCTGGTTTTCGTCGGCGATGTCCCCATACGGGGGAAGCTCTGCGACCGCTTCCTGCGAGAACCCGCCGTGATGGAGGTAAACGGCCGGACCATTGCGCTGCTGAGCGTAGCGGAGGGGGAGTTCGCGCAGGCTCACCGCGACGGAGCCGGGGCGGCACGGCTGGACCTCTACGAGACGGCTCGGCAGACGAGCAGGCTGAGCGACAAATACGACCATGTCGTGGTGGCCATCCACGGGGGGAACGAGTATTCCCCCGTGCCGTCCCCCCGCGTGGTGGCGGTTTTCAGGGCGCTCGCGGATTCGGGCGCCGACGCCGTAATCGGACATCATCCGCACGTTCCGCAGGGCGTCGAAAGACACGGCAGTCGCCCCTTCTGCTACAGCCTTGGCAACTTCCTGTTCTCAGCGAAAGGACGGCGTGAGGATGGCTGGCATCTGTCCGCTGTGCTACAGATAGAGCTGGGCAACGACGAGACTTCGACGCAACTTTCGTTCTTCCGGTGGGACGAAGAGGGTTTTCTGGAGATGTCTGACGGAGCGGGGCGGACCGCATGGGACACCTATATGCGCCACAGTGAAGAGATCCTGCACGATCCTGAGTTCCATCAGCGATGTTGGGACCAGCAGGTGCGGGAGAGCTTCCGGGAGTTTTGGCCTCGCTGGAGGCCGAGAATCACCGCCCTCAGAGCCGAAGACGCCGCATTGAGGCGGCGGCAGCGGCTGAAGAAGCTCCTTACCGGTGACGGGCACGGCCCCTGCCCTCCGGCCACCCTGGTGTACAACCTGGTGTGCTGCGACGCGCACAGGGAGCTTTTGCAGACGGCGGGCCGGCTGATGCATCAACGGCGATTCCAGTCCGACGAGGAGGAGGCCGAACGTCGGCTTGGGACGCCTCGCGAGCATCTCCGCCGAGCCCGGACAGGTCTGCAGGGTCAGCCGAAGGGATGATTGTGAGGTGTTTACAGCGTCGGCCCCAAGGCTGCTGCCCGTTGGGGGCCGCAAAGAGATTCTTCTTACGCGTTACGGAAACCGCGATGAACAGCACGGATGAAGCTCCCTCTGAGGCGGAGCGAAACGACAGGACGGAGCGGTCGCGCTTTTTCGCCGCGGACGCATCGCCAGGGTCGCGATTGTTGGCTCTGTTGTTCGGGGCGACGTGCCTGGCCGCCGTGGGGTTGACGGCGCTGTATCGCTGGCCCACGGTGAACCTGCTCACCTGCTCGCTGACGCCTGTGCCCCCGTTCGTTGCCTTTGGGGCGCTAATTCCGGTGATTCTTGTCGGTGCGTTCGGCGTCCGTCGAAGATGGCTCCTGCTGGGGCTGATCCTCTGGGCGAGCGGATTCTTCATGACGGAGGAGGCCGTGCAGGCTTTACGCCCCTTCCCGGGCCGGGCACGGGAGAGGTTCATCGCCGCGCGAATGGGCTACCGCAGTTACATGGCCGACAACGAGAACGAGGCCCGGCCGGCCTCCGTCCCCCTGCGCGTTGTCAGTTGGAACGTCAAAGGGGGCGCCGGGCTGAACGAGGAGGGGGTGGAACGCCTGGCCTCTCTCAAACCGGACATCATCCTGCTGCAGGAGTGCCGGGGGGATGCTCTCAAGTCCGCCCTGATGAAGTCCAACTTTCTCGCAGAGTGGCATGTGGACGGCAGCGGAGAGGTGGTTCTCAGCCGATTTCCCTTCCGCAAGCGCACGGACGTGCCCATGCCGGCCTGGCGGGGGGACGTATGGCGGGTCGAGCCTTCTCCGGGACGATACGTGGACTGTATCAACGTGCATCTGGCGCGCAGCGTGCTGAAACCCGACTTTATCCGCTACTGGCGGCCCGGGCGGGTACGGGAGGCCATCACCGCGACCGGACGTCGGCTCGACGACTTGCACCGCACCATAGAGGTGTGTGCGAAGGATGGACCGGTCATCGCGGCGGGCGATTTCAACCTGCCCCCCTACTACCCGGGTGTCCGGCGGGCGACGGCCGGTTTGCAGGATTGCTTCGGGGTGGCCGGCTACGGCTGGGGCAAAACCGCTCCCGCCGGTTTGCCGCTGTATCGGATCGACATGATCTTCGTTTCCCCCGGCGCCCGGGTCTATTACGCCGGCGCCGTTGGCGGCTCCTCTTCGGACCACAGGATGATGCTGGCCGAGGTGGAGATGCCGCTGGCCGACACGACTCCGAACAATGCCGCCGGGCCGCGGCCGCCTTCGAAGGTAGGCGTTTCGCCACGGGGCCGGGCCACCGCCCTGGCCGGAGTCCGTCCCCGGCGGGGTGGGGGGCTTGGGGAGCCGTCCTTACGGCAGCGTACCGTCGACGCAGGAAAGTCCGACTCCAGATTTCCGGACTGAAGGAGCGATCTTAGTGAAGTGCCTGGTGCTGACAGATACGTTCCCGAACCGGCTGGAGCCGTGGCGGGGAGTCTATAACCGGCGGCAGATCGAGGAGCTGGGAAAGCTCTCCGAACTCACGATTCTCAACCCGCTGCCCTGGACGCGCGTGGTGCGCCGCCCCAAGATGATCGGACTCCTGAGGGGAATGGATGATGTGCTCGAGGGAATCCCAATGTATCATCCGTTGCTCTGGTACGTGCCCGGTTTGGGACGGAACTGGACCTGGCGCGGGGTAGTCCGCGCGGCACGCAAAACGGTGGAAGAACGCGAGCTCGGACCGTTCGATCTGATCCTGGCCACTTTTGTGTATCCGCACGGGACTGCGGCCATGCACCTGGCCGGGGAGCTTGGGGTGCCCTACGTCGTGAAGGCGCGAGGTAGCGACCTTCACCAGCTACCTCTGTCAGGCGCTCGCCGTGAGGCCGCGGCGCAGGCGCTGCAGGGCGCCGCCGCGGTGGTGGCGGTGAGCGGCAACCTGGCCGAGATCGCGCGCGATTTGGGAGCGCCGGACAGCAAAATTCGTGTCCTGCCCAACGGGGTGGATGTTTCCCGTTTCTCCCTGATCGACCGCTCGGCCGCCCGCCGTGATCTGGGAGTGCCCGTCCATTCCACCCGCATCGCGCTTTTCGTGGGCAATCTCCTCCCAGTGAAGGGATTGGATGTTCTGATTGAGGCATTGTCGGAGGAGACCCTCTCAGGGAGGTTTGACGGAGAGCTGCTGGTGCCGATCGCCGGCGACGGGCGGATGCGCCGTCGACTTGAGCGGCAACTGAGCCGCAACGGGCTCAACGAGACGGTCCGGCTGCTGGGACGTCTCTCCCGCGAGGAGGTCGCCCTCTGGATGAACGCCGCCGACGTGCTCGTGCTGCCCAGCAGAAACGAAGGCTGCCCCAACGTTGTGTTGGAGGCACTGTGTTGTGGCACTCCGGTAGTGGCATCACGCGTGGGAGCGGTGCCGGATCTGCTCGACGATGCGTCGGGCACCATCGTCCCCCCCGAGGACCCGCAGGCACTTGCCCGAGGCATCAAGGATGCGTTGGGGCGAAACTGGAACCGGGAGCACATCCGAAGCCGGGTTGAGGAGAAGTCGTGGGAAAACAACGCGCGGCAAATGCGCCACATTCTGACCGACGCGGTGACCGCAGGCGGGGGCTGCCCCCTGTCCAGGACGCGGAATTCGGCATTAACGCCGAGAACGGCGACACGAGTTGTCAAAAAAGCGAGGATGAAGATGGACGGAAGCAAGGTCTTCATACGATCGGCTGAGGAAAGAAGCGTCGAGGAAGCCGTCAAAGAGGTTATGCGCTCGTGCCGGTGGGAGGAGCTGGTGGAACCCGGCGCGACCGTGGTGGTGAAGCCGAACCTGTGCACGCCCTCCAGGGAGCTTATCGACGTGGCCAACGTCTCCCCCGAGGTGCTCGCCGCGGTCTGTAAGGTGCTCAAGGAGCGGACCGACCAGGTGATCATCGGCGAATCCGACGGCATCCGTTACACCGCCGAGGAAACGTTCATGATGAACCGAACCTACCAGGTGGGAGCGGAGTGCGGATGTGAGGTGCTGAGCTTCGCACAGGACGAGTGGGTGCCGGTGGACCACCCGCATCTGGACGGCTGGGGACTCCCCCGCACCCTGCTGGAATGCGACGTGTTCGTGACGGTCGCCAAAGTCAAGACCCATGCCACCACCACCTTCACCGGTGCGCTGAAGAACCAGTGGGGCTGCCTGCCCCAGCACGACCGGATTCTCCTGCACAAATACCTCCACACCCTCATCGGCGAGCTGAACAAGATACTCCGCCCCCGACTGGCCGTCCTCGACGGACGGGTTGCCATGGAGGGCCGCGGGCCGGTCAACGGACAACCGGTTCGGCTGGACCTCATCATGGGAAGTCGGGACCCGGTCGCACTCGATGCGGCGGCCATGCGGTTCGTGGGGCTCGATCCCGCCAAAGCCGAGCACATCGTCCACGCCGCTCGCATCGGCGTGGGACGCATGGAGGAGTCCGAGGTCGAGGTGGACACCGACACCGAATCACGCTGGCAGTTCGATCCGGCCGAGAAAGACTGGCCGATCAAGGCGCTCAACCTCCTGAGTCGCTCCCGCTTCATGACCAAGCACGTCATCCTCAACGACACGGTGTTCTTTCCGGCGCGATGGTTCGCCAACGCCTGTCGGTCCGTGAAGGCGCGAGTGACCGGCGGCCGCAAAGAATCGGCAAAAGCAGGAAGGACAGCCGAATGACCACCAGGGGACCCACAAACACCAACGGCCTCCTGCGGGGGGAGAACGTCATCATTTTCTCCTCCGACGACTGGGACAGCGGCCTGAAGACCAGCAAGTATCACATCGCGCGCCGTCTGGCCCGCCACAACCGGGTCCTGTTCGTCAACTCCATCGGCCTCCGCGCGCCCGCCGCCTCCGGTGCCGACATCAAGAGGGCCCTCGGCAAACTGGCGTCCTTCTGCCGCGGAGCCGTCAGGGTGCCCGAAGGGCTGCACGTTTACAGCCCCATAGTCTGCCCCTTTGGCCGCGAGAGGCGGACGGTGGAGAAGTTCAACAGCCTGCTGCTTCGCAGCGCCCTCCGCTGGCTTCAGCTACGCCTCGGGCTCCGGCGACCCGTCGTCTTCGCATTCGCACCCACTTTCAACGAGGTGGTCGGCTCGCTGGGAGAGAAGACGGTCGTCTACTACTGCATCGATGATCTGCGGGGCTACGCCGGGGTGGACCCCGCCTGGTTTGACCGGAAGGAAGACGAGCTGCTCGACCGCGCCGACTGCGCAATCGCCTCTTCCGCCGAACTGGCCGAACAGCTCGGTCGCCGCCGCCGCACTCCCACCCACCACGTGCCCCACGGCGTGGACTGGGCCCTGTTCCGCGGCGCCGTCGACAAGGAGCTGCCGGTCCCCGAAGACCTGGAGCCCATCCCCCCGCCGCGACTCGGTTTCTACGGCTTTCTCTCCGACGAATGGCTCGATTACGGACTGCTCGGGCGCATGGCTCAGGAGAAGCCGGACTGGCAGATCGTGCTGATCGGCCGGCCCCGGGCGGGGATGGACATGGCGGAGGCCGCACCGGAGCCCAACATTCACTTCCTGGGCCTGAAGCCTTTCGAGCGGCTTCCCGCATACACCCGGCACTTCGACCTGGGATTGGTCCCCTTCCGGCTGAACGAGTTGACCCGCCACTCCAACCCCCTGAAGCTGCTGGAGTACCTCAGCGGGGGGCTGCCCGTTGTCACCACCGATATCCCGGAGGTGCGCCGGTATGGGGAACTCATTCACATCGCCGGCTCCCATTCGGAGTTCATCGAAGCCTGCGAACGCGCACTGAGACAGGGGAGCCCGTCGGAGCGCCGGCAGCGCTCCGACGCGGTGCGCGTCCACTCATGGGCGGAGCGAGTTCGGACCATATCGCGGATCGTTTACAACGGCGCGGGCACGCCGGTTCCCGGAGCCCCGCACCGGCCGGACAAAGTGAGCAAGAGAGAACAAGAGACGCGATGAGAGTCCTGATAACAGGCGCAAGCGGCTTTCTGGGCGGGCACCTGGCCGAGCTGTTCACGGAGGCCGGCCACGATGTCCGGGGATTGGTCCGCACCACCAGTGACACCAGCCTGCTGGAACGGCTCGGGGTCGAGACCGTCCGCGGGGACCTGAAGGACCACCGCTCCCTGGCCCGTGCAGTGGAAGGCGTCGACGCCGTGATCCACGCCGCCTCCACCATGGGGGGCGTGCCGGAGGAGTACGAGCAGGCCACGATCCGCGGCACACGGCAGTTGCTCAATATGGCACAGGAGGCGGGCGTGGGCAGGTTCGTGCACATCAGCTCCGTCAGCGTCTACCCGCTGAGCAAACTCCCGGCCGGCGAGGAGATCAGCGAAGAGGCCCCCTACGAGGACGACCCGCGACTGCTGACCAACTATTCCAAATCCAAGATCGGCGCCGACCGGGCCGCCCTCGAGTTCGCCGAGTCCGGCGAGATGGAGGTGGTGGTGCTGCGGCCAGCCATCCTGTACGGCCCGCGCGGCAGATGGAACTTGCCCCGCATGGGCTATCCGCTGGGGAAGAAGTGGTACGTGATAGTCGGCAACGGGCGAATGGAGCTGCCCGCATGCGCGGTGGAGAATTGCGCTCGAGCGGCGCTGCCGGCGGTCGAGAAAGAAGAGGTCCAGGAGGGCGCTTACAACCTCATCGACGACGAGCTTTTCACGCAGAAGGAGTATCTCCGCCGCTTGAAACGCGACGTGCGGCCGGGGATGAAGATCATTGGCTTCCCCTATCCCCTCGCCCGGGCCTTCGGATGGCTGTTCGGGCTGGGGATGAAAATCCTGGGGCGCAGCAATCCCTTCCACGCAGCGCACATGATCTCCTGCCACCGGCAGAGGAGATATTCCAACGAGAAGGCAAAGCGGGAGCTGGGTTGGCGACCGCGCAAGGGCAAGGAGGAGGCCCTCTCGGAAACGATGCGCAGGTTGGGCCGCCGGGAACGCCTCAGCCGCCGCGCCGACATCCGACGGCTGGGCCGACCCGTCCCCGACGCCCCACCACTTCGGGCATGCCTGATCGGGTGCGGCATGATCGGCCGGGAGCACCTCCGCGTGCTGAGGCGGATGAAGAACGCCAAGGTTGCCGCCCTCTGCGACGTCGATACGGAATCGGCCGACCGGCTGGCCGAGCAGTTCCGCGTGCCCCGCACCTACGGGGACGCCGGGGAGATGCTTGCCGCCGAGAAGCCCGACGTGGTGCACGTGCTGACGCCTCCTGCGACCCACGCCGGCCTGGTGGAGCTGTCCGCGCAGCACGGCGCCCACATCCTGGTGGAAAAGCCGATGGCCATGGACGCCGAGGAGGCCCGCCGCATGGCGAAATGCGCCGCCGAGGCCGGCGTGCAGCTCTGCGTGGACCACAACCACCTCTACGACCCCGCAATGGTTAAAGCGCGCAAACTCGTGGAGTCCGGCGCGCTGGGCGAGATAATCTGGGTGGACAGCTACTACGGATTCAACCTGGGAAGCAACCCCGGAAGCCGCTACCTGATACCCGGCGCCGCCGAACACTGGACCTTCGGACTGGCCGGCGACCTGTACCAGAACCTGGCCCCTCATCCGCTGTCCGTGGCCCTCGAACTGCTCGGCAAGCCGGAGAAGGTCCACGCCCACGCCCAGCCCAGCCGGGTCGTCCAGCACCAGGCGACCGACGAACTGCGCCTGATGTTGGAGAGTGACAACGCCGGCGGCCTCATCACCGTCTCCATCGCCGCCTGCCCGCGGTTTCAGCATCTACGTATCTATGGGACCCGGATGTCGGTTTTCGTGGATTTCCTCAATAAGTGGGTCCTCACCCAGCGGGTTATGCGGGGCATGCCGAAGGCTGTCTCCCGGGCGCTGATGAACCTGGGAGATGCCTGGGCAGTGCTGCGAGGAACCCTGGGGGGAACGCTGAAGGTCCTCCTCGGACGGTGGACCCCGTATGAAGGACTGGACCTGCTGGTGAGGGAATACTACGCGGCCCTCCAGGCGGGCAGGGAGCCGCCGGTGACGGCCGATGAGGCCATCGAGGTGATGGATGTCATGGATGAAGCATGGCGACAGATCGGCTGCACCGAAGGCGGCCGGCAGCCGGTAAAGAGCGGTCCGGCGCAGACCTCGCCCGTGCGGCCTACACAGGGAGGAAAAGGATGATACACACGCAGACGGCCGAGCAGAATGGCGGGCGCCCGGCGTGCTTGTGGGCGACGCACCGAAGCGGCACTCACACGTTGGCCGGCGTCCACCGGCGACAGCCACTGAACCGTGCGTGCGGGAAAATCAATCTTGACTTCTCAGCCGCCAAACCTATAATGGCCAGATGG
The DNA here is from genome assembly GCA_964510315.1 of uncultured candidatus Brocadiaceae bacterium. Lineage (GTDB taxonomy): Bacteria > Planctomycetota > Brocadiia > SM23-32 > SM23-32 > CAZEAP01. Next base: position 59,133 of record CAZEAP010000019.1, read on the forward strand.
CTCTTTAATGGGGTGCCCTGTCGGGCTCGGCTGCACGCCGCCGCGACAGGGAGTCGGCATCGATCACGCACCGTAAAGCTGCCCGATCGCACGCTGGGCCGGAGCAACGCAAATTGCCGAGCGCAGATTGGGAAGGGGAGAGTGTCGCCCCATCAGCCGCGCTGGCTGACTGCAAGCTCTGCACCGCATCTCACCGGTACCGTTTCGGACTCATCGGTCCTATGCTTCGGGGAAGGACTCGCCCCGTGGAACCGGGCCGGTATATCTGGTCCGGAACCGGGCGCCATTGCAAGTCGCAGCAGCATCACAAGGAGGGGGAAAGATGAAAGAAGACAGCTCAACGGTTGACGACGCTCGACTCGTGGTGATCTGCCACGGCTGCTCGGCGGATTCCGCCGTGGAGGAGGTCCTCTCCTCTGCCGGCTACCAGCTCCGGGAAGTGGAGCGTCCCGAGGATTTGCAGGACGGCGGAGCGTCCAAGGACGGCCCGCCCGTTGCCGCGCTTCTGGCCCCTGCTGCGGAGACCGACATCGTCCCGACGTTGCGGGAGACGGCGGAGCTGGTGCCTTCAGCCAGGTTCGTCGTGCTTACCGCCAAGGAGCAGGACCTGCCTTCGGAGTGCTTCGCCGGGCCGAGACATCCCAACAGGGTGCTGTGGATCAGCGGGTATACGCGGTCGGAACAGGCCATCGAAAGCATTCGGCGCTTCGTTCAGGGGCAGGCCTACTTCTGGGCGAGCGACATCGAGCCCGCCGACTCCCGGAGCATCTTCCTGCTGGACAGCTCATCCGGACCTGCCGCTGAAGATTATAACAAGGCCAAGCGACTCCGGGCCATCGTCAGAGAACTGCCCGGCTGGACGGACCTGGTTCCGATGTTGGAAGAAGCCCTGCGCCGGTGCCTGGATGTGCTCCAGTGCGAGGCCGGCAGCGTCTACCTGTGGGACGAGCAGAAAGAGAACCTTGTGCTTCGGGCCGCCGAGGGCCCCGAGAAGGACCAACGCCTGGGAACACGCCAGGGGCTTGGAGACGGGCTGGCCGGCTGGGTCGCCCAGGCCCGGGAGCCCATCCTGGTGACCGATGCGCGGAAGGTAGAGAAGCTGAAACAGCGGACCTGCAAGCGATACCCCGACCATAGCTGCCTGGCCACGCCCCTGATGCACGGCGATCAACTTCTGGGAGTGCTGTGCCTGACAATGCGCCGGGGCGGCCGACTTTTCCAGCCGGAGGACCTACTGCTGGCCCGCGAGGTCCGCCAGGAACTCGGCTCGCTGATCTCGCCCCTGACCGTGCTTTCGGACATGCAGCGCCTGAACGACAAGCTGGTGCAGTTGTTCAGGCAGCGTTCCGACCTTCTGGTCCAAAAAGACGGGGAGGTGGCGGAGGCCTATGCGCTGAGCGGGGACATCCTGAACGGCATCCCCATCGGAGTGATCGCCTACGACCCGCAGTTGCGCGTGCGCTCCCTGAACGCCACGGCCAGGGACCTTCTGGGCCGGGAGGCATGGGTCGGGCGTTCCGTGCCCCTGGCGGTCCGTCTGGAGATGGAGGAGGAGTGGCCCGAGAAGCTGCGCGCGGTTATCTCCAACGGTTCCGACTTTCGTGTGCAACGTGCCAACTACCGGTCCAACGGCCTCTCCCGGGTGCTGGACATCCAGGGCGCACCCCTGCACGACTCCGAGGGCACCTGCATCGGTGGCATCCTGACCCTTCAGGACGTCAGCGACGACGTGGAGATGGAGGAGAAATTGCTGTCGGCCGAGCGTCTGGCCACCGTCGGCAAGGTTGCCGCCAAGGTAGCCCACGAACTGAACAATCCACTGGACGGGATACTCCGGTTCACAAATCTGGCCATGCGCAAGCTGAAGGAGAACCCCGAGGAAGCAGAATCCCACCTTCGGGACTGCCGGCAGGGGCTGCTGCGCATGAGCAACACGCTGACCCAGTTGCTGGCCTTCTCCCGCAGCAAAAAGAGGCCGGGACGGCCGCCCAGCATAACTCGCGTAATCCGCGACTGCATCGCGCTCTACGAGGAGCGGATGCACTCCAGCAACATCGAAATGTCGCTCGACGTCCCGCCTGACCTGCCCTCCTGCCCCATTCCCGAACTCTTCGAAGTGATGAGCAATCTGGTCAAGAACGCTCTCGAAGCGATGGGCCACAGCGGTACGCTCACTGTGGAAGCCGCCCCGAGCGATGGCACCGTCCGAATCCGCGTTGCCGACACCGGGCCGGGTATTCCCGAGGAGATACGCGAGAAGATCTTCGAGCCCTTCTTCAGCACCAAGACGGACTTCGGAGGCACCGGGCTCGGACTGGCCATGTGCCGGGACCTGCTGGGCAAAAGGGGCGGGGAGATAACCTTCGAAACAGGCCAAGAGGGAACGACATTCGAGGTATCAGTGCCCGTTGGTGAATAGGAGACTCCATGCTTGACGGCTCAAACATACTGGTTCTGGACGACGACCCCATTGTCCTGAAAAGCTTGCGTGAGTATCTCGGTATGGAGGACCACGCGGTCGCCACCGCCCAGACCCTGCAGGAGGCCATAGACCTGCTGGAGAACCGCAGGTTCCAGGTAGCCATGGCCGATGTGCGACTCTCCCAGGGAAGCGGCTTCGACCTGTTGAAACACGTCCAGGCCAACAGTTACACCACCTCGGTGATCATGTTCACCGGCTACGGCACCATCGAAGACGCCGTGCAGGCCATCAAAATGGGCGCCTTTGATTACATCACCAAACCGGTATCCGACGAAGAGGTGAACCTGACCGTCGAGCGCGCCCTGCAGCACCAGAAGCTGCTGGAGGAGAACAACCAGTTGCGCCGCAAGCTCAACATGAGCTTCGAGCTGGATAATTTCGTCTGCGAAGACCCCAAGATGAGCCGGGTGTTGGACATGATTCAGGTGGTCGCCCCCACTGACTCCACCGTCCTGATAACCGGTGAAAGCGGCACGGGCAAAACGCTTGTAGCCCGGGCGATCCACGTCAACTCCCCCCGCGCCGGCAAGCCCTTCATGGAACTGAATTGCGGCGCGCTTCCCGACACTCTCCTGGAGAGCGAACTTTTCGGCCACGTCAAAGGCGCCTTCAGCGGAGCAATCGCCGACAAAACCGGCAAGTTCGAGGCGGCAGACGGCGGAACCGTGTTCCTCGACGAGGTCTCCGTAGCCAGCACCTCCCTCCAGATGAAACTGCTGCGTGTGCTGGAAAGCTTCGAGTTCGAGCCGGTCGGCAGCAACCAAACCCATAGGGTCAACGTCAGGATCATCCTTGCCACCAACAAGGATCTGGGAAAGCTGGTGGAGGAAGGGGCATTCCGGGAGGACCTCTACTATCGCATCAACGTCATGGACATCCACCTCCCTCCTCTGAGGGAAAGACCGGCGGACGTGCTGCCCCTGGCCCATCACTTCTGCGAGAAATACGACGACCAGGCCACCACGGAGATTCACGGCATCAGCGAAGAAGCCATGCAACTGCTGACCGACTACGACTGGCCCGGCAACGTGCGGGAGCTGGAGAATGTGATCGAGAAGGCGGTCATCCTCAGCCAGGAGCCCTATCTCCAGCCCTCCATCCTGGACGTAGGCCGCCATTCATCGGGCACGGAGAGCCTCTTGCCCAAAGACGAGATACTGCCCCTGAAAGAGGCGATGAAAAGGGTGGAGCGCCGTCTCATACTTCAGGGGCTGGAGGCCTGCGGTGGGAACCGAAAGGAGGCCGCCAAGCTGCTGGACATCAACCGGACGACTTTGTACAACAAGCTGCACGAGCACGAGTTGATGGACGCCTGAAAGCCGGTCCCCGCCGTCCCCTTCAGGCAGATCGGCGGTAGAGCTGAATACGGGGCTTCCTGTCGAAGCGGACCGCCACCCCCGCCTTCGAGTATTCTTGCCCCTCTTCGGCCGGAGTCTCCAGTCTGAGGACGGTGCCCTCCCCCTCCAGGCTTCTGAAGATGGGACCGGCGTTGTACTGGCTGAGCCCCGAGAGCTGAAGCTGAAGCTTCATGCCCTCCTCCAGTTGATCCCAACTGGAGGTCAGGAAGTATATGCCCCCCGCCGAGACGTTCTCGGTGCTCCCGACGCCGTGGGCCTCACGCCGAGGGGCCGGGGAGTCGAATTGTACGCTCAATCTCAGCTCCAGCCGCGGCCATTTTCTTCTCTCAGGTTTCACCACACAGGCGCCCACAAAAACTAAGCCAGCCTTCCGCCGGCTGGAAGAGCAACTGCCCGTTTTCTCAACCACGACAGGGACGGCGGACGCCGGAACTGGTAGACCGGTCACGGGCGTCCGCTCCGCCCCGTGAACTCCTTCCCTCGCGAAGACCGCATGCCGCTGTCCGGCCGTGCCGGCGAGCAGGCAGGTGCCTCCGCACGCTTCACCGACGGGTATGCTCCATTGCTGGAGAAACTAACTACTGTGGCACCCCGCTGTCAAGTACTGTGACCCATCGGTTCTGCGTCGGGCGCCCGCGATCACTTGCGGGGGGCTGGTTCGCAATGCCGTGATGCTTCATCTTCTTGTATAGCGTAGATCGGCTGATTCCCAGTTTCTCCGCAGCCGACTGCTTATTCCAACCGGTCTTCTCCAGTGTCCGCAGTATGTACGTCCGCTCGGGTTCCTCCAGTGCCGTCCGCAACGGTTCCCAGTCGGGTGCGAGGCCGCTCCGGCGCGCCGCCGGCTCTCCACTGAGCCATTCCGGCAGGTGCCGGGGCCGGACCGTCCCCCTTCCCGCGCTCTCTACCGCTCGTCCCATGACGCCACGCAGCTCTGTCACGTTCCCGGGCCAACTGTAACGCACAAGTCGACTTGCTACCTCCGAGTCCAGCTCCGGCCTTCCGTTGAAAGCCTTCCCGCCGAAGAGTGCCGTAAAATACCGGGCGAGGGGCAGAATGTCCTGTACCCTTTTCCTCAGAGCAGGCAATCTGACCTTCACCGGGGCGACCTTCGGCCCGCCGTTGACGTTGATCAGGGGGCGAATCCGCCGCAGGTCTACACTGCTGGAACTGACAAAAACTACCCGAACGTCGGACCGTCCGTTCTTCCCACTTTTGTGCCGTCTACTCGCGTTTGCGGCCAGCCCCTTCCGGACTGCCTCCAGCAGAAAGGGGGGAGCCTCGGTGACTTCGTCCAGAACCAGCGTGCCTCCCAGAGCAGCGCGGCAGGGGAGCCCGTTGACCTCTCCGGCGGAGGCCCCCCACAACTTCTCGGCCGGCTGCGCCTCGCGGGGCTTCCTGCAATCAATCTGCAAAAACGGACCCAGACAGCGCACCGAATTGTCGTGCATCTTCCTGACCAGCAGGCTCTTGCCGGTTCCCCTCTCTCCCTCGACCACCAGCACCGCCGGGGAGTCCGCTATCCGCCGCACTATGCTGCAAACCGAAAGCACCCGATAGTCGCGAGTGATGAACCCCCTGAAGAGGCTTCCGTCCCGGCAAAAGGACGAACTGTCCCCGGACACCTCTCCCACCGAATCCAGTGCGTCCCTTAGAACGTTCCGGAAAGCCGGGCCGTCGGACGGAATCTCAGGCAGGTAGTTGTGAACTCCGGCCCGCGCCGCCAGCACCGCGTCGCGGAAGCAGCCGTTTTTCGCGAAAGCCACGACCGGCGGCAAGCTCAATAATCCCGGTCGCTCGGCAAGCCGGCAACGCACCTCCGAGTCCGTGCCGTCCACGTGAAGGAACAGAACGCCGCAGGTCCGAGCGAGGATAACTCGGCCGGCCTCTGACAGGTCTTCAGCCACGGCCAGGGCGGCACCGGATTCGCTCGCCAGGGACCTGAAGGCAGACTCCACTTCGGGGTCGGCCGTGACCAACAGGATAGTTGGGGGAGACATAGAGAATCTTTTGCGCTGACAAAAACTCCTACGGGTTCCCGGAATACTGCCTCTGACCAAGCGCAAATGCGGTGCCACGTCCGTGGCTTTTCGGGGCGGACGTTCCGTTGGCATTCCCGCGTAGCGCGACTTCGGTTAGCTACGTGTAAGACCTTACATAATAAAGACTAACGTAAAGCGCGGTTTGGCACGCCGGGAAACGCCCGCGGTGACCGGCCAACCTCTTCCCGACACCGAAGGAACGGCGTTGCTTTCGCTCAACACAAGCTGTGGTATTTTCGGCACACTCTCTGCGCGCTCTGCCGTTCCCCCCCGCCGTTGTGCCGGTCCGTTCCGTTGTTGCCCTTGGTGTCCTTCGTGCTCCCGCCCAAGGCGGGTAAACTTCGTGCCCTTCGCCGTTCTGTTTTTTTTGTTCGTTTTCTTCTGCACGCCCGCTGGTGGCGGGCAACATGCTTGACCTTTACGCCGGGGACGGGTACAATCGGATCGTTCGAAACCGGGACTGACCGCTCGGCCGCGGTGTTTCGACCGTGGATCGGTGTTCGGGGGGCCAACGACCGACCGGATCGGCGAAGGGCCGGCGGCCGCGTGGATCGCACAAACTGCGTGGAGGCGCCTGCTGCATCATCCGGGGCTGACCGTACGGTTGGTACCTGACCGGCATCCCCGGCGGCAACGTGATACCTCCTCACCGGAGCATGGGGACGCATCCTGTGGCAGACCGCGAAGCTAATCCCTCCTATGCCGCCCTGTTGGCGATGGGCGACCTGTGCGCCCGCCCCGTCCGGTCACGGCAGGAACTGGAGGAAGCCGGCCGGCTGGTCTACCACAGCTATCGCGCCCGCGGCTACATTGACCCCCATCCTCACCGGGTAAGGCTCACAATATTCAACGCCTTCCCTACCACGGTCACCTTCGTCAGCGTGCTGCGGGGGTCGCCCGTTGCCTCCGTAACGGTGGTCGAAGACACCCCGGTAGGTCTGCCGATGGACGAGATCTACCATGAGGAACTGGAAGACCTGCGTCGACAGGGCAGGAAGCTGGCCGAAGCCACGATGTTCGCCGACCGGCGGCGGGAGAAGTTCCGCCGGACGCTGCCGATGCTGCTTCTGCTGATGAAGCGCGCCTTCGATTACTGCTCGCTGGTGATAGACGCCGACGACTTTTGCATCACCGTAAATCCCCGGCACGAGAGTTTCTACCAGCGGCAGTTGCTGTTCAAGCCCCTCGGGCCGCACCGAAGCTACCCCAGCGTGCGCGGCAATCCGGCCGTCGCAAAACGGCTCGACCTGAACAGCATCCGGGAGGAATGCCGGGGAAATCGCCGGCTCTGGCAGCAATTCTTCGAGAGCCGCACTCCCCTTCCCCTCCTGAAGGAGGGGTACCGGTTGAGCTGCAGCGACCTGCGCTACCTTTTCCTGGAGCTGACCGATATCTTTCAGAACGCTTCCCCGGAAGAGATCGATGCGGTGAGCAGCTTCTACCCGCAGTGCCCCTGGGACCGGTGGCGGGACGGCCTATAGCGACAGTGGACGGCCGCCCGTCCCGGCCGGCACGCCAGATTTAATCCTTGACTCCCGAACGGTTTCCGCCATAATTCCTTTGTAGTCATCGCGGGGATCGGACTCCGTCTCCCTGTGTCAAAGCGGGACTGTGGGGACCGGGCACCCAATGATGGTGAGAGCAAGTCCTGATGACTGAGCACGATACAGCCTACGGTCATCTTGCGGGCCGCGCTGCCGGAGCGGGGGCGGCGGCTCCGGGCGGCAGATTGGCGCAACTGCAGCCACCAACCCTTCGCCGGGCGGCTTACCACCTGATCGGCACGGCACTTCTGCTGGTCGGGCTGTACGCGATCAGCGTACACAATTACCTGCTGTTCCACAGCCTGGCCGAGATATTTGCCATAGTCATCGGCTTCGCCATATTCTCCCTGTGCTGGAACTGCCACCGCCTGCTGCGGGACAACTTCCTGGTCTTCCTGGCCATTGCCTACCTGTTTGTGGCGGGCCTGGATACACTCCACACGCTGGCATACCCGGGCATGGGCGTGTTTGAGGCGGGTGGGACGAACCTGGCCGCCCAGCTCTGGCTGGGGGCGCGCTACCTCGAGGCGCTCTCCCTGCTGACGATGGCCGCCATAGTCGGCCGCCGGGTTAAGCCGGTCCTCATACTGGCCGGTTTCTCTCTGGTAGGCTTCTGGCTGCTGTCGGCCATCTTCTGGTGGGACGTCTTTCCCCTCTGTTTCACTGCGGCCGACGGGCTGACACGCTTCAAGGTGGTATCGGAGTACGCTATATGCGGCATGCTGGCCGGCGCCGCCGGCTTGATGATACTCCGGCGCAGGAGTTTCGACAGGACGGTGCTCTACCTGCTTCTGGGCTCGGTGGGGCTGACCATCGCCTCCGAACTGGCCTTTACTCTCTACGAAACGCCTACGGGGACGGCCAATCTGGCGGGCCATTTCCTGAAGATCCTGTCCTTCTACCTGATTTACAAGGCCGTCGTGGAGACCGGCATCGTCCGACCGTACAGCCTGCTTTTCAGAAACCTGAAGACCAGCGAGCGCAGCCTTCTGCGGGAGCGCGCACGCCTGCAGGCAGTGCTGGAGCACATGCCGGCCGGCCTGATCATAGCGGATGCGCCATCGGGGAAAATGGTACTGACCAACGACAGGGTGGAGGAGATATGGCGGGGCCGCTTCGAGCCTGCAGAGCAGATCAGCCAATATGCACGCTACAAGACCTTCCATTCGGACGGCCGGCCCTACGAAGCTCACCAGTGGCCGCTGGCACGCTCCCTCCAGAAAGGCGAAGTGGTCACAGAGGAGGAGATGGACTTTCTGCGCCAAGACGGCGCCCTGGGAAGCATGCAGGTCAGCTCCCGCCCCATTCGTGACGAAAAGGGAACCGTGGTGGCGGCGGTCATGGTGCTCCGCGACGTGACTCGGCGTAACCGCGTGCAGGAAGCCCTCCGCCGCGCCCAAAGCGAACTGGAGGCCCGCGTCGAGGAACGCACCATGGAACTTCTTCGGGCCAATGAAGCCCTGCAGGGAGAGATCGCCGACCGCAAAGAAGTGGAAGCGCGGCTCCGCGACTACCAGCAGAAGCTGCGATCGCTGGCCTCCCGGCTGGCCAGGACCGAGGAGCGCGAACGCCGCCGGGTCGCCCAGGAGCTGCACGACAACATCGGCCAGATACTGGCCACCTCCAAGATGAAGCTGGGCGCGGCGGGGGCGCTGGCCGACTCCCAAGAACTGACCGCCATGCTCCGCACAGTCGCCGAGCTTCTGGACGATTGCATTGAATTCACGCGCTCAATGACCTTTGAACTGGGCACCCCGGTGCTGTATGAAATCGGTCTGGAAGCCGCGCTCCAGAACCTGGCTGCACGGATGGAGCGGGAGTACGGGCTGAGCACGAGTTTCGAGGACGACGGCAGGGCAAAACCGCTGGCCGAGGAAGCCCGCGTGGCGCTCTACCGGGCCGCCCGAGAGTTGCTCATCAACGTCGTGAAGCACGCCCGGGCGGACAGCGCGAAGTTGTCCCTCCGGCGACAGAACGGGTTCGTCCGGCTCAGCGTCGAAGACGACGGCGTGGGCTTCGACACGATCGCCCTGGAGGCACGGAACGTGCGAAGCCAGGGATTCGGCTTGTTCAGCATACGGGAGCGGATAAGTCACCTCGGCGGCGCGTTCGATCTCAACTCGGCACCGGGGGAGGGAACCGCCGTCCGCCTGCGGGTGCCCCTCGCAGAAGGAGATTCGGCCGGGAGAAAGACCGAATGAGCATACAGATATTAATCGCCGATGACCACGAGATCGTGCGCGAAGGCCTCCGTGCACTCATCGAGGACGAGCCCGATATGAAGATCGTCGGCGAGGCCAAATCCGGCCGGGAAGCAGTGGAGATGGCCGAGGAACTCCGACCTGACGTCGTACTGATGGACGTCGGCATGCCGGACCTGAACGGCATAGAGGCGGCCCGGAAGATAACCAGGCGGGCCCCCGGCGTGAAGATCCTCGCCCTTTCCATACACTCCGGCGGTCAGTTCGTGGCAAAGATGCTGGAGGCCGGGGCGTCCGGCTACCTCCTGAAAGACAACGCCTTCGAAGAGTTGGCCGCCGCCCTTCGACGGGTCACACAGGACAAAACCTACCTGTGTTCGGAAGTGACCGGGCCCATCGTAGAGGACTACCTGAACCGGCTTGGTGAGGAAGAAGACGCCAAAGCATCGCCCCTGACCAGCCGAGAGCGAGAAGTGCTGCAGCTCCTGGCCGAAGGCCTTATCTCCAAGCAAATAGCCAGCCGCCTGAACATCAGCCCCAAGACCGTCGAGACCCACCGCAGCCGCCTGATGAAAAAGCTGGGAATACACAGCGTGGCTGAACTCACCAAGTACGCCATCCGCGAGGGCCTGACCACGCTGGAAGAGTAGCCCCCCAGCGGCTCGTCCCCGGCCGAACCCCCGAAGTGGGTACTTTTCCCCGCGAATTTGGGGAATTTCCCGACTTCACAGCATGCCTCCGCCCCGTTATCCTCATACTTCGTGAAGGAGGCGAACTTGCAGTTCTGCTCTCTGACATGCAAGCGGCGAGACCGACGAACAGGACCCAAGGGGGTGGGAGCCCCAGTGGGGTAACGGAGGGAACTTCGCCGGAGCTTGAGGGGGCTCGTCGGACGTAACCAGGCTCCCGCAACGCTGGCCTGAAGCTAACCTGCGGACGCAGCCCGGGCCGAATGCGCTGCACGGGGGAAGCGCAAGAGCGGCCTGTGGTCAACCGCCTGCGACCGTCCGGCGAAGACCGGCGGAGTTTTCTCCACCTTTCCCCACACCGTCAATGATTGTGCGGAACGACTTGCACCATGAAAACAGCCGGCCCGGGAACACCATCTCAGGCGGAAGTCGCTCATCCGCGCGCTGTGGTTCCGGACCGGTGGTTGAGGGAATAGAAACTGGCCCATGGACGGAGGAACAAAACAGTTCCCCCAGGACGGCGAGCGGACCGTCAGTTACTGGGGAGGAACGTACCATCTGGTGGGATCCATGCCTCACCCCGGCCACAAGGCACCGGACTTCATCGCGGTGGACCCACACTACCAGAGCACCGTTTTCTCCTGCCTGCAGAGCACACCTTGTATCCTCTCTTCCGTGCTCTCGCTGAGCGAGCCGTCCTGCGCCGAACAGACCCGGCGACTGAGCCGGGAAGCGGACCGTCTTGCCCCGGACCGACGCGTCATCAGCATCAGCATGGATCTGCCCTTCGTATTGCAGGAATGGCAGGCGGCGCACGGCAAGAACGAACTCCTGCTGCTCTCCGACCACAGAGAGGCGTCCTTTGCCGCAGCCTACGGGGTGCTTATCAAAGAGTTGCGCCTGCTTGCACGGGCCATCTTCGTAGTCGACGGAAACGGGCTCCTTCGTCACCGGGAGATCATCAGGAATCTGGAAGGGGAACCAGACTACACCACGGCCGTAGAGCAGGCATGTCAGGGGGCGAAGAAAGAACGCTGATCGCACGTCAAACGGCCCGGTGAGCAGAGGCCTCCCGCTCTCGGCGGGAGAATAACTGGAAAGGTTCAAGACCAGGGGGGAACAGGAACGTGAGCGAGACAGATGAGATGAAGGCTCCCGAGTGGGCCAGCGTCGACACCGCGGCACTGGCCGTCCTGGTGAGATCGGGCGTGCCGATGATGCTCCTCGACGCGCGGGGCGAGGAAGCCGACAGGGCTCTTCCCGGGGCAACGCCCCTGCCGGTGAAGACCACGGCCTCGGAGGTGGCGGAAGTCGTTGGCTCCAAAGATGCCCTGCTGGTGACCTACTGCACCAACCTCCACTGCCCTCTGAGCGCCCGGCTGCTGGAGCACCTGAAGAACCTCGGCTACGAGAATGTGCTGGATTATCCGGATGGGCTGGCCGGCTGGCTGGCCGCAGGCTACCCGGTCGAGGATTGGTCATAGATCGCTCTTAATAATTGCCGAACGGAAGGCCGCGACTATTTTATCTCTTGCCAGCGAGGAGGTCCGCCGATGGCAGTCGCCAAGGTGATCGAGATAAGTTCCACCTCAGAAGTAAGCTTCGAAGAAGCAATCCGCAACGGCATCGCGCGAGCCTGCGAAACGATAGACCACGTTCAGGGCGTCTGGGTCAAGGAGCAGAAGGTAGACATCGAGGACGGAGCCATCGCGCGGTTCCGCGTCGACATGAAGGTAACTTTCCTGCTCCACGAGTAAGCCGCTTCACACTCCGGGGAGTCGGTGGGGGCCTTGGGGGTCGGAGTAACTCGCGCCTCGCCTCCTTCCGCTCAGCGTCCGCCCATCCCGCCGCTCAGCGCTCCGGCGTACATCGAAAACAGCCGGAAGATCAGAACCACGATCACGGCGGCCACCAGAACCCAGACCAGCTTGGCCAGCACGGCAACCAGCACCTTCAGGGACCTCTCGGCCTTCTCGGCGTGTCGGGAAGCCAGCCAGTCGAAGCGTTCGGTGAGTTTCCCGGCCTGCTCGGCGGTGCACACCATCTCCAGGTAGGTCCCCGGGAACAGCCCGACCGCTTCCATGGTGTCGGTCAGGTTCCTGCCCTCCTCCAGAGCGGCCGCGGCCCGCGGGGCGCGAGCCGCGAAGGCGGAGTTGCTGGTCGCTTCGAGGCTCCTTTGCAGACATTCGCCCATCGGAAGAGCCGCGTTCAGCGTGAGACGCATGACCAGGCTGAAGCGTGCGAGAGCCATCGACCGAACGATGCCGCCCAGCAGCGGAACCCGCAGGAGCCCCTCCTGCACGAAGCGGGCGGTGGCCAGGTGCCTTCCCAACAGGAAGTAGAGCAGGACGGCCGTGGCGGGCACCCCGTAGCCCAACAGCAAGACGCTCCCCGGATCGCCGACAGAAATGCCGAACGAGCCGAGGACCCAGAAAACAAAGGCCACAACGGCGATGGCCAAAACGTATTCCAGCACGGGGTATGTGATCCCGGCCAGGAAGCTTCGCCACAGTCTGCGTTTCATCTCGTAGAAACGCGCCACCTCGCCGAGTGTCCTCTCCAGGGCGCCGCTCTCCTCCCCCACCTCCAGAAGTCGCATGAACAGAGGAGGAAGTGCTCCCGCCCCCTGAAAGGCCTCCGTAAGAGTTTTACCGCCTTCAATATCGCTGCGCACACGGTGCAGGAGCCCCTCCATCCGGCCGGAGGCCTGTTTCTGAAGTATCTCCAGGGAGCGGGTTATTGGGATGCCGGCGTCGAGAAGAGACTGAAGGTTCTTGGCCAGCCATATCAGTCGCTTTGACGAGACCCTCATGGGCGTCCTCCGCCGGCTGCTTGCGAGCCGTTTATTGTGCCCGGTTCAGCGGACGGATTCCACCGCGGCGGGCGCTCTCGTTGCGCGGAGCGGCGGGCAACGTTACACTAAGGGAACTTGAGCGCCGGACCGGCAGCCGACATGCCTGCACCGACAAGGGCAGCAACAGTGAGCGAACCTAACGTAGTGCTTGTGCTCTGCCACGACCTCGGGGACTTCATCAGTCCCTACGGCCATCCGATAGATACGCCCAACCTGGAGCACCTCGCCGGTGAGGGGGTCGTCCTGGAGAACCACTTCTCCTGCGGCTCGGTTTGCTCGCCCAGCCGGGGCGGGCTGATGACCGGGTGCTACCCCCATACCAACGGGCTGATGGGGCTGGTGCATCGGGGCTGGCGACTCAACGTGGACCACCGCCCGCCGCTGCCGTTCCTGCTCACGAAGGCCGGCTACGAGACGTGCCTTTTCGGCCTCCAGCACGAGGATTTCAGCGCGGAACGGCTGGGTTATCAACGGGCACTGCGGCCGCCCCGCCGGAACTGGTGCGAGGAGGTGACGCCCCTCTTCACCGACTGGCTGGAGCAGCGGGAACCCGACGACCCGCCGTTCTTGGCGTGTATCGGGTTCACCGAGACGCACCGCATCGGCCTGAATCCCTCCCACTTCCAACGGGAACCCTACCAGCCGGCCGACCCGGCGGAGGTGGAAGTGCCCGCCTGGCTGCCGGACATCCCCGAGGTGCGGCAGGAGCTGGCCGATTTCTACGGCGCCGTGAATCACATGGACAAGTCGGTGGGACGGATCGTCGATGCGCTGGATGAAGCCGGGCTGAGCGAAGAGACCCTGTTTGTCTTCACCTCTGACCACGGCCCCTCCTTCATGCACGCGAAGGGCACCCTCTACGACGGCGGGACGAAGGTGGCCGCGTTGTTGCGCCGGCCCGGCACCATTCCCGGAGGCCGTCGCTGCGAAGCCCTGACGAACCACGTGGACCTGCTGCCCACGCTTTTCCGGCTCATCGGGGTTCCGATGCCCGGTTCCCTGACGCGTCGGCTGGAGGGCAGCGGTTTCGCCCCCCTGGTCTTCGGCGGCTCCGCCGTCGAACGCGCGCACCTGTTCGCCGAGAAAAACTACACCAATCACTACGACCCGGCGCGGATGGTGCGTACGGCCCGATTCAAATACATCCGCAAGGGCCTGCGCACGTGTATCTTCGACTTCCTCATACCAGAACTCGAACTGTGCCCCACCGGTTTCCGCCGCAACCGCTCCGTCTTCGAGTTCTACCCCGCCCGGCGATGCACCGAGGAGCTTTACGACCTGGAGAAGGACCCGGGCGAGATGCAGAACCTCGTTGAAGACCCCGCCTACGCCGACGAACTGGAAGATCTGAGGGAGACGTTGGACCGCCACCTGGAGGAAACCGACGACCCCTTCCGCCGCCTCCGCAACGACCTGACCATGCCGGAGCGAGACTACCAGCGGCTGCGGAACAGGAACGGCTGACGGTGCCCCCTCAGCCGATCTCCCGCCGGAGGGTCTCCAGGTTCTCCCCGGCCTCCGTTGAATGCTCCAGGATGAGCCTCAGCCGCTCACAGGGGAACTCTCCGCAGTGCGCGCAGAAATACCAGGGCTGAAGCCCTGGCCTTCACGACTGCGCCGCTCCGCGGCGCAACGGCCACGGACCGGCCGTCGCGGGACTCCCCGATGATCCGTCGGACGTCATACTTGCCCAGCGGGGGCACCTTGTCCCCGGCCTTCTCTTTCGGCCCCGCAGGGGCCATGTGAT
>CAZEAP010000020.1:0-73770 GCA_964510315.1 uncultured candidatus Brocadiaceae bacterium
AGCTCGGAGGCGAACGAAGCTCGCGAACCGCACGCCGTCATGCTGAGGCGCCTTACCTTCAGGCGCCGAACGCATCTCGCCGTGTCTGCGACGCCGTACTTTCCCGCTCCGCTGTCTCGCACGACAGCGGCAATCGGCCGTCGCCACGCGGTCCGCTGCTCGGCATCCGGCCACCGGGCTCTGTAAGAGCCCGACATACCAGCCCAGGGCGCAGCCCTGGGAGAAATCGGCAATAAACCAACGAGCCCTGGAAGGGCGTGACATATTCGTTCAGGTTGACAGACATCTCGCCATGTACCGGACGAGGCCTGGGTGCCCCGTGTATGTCTCGCCCCTACAGGGCTCAACTATTTGGGAGGCACACCCGGGTCCCCAGGGCTCCGCCCTGGGCTGGTATGTGCCGCCCCTGCGGGGCTGTGGTTGGGGGGGAGCCGGCCCTGTCCCCGGGGTTCCCCCGACGGGGGGGTCACCCCGGGCTACGTCTCAGCGGGCTCTTCGCGGGGCCCTGCGGCACGTGGAGATCGACACGAACGTGGGTTGCGAGCGTAGCGAGCAAACGCGTCGCGACCCCGAGCCTGTCGAGGGGAAGTCCGCAGGATGCGACGCCGAAGGCGCGCACAACTACTGGCCCTTGACAGGTGTGTCAAGGATGAAAAGTCGTTCGTGGACGAGCGGCTGGCGACGGCCATGGGCGATCCGGGCTGTCTCTCCATCTTCGGGCGCAAGGCGGTTCCGCACCGGCTCTTCGCCGAGCACATGAGGGCCGAATACCGGGTCCGCACCGAGGGCCGCGGCCCCACCGTGGACGAATGGAAGCTCCCGGTCCACAAGCCGGACACCACGGGGTGCGAGCAGAGCGAGCAAACGGGGCGCGAGTCCGCAGGCCTGGTTCGACTGCCTGGTGGGCTGCGCGGCAGCCGCCCCCATCGAGGGCGTCGAGCGGGTGGGCGCCCGGATGAAGCCGGCTCCCGAGGCGGAACGGCTCAACCTATCCGAACTCCAGCGGCAGAAGCACTGAGCGGAGGTCGCCTGTTTGCCTACTTGAGTTGGCGCCTCACAATGCCATATCCTCTGGCTTGGCAGTTATTCGAGGAGCGTCAGTACACAGCCGTGCACCGGAGGGTCTGACGACATGTGCAAGCCGAGTGGTTACGACCTTGCCTTGTCTTTCTGGACCGTTGCACTCCAGTACCTGAAGCTTGCTGGATGTGCAGCGGAGCAGATCAACGAACACGGCAACAAGTGCTTTGTCGTGCAAGACATACAAGAAGGCCCTGTCACCGTTGAGGAGTACGAGCGGCAGACTCGCTGGAGTGACGTCAACATGATTCTCCCGCTCCTCTTCAATCTGCTCCATGGGATCGAGCTTCTCGCCAAGGGCTTCCTGCTTGCGGCCGGGGAAGAGGTCAAGCCGGTGCATAGCATCGCCCAACTGGTCTGCCGGTTCAAGCAGACTTACGCCCAGCAGTCAGACCTCATCGCTTTCTTCGAGAAGTTCACCGACGAGAGGAAGTCGCCATTACTCATTCAAGAATTCCTCCAAGACGTAGGCGAACGTGCAGACCGGCTCTACCCCCTTCTTCGGTATCCGAGCGACAAGGAGTTCCAGACTATCCGCCGCTACACTAGCCTGCAGTACAAGGACATGGGCGGGCGAGAGTTCTTCGGCGAGGTTGCCCAGGACATAAGGAGGGCGATACGGGCAGCCGTCCGGCTCGGCAGATCTCTGGACCAGTCCCAGACACCTTGAGGCCTCTTCGGACATGCGGTCAACCGATTGCGCGGTAAGTGGTAGACATCAGTTCTAACCACGTCTCGCCGAGAAGGTCAGCCCCGGCGTAGACGAACGCCCCGAAGGCCTCGTCCCAACCCCCTTCGACAACATTTTGCAGTATCCCGTGGCAACTCCAGCGCATCCAGTTTGATTCAGCGCCGGGCGCATCCTGCTCAAGCTGACGACTCGCGCACCTGGGTTGTCATCGGACACTTGGGCATTCAGCGCATGGTCATTGCCGTCCAAGCATCGGCTACATGGTACGCCAGACAGAGGCAGTTCAGCTTGCCGTCGGTGGCAGCCAACGCCGGGGCCTTCGCTGTGACGCGGGTGTAGAACAGCTGCTTCACTGTCTCTTCCGCTCCTCCCGTAGCCCGGTTTGCCCTACGCCGACCAGCACCGCCCCAAGGTTCGGCAGGTCCATCATGAACTCTGTCACCCGGAGGAAGCGTTCCTTGCGGTAGTACCAAGCCCCGAGGAGGAGCGCTGTCGTTACACCAGCAAGCGGGCTGTGGGTTTCACATATCCAGGTGCCAACAACAACCGGCAGAATCGCGACGGGGAGCCCAAACAGAAGGAGCATGATGCCCCCGAGAATCGAGAGGGAATGGCCAAGCAGGAAGGCCAAGCGGGGATGGGATTCCATGGCGCTGAGGATGCCCTCAACAACGGGGCTCGGACGGTATTGTTCTGTCTCGGAATCGTCGGGCCTGCTCATGGGTGATGTTCCTTGGATCGCACAGTCAGTCGCACGGCACCGATCACGACCAAGGCCATCAGCCCGTAGGCGATGGCCATGAATGCCGCCCCTCCCAATGCGTACCCGGGCGGCCAGAGGTGGTAGCGAAAGTCGGCAGGGAAACCCTGTTTCCGGGCGCTTTCAATCACCACTGCCCGGCAGATGCGGAGGAGGCCAAAGACGATGAGCACCGCGACCATCGAGATGCGTCGCTGCCTGCGCTGCACAGACCCCGGCACCTCGATTGGCCGGCTGGCCAAGCGCGCAAAGCCGTGAGAGGCGAGTACCCCGACGGCGACCGCCAGGACGATCCACAGCGTACCGATCATCATGGTCGCCATGGCCCCAGGGCCGCCAAGAGGCAACGCGATGCTCGTACAACCGAGCCACACCGCAACCCACCATCCTAAGTGGTAACTGAGTCTTGCCCACACGCCGCCCGCCTGCCACGCGTTGCTGACGTCTTCGAGTGTGCGCACGCCACCAGACACCACATCGCGGTGGTCATAGATTTCGATCCCGGCGCGCTTGGCCTGCCGGAACATGTCCAGTGTGCCCCTGCCGCCCGGGAACAAGATCGCAGCATCAGCGTACTCGGCCATCTGACGGTCATGCTCATGCTTCGCCTCCTTTCCGTATGCCTTCCAATCGGCGTGGAACACCCGAACGGGGACGCCGCGCAACTTTGCCCACACCTCACCACAGTGGTCGGCGCCCGTAGCACCGCCGCTGACCACCTCGGTAATCTCGCGCTGCTGATGCAACTCGTCCAGCCTCCGCATATCGTCGGCCATGAACTGATAGTCGCGGCCCCCTGCAATGATGAGCCTCATGGCCTCACCCTCCGTGGCGTGTCTGTGAGTTGCAGCTTCTTGCTGCTCACCGCCACGCAGGCCGACCTCGGAGCGCCGCTGGACGGGATGAGGACCGGCTACGCTTTGCCCGGCCGATGCTGCTCCACCGGTCTCGCGCGTCGCTTCGGGCGCGCTGGCAGAACTGGGCACCCTGATGATTGCGCGGCAGCTCGGGCACCGTCCTTTCTTTCCCGCCTTCTCGTCACTGACCGCCAGCTTCTTCCCGCATTGTGGGCATACCAGTCTTATGTGCGGCATGCGCCCCTCCGAGAGCGAGAGTGCTGCCTATTCCCATTCCACTGGAGTCCCCGGGTGCCCATCCACAGATTCATCGCAACAGAGTCTAATGTCAAGGGCTCGTAGGTGCAAGGCCTGACACGCCAGTACTGCCCGAGCAGTCCCACTAAGGAATAAAGCTGTGCATAGCATCGGGGCTGCTCTGCCGATGTCACATCTCGCGGCTCCATTCCGTAGGTAATCAGTAGAGGCCTGGGTTAACGCCTGTGCGGCATGACGCCGGGGAGGGCTCTACTACCCCTCGACAAGCTCGGGGGAGCCTGCTGCCCTTCGACAAGCTCAGGACAGGCCGCCATCCTTGCCAGGGGCGACCTGCGCCTGCGTAGCCGCGCCGCACTGCCTGGCGAAGACGGCCTTGATTCCGGGCGCGACGGAAGCCCTGATGGGGACGGCAGAACGGCGGACTGTAGACCGGAGGCGTGAGGCTGGAGGTACGGATGAGAAGCCGAGGACGGAAAACCAAACAACGCACGAGCGGACGGCCCTGCCTGCGGACTACAGTCTACGGCCTCACGCCCGGCCGCCCTGCGGTTTTGAACGGCAGGCCGCCTCGGGTATAATCACAGGGTTCCCCGCCCCCGCGCGGGGCCTCGCAGCGGCTTCCAACGGAGCTTTCACCGCATGAGCGACGAGAATTACGTGCCCGAAGACGTCGAGGCGCACTGGCGCGACTACTGGGATGAGACCGGCCTGTTCCAGTGCCCCGACCGGAGCGACAAACCGCCGTTTTACTGCCTGGTCATGTTCCCCTACCCCTCCGGCGCGCTCCACGTCGGCCACGGACGCAACTACATCCTCGGCGACGTGGTCGCCCACTACAAGCGCATGCAGGGCTTCAACGTGCTCCACCCGATGGGCTGGGACGCCTTCGGCCTGCCCGCAGAGAACGCCGCCATCCGCCACGACACCCACCCCCGCAGGTACGTCGCCGAGAACGTCCCCGTCATGAAGCGGCAGATGAATTCGCTGGGCATCAGCTACGACTGGTCCCGCGAGATCAACACCAGCGACCCCGTCTACTACAAATGGACCCAGTGGGTGTTCCTTCAGCTCTACCACCGCGGGCTGGCCTACCGCGAGGAGGCGCCGATCAACTGGTGCCCGAGCTGCCGAACGGCCCTCGCCAACGAGGAGGTGGTCAACGGTCTGTGCGAGCGATGCGACACCGAGGTGACCCAGAAGGACCTCCCCCAGTGGTTCTTCAAGATCACCGATTACGCCGAGCCGCTGCTGGAGGACCTGGAGCTGCTGGACGCCTGGCCGGAGCGGGTCCGCCGCATGCAGGCCAACTGGATCGGCCGCAGCGAGGGGGCACTGGTGAACTTCACCGTCGCCGAAAGCGGCGAGTCGCTCCGGTGCTTCACAACCCGGCCCGACACCCTGTGGGGCGTCACGTTCATGGTGCTGGCCCCGGAGCACCCGATCATCCCCGAGCTGGTGGAGGGCACCGAGTTCGAGGAGGAGGTGCTGGAGTTCGCCGCGGAGGCCCACGAGCAGACGGCCCTGGCCCGCGCCTCGGGGGCGGTGGAGAAAGCCGGCGTCTTCACCGGACGCTACGCCGTGAACCCCGTCAACGGCGAGGAGGTGCCCCTGTGGGTGGCCAACTACGCCCTGATGGAGTACGGGACGGGTGCGGTGATGGCCGTCCCCGCCCACGACCAGAGGGACTTCGAGTTCGCCCGCGAATACGGCATACCCGTCCGGCCGGTCATCCAGCCGGAAGGGGAGGAGCTGTCGGGGGCGGACATGGTGGAAGCCCGGGAGGGGGGCGGCGTGATGGTCAACAGCGGTCCCTTCGACGGCACGCGTGTGCCGGAGGGCATCGAGGACGTGATCGAATACCTCGAAGAGAACGAGATGGGCCGGGAGGAGGTGAACTACCGCCTTCGGGACTGGCTGATCAGCCGACAACGCTACTGGGGAGCGCCGATTCCCATCGTCCACTGCCCGGAGTGCGGCGCGGTGCCGGTGCCGGAGGAGGACCTGCCGGTGCGGCTGCCGGAGGAGGCGGACTTCCGGCCGCGGGGGGAGAGCCCGCTGGCCTTCGTGGACGAGTTCGTCAACACCACCTGCCCGGAGTGCGGGGGCGAGGCGGAGAGGGAGACGGACACCATCGCCCAGTGGCTGTGCTCCTGCTGGTATTTCCTCCGTTACGTCTCGCCGGGCCGCGAGGACGTGCCCTTCGCCCCGGAACTGGCCGACGCGTGGCTGCCGGTGGACCTCTACATCGGGGGCGTGGAGCACGCCGTGCTGCACCTGCTGTATTCGCGGTTTATCGTGAAGGTGCTCCACGACGCCGGTCACATCGGCTTCCGGGAGCCGTTCAGCGCCCTGTTCACCCAGGGGATGATCTGTAAGGAAAGTTACATCTGTGACCGCTGCGGCAAGATCGTCAGCGCCGATCCGAACGTGCGGGAGCCATGCACCTGTGATCTGGATATGAGCCTGGAGGAGCGGCTGGAGAAAGAGGTCGAGGTCACCGCCAGCGTGGACAAGATGAGCAAGTCCAAGGGCAACGTGGTGACCTTCGACGAGGTGATCGACCAGTACGGCACCGACACGCTGCGGCTCTACACCCTGGCGATCGGGCCGCCCCGGAAGGACGCCGAATGGCAGGACTCCG
Source organism: uncultured candidatus Brocadiaceae bacterium (assembly GCA_964510315.1). GTDB lineage: Bacteria > Planctomycetota > Brocadiia > SM23-32 > SM23-32 > CAZEAP01. The sequence goes on from CAZEAP010000020.1 coordinate 6,288, forward strand.
GCATCGTCGGGTATCACCGCTTCCTCCGACGCCTCTGGGACCTGGTGGTCGGCTACGAGGAGGAATTCCGCAGCCTCCCCCGTGAGGAGCCGTCGATCGAGGAGCTGGACGGCGATTGGGCGGGCGTATACCGGCGCCTCCACGCCACGGTGAAGAAGGTCACCGCCGACGTGGAGCACCGGTGGCAGTTCAACACCGCCATCGCCGCGGTGATCGCCCTCCTGAACGACGTCCAGAAACTGCCCCTCGCCGACAGCTACGAGGGCGCCGAAGGGGAGGAGCTGAAGCGCTTCGGCCTGCTGCGGTATGCCGCCGAGCGGATGGTGAAGCTGCTGGCTCCCTTCGTGCCCCACGTCTGCGAGGAGCTGTGGACGCGGCTGGGCAACACGCCGAGCGTGCTGGAGTCCGGCTGGCCGGAGTTCGATGAGGAGCTGGCCAGGGCGGAGGAGGTGGAGATGCCCGTCCAGGTCAACGGCAAGCTCCGCGACCGGCTGACGGTCGAGCGGGACGCCGACGAGGAGACCGTCCGGGAGCGCGCCCTGGAACTGGAGGGCGTCCAGCGGCACACCGAAGGGAAGGAAGTGCGGAAGGTCATCGTGGTGCCCAACCGCATCGTCAACGTCGTGGTGGCCGAGTAGCGGCCCGCCGGGCAGACTCATCCCGCTGAATGGAGGTCGGGGGTGGACTACCGCACGGTCGGTGAACTGATAGAGAAGTTCGAGCGCAACTTCGTCACGAGCGACGGGCTGAAGTGCGCCCGCGCGCCGGGGCGCGTCAACCTGATCGGTGAGCACACCGACTACAACGGCGGCTTCGTGATGCCGATGGCGATGGACCGCGAGGTGCGGGTCTTCTTCCGCGCGGCCGAGCGCGGTCCGGTGCGGGTCTGGGCGGAGAACGTGGGGGAGTGGGACGAGTTCGACCTCGACCCCATCGAGCACAATCCCGAGCAGACGTGGGCCAACTACGTGCGCGGCGTGGCGGCGGTGCTCCAGGACGAAGGCTGCGAGCTGCGGCCGATAGAGGCGCTGATCTACGGAGACGTGCCCATCGGGGCGGGGCTGAGTTCATCGGCCGCCCTCGAGGTGGCCACCGCGAAGGCCCTCTGCGCGGCGGGCGGGGAGGAGCCGGATCCCCGGCGGCTGGCGCTGCTCTGCCAGAAGGCCGAGAACGAGTTCGTCGGCGTCAGTTGCGGCATCATGGACCAGTTCATCGCCGTGCACGCCCGACGGCGGCACGCCGTCCTGCTGGACTGCCGGTCGCTCGAGCACGAGCAGCTTCCCCTCGACACCACGCAGGTGCGCGTCGTCGTCTGCAACACCATGGTGCACCACGAGCTGGGCAGTTCCGCCTACAACCAGCGCCGGGCCACGTGCGAGGAGGCCGCCCGGCTGGTCGGCCAACGCGAGGACGGTGTGGAGCAGCTCCGGCACGTCACGCCCGGCATGCTGGAGAGGCACGGCGATCTGCTGAGCGAGAAGCAGATGAAGCGCGCCCGCCACGTGGTCACCGAAAATGCCCGCACCACCAGTGCCGCCGACGCCCTCGGGGAGGGCGACTACGAGGAGTTCGGGCGGCTGATGGACGAGTCCCACCGCAGCCTGAGGGACGACTACGAGGTGAGCTGCGAGGAGCTGGACCTGATGGTGCGCATCGCCGGCCGGCAGGACGGCGTCTACGGCGCCCGGATGGTGGGGGCCGGTTTCGGCGGCTGCACCGTCAACCTGGTCCGGGCGGACGCGGCGGAGGAGTTCGCGGAGGGGGTGCGCAACGGCTACTTCGAGGAAACGGGCATAGAGGCGGAAGCATACGAATCCGTGGCGGCAGCGGGGGCCGCGGTCGAGAAGTGCTGAGCCCGGCTCATTCGCCCGCCAGCGGCGCAATGGCCGAGATGATCTCGCCGTACATGTCCTCGACCGTGTGATCGAGGGCGAGGGAGCGGCAGCACTGCGAAGCCTCCGGCAGCCAGTCGGGGTCCATCGTCCGCTCGATCGCTTCGGCAAGCCCGTCGGCGTCCGCCGGGTCCTCCAGGCAGAAGCCGTGCCGGCCGGGGGTGAGCAGTTCGTGAGCGCCGTTGAAGACGGAGGTGACCACCGGCAGCCCGCAGGCCAGCGCCTCCAGCGTCACGTTGGCGCAGGGGTCGAAGAAGCTGGGGAGCGCCAGCACGTCCGCCGCGCCGTAGTAGGGCTCGGGCCCGATGCGGCCCACAAGGTGGAGCAATCCCGCCACGCCCCGGCGCTCCGCCAGGGAAACCGCGCGCCGCCTCTTACCCCTGCCGACCACGATCAGGTGGACCATCTGACCCCTGGCGGCCAGCACGCCCAGCGCCTCCAGCAGCGGAAACAGCCCTTTGCGCCGCCAGCCTGTCCCCACGAACACGAGGGTGTGGGCGTCGCCGGGGATGCCCAGCTCCCGTCGCACGCGCTCCCTGTGCTCGTCTCTGAGAGCGGGGCTGAAGCGCTCGGGATCGGTGCCGTTGTAGACGACCTCGATGCGGTCCTCGAGGTGCGGGTAATGGCGTTCCAGGTTGCGCCGGACCATCCGTGAGTTGGCGATCACCAGCCGCGGCCCTGGTTCGCGGTAAAGACGGTCGTCGATGTAGATGCGCAGCCGCTCCCGGATGCTCAGCGCGTAGATCGCCTGCTTGACTGCCCGGCGCAAGGGCGAGCGGAACGTCTTGCGGCGCTGCTTGACGTATTCCCGCTGGACACCGCCGCCGGGCCGGACCACGTCGGCGCCCCAGCACTTCTGGTCGCTGAAGGTGACGTCGGCCTCTTCCGAGGCAAGCGCTTTTCGCGAGGCGCGCGCCAGCAGGAGGTCCCGCAACGTTCGCGGCGCCGGTGGAACCGGAAGGCGAACCGTCTTTACGTGCTCCCTCCGGCTGCTGAACTCGGCGGCGAGGACCCTTACCTGGTGACCTTCCCGCAGCAGGGAGCGGGCGAAGTTGCGAAGGAACTTCTCGGCACCTCCGCCTTCGCCGTATTGCTTGCAGCAGATGGTTATCCGCATGATCCCTCGGATGCGCTCAAGGGGCAGGATGGCCGTGCGCCCACAATATCGCGCATCCCGGCCTCCTCTTGCAAGCGAGCCCCGGGCGCCGCCTGCGGTTGAAAAAGGGCGCCCCGCGCCATATAGTCAGACCTGCGTCAGGGAACCAATCCTCGACCCGGTGGAGAAACACTTTCATGACCGATCGGCGTGGCGTAGCTTTGCTGGGATGTGTGTTGATGGCCTGCGTGGTGAGCTTCGGTTGCCTGAGCGACCGGCAGGAGGCCGTGCTGAACCGGCAGCCGGGGAACCCTCCCTTCAAGCCGCAGCGTCTGGCAGCGCTGGGCGAGGGGGAGACTCACAGCTTCGGCGAATACGACCGCGGCTTCTCTCAGAACGTCTGCGTCCTGCAGCTCGCCCCCACCGCCGCCCTGAAGACGCGCTACCACGCCGAGCACGACCTGGTGCTGGTGGTCGTCGCCGGACGCGCCATCGTCACCGTCGAGGGGACCCGGCGGGTTGTGCAGCCGGGCTCGGCCGTCATCCTCCCCCGCTACACGGCCTATTCGGTCACCCCGAAGGGACCGCCCGAAGGGGAGGCGGAAGCGGAGCCGGAGGAATTCGTCGCGCTCATGGTCTATTCCCCGCCCTTCGAGGGCGAGGACGTGGTCGTCGAACAGTAGCCTCTGTCAGGATTCCAGCCGCACCCTGAGCTTCTCCCCCTCACCGACGGGCACCGGACCGTCGAACTCCACCTGCGTCCATTCGCCCTCGACCCCGACGGCGCAGGGGATGGTCTGGCCGCCCAGGCTCGCGGCGGCTCCGCCCGTGTGCTCCGGCAGGTCCAACTGGAGCGTCCGCAGTTCGAGCCCGCCGTGCAGCACGCAGAGGGTCACCTCGGCCGCCGGCCCCTGGATCTTCTGTGAGAACGTTCCCCAGGCCGGGTCGTTGGACCAGAACACGCGGAAGTCTTCCCGCCGAACCCTGGGCGCGAACCGCATCAGCCCCTCGGCGACGCTGCAGAAATAGCCGCTCAGGGCGAGTATCAGGCCCCAGCTCGACATGGCCCGCGCGTAGTGGCTGCCGCACTCCGGCTCGTCCCACGGATTCCGCTTGCGCCCGTCGTGGCGGTCGCGGGCGGCCTTCACTATGGCCAGTCCCTCCTCCACGCAGCCCTCGGTTATCAGGTGGGAGGCCACCTGGTATTCGATGCCCGTCCATACCTCGTCGCAGTAGCGGGTGGGGATCAGCGGCCGGTCGCCCCGCGGCCAGGATGCCATCAGCAGCCCGGCCTCCCCGTCGAGGGCGTAGATGCGCTGGGGATTGGCGTGGTCCGACAGGCTCGGCCGCCAGTTGTAACGGAAAACGCTCAGCAGCGCGCTCCGCACGTGGTCCGGCTCCAGCAGATACCCCAGGTCGCAGATGCCGGCCAGCCACTGCCCCAGCATCTGGTCCGACAGGCAGCCGCGCCCGAACTGCTGCGTATGCACCTTCTCCGGGTCGTACTTCTGGATGTAATACTCCCCGTTGAACAGCAGCTCGTCCATCTTCCGCGAGCCCTTCTCGTAGAGTTCACGGTAGCTGTCGGCCTGCTCGTCCTCGCCCAGCCGGCGGGCCATCTCCTCGGCCGCCCGGAGGGCGCCCAGGTAGAAGGCGCCGATCAGCGGGTTCGGCCCGTGCAACTCGATGTCGTAGGTGTTGTGCTGCTCGCCCTCGGGCACGCCGTCCCTGTCCACGTCCCACTGCTTCCAGGCGTAGGAGAGGGCCTTCTTGACCGCCGGCCACAGCTCGCGCAGCCACTGCTCGTCCCCGCAGATCAGCCAGTCGCGGTAGGTCTTCATCATTCCGCCGAGCTGACCGTCGGCGGCGGCGTGAAACTCCCAGTGGGAGGTGCCCGGCGGCAGCCCGATGCGGAAGCACATCCGCCCGTCCTCCTCCCGCAGGTTGTAGCGGTAGTCGGCGGTCCGCATCGAGCGTTCAAGCTCCGGGAACAGGAAGGGCAGGGCCTGCTGATAGTTCCACACGTGGGTGCAGGAGCCCGGACAGCAGCCGGCCGTCGGGGAGCAGCCCTCGAACCCGTAGAAAGTCCCGTCCTCCAGCCGCAGGCAGGTGGGGCTCTTCAGCGTGGAGGTCTGGGAACTCGCCGCGTCCAGGGCACACGCCGGCAGGCTGCTGCCGAACAGGGCGTCGTGGTAGGTGAGGGTCTGTTCCCGCAGGCGCTCCAGGTCCTCGTTCGCGTAGCAGACCACCTCCCAGGCGTCCTCGAAGCGGGTGGCGTAGTAGTTCTTCCAGCGCGGGAGTTCGGCCTCCTCCTCATCGCCCCATCGGTGCCGGGCGAACTCGTAGTTGGGGAAGTGCCACGCGAGCAGGAAAGGTATCTGGACGGTGTCGCCGGGCCGAAGCTCCACGCGCGCCCCCAGCGCACAGATTGCGGTCTCGCCGTCCTCGGTCGGCCCGGCCTGATCGGTGTCGTCGAATTCGCCCCGCCCGGCCACCGCATCCCAGAACCGGTGGCCCGTATCGAACCCGGCGCCGCTGCCCAGGTTCCCCGTGTACGTGACCTCCGGCGCGCGGGTTGCCAGGACCATCGTGCCGTGGCGGGGGGAATCCGGCGGATACTTCTCCGAACTCAGCACCATGGCGTTCAGACCGTGGGATGAGCGGAACACGTTCCGGTTCCCGCCGAAGTCGGAGTTCTGCGCCCGCCCGGCACGGCGGTAGCCCACCACGTTCTGCAGCGTCTGCACCAGCAGGGCCTTCACCGGCTGGCCGGAGGTGTTCTCCAGCCGGTAAGTCAGGACGGCCACCGGCAGGCCGGAATCCTCGGCGTTCCCCGGTATGAACGGATTGAACGCCTCCAGGCTCACCTTCAGCGGCACGTCCTCGTCCCGGAAATCCAGCCAGGCGAACGGATATTCCCCGCGGAACGTTCCCGCGGCCAGGTGGGGGAAGCCCTCCCCGTTGGCCCGCGCCGACCCGTGGCTGCTGGAGTAGGGCGGCAGGGGAGGCGACTCGGCCACCTTCACCACCGGTTCGGCGCCCTCGGCCTCGGCGCGGAGCGTGGCGAAGGTGAACTCCGGCCGGTAGCCGCGGTTCGGACGGTTGAAAATCTCCCAGTCCCGCAGTTGGCCGCGCCCGCCCAGGGAGACGCAGCCCGTGCCGATGCCGCCCAGCGGGAAGGCGATCTCCCGGAGCGCCTCGCCGGTGAAGGTGCGTTGCGGGCCGGTGGAGAACAACTCCGAGCGGTCGCAGGGTATCTCGCGTTCAGGTGTGCTCATGCTGCGCACCTCCGAGGGAAGCTCCAGGTAGTGCCCGAATCTCCAGGTGAACTTAACCGGTGCCGCCCCAAAATCAAAGGGAATGCGCAGATGGCTCCTCGGTCGAGGCGAACCGAACCCGTCCGCTCCCCGGCTCCCTTCCCCGCTCTTCCCGCGAGGGGCTGCTTGCAGATGCGGCGCCCGTTTGCTATCCTCAAATCTGTCGGGCGTGCGGCGGCTTGTTCACCCCGTTGAGGCAACGCCTTTTCTCCGCCTGCTTCCTGTTCGTCGACTTTGTTGCCCCTGATGATCGACAGAATCCGAAACTTCTGCATAATAGCGCACATCGACCACGGCAAGTCCACCCTGGCCGACCGCTTCCTCCAGATCACCAGCGCCGTGCCGGAGCGGGAGTTCCACGAGCTGATGCTGGACGACATGGAACTGGAGCAGGAGAGGGGCATTACCATAAAGGCGAGCTGCGTGAGCATGTTCCACGAAGTGGACGGAGTGGAATACCAGCTCAACCTGATCGACACGCCGGGGCACGTGGATTTCAGCTACGAGGTCTCCCGAAGCCTGAAGGCCTGCGAAGGGGCCATCCTGCTGGTCGATGCCAACCAGGGGGTGGAGGCTCAAACGGTCGCAAACCTCCACCTGGCCCGCGAGGAGGGACTGACCATCATCCCCGCCGTCACCAAGATCGACCTTCCCGACTCCCGCCCCATCGAGACGATGGCCGAGATGGAGCAGAGCTTCGGGATCGACCCCGACCGCATACTGGCCGTCAGCGGGAAGAGCGGCCGGGGCGCCGAAGACCTGCTTGAGGCCGTTCTGGAGCGCGTGCCGCCGCCGACCGGCGACCCCGAAGCCCCTCTGCGCGCCCTGGTGTTCGATTCGTTCTACGACGAATACCAGGGCGTCGTCGTGCTGGTGCGGGTCGTGGACGGAGAAGTGCGGCAGGGCCAACGGATAAAGATGCTGGGGAGCGGGCAGTCCTACGAGGTCAGTCGGCTGGGCACGTTCCGTCCCGGCCTCACTGCGGGGGAGCTGTTGCAGACCGGTCAGGTGGGCTACGTGATGGCCGGCATAAAGGACATACGGGAGGTCCGGGTGGGGGACACCGTGACTCTGGCCGAGCGCCCGGCGCAGCAGCCCCTCGGCGGCTACAAGGAGCCCAAGCCGATGGTTTTCTGCGGCCTCTTCCCGGAGAACAACGACGACCTGCCCGCCCTCCGCACGTCGCTGGAGAAGCTGTCGCTGAACGACTCCTCGTTCGTCTACGAGGGGGAGACTTCCGACGCACTGGGTTTTGGATTTCGCTGCGGATTCCTCGGCCTCCTGCACATGGACATCGTCAAGGAGCGACTCGAACGGGAGAACGACGTCCCCATCATCCAGACCGCCCCCAACGTTACCTACGAGGTGCTGACGAGCGACGGGGACGTGCTCCGACTGGACAACCCCGCACGGATGCCGCCCCCGGGGGAGTTGGAGGAGATCCGGGAGCCATGGGTGAGGATGAACATCATCTTGCCGACGGACTACATCGGGAACGTGATGAAGCTGGCCGAGCACCGCCGAGGCCGCCACGTGAAAAGTGAGTTCTTCAGCGACCAGCGCGCCATCATCGTCTACGAGATGCCCCTGGCCGAGGTGGTGTACGATTTCTTCGACCGGCTGAAGTCCCTTACCAGGGGCTACGGAACCATGGACTACGAGCTGCTGGGCTACCGGGCCAGCGACCTCGTCCGGGTAGAGGTGCTGGTAAACGGCAGGCCCGTGGACGCCCTCTCGGTGATCTGTCACCGCGACCAGGCCGAGAGACGCGGACGCCACATCGTGGAACTTCTGCGCGAACACATCGAGCGCCACCTCTTCCCGGTCCCCCTCCAGGCGGCAATCGGCGGGAGGGTGATCGCCCGGGAGACCATCCGGCCGCTCCGTAAAGACGTGACCGCCAAGTGCTACGGCGGGGACGTCACCCGCAAGCGGAAGTTGCGGGAGAAGCAGAAGGACGGCAAAAAAAGAATGAAATCCGTCGGCAGCGTATTCATACCCCAGGAGGCATTTCTGGCCGTTCTGGAGGACGAGGGTGCTCTGTAGAAATGATGTGCGATCCGCCGGAGAACCGCTCCCGATGTCATTCTGCTATGAGGCCGTCTTTCAAGCGCCGGGCCGATTTGAGTGCCGATGAATGCTTTCTACAGAGCAGGATGAGGGCTGAGAATCCGAAAGCCCGGAGGAGTTGCCGTGGCTGAGAAAAAACGCCGAGACCAGGCCGAGGACAGCGCCTTTCGCTCCGGGCCGCCCCGAGAGCGGACGCCGCTTCGGAATAACCTGGAGTCCATCGCACTGGCCTTCCTGCTGGTGCTTTGCGTGCGGCAGATGGTCGCGGAGGCCTTCCGCATCCGCCATGGGAGTATGGCGCCCACCCTGATCGGCGACCACAGGGAGGTGCGCTGTCCGAATTGCGGCTGGGTCTTCTACGTCGGCAAGCACAACGCCGGGAGGCGGGGGGAGGTGGAGTGCCCGAACTGCCGGTACCGCTGGGCGGGGGTGTCCCGCTACGACCGACAGGGCAGGCCGCTGCGATTCCGCCGCCCGGAGTGGTTGTGGAACACCGCCGTGAGGGCGGACGGAACTGTGATAAAGGGAACAAAGGCGGCCAATCGGGTCCAGCGCGGAGCCGCCCGCCTGTTTGTCAACAAGTTCATCTACCGGCTCCGCAAGCCCCGCCGCTGGGAGGTCGCCGTTTTCCTGTATCCGGGCTACGACGCCCGGTGCCTGGACTGCGACTGGCGGGGGACCGTGGAGGCCCCGGAAGATGCTCGCTGCCCGGACTGCGGCTCCCGCAGGCTGGAAATCACCGGGAAGAACTTCATCAAGCGCATCATCGGCCTTCCAGGCGAAGAAGTGCAGCTCAAAGAGGGAGACGTGTATATCAACGGCTCTATCGCCCCAAAACCCCCGGGGGTGCAGGAGTCCTACTGGTTCCACGTTTTCGACTCCCGGTTCATGCCCGACAAGGAAGTGGTCAGGATCTGGGATATGCCGGACGGCGGGGAGGCCCAATGCCGGCCCGGCGGAGATTTGCGGCTGAAGGCGCTCGGTTCGGCCGAACCGGTGATGGTCGGCTTCGCCCCGCCCATCAAGGACCTCTATGCCTACGATGGCCCGGCGACCGCGACGGGGCTGCCCGCCCCGTATGCGGCCGGTCGGCACACGGTGGGGGACTGCCGGATACGGACGAAGGTGCGGGTGGAGCGGTGTGATCCGGAGGGAGGAGCCGTGTTGCTGGAGATCCGGGACGCCGGCCACCGCTTTCTCTACGCGGTTCCGGCCGGGCGCCCGGGGCCTGCGCTGCTTTTGGACGGCGAGCTGCGGATGGAAAGTCCCGACCGGCGGGTCCTGCAATGCGGAGAGCAGCGCCGCCTCAGCCTGGAGAACTATGATGGAAGGCTGGTGTGCAGGCTCGACGGCGAAGAGGTCCTCCGCCACACGTGGGGTCCCGGGGAAGGAGGACCGCGGGGGATACGCTTCGGCGCCCGGGGAGCGCGGGTCACCTGGGAGCAGGTAGTCATCGAACGGGACATCTATTACCTGAACCGTGCTTCCGCCGGACTCCACCCCCCGGCCTACCAACTCGGGGCGGACGAGTATTTCGTCCTGGGCGACAACAGCCCCGCCAGCAGTGACAGCCGAAGCTGGTCGGAGCCCGGCATCCCGGAGGACAATCTCATCGGCCGGGCGTTCTTTGTTTTCTGGCCGGTGCACTACATGAAGTGGCTGCCTGTGGGCGCCCCGGAGAGGTCTCCCGGATAGGACAGAGCCGGGACGTGCGCGCCCGCGGAGCAGCGGCCTCAGCTTGCGGAGGGGGGGAATTGCAGCGGATTTGCTTGAAGGCGCCCGGCCCGTTCGATATCTTAGGATCACAGAGAGGAGGTGGAGGGATGCCGCCTGGCCCGGACACACACTCCGTCGACGAGGCTCAGGGCGAACGGACCGAGCGCCGACTGCGGCGCATTTTCTGGTTCTCTTACTGCCTCACCGCTCTGGGCATAATCGTCATGCTGTTCTTTGCCCCGCACTGGCCCTCTCTGCCTTCCATCTTCCGCCACGCCTTCCCCGCCCTCCTCTTGTGGCTGCTGGTTGTGACCGGCTTCGGCTACTACTCTCAGACGCGGATGGCCGACCGCATGAGAGAGCTGATCCGTCAGCGCTCGTTCATCGACGAGGTGACGTCGGTATTCAACTATCGTTACCTGAACCTGCGCCTCGCCGAGGAAGCCGAGCGCACCAGGCGACACGGCGGGCTGACAGCGGTCATCTACCTGGACCTGGACGGGTTCAAACAAGTCAACGACAGCTACGGCCACCAGGTGGGCAACGTGGTGCTGGAACACCTGGCCACCACCATGCAGCAGCGGGTAAGGTCCTGCGACGTGCTGGGCCGGATCGGGGGCGATGAGTTCCTTGCCATCCTGCCTCAGACGGACCGGCGGCAGGCCTACGTCCTGGCCGAAAGGCTCCGCGAGGCGGTGGAGAATTATGTCCTCGAAGTCGAGGACGATCAGGTCATAGACTGGGTGACCGTCAGCATCGGCGTAGCCGCCTACCCGGTCAATGGTGAGACCATAGACAATGTCATAACCGCCGCCGACAACGCCGTTTACGAAGGTAAGAAGCAGGGCGGAAACCGGGTCTCACTCTCCGACGAGTTCATCGCCTCGGATACGGCGGGGAAGGGCATTGTGGACCGTATTCGGGGGGCCGAAGAAGCTCTCCACGGATGACTCCGGTGCCTGCGACCAACGCGCCTCTCAACACAGGGGTCCGATGCTTGAGACCCTGCTGATCTGGATCGGCGTGGCGCTGATCGGCCTCGGAGCGGCCGGTCTGGTCTACCGCCTCGTCGACCTCCTCCGCCGGGAGCCCCCCGAAGAAGCCGAAGCGTGACCGTCTTGCCTCGCCGCCCGCCGCCTCGTGCCGCCGTCTCTTGAAACGCGCAGCGCCCCTTCAGTATGCTGGCACGCGCGTCGGTTAACCGGCAGCCTCCAGAACGGACGGGCAAATGAAGAAGCTTCTCATCCTGCTCCTTGCCGCAGCACTCGTGGGAATCGTTATATCCAGGCGCCGCGCGGCCCGGCCGGAAGGCGTGGATAAGCCCGAGCCGGAAACGCCGGCGGCGGAGGCGCCTGAGCCGCCTCAGGAGCCGGACCTCGGACCGTCGCCCCCGCCGATGCTCGCAACGGAAAAGGAATCCGGCGTCCCCTCGGCCGAGGAGCCCGAGGGAACGGCTGCCGCTGGGGGGCGGCCGCCCGACGAAGTGCTGCTGGCGGCTTCCACTCAGGTGCCCGAACGGGAATCTCCGCCTGCTGAGGTGGGAAGTTCCCGGCAGGCGGCGCAGGCGAGTGCGAAGTCCATGGAAGAGGTCGGCCGCCTGCTGGAGGGCGGTCAGAGAATGAAGGCGAGGGAGGTCCTTACGGACCTCTACCTGCAGGCGGCCGGGGCGCGCGCCCAGAAGCTGCGCCGGTTGCTGGACCGGATTAATGAAGAACTGGTCTGGAACCCCCGCTGTGTGGAGGGCGCCGTTATCCATGTGGTCCAACCCGGCGAGACTCTCAGCAAGATCGGGAAGAAATACGGGGTGAACTGGCGCATGCTCTGCCGGCTGAACCGCATCGAGCCCGACGAGGTGCTCCGGGCGGGCCAAAAACTGAAGGTCCTCACCGGGCAGACCGAGATCGTGGCCTGGAAGAGCGAATTTCGCCTTGCCCTTTTCCTGGACGGCTACTTCCTCAAGGAATACCCCATCGGCATCGGGAAAGACGACCGGACGCCGACGGGCCAGTTTGTAGTCGACGATATGCTGGTGGAACCTCGCTGGTATCCGCCGGGAGGCGGGGCCATCGAATACGGGGAGGAGGGCCATCTGCTGGGCGAGCGGTGGATCGGGTTGGCCGACGAACCGGGCGCCGCCGGCCTGGGGCTCCACGGCACCAGCGACGGGGGTATCGGCACCAAATGCTCCAACGGATGCATCCGCCTTTACAACGAGGACGTGGTCGAACTCTACGACTTCGTCCAGGTCGGAACCCCCGTCGAGGTAAGGGACTGAGTCATGTATCGCGAGGCCGAACTGGACGCATACCTCGAGGACGCCGCCTCCGAGAAGCCCGCTCCGGGCGGCGGCAGCGTCAGCGCGCTGGCCGGGGCCCTGGCGTCGGCGATGGGCGAGATGTCGGCCAACTTTACGGTCGGCAAGGAGAAGTTCGCCGACGTCGAGGACGATGTCCGACGGATGCTGGCGGAGCTGGAAGAATGCCGAGGCGCCCTGCTGGAACTGATGGAGGAAGATGTCCGCGCCTACAGCGCCGTCAGCGAGGCCTACTCTATGCCTCGCGGAAGCCAGGAGGAGAAAGGTGCCCGCCGGGAGGCCATAGACCGGGCCCTCAGGGGGGCGATGCACGCTCCGCTCCGCGTCATGCGTCGCTGCGGCCGCGTCGCAGGGGTGGCCGATAGCCTGGTAGAAATGGCCAACCCCAATCTGATCACCGACGTCGGGGTCTGCGCCGTGCTCGCGGAAGCCGCCTGTGCGGCCGCACGCTTTAACGTGGAAATCAACCTGAAGTTCCTCGGGGACGCCGATCTGCGTCGGGAGACCGAGGAGGAGATGGACCGGCTCACTGAGCGCGTCGAGAAGGTGCGGGACGCCGTGAGCGAGAAGGTCGGCCGGCACCTCTCCGATTGAGCTTCCTCGCACCCTCCGGCCGGGACAAGAATGGCTGAGCAGTGGGACATAGTCAGTGGCAAGGACGCCTGCCGGGGATGCGGCACCGAGTTCGGCGAGGGCGATCTTTTGTATTCCGCCCTCGCCGAGGGCGACGATGGGTTCGAGCGGCGCGACTTCTGTCCCGGTTGCTGGGAGGGGCTGTCGGGTGACGGCTTCTTCTGCTTCTGGCGGACGCGGAAGCCCGTCACGGACCGGGGGCGCCGGCTGGATACCGAGTTGATGCTGGAGTTCTTCGACCGGCTGGAGGGGGCTGCGGAACCGGAGAAGGCCACGTTCCGGTTCGTGATCGGCCTCTACCTGATCCGCCGCAAGGAGCTGAAACTCCTCGAGACCGAACGCAAAGAAGAAGGGGAGTTTCTGGTGTGCGAGCGGCGCGGCACAGGCGAGAGAGTGAAGCTCCGAAACCCCGGCCTCAACGAAGAGCAGATACAGCAGACCGCCGCGCGCCTGAGCCACCTGTTCCACGCCGAGCTTTGAGCTGCTCCCTCTGACGCGCCAGCCTGGGGCCGGTTCATCGCCTCCAGGTGAGAATGGACCGGCAGGCAGATGATTCCCCGCAAAGGCGGCGCCGGAGAGCCGTCCAATGGCACAGATAGACCACAGCGTGGTGAAGTCCTACGACATCCGTGGCATCTTTCCGGATCAGATCGACGCGCAGTTCGCCTTTCTGCTGGGCAAGGCGCTGCCCCGGGTTCTCCGGGCGCAGACGGCGGCCGTCGGGCGGGATGCGCGGCTGAGTTCCGCCCGGCTCTACGCCGCCCTGGCCGCCGGCCTGCGCGAGGCCGGCGTGCGGGTGGAGACGCTGGGGCTCTGCCCGACGGAACTGGTCTATTACGCGCTGGGCGAGGAAGCCGGGTTCGACCTGGGGGTCATGGTTACCGCCAGCCATAATCCGCCCGACTACAACGGGTTCAAAGTGGTGAAGGGCGGCGGCGAACCGGTCACCGGCGAGACGGGCCTGGACGAAGCGTGCCGCCTGATGGAAGAAATGGACGAACGGGCCCCGGAGGAGTTGACGTCGCCGGAAACCTCGCTTTCCCCCTGGAACGATTACATGGACTTCGTCCTCGGGCTGGCGGGCGCGCCGGACGCAGAGGACCTTGACGTTGTGGTGGACGCAGGAAACGGCGTGGGCGGCCTGTTGTGGGAGCGGGTTACCGGGCGGGTCGGCCTTGAGCCGACGAAGCTGAACTTCCAGCCCGACGGTGAGTTCCCCGGCCACCTGCCGGACCCCACCAAGCCGGAGAATCTCAGGCCGCTCCTCGACGCGGTGGGGGAGAGCGGAGCGGACCTGGGCTTCTGTTACGACGGCGATGCCGACCGCGTGGTGGTTGTCCTCCGCGACGGGCACGTCATCGACGGCAGCGAGATGACCGCATGCATCGCCCGGCGCCTGCTGGAGGAGACCCCGGAGGGCGCGGTGGGCTGCGGCCAGACGATGAGCCGCAAGGCGCTGGACCACCTCCGTTCCCGCGGGACCGAGCCGGTCATCACCCCGGTGGGCCACGCGAAGATAAAGCGTGTGCTGCGCTCGCGTCCGGGGATGATCTTCGCCGGGGAGAACGCCGGGCATTACTACTACAGGGACTTCTTCTGTTGCGACAGCTCCCTGCTGACCACCCTGTATCTGCTGCAGCTCGCCGCCGAGGACCGGCTGGTGGCCCTGGTGGACTCCCTGCCGGGGCCGTGGCATCGGCCCGACCGGCAGCCTTCGGTGGAGTTCGACGATCAGGAGCACGCCCTGGAGGTCTGCCGCCGGGTTGCCCTGAAAGCGCTGGGGGCGCATCCCGGGCCGGATGAGATCTCCTGTGAGCGGGGGGGAGAAGTTGAGCGGAACTGTTCGCCCGAAGCGATCCAGGGGGCTCAGAGCGTGCGGGCCGACTACCCGGACTGGTGGTTCTGCGTGAGGCCGTCGGGCACTGAACCGGTAGCGCGGCTGGCGGCAGAAGCGCGCTCGAAGGGGGGGATGCGGCGCCGGGTCGAGTGGCTGCTCCAGGCCTTCGAGTCCGAGAGTTAGCGGCCGGCCGGTTCCCCCCCCGTTTCCGTCAAGTTGACTGTCGGGCCGGGTGCGCCTATAATCCGCCGACTCAACGGTTGCCTGCCACGCGAGTTTGGAGTGAGCCGATGAAAACAGTTCTCGTCGCGAACCGCCTGCCTCAACGATGCATGGACATGCTGGAGGAGGCCGGTCTGGAGGTCGTTTACAGGCCGAACATGTCGCCCGAGGAACTCAAGGAAGCCGTCAGGGACGTACACGGCATCATCTGCCGATCCGGCGCAAAGCTTACCGAAGAAGTCGTGAAAGAAGCCGACAGGCTGGAGGCCATCTGCCGCGCCGGCGTCGGGGTGGACAACATCGACATCCCCGCCGCCTCCCGGAGGGGGGCGGTGGTAATGAACACGCCCGGGGGCAACACCACCAGCGCCGCCGAGCACGCCTTCGCGCTGATGCTCGCCCTGGCCCGCAACATCGGACCCGCTTACATCTCCATGAGGGACGGGCGCTGGGACAAAAAGAGGTACGTCGGCTCGCAGATGGCCGGCAGCACCATCGGCATCGTGGGTCTTGGTCGCATAGGACGCACGGTGGCCCGGCAGGCCCTCGGGTTTGAGATGAACGTGATCGCCTACGACCCCTACCTGAACCGTGAAACGGCGGAGCGAATCGGCGCCGAACTCCTGGACGAACTGGACGAAGTGCTGGCACGCGCCGACTACCTGACCGTCCACGTGCCGGAGAACGACCAGACCCGTGGCCTGATCGGGGCTGAGCAGATCGAACTCATGAAGGACTCCGCCCGCATCGTCAACTGCGCCCGCGGCTCGATCGTGGACAGGGAGGCCGTGATCCGGGCTGTGAAGGAGGACCGGCTCGCCGGGGCCGCCTTCGACGTCTATACCAAAGAGCCGCCGGAGGAATTCGAGTTCGCCCGGGACGACCGGATACTGGCCACACCTCACCTGGGGGCTTCCACCGAGGAGGCGCAGCTCGCCGTCGCCTCCGACGCCGCCGAGCAGATGGTGGACGCCCTGCAGCGCCGCCACTTCCGCAACGCGCTCAACATCGCCGCCGTCCCGCCGGAGGAGATGAAACTGCTGCAGCCGTACTGCGATCTGGCCTCGCATTTGGGCTCCCTGGTGGCGCAGCTCAACCTGGGGCGGCCGGAGGCCGTTGAAGTCTCCTGCAAGGGCGACCTCGCCGAGCGCGACATCGGCCCGGTGGTCAACTACGGGGCCATGGGGGTGTTGCGCCAGATGCTGGGGCACACCGTCAACAATGTCAGCGCGCCTCACCTGGCCGAGGAACGCGGAATCCGCCTGACGGGAAGCTCGACGGTGGGGTTGGAGGCCGGCTTTACCGACCTGGTGGCCGTCCGCCTGACCACCGACCGGGGCGACCTGGAGGCGGCGGGGACCATCTTCGGGCGCAAGAACCCCCGCGTCGTACGGATCGGGGAGTTCTACGTGGAGGTCATCCCCGAGGGGCACCTGCTGGTTGTCTACGGGAAGGATGTGCCCGGCCTGATCGGCCGGATCGGTGCCGTTCTCGGGGAAGCCGGCGTCAACATCGCGCGTATCGGATTCGGTCGCGAGGACGTCGGCGGAGAGGCCATCCTGGTGCTCAACCTCGACAGCGCCCCCGATGAAGACGCCCTGGCCGAGATACGCGAGGTGGATGTGGTCCGCCGGGTTAGCCTCGTCGTGCTCTGAGCCCGCGGCCGGAGCTTCGCGACGTCGCTGCCGGCGTCCTGAACGGGAAATCCGGGGCTGCCGAAACCTTGCCAACGGGCGCGCCCCTCAATATAATCCCTGTGAGGCAGCTTTCCGGGAGGAAGGGCAGTGAGCGACTCAATCCCACGCCGCAACCGCAGGTCCCCTTGGCTGTCGGCCTGTGTCGCCGTGGCCCTTGCGCTGGCTTTCTGCCTCCCCGCCGGTGCGCAGCAGAAGGGGGAGGTGCGCATCCTGCGGCTCCGCGGGATGATCGTGGAGGCGTATTCGAAGGCCGTCCAGCGCAAGGTGGAGAAGGCCAAAGAGGACGGCGTCGAGACCTTCATCCTGGAGCTGGACACCCCCGGGGGCACCGTTGGGGCGTCGATCGAACTGGGCGACTACATCTTCCAGCAGGAGGACATCCGCATCGTCGCCTACGTCAACGATCAGGCATACAGCGGCGGCACCATGCTGGCGCTGGCCTGCGACGTCATCTACATCGAGGACGCGACCGGTCGGATGGGGGACGTGGCCCCCGTGGGACCCTCGGGCCAGATACAGGGCGAGAAGATCCAGTCGGTCATCCGGGAAACCATGCTGAGCTACGCCCGTCGCCGCGGCTACCCGGAGGCCCTGGTGAAGGCCATGGTCACGAAAGGCATCGAGGTCTACAGGATCAAGATGGTGGACGACCCGCGGCCCGTCTTCATGACGGGCACGCAGTTGGACGCCCTTTCCGACGAGGAACGGGCCAAGATCACCAACAGGGAGGTGGTCGTCACCGAGGGCGAGTTGCTGGCCATGCACGCCGACAGGGCGGTCGAGTACGGCTTTGCCCGCGAGGCGGTGCGCAGCCCTCAACACCTCTACGACATCCTGGAGGTCGAGCCCGGCCGGGTGAAGCGGCTTTACCTGACCCCGTCGGAACGGATATTGACCGTTCTCGACATGTTCAGCCCGTTGTTCATCGTCGGCGGTTTCGTTCTTCTGTATATGGAGATCAGCCATCCCGGATTCGGGCTTCCGGGCATCCTCGGCATCGGTTGCTTGGTGGCTTTCTTCGTGGTGAAGTGGTCGCTGAACTACGCCCACATGCTCGAGTTACTGCTGTTCCTGGGCGGGTTGGCGCTCATCCTGGTCGAGGTGCTCATCATCCCCGGGTTTGGCTTCGTGGGCATAAGCGGCATCGTGCTGCTGATGATAAGCCTGGTATTGGCCTTCCAGCAGTTCGCCATACCGCACAGCATCAGCGAGTTCCGAGCGTTCCAGTACAACCTGTTGAAAGCCATTGGGTCGCTGGCGGCTTCAGTAGTGGCCATCGCGGTCATGATACGCCTGCTGCCCTCGATGCCCCTGTTTGGGCGGATAGTCCACACCGGCGACCTGTCGGCGGCCTTCGCCAGCGAGGGGATCGAGCGGCGTAATCCGGAACTGGCCGAGATGCTGGGGGAGGTGGGCGTGGCCTTGACTTCACTGCGGCCGGCCGGGCGCGCGGAATTTGGTGACCGCCTGCTGGACGTGGTGACGCAGGGGGAGTTCATAGAAAAGGGACAGCAGGTGCGCATCCAGCAGATACACGGCAACCGGGTGGTGGTGGAGAGCTACCGGGAGCGCTGAGCCGGCACCTTCAGGGAGGAGGAGAGATGGACTGGGAGTTCACGATTATCATCGCCCTGTATCTCTGCGGCCTCCTGGCGATGGTGGTCGAACTGTTCATTCCCGGGATGATCATCGGGTTCACCGGCTTTCTGGCCGTGCTGGGGAGCATTATTTACGCCCTGGCCACCGGGCGCTCCTGGACTGCCGTCGTTCTGATCGGCTGCGCGCTCGCCTTCGTCCCCGTGTTCTTTGCGCTGTGGAAGAACGTGGTGGGCAAGTACTTCGCCATAGGCGAGGATGAACGGGAATACAGCCCTTCCAGTACGGTCAGTGAGAGCCTGGAGGGCGTGGAGGGCGTGGCGATCACGCCGCTGCGGCCCAGTGGGATTGCGCGCCTGAACGAGCAACGTTACGATGTAGTCACGCGCGGCGAAATGCTGGAGAAGGGCACCCGCGTGGAGGTCATCGAAGTCTCCGGAAACCGCGTAGTGGTCAAAGAAGTCTGAACTCGACGGAGGAGGAAGAGGAAAATGCTCATGCCGCTGGCGGCACAAGGGGCGGACGCCCTGCTGATCGTACTGATACTGGTGGCCATCGTCGTCGTGTTGGGCCTCCTGCTGTTCTTCTTCACCTACGGTTTCCTTTACATAAAGGCCCTGTTGGCCGGAGCGCACGTCGGCATATTCGAGATCATCGGCATGCGCCTGCGGGGCGTTAAGCCCTCGGTCATCGTGGACAGCCGGATCATGGCCATAAAGGCGGGCCTGCCGGTCGAGACCGTGGCCCTGGAGACGCACTACCTGGCCGGCGGCAACGTGTTGAACGTGATCCGCGCGCTGATCGCCGCCAGCAAGGCGAAGATCCAGCTCACCTACAACCAGGCCTGTGCCATCGACCTGGCCGGGCGTGACGTGCTGGAGGCGGTGCGCACCAGCGTCAACCCCAAGGTCATCGACTGCCCCGACCCGACCAAAGGTCGGGAAACGGTGGCCGCCGTGGCAAAGGACGGCATCCAGCTCCAGGCCAAGGCGCGCGTCACCGTGCGGGCAAACCTCGAACGACTCGTCGGGGGCGCCACCGAGGAGACCATCATCGCGCGGGTGGGCGAGGGAATCGTCACCACCATCGGCTCCTCGGAGACGTACAAAGTGGTGCTGGAGAACCCGGACATCATCTCCCGGCGTGTCCTGGAGAAGGGCCTGGATGCCGGCACCGCTTTCGAGATCGTTTCCATCGACATCGCCGACGTAGACGTGGGGGAGAACATCGGCGCCAAGCTGCAGGCCGATCAGGCCGAGGCCGACAAGCGCGTGGCTCAGGCGCTGGCCGAGCGACGCCGGGCGATGGCCGTTGCCCGGGAGCAGGAGATGTCGGCCCTCGTCGCCGAGAACCGCGCCAAGGTCGTGTTGGCCGAGGCCGAAGTCCCCAAGGCCATCTCCCAGGCATTCCGGGAAGGCAACCTCGGCATCATGGACTACTACGCGCTGAAGAACGTCCAGGCCGACACCGACATGCGCCAGTCCATCAGCGGTGACTTCACCGAAGGCGAGAGCCAGGAGTGATCGTCCCTCCGGGCTCAGGGGTTTCCCATGGCACGGCGTAAGCAGGCCGATCAGCAGCAGATTCGCGCTCTGGCCCGCGAAGCACTCGACCGGGTCGAAGACGCCGAGGACGCCCAGGCCGAAGCGGAGAGGGTGTTCCGGGAGGTGTCCGACCCTCGGGTTCGGCGTGCGGTTGCCGCCGGCGCCCCCGGCGAGCCCGGTGAGGTTGCTCGGGCCGTGCTGGCCGCCGCCATCCGAAGCGGCCAGGAGGAGGTCGCCCGGACGGCCGCCGAGATGGTGGTGGACCTCAGCGGAACCCCGGCCGGGCGCGAACTGCTCAAAGAGTGCTTCCATTCCGAAGCCCCCGATCTTCGTCGCCGGGCGGTGGAGGCGTTGGAGAGCTTCTCCCAGCCTGACCTGGTCGACCACCTGGCCGAGGCCCTCACCGACGAGGCCGACCCGGTGTGGCGCAGCGCCGCGGGCACCTTCGGCATCATCATCGGCACTCCCTCACACGGGCTTCGGCGTCGCATCCTGGAGGAGCTTTCCGATCCGGAGGGCGGCCTGGCCGTCGCCGTGCTGGAGAACCCCAACGTTTCGGTGCGGCGGCAGGTAGCCCAGGCGATGTCCTTCGTGGATTCCGAACTGGTGCTGCCCACACTGCGCGCCCTGTCCCAGGACCAAACGCCCGAGGTCCGCCAGGAGGCCGTCCTTTCCCTGGCGGCCATCGGAACCGAAGAAGCGGTCCGGATAATAGCCGAGCGGCTGGAGGACCCCAGCTACCGGGTGGTCTCCAGCGTTCTGGACATGTTGGCCGCCTCCCTGGGGGGCAGCTCGGAGGCCCTGCTGGAGCAGTTGCGCCGGGCGCTCGATCACGAGCTGGCGGAAGTCCGCCGCCACGCTGTACTTATGCTGCACCGCTACGAACCCTCGCATATCCGTGAGGTGCTGGAGCGAGCGGCCGGGGACCCGGACTTCGAGGTCTCCCGGGAGGCCGGCGAGATGCTCCGCAGTCTGGGCGGCGTGGAGACCGCACAGCGGCTGACCGAAGAGATGTCCCAGCAGGTGGTCGGCCAGAGGGTGCGCACCGTGTGGGAAGCAGGGAACATCGCCCAGGAATCCGGGGCCGGCTCACCGGCCGCGACAGAGGAGAAGATACGGAGCGTCCTGCCCGCACTGGAATATGCCCTCCGCCGGGGCTCCCCCTCGGAGAAGGTACATGCGCTGAACGAGCTTTCCTCGCTGGTGGACATCGGTGAGTCCGAGGCCATGCAGGAGGCTCTGAACGATCCGGACTCTTCTGTGCGCAGCCGGGCGGCCGACACGTTCTCCTATACCCACGACGCCGGCTTGCTGGTGGACAGCCTGGAAAGCCATTCGGACCCGCTCGTGCGGCGCCGGGCCGTGGAAGCCCTGGGCGGCAACCCGGGAGGCCCCCGCGAGAGGGGGCGGCTGGCCACCTCCATCAGTTTCACCTCCGCCCGCACCGCCGGTGTCAACCTCTACAGTTACTACCTGCTTGCCTTGAGCGACCCGGACTCCGGCGTCCAGCAACTGGCCTGCGAGGCCGTGCGGGAATGCGCGCGCCGGGCCCAGTTGGTTCCGGTCAAGCAGACCCTGGCCGAGCTGGAGGAGTTGGCGGCGGACGAGGAGACTTCCGCTTTGCTGGAGGAGGACGCCGACCACGCCGCGGACCTCGTGCGGCAGATCACCTTCCCCGAGACCATCGCCGAGGGCGTGGAGAAAGTGCTCGGCTGGCGCGGCCGGCTCGCCCGCGAGGCTCACTCCCTGCGGGCCGACCCGGAGTCGGGGGGCTTCGAGGTGAACTGCTCGCAGGAAACCGTTGAGCGCTGGGCGGGGGCCTTCGGGCTGGACCTGGGCCAGGCCGAGCAGTTGAGCCGCGCCGCCTCCGCCGAGGAGAAACTCCCGGCCGAACCGGCCGCTGTGATTATGGAAGGACTCACCCGGGAGCTGTCGGTCGCCCTGCGGGCCGTGGCGCACGCCGCACGCGCCCTGCGCCTGATTGGACTGACCGGACGGGAGGAGAACCTGGAGAAGTGGGCCTCTGCCGTGAAGACCGGACCGCGAATTGAGTGGGGCGGGACCGATGACGCGCGGGCGCTGCTCGCCCGTCTCCGGAGGCTGCGGCGGAGGGCCTGGATCCAGGCTTGCGCCGCGCGAGAACACCTGCGCGACAACCCCGATTGGGAGTTTCTGGAAGAAGCCCTGCAGTCGCAGGACGACTGGGTGGAGATGACGGCCCAGATTACGGCCGATGAGCTGGACCACCCCGCAGCGCAGCCGGAAAGGCTGGAGCAGCTTTGCCGGGAGCGTCGCGGCGATACCGACTTCCTGCTGCCCGTCGGACTCGGTGGGGTTCGCCTTCTGCTGGCCGGCAGGCGCCCAGGCATCGAGTCTTTGAAGAGCGTTCTTGAGGCGGCGCGGGTCAACCTGAGGCTGGAACTGGTTTACGCACTGTCGGCCGCCGCTCAACGGGACAAGGCGCGTTCACTGCTGAATGATTACCTGGAGGACCGCACCCTCGATGGCCTGCCGGACCTCTGCCTGGCCCTGGCGGCGCGGAGCGCCGGCGCCGTCCCCGAGGGAATGCAGCCGCCCGAGCCGCCCGACGGACTGGAGGAGAAATGCGCGGCCCTGGCACTTCGGGCTATGGGAAACGAAACGGAAGCGGCAGAGCAGTTGGAGACCATGCTCCGCTCCGGAGGCGAGGCCGAGCGTTACCTCAGCGCAGGCTACCTCGGGCTGGCCCGTGTGTGGACGGCCGTGCTGGTTTTCTCCAGCGTCCGGGACCAGGACGTCCGATTCTCGCTCCGCTTGCGCTGTGCGTCATCGCTGACTCGCTGCGGGCACCCCGGGGGACTCTCATGGTTCGAGAAGGTCTCCGATTCGGTCTCTGGACGGGCCGAGGGCCAGCGTGTCCTGCACCTCTGCCGGGCCGTTGAGGATACTATACCACTGATGTTAGAATGCAGGGACGTCAATGTTGGGAGATTCGTGTGAGTTGCGTCTCGACTGACCGTTCTCAGGGAGGTGGCTTCCATGGGAGTGGATGACCTGATTCTCGGCCTGCTTTTCCTGGGCTTCATCATCTTTGGGGCCATCAAGAAGGTTCTGGAGGCCACCGGTGAGCAACGCGCCCGGGGAGGGTCG
The DNA here is from genome assembly GCA_964510315.1 of uncultured candidatus Brocadiaceae bacterium. GTDB lineage: Bacteria > Planctomycetota > Brocadiia > SM23-32 > SM23-32 > CAZEAP01. Next base: position 29,351 of record CAZEAP010000020.1, read on the forward strand.
GGCTCCACCGACTACGAGGCCGGGGCCGCTGAGATAAAGCAGTTCCTTCAGAGCCTGGGTGCCGGGGAGACGTCCCGGAAGCCTTCGGAGTCAAAGACCCAACCCTCCCGGCCCACGCCTCCGGAGCCCGAGGTCGTTCAGCCAGAAAGCCCAAGCCCGGAGCCGACTCTCGCGCAACGGCAGCGGCGGGCGGCGCAAAGAGCGCAGGCGGCAACCCCCGGGGCACAGGCGGCCTCCCGCTCCCGGCGGCGTACCAGGAAGCCTGCCGGCAAGCCGGCGGCCGGGGCGCAGGCCGAGAAGAAGCCTGAGAAGGCGCCGGAACCGTTGAAAAAGCGCCTGCTCCCGGGCGGATTCGGACTGAAACAGGCGGTCGTCTGGGCGGAGATTCTCGGTCCACCGGTCAGCTTCCGACGACACAAACACCACGTGCCCCCCTCTGCCAATCGGTAAGGTCACTGCAGCGGTGTTTCCGGGGCTCGGGGGCGCGCAGAGTATCGCTTGAGGTATCAGGGGCAAGCGGCGGCGGAGATCATGTTCTCAATGCTTTCGGCCATGGCCGCCGGAGCACCGCATTGGCCGGGGATTGCTGATTCCTCGGCCCGCGCCGGGGTGAACTGGGTCGGCGCGACCGTGTGGATCATCGGCGGCGCGGCGGCCTGCGTGGCGGTCTTTGGGGCGCTTCTGCTGCTCCTGGAGAACCGCCTGGTCTACCACCCCACCCACGGGCCGGATGTCGCCTGGGACGCGGAGCGCCTGGGGGCGGAGGAAGTGTTCTTCAGAACCGAGGATGGGCTCCGGCTCTGCGGCTGGTGGCACGACGGAGGGACTCGGGCAAACGCGGACCCCGTGCCCGTCCTGCTGTGGTGCCACGGGAACGCCGGCAACATCAGCCATCGGGCCGAGAACCTGCAGATGCTGACGGATCGAGGACTGGCCGCGCTGCTGTTCGACTACCGCGGCTACGGCAAGAGCGAAGGCAGCCCCTCGGAGGAAGGCCTCTATCGGGACGCCCGGGCCGCCCACCGCTACCTGGTGGAGGAGCGCGGCGTTGAGCCGGAACGCATCGTTTGCTTCGGTCGGTCGCTGGGAGCGGCCGTGGCTCTGAGCACGGCGGTCTCCAGGTCCGTCGCGGGGCTCGTCATGGAGGCCGCTTTCGAGAACGTACCGGCCATGGCGAGGAAGCTCTTCCCCGTGGTGCCCGTCTGGGGACTGACCAGGAACCGGTTCGACAACCTGGAGCGTGTCGAGGAGCTGAACGTGCCTCTTTTGACGATCCACGGCGAGAAGGACCGGCTGGTTCCCCCGGAACAGGCGCGTTCGCTTTTCGAGGCAGCCCCGGAACCGAAGGAATTCTACAGCGTTGCCGGGGCCGGTCACGACGATACGTACGCCGTCGGCGGTGAGCGTTACCTGGACAGGCTGGAGCTTTTCTGCCGGCGGTGCGTGAGGGGCGAGGCGGATTGAGCTTTTCTGCAGTTCATGCGGCGGGAAGGTAGTCATGGAAGCCGAAACGGAACAGCGCATAAAGCGAATGAAAAGTAAGCTGGAGGAGATGCAGGTGGACTACCTTCAGCCGCCGAACCCCTACTGTCAGACCGTGGTGCTGATGGGAACGGCCGACGATCCGGCCGTGCTCTTAAGGTTCTGGCGGGGCGAGCCGGAGGCGGTGGAACTGTGCCGGCCTGAGTTCTGCCTCAAGAGGGTTCCCCGGCTCGCCGCGGCGATGGAGCGCGCCGAGCAGATCCTGGAGGAGTTCCCGGCGTAGCGAGTAATCCCGCGCGTGCGTGCTACAGAACGGAGGGCGAAACATGACGAGAGAGGCGGTTGTCAGCGGGCAGTTCTATCCGGCCGACCCTCAGAAGCTTCGTTCGGCCATCGAATCCTTCACTCCCGACGAGGAGAAGGAGGACGCCCTCGGCGTGCTCTGTCCCCATGCGGGTTACACCTTCAGCGGGGGCGTGGCCGGCCGCACCTTCGCCCGAGTCCGGGTGCCGGAGACGGTTCTTGTGCTGAATCCGAGCCACTCTTTCTCTCGCCCGGAGTTTGCCCTCTGGACGGGGGGCAACTGGGAAAGCCCACTGGGCGAGGTGGACCTCCACGAGCCACTGACCGGGGAGCTGGCCGGCCTGCCGATGGTCACCGAGGACGACAGGGCTCACCAACCGGAGCACGCCGGGGAGGTGGTGCTGCCGTTCCTTCAGTACCATAGAGCGGGCGTGAGGATCGCCGTCGTCTGCATTACGGCCGCCGCTTCGGTTGATAGGCTGAAGGATTTCGGGGCCGCCTTGCCGGGGGCCTTCCGGGAATGTGAGGCGGAGGACGCCCTTGTCGTAGCGAGCAGCGACATGTCGCACGAGAGCGGCATGCGGGCGCTGGACGTGGTCAAGGAAAACGATCCCCTCGCCATCGAACAGATGGAAAAGCTCTCCCCCAAAGGTCTCTACAATACTGTGCAGCGGAACAACATCACCATGTGCGGCGTCCTGCCGGCCGTGGCGATGATGAGCAGCGTGGCCGCCCGGGGCGGCACGGAGGGCGAGCTGGTGGCGAAGGCCACCAGCGCAGATGCGGCCGCAGGCAGTGCCTCCTACATCGTGGGATACGCGGGAATGATATTCCGCTGAAATGCCGCGTGGAACCTGGCGGGCACCTTGATGCGCGGGTGGTGCGGGGGCCCCGAGGAGAATCGCCGGTCTACCTGGTGAAGACGAACCAGGTCAAGACGCCGAGGGCGACCACCGTCCCCACGGCGATCAGCGTCACCACCAGGCGCTTGTGGGCGCGGGCCGGCGGCTGCGTGATGCGCGTCTCTTCCAATGACTTGTCGGTCGGCTGCTGAGCGGCCGTCTGGGCGATCTGCTGAACGTCCACCATGCTCTGATCGCGGAAACCGCGCGCGGAGACCGGCTCACCTTGCTGGAGTCTCTCCAGGTCCTCGATGAGGGCGTCGTAGTCGCTGTAGCGGTCGTCCACCGACTTGGCCATCATCTTGCGGAGCACGTCGCAGAGGCCGTCGGGGAGGTCAGGGACGTGCTCTTTGGGGGAGGGGAGCGGCTCACGGACCTGCTTGGTCATCACTTCGAAGGTCGTGCCCGTGTAAGGAACCGTGCCGCAGACCATGTGGTAGAGCGTGGCGCCGAGCGAGTAAATGTCGGTGCGGAAGTCCACGTCGCGGGCGCTGTTGATCTGCTCCGGGCTCATGTAATAGGGGGTCCCCAGGCTGGCGCCGCTGCGGGTCAGGCCGGTGGTGTCGGTGGCCGTCTCCTTGGCCAGGCCCAGGTCGGTTATCTTGGCGGTGCCGTCGGAGTCGATGATGATGTTGCCGGGGGTTACGTCCCGGTGGATCACCCCGTTGTTGGCAGCGTGGCGAAGCCCTTCGGCGATCTGGCAGGTGATCTTCACCGCCTCCTGCCAGTCCAGTCTTCCCTTCTCCTCCACCAGCTCCCGGCAGGTTGGCCCGTCCACGTAGTCCATTATCAGGTAGTAATAGCCTTCTTCCGCGCCGCACTCGTGGACCTGTACTATGTTGGGATGCCGCAGGCGGGCGGCGATACGCGCTTCCCGGAAGAAGCGTTGACTGTACTCGGGGTCCTTCAGATCGATATGTTTGGGCAGGACTTTGATGGCACGGGGAATGTCCAGGCTCTTGTGCCGGCCCCGGTAGACGCTCCCCATGCCCCCTTCGCCGATCTTCTCCTCTATCTCGCACTGCCCAATGGACTTGAGCGTGCCTTCTGTAAACTCGTCTGTCACTCCGGTCCCCCGCCGCGCCAATCCTCTCGGCAGGCCCTCCGGGCGCGAGAAACACCACTTTGGCGCAGCAGTATAAGGTAAGGATGTTCGGACATCTCGTCAGTCTATTGCATTATACACCAATTCCTTCAAAACAGTCAACATGCACAGCCTCGGCGGCTGAGGCCCCGTGATGCACCCACGACGCCGGGTTTGGATCACAGCTCCTCGGCTGGTTCTTCCGGTTCCCCTTCCTCTTGCTCCTCGGGGGCCTCTTCCAGAGGGCCCGGTCCGACGGGCGGCCTCTCGGGGCCGGGCTTGCTGGCCGACATGGCGATGATCAGCAACAAGAGCACAATGACGGCCAGGACGACGCCGATCCACTGGCCGGTTCCCCATTTGAGCGCAAGCACTAACATGTCGCGTCCTCCTGCCGGAGCATTGTTCGCCGGCTTCACCGCGCCGGCGCAGTCCTCGGGCGACGCATGCTGCCGCGCCGCCTGCCCTGGATGAGCCCAACAACCAGCTCACCCAGGGCATTGAATAACCTCTGGAATACGGCAGAGTCAAGAAGAAATCTTCCTCCACGACATCGACTGGACGGTCCCGGCGTGCCACAGAATGTGCATGAACCGGGAACATTCGTTAAAATAAGCCGATTCTATGGAACGGACCGAGCCATGAAGATCACCGTCGCCCCCGATTCCCTGAAGGAATCTCTGTCCGCCCCCGAGGCGGCTCGGGCCATCGTCGAGGGAGTTCGACGAGGTTGCCCGGAGGCCGCCACCGTTTCCGTGCCGATGGCCGACGGGGGGGAGGGAACAACCGTGGCCGTCGTGGAGGCAACCGGGGGAAGCTACCGCTCCGCCGAAGTCGCCGGCCCCCGCGGGAAACCCGTCGAGGCCACCTGGGGGATGTGTGGCGACGGGCGGACGGCGGTCGTTGAGATGGCCCAGGCCAGCGGGCTGGAACTGCTGCCCCCCGACCGACGCAATCCCGAACTCACCAGCACGTACGGAACGGGACAGCTCATCCTGGCGGCCCTTGAGGAGGGGGCCCGGAAGGTTATCGTCGGCATCGGCGGGAGCGCCACCGTGGACGGAGGAACCGGCGTGGCGGCCGCCCTCGGCGTCCGCTTCCTGGATGCCGACGGTGCGCTCGTGGCCGAACCCCGGGGCGGAAACCTGCCGGACATCCACCGCATCGACACCGCCGGCCTGGACCCCAGAGCCCGCGAGGCCGAGTTCGAAGTGGCTTCCGATGTCACAAATCCGCTGCTCGGGCCGAATGGGGCCGCCCGGGTCTACGCCCCCCAGAAAGGGGCCACACCCGAACAGGTGCAGCGGCTGGAAAGCGGGCTCGCGGCCCTGAGGGACGCCGTCAAGCGGTCCCTCGGCGTGGAGGCCGCCGACCGGCCGGGCGCAGGCGCGGCCGGCGGACTCGGGTTCGGCCTGGCGGTTTTTCTCAACGCGCGACTGCGCAGCGGGGCTCAGACCGTGATGGAGGCGGTGAGGCTGAGCGAGAAAATGTCAGGCAGCGACCTGGTGATCACTGCGGAGGGGAGGGCCGACGGCCAGAGCGCCTCCGGGAAAGCCCCCGCCTGCGTCGCCGCCGAGGCGCATCAGCAGGGCATACCGGTTGCGATGCTGGCCGGTTCAGTGGGGCAGGGCTGGGAGAAACTTCTCGACATGGGCGTCAGCGCCCTGTTCCCCATTCCCGATCGCCCCATGGAGATGGAGGAGGCGACCGCACGGGCAGCGCTCCTGCTGGCCGCCGCGTCGGAGGCGGCGCTGCGACTGTGGTGTGCGGCAAGGGAGAGTCACGATGGGTGAACGAGAGTTGATCGACTACCTTCGGCGGCTCACCGAAGAAGCCCGGCCCGCCTGGCTGCGGCTCGGGATCGGCGACGATGCCGCCGTGGTGGAGCCGCCCGGCGCGGGTCCGGTGGTGCTGACCACCGACATGGTGGCCGAAGGCGTCCACTTCCAGGCGGGGACCCCGCCGCGGGCGGTGGCGCACAAGGCGGTCGCCCGGGGGCTGAGTGACCTGGCCGCCATGGCCGCCCGTCCCTTGTGCATTGTGGCCGCTGCCCAGTTCGGCGACATCTACGATGCGGCCGAAAGGCGGGAACTGGTTGCGGGACTGGTGGAGTCGGCCGAAAGCTACCGGGCCCCGCTCATCGGGGGGGACCTGGCGGGCACGGCCGCCGCGCTGAGCATCACGGTGACCGCCCTGGGAACCCCGGGGCCCCGCGGAGTGATACGGCGGAGCGGCGCCCGGCCCGGGGACGGCGTCTGCGTGACCGGCGAACTGGGGGGATCCATCCTGGGGGGGCACCTGGAGTTCAGCCCTCGCCTGGAGGAAGCCCTCGCGCTGGCCGAGCGGTATGCGGTGCGCGCCATGATCGACGTGAGCGACGGGCTGAGTACGGACGCGCTGCACCTGGCCGAGGCATCGGAGGTGGGGGTCGAGCTGCGCTGCGCCGATATTCCCCTGGCGGAGGCCGCGTCCCGACGGGCCCAGCAGACCGGCAAGAGCGCCTGCTGGCATGCACTGAACGACGGGGAAGACTACGAGCTGCTGTTTTGCCTGCCCCCCGGCTCCGCCGCCCGCCTGGCGGAGGAGGGGGTGGCCGGAGTGCCGGTTTCGGTCATAGGAGAAGTCACCGAAGGCCGGGAGTCCCGCCTCGTCTGGCCGGACGGCCGGCGTGAGCCACTGCGCCCCCAAGGATGGGAGCATCAGCTCTGATGGAGCGGGATACGCTGGAGTTCGCCACCGAGAGCCCGGAAGAAACGCTCGACCTGGCGGCTGCCTCCGCCGACCTGTGGCGGCCGAACGACGTGATCGGGCTGGTCGGCACCCTGGGCGCGGGCAAGACGCTCTTTGTGAAGGGGCTGGCCCGTGGGTTGGGGGTGGAGGACCCGCGGCGCAGCGTCATCAGCCCGACATTCGTGCTGCTGAGGCGCTACGAAGGCCGGTTGACACTTTTTCACTTCGACGCCTACCGGCTGCAGGGAGCAGCGGAGATGGAGGCCATCGGCTGCGCGGAAATCTTCGAGAGCGGTGGGTTGAGCGTCGTGGAGTGGGCCGATCACGTCGCCGGCTGTCTGCCCCCGGAACACTTCCTTTTGCGCATACGGGTCACCGGAGCCGAACGGCGCAGATTCCGCCTGACTGCGGCCGGCGACGGTCCCCGGTGTCGATTCCAGGAGATCGCTGACGCGCTGGCGTGCCGGCGGCAGTGAAGCCCGTCGGGCCGATCGAATTGCAGAAACAGGAGGCCGACGTGCCGGAGGACACCCGCCGACCGCTCACGGGGCTGCGCACGCCGCTTTTTCTTCCGGTCTATGAGCCCGGGGCGACGGACCTCACCGCGGCGGAACTGCCAGAGAGATTCGGCGTCCGGGGCATCATGGTGAACGCCTACTTTCTCTATCGGCGCAGGGAACTTCGACGGACGCTGCCGGAGGAGGGCCTGAAGGACTACCTCGGGTTCGATGGCCTGGTGGCGACCGACAGCGGCGCATTCCAGGCCTTTCGAGGCCGGCTTTACCTCCGCAATAGAGATATCGTTCGGTTCCAGGAGGATATCGGCGCCGACGTCGTCTCCCCGCTGGACGTGGTCACTCCGCCGGGCGACAATCGAAAGACGGCGGAAGGCAAGCTGAGCACGACGATGCAGCGGATATCCGAGGCACTGGGCCTGGTTCAGCGCGCCACGCTCATGGGCGTTCAACAGGGGGGCCGCTTTCCCGAGCTGCGCCGCCGCGCCGCGTCCGGGCTTGTCGAGATGGGTGTGCGCTACCTGGCGCTCGGCAGCCTGGTCCCCTTCTTCACCCGCAACCACAACCTGGAGTTCGTCGGCCGGGTTATTCGCGACGCGCGGGACTGCGCGCCGCCGGAGGTGCCAATCCATCTCTACGGTGCCGGCGACCCGGTGGAACTCCCTTTCTACGTCGCCCTCGGGTGCGAGGTCTTCGATTCCTCCTCGTTTGTCCATTACGCCGGGGAGGGCGCCTACATGACGCCCTACGGCGCCTTGCCCGCGGGCCGGTCGGTGGATAACGACCAGTTCACGTGCAGTTGCCCCTGGTGCATCCGCCACGGACCGGAAGTGCGCGAAAACCTGCCACTGCTGTGCCGGCATAACCTGTGGTCCGTGATGAAGGCGGTGGAGCGGGCGGGTGAGGCGGCGCGGGAGGGGCGGATGGAAGAACTTCTGCGGGATATCCTGGAGACACACAGCCGGTGGTTCCCCGACAGCTTGCTGGCCGAGACGTGGAATGCCCTTGCGGAGGAGGACGATGCCGTCGGATGAGCCGGTGATCCCGGATGAGCTTCTCCGCGCCGAGGCGGCGAAGATTGCCGAACGCTACCGGGTAAGTGAAAAAGAAGCGATGGAAACGCTGCACGGCGCATTTGCCGATCGTCCGGAGGTGGCCCGGAGAATCCGTCGCCGTTACGAGAGCGAAGACGTGACCCGGTGGCGCGACTACCGCGACATCGTCAAGGCCTGCCGGAAGGGCATCTACTACCGGCTGCGCCGCTACTGGCGGGACCCCGCCGACGCCGACGAGATCATCGACCGGCTGGAGAGGAAGGTGCGTCGAGGAGCGTCCGTCGAAGATGTCGAGACGCTCCGCACAGACCTCCTGGCCGCGCATACCTCCACCATGGAGAGGCTGCCCCACTACGAGGAGTTCTACGAGGGCCTGTTCGACGCCGCAGGTGTCCCGCGAACGGTGCTCGACGTCGGCTGCGGGGTCCATCCGCTCTCTTATCCGTTCACGGGGGCCGGCCGACGCACGGCGCTCTACGCGGCCGTGGATAAAGACCGGCGCGCCCTGAGGGCACTCCGGGCCTACGCCACCGTTGTGGGCGCGGAAAGGCTGGTTCCGATCGAGCTGACCGTCGAACGTGCCGACTGGGCGGAGCGCCTCCCGGAGCCGTCTTTCGAGCTGGGCCAGATGCTGAAGGTCGTCCCCGTGGTCAACCGCCTCGACCGGGAGGCGCTGGGAGCGCTGGGGAGCATCCCGGCCGAGCGCGTGCTGCTGACCGGCAGCGTGGAGTCGATGACCCGCCGGCAGAGAGTAGAAAACCGGGAGCGGGCGGTGCTCCTGCGGTTCATCGAAGAGGCCGGATGGACGCCGGCGTCGGAGTTCCGCGCCGGCAACGAGTTCGGTTATCTGGTCGAATGAAACTCCCGGGGGGCGGTTTCAGGTGATCGGTCCGCCCCACATCCAGCCGCCGATGGCCCATGCTCCGAAGATGACCCGCGAGACCTCGACCTCCGACGTGCCGAGCTGTGCATACTCCATCCGGTTGCTCCAGGTCGCTGATTCTGAGGCACGGCTGCAGGGTAGCGTGCCGCAGCCGGGCCGAAAGTACGGGGGGATTTACCGTGCGGACGAAGGGGTTTCGCATCCCCGCAGGCGGTCCTGTATACTGTCCGTCCGCGTTAGTTGGGCTCTACCGCACACGAGGGGAGTTCCCGGGAGGAGGAGGCGATGGAAAGGGACTACGTGGCGATCATGCCGTGCCTCGACATGAAGGAGGGGCGCGTGGTGAAGGGCGTTCACTTCGTGAACCTGCGGGACGCCGGCGACCCGGTGGAGTGCGCGCAGACCTACCAGGCGGAGGGGGCCGACGAGCTGGCTTTCCTCGATATCACGGCCACGGTTGAGAATCGGCAGACGATGCTGGACGTCTTCCGCCGGGTGGCCGAGGCCGTTACGCTGCCCCTGACTCTCGGGGGCGGCATCGCGTCCCTCTCGGATTTCGAGGGCGCCCTGGACGCCGGGGCCGACAAGGTGAGCATGAGCAGCGCCGCCGTCAGGGAACCGGACCTGGTGGAGGGGGCCGCGCGGGAGTTCGGCCCCGAGAGGGTAGTGGTCGCCATCGACGTGGACATCTCCGGAGATCTGGACAGCGGCTACGAGGTCTACGTGGACGGCGGACGCACGCCCACGGGCATTGACGCATTCGAGTTTGCCGCCGCTGCCGAAGACCGCGGCGCGGGCACCGTGCTGCCCACCAGCAAACGCACCGACGGCACCCTGGAGGGCTATGACATTCCCCTGCTGAAGGGGATAACCGAACGGGTCAGCGTGCCGGTGGTCGCCAGCGGTGGCGCCGGACGGCTGGAGCACTTCTGGGAGGCGGCCACCGACGGCGGGGCGGACGTCCTGCTGGCCGCCAGCGTCTTCCACTTCGGGGACATTGCCATCCCCGAGTTGAAAGAGTACCTGGCGGACAAAGGGGTAGAGGTCCGGCTCTGAGGTCACTCCTCGCGGAGCACCTCTTCGTATTCGTCCAGCTTCTCCAGCAGGATGGCGGTGCCGCGGGCGACGGCGGTGATGGGGTCTTCGGCGACCCGGACCTCCAGTCCGGTTTCTTCGGAGACCAGTTCCCTGAGGCCGGGGAGCACGGCGACTCCGCCGAGCAGAGTGATCCCGGTCTTCAGAAGATCGCTGGCCAGTTCCGGCGGCGTTCTGTCCAGGCAGGATTTGGCCGCTCCGATGATGTTCTGGACGGGTTCGGCGAGCGCCTCGCGGATCTCGACGCTGGAGATTTCCAACCGGCGGGGCAGGCCGGCGGCAATGTCCTTCCCCCGTATCTCGTAGGCGACCTCTTCCTCCAGGGGATAGGCTGAGCCGATGGCTATCTTGACCTCTTCGGCGGTGGGTCGGCCGATCTCCAGCCCGTACATATCGCGCACGTAGGTGATGATGGCCTCGTCCATCTCGTCGCCCGCGACCGGCAGACTTTCCAGGGTAACCACCTCGCCCAGGCTGAGCACGGCGACTTCGGTGGTGCCGCCGCCGATGTCGATTACCATGGCCCCGACCGGTTCGCTGATCTCCACTCCGGCTCCCACGGCTCCCGCTTTCGGTTCGGCCACGGTAAAGACTCGGCGGGCGCCGGCGTTGACCGCGCTGTTTTTGACCGCTTCCTTCTCCACCGCGGTTATCCCGCTGGGCACGCTTATGACCATACGGGGCCTCACGCCCCACGAGCGGGGCTGCACCGTGCGAATGAAGTAGCGGAGCATTATCTCAGTGACCTCGAAGTCGGCTATCACTCCGTCCTTCAAGGGGCGGATGGCCTTGATGTTCTCCGGGGTGCGCTCGATCATCCGCTTGGCTTCGTTCCCGACGGCCCGGCCGTTCAGAGGGACCACCGGCGGGCTGGTGCCGGTCATAATGGCGACCACGGAAGGCTCCATCAGCACGACGCCGCGTCCCGGCACGCAGACCAGGGTGTTCGCCGTTCCCAGGTCGATGCCCAGGTCCATCGCCCCCATGCTCATAAGGAAGTTCAGCATCTTCCGTATGGAGACGCCCAAGCCGTCGGCCATCTGGCTGCCTCCTCCCTTTGGTTCCTTCAGTCAACTCCGCAGGGCGATCAGCATACCTTAACACGCCGGCACGGAGTGCCGCGGAGTGGGCGGAACCGATGCCGGCTCAGCTCCACCGCAGGGGACAGGTCCCTGTCTCTATCCGCTTCGGGGTCTATCTGAGCCACGCCCGCCGCGGCCCGATTATAAGGGGACTTCGACCGGTTGTCCAACAAGTCGGCCGCATAACAGAAGAGGCCGGGGCCATCCCCGCACACGACGGGGATGGCCCTGGCCTCTGAACTCAGCACTTGTGACCTTTCTTCGCGTGCCTTCAGACTGCCGAGACGGAGAACCCGGGCTCTGGCGTGCCGCAAGTCGGGTTTGGGAAGTCCGCCGGTTCCGGGGCTCTTACTGTGCGGGCGGTGCTTCGGGGGTGGCGGTCTCCGGCGCGGGCGCTTCCGCGGCGGGCGCGGCTTCTTCGGGCTGTGGCTGCCGCGTTGTGCCGACGGTCGGTTTAGCCGGGAGGCGACCCAATTCAGAGGGTTCCGGGTATCGCGACATGTCGGCCCAGGTCAACACGATGGCGAACGCCAGGAATATGCACGCTCCGATGAGCATGCCCTGCAGTAGTTTGCTGTCTGCCATTTTGGCCACCCCTTCTGCGGTGGTGGAGGAACGGAGTGCGCTCAGGGCACCTGGATTTCGGTGGTTGCTCTGTCGCCGACCTCGACGGCCCGGTCTTCGGCCGCGCGCATGATCATGCCCCCGGCCACAGTGTCCCACACGTCGTGGATGACGAGGGTCGCCACGAAGCCCGTGTCGTCGTAAATGGTGAACTGGGTATTCGGCTTGATTTCGGCTTCCGAGCCTTTGTCGATGACGGCCGTGCCCAGTTCCTCGTCCACCCGGATGACCACCGCGTTGATGGCGGGCGCCGGGGCGGGCGGCACGTCAAAGCCTCGCCTGCGGAACTCTTCCACGATGCCGGCCAGCCGGGCGTTGCCTTCGGCCAGCTCCTGTTTGTCCTCTTTGGTCTGCTGCAGCCGATGGGACAGGTCCCCGATCTTTGATTCTCTCTGGGCGACCGTGTCCTGCAGGTCCCCGATGGTGCTCTGCTTTTTGTTGACGGTCTCCTGGAGGGCGGCGATGCGATCGCCCTGTTCGTCGATGATGCCGTCCTTTTTCTCAAGCTGCCCGCGGAGCCCCTCGGCCAGTTCGGTGAGTCGGGCCGTGTTGTTGCCCTCCTTCTGGAGAGCGGCGTTCAGCTCATCGGCGCGCTCCTTCTGGGCGCTCAGCTCGCTCTCCAGAGCAGAGACCTCCCGGCTCAGCCGGTCCCGTACCTTCGAGAGCGTGGACTTCGTGTCGGACAGCTCCGCAGACGTGGTATCGTACATCTCAACCACCGCGTCCAGGCGCTCGCGGGCAGTCGCGTACTGATTGCCCAGCTCTTCCCGTTTGTCGAAAAGCACCATCTGTGAAGCCGCGAACCCCACGCTGAGCACCAGAACCAGAAACACCAACACCTTTGTCAAAGCGTTCATCGAGACCCTCCTCGGCCAGTTATATCCATTACGTGCTCGTGCTCTCGGCCCGGATTTCCCGTAAATTATAGGGGCCGACCGGCCAAAGTCAAGTCTCTCCCGCGGGAACAGCCGAACCCATCTGCGCGGCGGACGGCGTTGCCCGGCCGGCCACGAGGGTTGCTGTTTCCAGCCCGGGTGCTCCGGACAGACCGCTGAAAGGTCCTGCAGGGTCTTCTGAGGCCGTTTAGGCCGCTTCCCCGGCTGCGCGCGGGTCGCTGTGCCGATGCCGTCGGAGCGCCCGGGTTGTCCGGCGGAGTGCTGTGAGCGGCTCCTACCGTTATCTGGTCCTTCCCGTCTTCCGGCGGCCGAAAGCCGCGTCCCGTAGCATCTTGGGAAGCTGGGCCGGACCTGGAGCGTCCCGTTTTTGGGGCCAGCGCCGTCGGCGACCCGGCCTGTCTGGCTTTTGGCCCCGGGGTGCGGGGCGCTAAAATCCCCCGCCCGGTTGACAGCCCCGCGGAGGGGTGCGTAGAGTACGCATCCGATTTCCTCTTTTTTCGGAAGGGCACGGGCATGAACCTCGTTGTCATCATGCTGGACTCCCTCAGGCAGGATCACGTCTCATTCTACGGGTGGGAGGGGTGTCCGGTAGAAACCCCCAACCTGGACGAGCTGGCCTCTCAGGGCGTGGTGTTCGACAACTGCTATCCGGAAGGGCTGCCGACGATACCGGTGCGCACCGAACTGCATACGGGCCACCACAGCCTGGTCCACCGCCCCTGGCAGCCGCTGGTGGGCCCGGACGTGGTGCTGTCCGAGATACTGCGACACGAGGGTTTTGTGAACCTGCTGGTGGCCGACACGTACCATCTTTTCAAACCCAACATGAACTTCCATCGGGGCTACCACATCTTCCGGTGGATACGGGGCAACGAGTACGACTCCTACCGGATAGCGCCGCCGGAGAACCGCCGTCTGGAGGACCACGTCAACGAACACTACAATGATGCGTGGCGGGGACGGGTGCTGCAGTACCTGAAGAACACCGACGACTGGGAAGACCCGGAGGATTTCGCCTGCTGTCGGACGGTGGATACGGCGCTGGAGCTGCTGAGCGGCAGCCCGACCGACCAACCGAAGCTGCTGTGGCTGGACACCTTCCAGAACCACGAGCCGTGGAGTCCGCCGGCCGAGTTCGACCGCTACGTCCCCGAGGACTACGACGGACCCCGCGTCATCCTCCCCATGGGGGGCAATGCCCTGGAGTGGGGCAGCGAGGAGATCATCGAATGCGTCCGGGGCCTCTACGCCGGGGATGTCGCCTACGTGGACTGGTGCATCGGGCGGCTGCTGGACGGGATGCGCGAGATGGACATCCTGGAGGAGAGCCTCGTCTGCGTCCTCTCCGACCACGGCCACCCCCTGGCCGATCACGACAAGTTTCTGAAGGGCGGGGACCGGATGTACAGCGAACTTCTGAAGGTGCCCCTGATATTGCGCTTTCCGGGCGGTGAGCATGGAGGGCAAAGGCTCGATGCGCTCGCCCAGTTCCCCGACCTGCTTCCCACCTGGCTGGACGCGCTGGGACGGGGACCGGCCACCCACGACCTGAGCGGCCACAGCCTGATGCCGGTGATCCGCGGGGAGGCCGAAGCCGTCCGCGAGGCCACCATCAGCGGCTATTACGGCGCGCCCGACCGGTGCGTGCGGGACCGCCGCTACAGTTACGTCCTGCGTCCCGGCGGCCAGCCGGACGAACTGTATGATCTGGTCGAGGACCCCCGCGAGACCAACAACATTATCGGCCGCAAGCCCGAGGTGGCGGACCGTCTGGCGGCGCAGTTCCCGGCTATCTACTTCCCCGAGCCGCCGGAGAGCCACGGCGTCCAGGGCGACAGCGAGGTGGCGCACACCCCGGTGGGCTGAGGCGCGGAGCCGCCAATTTTCGGCACCTACTGAGGAGGGACAGAGTGAAACTCGGATGCTGCGCGTATTCCTATCGTGAACTGCTGACCAACGGCATGATGAACCTGGAGGATTTCCTCGATCTCTGCGTCCAACTCAACCTCGACGGCGTGGAACTGACCCAATACTACTTCCCGGAGGAGACCGACCGCTACCTGAACCACATCAGGCGGCAGGTGTTCCGGCGCGGGCTGGAGGTCTCGGGCACGGCGGTCGGGGGCAACTTCAGCAACGCCGACCCCGACGAGAGGCAAGCCCACATCGAGCACGTGAAGGACTGGATCGTTAAGTCGGCCCGGCTCGGCTCCCCGGTGCTTCGCGTTTTCGCGGGGGGATGCCCTGACGATACCCCTCAGGAGGAGGCCCGCCGGTGGGTGCGCGAAGGGCTGACCCGCTGCGCGGTAACCGCCGCCGAGCAGGGCGTCGTGCTGGCCCTGGAGAATCACGGCGGCCTGACCGGTGACGCCGACGGCACGCTGGACCTGCTGGAGCCGCTGGGGGAGAATCCCTGGGTCGGACTGAACCTCGATTTCGGTAACTTCACCGGTGATGTCTACGGGCAATACGAGCGCTGCGCCCCCCACGCCGTGACCACCCACGCGAAGGTGACTGTTCGACAGGGGGATGAGCGCGAAGAGGTGGATTACCGGCGGGTGGTGCGCATCATGGGGGAGGTCGGCTACCGCGGCTATATCAGCATCGAATACGAGGAGCCCGGGGACCCGGCCGTCGGCGTGGACCGGTTCGCCGCCTACCTCCGGGGCTGCCTGACGGACGCCTGACCGGGGCGCGGAGGTCCTTCGTGCGGGGTGTTGGGGTGGGAATCCCCCGGCGGCTCGGAAGCGTCGGGGGGCGGCGTACGCTATCATGTTGTGAGTGCACGTGCCCGAATCCGGAGACCCCCTCGTGCGGAAGTTGCTGCCCGTGTTGATCTTGCTGCTCATGGTCGGGCTGTGCGGCTGCAGGGCGCCCGAGGGTTCCCCCTCCGAGGGACGGGCGGTGATATTCCTGCTGGATTCGGAGGTCAACCGGGACTTCCTTGCTGGACGGGTGCTCGGCCTGAGGGCCGCCGACGTAAGCCACGGCAGCCTGGTGGGGAGGGTTATCCGGAGCTACTGCCGGGCGGAACTCATCTCGGTGCCCGTGGAGTCCCTTGAAGGTGCGGTGGACCACGGGCGCTACCTCCAGGGGCTCAGGGGTGTGCTGGACTACGCTCGGACTCACCCCAACGTCCGGGTGGTGGTGAACGTCAGCCTGTCTTCTACTGAACGCGACCCCATCGAGGCGGAACTGCTGAGGCGGCTTGACGCCGCCGATGTGCTGGTGGTGGCCGCCGCGGGGAACGAGGACTCCGAGGAGCCCTTCTACCCGGCGGCTTTCCCCGAGACGGTGGCGGTGGCCAGCGCCACCGCCGAGGGGAAGGCCCTGCATTCCAACTACGGCCCCTACGTCGACATCGCCGCCTCCGGGGACATCAGCTTCATAGATTACGATTTTCTTCCTTATGAGAAGCTGCGGCGGGAGATGGGGGCTCGCGGCACCTCCTTTGCCGCGCCGAAGGTTGCCGCCACCGTTGCCTTCCTGCTGGAGCGCCGGGCGGACCTCTCACCCCGCCAGGCCTACCGCATGGTGGAGGAACGCGCTCGGCCGATCGTCGGGGAGCATTTCCGGCAGGGGTTGTTGGGGGCCGGACTCCTGGACGTGCGGCGGGCTAAGGCGGCCGTCGCCCCCGGCTATCACTTCGCCCACTACGTGCTGCCGGTTTGCGTGTGGGTCGTACTGGGGGTGCTGAGTGTTTACCTTTGCGTGCGGCACGGTTTGGTGGGGATGTTCCTCACCTTGATGACCTGGCTGGTGGCGCTGCCCGCTTCCTTCTTTTCGGTCGTCCAGATGGGCCGATGGCTGGATTTCGTGGGCAGGGGCGACCTGGTTGTCGGCTCTGGCGCCGCAGCTCTGCTGTGTGCAGGCTGGTCCGTGGCGCTTGCCGTGCAGGACTGGATTCCCCTGAAGGCTGTGGCGGCGACGCTGCTGCCCTACGGCGTTTTCCTTGTGCTGGCGGGCGGAGGCGACGCCGGCCCCGTCGTGCTGGCGAGTGCCGCGGCCGTTGCCGCCGTGCTGATCGCCGGCGGCTGGGAGCGCGTGACCCAAAAAAGGCTGGCTTCCATCCGTTCCACACGGTCCGTTGGGTCCAAGGCCGCGCGGCGACTCCTGCGGACGAAGCGGCTTTCGGTTGACCCGCGCATCCAAAAAGCTGTCATTGAGAAGCTCGGCGCCATCAGCGCCGAAGAGGCTGTAAGGCCCCTGTTGAGGGAGAGTCGACTCCCGGAAGAAGCCCGAGCTGCGCTGGCACAGACCGTGCGCGGGAACCCGGAGTCCCTCCGGGAAACCCTCCGGCAGTTCGACTCCCTCCCCCGGCGGCAGCGGAACCGGCTCTGCACCGTCCTGCGGGAGGAGTGGTCTCCGGAGCTTGAGAGGCTGCTGGAGGAAGTTGTTGCGGAGCGGGGCTCAGCACGGCTCCGGAACCGAGTGGAGGAACTACGGGCCGGCCGGGGCGAAGGCACGTCACCCACATCATTCACGAGGAAACGACGCACATTGTTGTAACGGGTTAACCTGATATATGTTAGAGCATATTTAGACGGAGCATGCGGAAAACAGTGTGTTTTTTCGGTGAACAACACCATCCTCGCCCTTCGGGAGCGGCGCCGGCACCGTATCTGCTTTGTCAGGCTTCGCTTGCAGTGTAAGAACACAGCGGCGCTCGCCTTCCGCGCATCTGCGGCACTGGCAACGCTTGAATAATCCGGGATCAGACGGTCAATGACCCGGCTTCCTGCCCTTTCGAAGGGCCTCGAGGAGCCGCTATACTGTAGGGTTGATTTTGGACTCTGCGCTGTGCGGGAGAAGAGCATGAAACACGACGTTGCGGACCTGGACCTGGCCGAAGACGGGGTGAAGCGGATCGAATGGGCGCGGCGGGAAATGCCGGTGCTGCGCGCCGTGCATGAGATATTCAGCGATGAGAAGCCCCTGGAAGGCGTGCGCATGTCGGCATGTCTGCACGTGACTTCCGAGACGGCCAACCTGGCCCGCGCGCTCAAGGCCGGCGGAGCCGAGGTGGCCCTCTGCGCCTCCAATCCCCTCAGCACCCAGGACAACGTCGCGGCCGCGTTGGTAAAAGAGTACGGCATCCCGGTATTCGCCGTCCGGGGCGAAGACAGGGAGACTTATTATCGCCACGTGCGCTCCGCCCTGGAGCACGGCCCTCAGATCACCATGGACGACGGAGCGGACCTTGTCACTACCATCATTAAAGAGCGGCCCGAGTTGCACGAAGACATCCTGGGGTCGATGGAGGAGACCACCACCGGCGTGATCCGGCTGAGGTCCATGGAGCAGAAGGGCGTGCTGCCGTTCCCGGTCATCGCCGTCAACGACGCCCGGACCAAGTACCTGTTTGACAACCGCTACGGCACCGGCCAGAGCACGCTGGACGGGATCATCCGGGCCACGGGCTTCCTGATTGCCGGCAAGAACGTGGTGGTGGCCGGCTACGGCTGGTGTGGCCGGGGCTTCGCCATGCGGGTCCGAGGGCACGGGGGCCACGTGATCGTAACCGAAGTAGACGATATCAGGGCGCTGGAGGCGGCCATGGACGGCTATCGGGTGATGCCCATGGCCGAGGCGGCTCCGGTGGGAGACATATTCTGCACGCTCACCGGCAACCTGCACGTGATTCGGCCGGAGCACATCCGGGCGATGAAAAACGGGGCGGTCATCTGCAACTCCGGACACTTTGACGTTGAGATAGACCTGGACGGGCTGCGGGAGATGAGCAGCCGCGTGGTGGAAGGCGTCCGACCCAGCGTGGATGAGTACGTCCTCGGCCCGGACAAGAGCGTTTTCGTGCTGGCCGAGGGCCGACTGGTCAATCTGGCCGCCGCCGAAGGGCACCCCGCCTGCGTGATGGACATGTCGTTTGCGACCCAGGCCCTGACCGCCGAGTGGTGCGCCGGCGAGGAGGGCGGGCTCGAGGCCGCCGTCAACAGCGTGCCGAAGGCCGTGGAGGATCGTGTCGCAAGGCTGAAGCTGGGCAGCATGGGAATCGAGATCGACCGGCTCACACCCGCTCAGGAAGAATACCTCGAGAGCTGGGAAGTGGGCACCTGAGAGGGGTGGAACCCGGCGGAACGCGCGGCCGGGGTGGCGGGCTTGGGAACTTCCCGGGCCGGCGCGCTACTGATACAATGGAGAGCGTGACTCGGCTTTGGAACCTGACGGTTTGGGGCGGTACGATTTGAGCTGGAATCGAGCACAGGGCGCGCCGGGGAGGGATGTAACCACCCGGGGGGTCCATACGCCTTGCCTGACCGAGAAGCAGGGAGGGGGAAAATGCCGCTGAAAGTCCGCATCTTCCTATTGTTCGGAGCCGCTGTTCTGCTGGGAGCGATGGTATTGGCTTATCCCGGTGCGCCCAGGCCTGCCACCGGAACTCCTGCCCCCCGAACCGGCGCGAAGCCCTCCCAGCCCGGTGAGGCAGCGGAAGCGAAGGGCCTGGTCGCCGCCTTCCCGGTCAGTTTCATGACGCGACCGTCCGGGCTGCCGGCGTTGCGGAGCACGTATGACCTGCAGTTTGCCAGAACTGAGCGAATGTCCCGCGCCGACGCATTGAGGGCGCTGCAGGAGGGCACAGTGGACCTGGCCCTGGCCACCCTCAGCGACGGGAGGGTTCAGGCTTACAAGCTCCACATCCTGAAGGATGACCGTCGCTTTTTCACCGATTCCTACGCGGCCCCTCTGGTGCGGGGCGAAGCCCTGGCGAAATCCGAGGAACTCACCTCGGCACTGGCTTCCCTCGGCGGCAAGATATCCAACGAGACGATGCGGAACCTTGTTCGGAAGGCGGCAACCGGCAACCTGTCGGCGGGACGCGTCGCCACCGAGTTCCTGCGGTCTGAACAGCTTTTGGTCCCTCGGGGGGGCGCGGGGCCGCGGCGCGCTCCGACCCGGGTGACCGTGGGGGGCAAAAATACCCTCCAGCAGCAGATTCTGCTGGAGATAATGGGCGCA
Organism: uncultured candidatus Brocadiaceae bacterium; assembly: GCA_964510315.1. Classification (GTDB taxonomy): domain Bacteria; phylum Planctomycetota; class Brocadiia; order SM23-32; family SM23-32; genus CAZEAP01. The sequence goes on from CAZEAP010000020.1 coordinate 48,977, forward strand.
GTGCTCCAAACCGCCCGTAGCATTGACGTAGAGAAAAAGCCCAACCTGGGGGGAACGCGAGAGTGCTTCGAGGCCTTGAAAGCCGGGCGCATCGACGTGTATGCCGAGTACACCAACGAGGCGCTGCAGAACATACTGAACACCCGCCCTATACCGGACCCGAAACGCGCCTTCGAGTACCTGTCACAGAGATTTGACCGAAGGTACGACATGGTCTGGCTGACGCCCTTCGGCTTCAACAATAAGCCGGTGCTCGTCATGAGTGCCGACCGGGCGAAAGAGCTGGAGGTGGAGACCATCTCCGACCTGGCCGAGCACCGTGCCGGCCGGAAATAGGGGGAGGCGGGTCAGGGCGGCCGGCAGGTCCCGTCCGGCAGACGCGCTGTCGTCCATCCCAAATCCGTTTCGTCGCAGGGATATTCGGCGGCCAACTCCTGGTCGAAGCCGATCCCCAGCCCCGGCCGGTCGTTGGGATGGATCATGCCGTCGCGCACCTCGGGCGTTCCAGGGAACATTTCACGCTCTACCTCACTTCGTCTGCCCCATTCCTGCACGCCGAAGTTGTGCACCGCGAGGTCCAGGTGCAGGCCGGCCGCCATGCCGACCGGCGAGACGTCCCCCGGCCCGTGCCAGGCCGTCCTTACCCCGAAGGGCTCGCACAGATGGGCCAGCTTCAGCGCGGGCGTGATGCCCCCGATCTGAGAGATGTGGCAGCGCACGAAGTCCACCAGCCGCCGGCAGACCACGGGAGCAAGTTCGCGGGGATGGCTGAACAGCTCTCCCATCGCAATGGGGGTGGCACACTGCCGCCGGATGTCCGCCAGCCAGTCCAGATGCTCCGGCGCGAGGGGGTCCTCCAGGAAATACAGCCGGTAGGGCTCCACCGCCTTGGCCAGCGCTACCGCGTCGATGGGGGCCAGGCGCTCGTGGACGTCGTGGAGGAGTTCCACCTCGTCGCCCAGCTCAACTCGCAGAAACTCGAACAGCTCCGGTATCCGCCGGAGCTTTTCCTTCGGATCGAAGTAGGCGCCTTCGGGGGCCCCGGACGGACGCTCGATGGTGGGGGCCTCCGTGCCGGCGTAGCCGCCGAGCTGGCAGCGCACGTGGCGGAAACCCTCATCGATGAGCCGGCGGGCGTTTTCGGCCACCTCCTCGGGGCTCGTCCCGCCGGCGTGGGAGTAGGCCGCCGCGGCGGGCCGGCATTTTCCCCCCCACAGCTCGCAGCAGGGCATGTCCGCCAGCTTGCCCTTTATGTCCCAAAGGGCCATGTCGATGCCGCTGATCGCGTTGTTCAGCACCGGTCCGTTCCGCCAATAGCCGCTGAACATCATGGAGTGCCACAGGTCCTCGATGTTCCCGGGGTTCTTGCCGATCACGAACGGTCCGAGGTGATGCCGGAGGGCCGCCTCGACGGCCCGGTGGCGCTGGGTGAAAGTGGCGCAGCCCAGCCCGTAGAGGCCGGGCTCGCTGGTGAGGACCTTCACCACCGCCAGCCGGCAGGCGGGGCTCCGCGGCTGCGTGAGGAAGACCTGAACGTCCCTGATGCGCAGTTCAGACATTCTGGGCATTACCTCGGGAAACTTACTGGGATCCGCTGGCCCCTGCGGTCACGTAAGTGGAGGCGGGGCAGCCCTGGCTGAGTGCCAGGCGTCCGCCCGGCAGGGCGACCGGGCTGCAGCCGCAGACGTAGGAGCCCGGTTCCTGGCCCAGCTCCTCGGCCAGCTCCTCCCACATCTCCCGGGACTCGGTGCTGATGTATATCGGCAGCTCCTCGTCCCATCGCCTCACCTCCCGGATGAAGAAGCGGTAGACCTCCGCCCGCACCTCCTCCGGGAACGGGCCGGTCCGCACGCCCTCCAGGCGCCCGGCGGCCTCACGGGCGGCTTCCACGTATTCGGGATCCAGCAGGTCCAGGTCGATTTTGTCGGCGAGCCCGTCGAAATCCATCCACATCAGCACGCAGAACCCCATCGATTCGGGTTGGGACCGGGTCAGGGCGTCTTCGATGACGGCGGCGTATTCCTCCCGCCAGTTACGGACGGGGATGATGGGTTTGAACTTGTAGCGCACGGGTACGCCCATCTCCCCGCACCGACGCCCGGCGTCAACGCGTCCTCGCGCGGAACCGGCCCCGCGCTCTACCTGCCGCGCGACCGCGTCACAGGTCAGGCTCCACACGCCGATCAGCCGGTCGCGGTGGGGCAGGTCGGCGATCCAGTCCACGTTGTCGCCGGCCGTGTGGAAGTAGCCGTATCGCCCCTCGTATTCGGAGAGCTTCCGGGTGAACAGGTCGAACAGGCCGGTCTCGGGCTCGAAGCAGATCAGGTCCGAACCCCATCCGATCATGCGGAAGCATCGCTGCCAGGGGTGCTTCTCGATGGTCGGTGCGACGACCTGGTCAACGTACTCCTCGAGGTTTACCCCGACGGCGATGAACCGCCCGCCTTTGCCTTCGCCGCAGTACTGGCATTCGTGCGGGCAGCCCCGCATGGCGCCGAAGTCGTGGGTCGTCCAGCAGACCTGGTCCTTCGAGGCGTCCCGCTCCGGAGGGTGGGTTACGCGGGTAAGGTTGAACCGGCCGAGAAGCTTCGCAACTACCGACCGGGGCGTGCCCTCCGGACAACGTTCGAGTATTGGTTCCAGCGGCTGCGCCTCCTCGGACAGTTCGATGGTGGTGAAGACCAGCGGGCGGGTCCAGGCCGGCGGAACGTCCGCCGGAGGCTCCTCGGGCGGCCAGGCGGACTGAAGCTCTGCGGCGACGTCCGGCAGGTTCTCCTCGGTTACCCAGACGACGTCGCCGGGGGAGCGACCGATGCCTTCCATAATGCGCTCCATCCGTTCCGTGCACGCAGCATTTGCCTGCGTCTCTTGCAGCGCGTAGACGGCGAGGGGTTTCAGATCGTACATTTCAGGACTTTCCCGTGCTTCCTGATGATTGCAGACGCCCTCATGCTATCCCCAATGGGCGTCCCGCACAACAGGGACCCCGCATTGACGCCGGGCCGGCGTGCCACTATCGTGTGAACAGGTAGCGATGGCAAGTGAGGACGATTCGGAGGAACGAGCAAGGATGAGAGAATCCGGCGCCGAAGAACTGAGGGAGGGCATCCAACCGGGATGCGCTTATCGGCTGGAAGACCTGGTGCAGACTGCCGTCGGCTCCATCGTGAGCCGCACCGTGCTGGATGAGGACGATGCCAGGCTGACGTTCTTCGCCTTCGACAAGGGGCAGCAACTCAGCCAGCACACGGTTCCTTACGATGCTTACGCCATCATCCTGGAGGGAGAGGCGGAGCTGACCATCGGAGGGGAGACGGTCCTGGCCGACGGGGGCCAGATGGTGCTGATGCCCGCCGGGGTTCCCCATGCGGTGCGGGCCCCGGAGCCCTTCAAGATGATGCTGGTCATGCTCCGGGCCTGACGGGGAACGGCCGACGCGGCTACTGCCCGCTCCCGCCGAACCGCCGTACGAACACCGCTCCGGGATGCTCCATCTCCACGCGATAGACGGAGTTGCGAGCCGTCACGTAGAGCGCCTGTCCTTGGTCGCCGAAGGCCAGGTTGGCCGGCCGCTCCGGCACTTCGACGGTCTCCAGATGCTCTCCCTCGGGACTGATCACCCAGACGCCGCCCACCCCGGCGATGAGGACGTTCCCTGCCGTGTCCACCTTCAGGCCGTCGGGCCGCAACTCCTCCGGCGGCTCGACCTGGAAGAAGACGTTCCCTTCGCCCAGGCTTCCGTCCGGGTTGACCTCGAAGGCGCGGAGGTGGTCCCTGTTGGTGTCGGCGACGTAGAGCACGGATTCATCGGGGGAGAAGGCCAGCCCGTTGGGCCGGTCGAAGTCTTTCAGAAGGAGCTGCAGTTCCCCGTCCGGAGCGATCCGGTAGACGCCCTGGAACTCCAGCTCCCGCTCGTCGCGTTTGACTCCGTAGGGCGGATCGGTGAAGTAGATTGAGCCGTCGCTCCGGACGACGACGTCGTTGGGGCTGTTCAGCCGCTTCCCTTCGTAGTGGGTGGCCAGAGCGCCCACGGTGCCGTCCTTTTCGGTCCGGGAGACCCGTCGGTTGCCGTGCTCGCAGGCGATCAGCCGCCCCTCCCGATCGAAGGTAAGGCCATTGGAGTGGCCGCTGGGCTTCCGGAACACCTCCGCCTCCCCATCGGAGAGCCGGTAGATGGTGTTGGCCGGTATGTCGCTGAAGATCAGGTAGCCGTCCGGATGCCACATGGGGCCTTCCGTAAAGCGGAAGCCGGTAGCGGTCCGGGTGGTGGTCGCCGGTTCGCGGCCCTCGGCGAAACCGGACACGGTACCGACCAGCACGCACGTCAGAAAGAGCACGCCTGCCAAAAAGTTCATCGGACTTCCTTTCCTGTCGTCCGGCGAAATCACAGGGCTGCCAGCCAGCCGCCGTCCACGTAGATGATCTGTCCGTTCACGAAAGAGGAGGCGTCGGAGGCCAGGAACACGGCGGCGCCGACCAGCTCTTCGGGGTTGCCCCAGCGCTCGGCGGGGGTGCTGCCGCGCACCCACTGGTCCCACTCCGGGTCTTCGGCCATGTGGCGGGTCATGTCGCTCAGGAAATATCCGGGCCCGATGCCGTTGACCTGAATGTTGCGATCTCCCCATTCCACGGCGAGAGCCCTGGTGAACATCTTGACCGCCCCTTTACTGGCGGCGTAGGGTGCGGTTGTGGGACGGCCGCCTTCGCTCATCAGCGAGCAGATGTTGATGATTTTCCCCCGTTCCCTTGCCACCATCCGGCGTCCCACCGCGCGGGAGACGTAGAAAACGCCGTCCAGGTTGACGGCCATCAGTTCCCGCCAGCGGTCGCTCTCGAACTCCTCCAGCGGCCCGCGCAGGTTCGTTCCCGCGTTGTTGACCAGGATGTCGATGGGCGCGAGGTCGGATTCTACCCGCTCGACGGCTTCCTCCACGGCGTCTTCGTCGGTGACGTCGAAGGGGCTGACGTGGACGTGGATGCCCTCCTCCCGAAGTTCCTCGGCGGCCGCCCGCAGCTTCTCGGGATGCCGGGCGTTCAGGACCACCGCGGCCCCTGCCCGTCCCAGCCCGCGCGCGAACACAAGGCCCAGCCCCCGGGAGGAACCGGTCACCAGCGCCGTCTTGCCGGTCAGATCGAAAAGGTCCATCGGGACGCCTCCCGCCTCTTGCTCCTTGCTGGCGCCCGACATTATACCCGCCGCACGCCGGATGGAAAACGCAGGGCTTATCCCGCGCCGAATTCCCTGTGCTTGCCCCGCGGCGACGGCCCGGGTAGTGTGAGTTCGGTGCGAGGCCAAGGCTGGGAATGAAGTGGAGGGAGCAATGCGAGCCGTCTTTGCCGTCTTTCTTGCCTTTTGCCTTGTGGGGACTGCCTTCGCCGCGACCGAAGCCCGTCTGCAGCTTGCCGCCGAGAAAGACCTCTACAGCCCTTTGGACGAAGTAGAACTTCGGGGCAACGCGCCGGAGGGGGCACGCGTGGAGTTCCGCGACGGAGCGGGCCGGGTCTGCGGTCGGCGTTCCGTCGGCGGGAGGTTTGAGCTGAGCCTGACCGCGGGCGGCGCACCCGGGGAGTGTGCCGTGGCCCTCGTGGGTCCGGAAGGCAGCACGTTGGCGAAGGCCCCGCTTCGGCTGGAAGCCGCGACGGACGTCCGCTGTCGGACCGGCGGCTCCGGTGAGATGTGGCGCCGCCTCCGGAAGATGGTCGGCCGCACCCGACGCCATCGAAAGGTTGAAGGGAAGCGCATCGTCCTCTACGTCCCGTGGCTCCGCGACGAGACCCACGTGATGAAGGCCTACAAATACTGGGAGGAGCGGCCGGGCGAACTTCACGCCCACTTCCTGGACATTCAACCACCCTCCGGGCTCATCTACGATTACGTCACCTCCTACGATGGCGCGCTGGAGCGGGCGGAGGTCTTCGAGCCGCGCTACTCGCGCCTCAACCAGAGCCTGGGCATCGGCTACAACCGCCTGCCCGTCGAAGCCGACGTGGAGTATCTCGCCGTGGAAGGGGTTTACACCGCCTGGCAGGCCCGCGGCGACGACCGATGGATGGCCCGTCAACTGCCCGCCCTGGAGCGGGCCCTCCAATACAGCATGACCGACCCCCTGCGGTGGAGCGAGGAGCACGAACTGGTCAAGCGCGCCTATACCATCGACACGTGGGACTTCAAGTTCTTCGGCTTCGACCGCCACATGATCCGCACCGCCCACGATGTACATGAGTACGTGTTCAACATCCATCCGGACACGCCCATGTGCATCATGCACGGCGACAACAGCGGTATGTACCAGGCCTGCCGGCAGATGGCGCGCATGTTCGACGCCCTGGGCAACGAGGAGAAGCGGGGGGAGTACCGCCGTCTGGCCCGCCATTTCCGAGACACCACAAGCCGGGTCTGCTGGAACGGGCGCTACTACGACCACTGGGTTCCGGTGACCCCGCTGGGCATGGACCAGGGCGGGATTGACGGCTCCAAGGTGCTCAGCCTCTCGAACCCCTACGACATCAACCGCGGGCTGCCCGACCAGGAGCAGGCGGCCGGCATAATCCGCGAATACATGCGCCTGCGGAAGGAACTGGAGGACACGCACTTCGCCGAATGGGTCTCGGTCTATCCCTATTGGCCGAAGGGCTTCTCGGGCATTGAGCCGGGCACCTACGTGAACGGGGGCATTATCACCATCGTCGCCGGGGAGCTGGCCAAGGCGGCCTTCCATCACGGCTTCGAGGCCTACGGCGCCGACATTCTGGAGCGCGTGCGCGGGCTGATGGAGAAACACGGCGGCCGCCTTCCCTGCGCCTACCGGCCTTCGGGGGAGGTCTCCCGGGGCATCCCGGACAACTGGGGGCAGGCGGCGGTGATGTCGGCGATCATGGAGGGGCTGTGCGGTCTGCGGGATGAATCCACCGCGTTCCGTCATGCCCGCATCGAGCCGCGCTGGGTCGCCGCCGGGGTGGGCGAGGCCGAAGTCACCGCAAGCTACGGGGCCTCGGGCGGTTACGTCGCCTACGATTACGCTCACGACCCCGAAGAGCGCGGTATGGGCCTGAGGGCCACCGGCAGCGGCGAGCGGCTCCGGTTCCACGTCCTCCTGCCGAAGGGGACCGAGCCGGAGAGCGTGAGGGTGGGCGGCTCGGCAGTGGAGTTCAGTAGAACCCGCGTGGAGGAGAGCCCTTACGTGGACTTCTCCCTGGAGGCGTCGGGGCCGCACGCGGTGGAGATCGCCTACGCCTCCTCGCCGCAGCAGTGACGGCCCCGGATCCGGCTCAGGCGACCGGCCGGAAGGCGAGCGTCACTTCCGCCCGCGCGGGCGCACCTTTGAGGCTGAGGGTGCAGCGTGACAGCTCCGGCCCGAAACGCCGGGCAAGCCGCTTTTCCCCATGCTCGACCGCCTCGATCTCGGCTTCCAGCAGGTCGGGGTCGAACTCAACTTCCAGGGAAGCCTCGTCCGTGTTTGCCGTCATCCGGCCCGGGGTTTCCCGCTCGAACCGGCCCTCCGTGTAGAGCGGCAGTGAGTAGCTGCGCTCCTCGCCTGAGAACTCGACCTCGTCGGTCAATATGATTTCACCGTCGCCCGAGCGGTCGAGGGTGACGCGGCGCTTCAGGGAGCGCAGTCCGGCATCGGCAGGGTAGGCTTCTTTGAGTTCCATGCTGACGCCGACGCGGTCGTCGGATTCGATGCGCCGGAACTCGGTGGCCCGCTGCTCGGCACCGTACGGCTGCTCGCACCCGTTGACGAGCGGCACGTTGTGGCCACGGGAGTTGTTGGCCAGGTAGTCGTAGCGGTTCGGACCGAAGTTGTCTTCCGTGTAGTCCCGGCTGCCGAGGTCGCAGATCAGCGACCGTCCCCGCCAGTGAACGATGAAGTTGCCCACGTCGTTGTGGTTGTGGTGCTCCCCGTTGTGGCCTCCCTTGACGGCCAGGGCGAGCTGTTGGCCTGCGCGCATCCGGTGACGCGCCGTCAGCACCATCAGGTCGGGGAGGAAGGCCTCGGCGGGGGGCTCGAAAGACGCTGGCTCCGGCGCCAGGAAGACGTCCAGGACGGTTCCCCGGACGTGCACCTCCGCCAGGTCGCGGGCCGTCAGGGCGGCCGTGCGGGACGCATCGCACTCCCGGGCAGCCCAGGCGACGGGGCCGCTGGCGAAGCGGGTGCGATGACCGCAGTCGGCGAAGTTGACCACCTGGGAGTCCGAAAGGATGACCTTCGGGGGATAGGCCAGAACCCGGGGCACCAGCGGATCGGCCAGGAGGTCGATTGCCCCGCCGGTGGCGCGGCGGGCCAGGTAGCTCATCCGGCAGAAGTGGCTGATCCCGTAGCGCCAGTAACCCGGTCCCTCAGAGCAGCCGCCGTCCTCGGCGAAGCCGCTCAGGAAGGCCTGCGCGGAACGGAGCCCTTTGTGGAGGGCGCGGGCCTTTGTGGAAGCGTCGAAGTCGCCAAACAGCGCCGCCGACACCACGCCGTCCGTGCAGACGGCGTTCCAGTTGAAGTTGCGCGTTTCCCAGAAGAACTCCCGACTGAGGTAGGGCTCGACCGACCGCCTTGCCAGCTCCATCTGGATGCGCTTCGGCCACATGGGGCTGATCTCCTCCATCCGGTCCCGCAGCAGGAAGAGCATCTCGGCAAGCGCGCCGGCCACGCTCGCGGCGCGGAGGTCGATGTCGGGTACGGCGGGGTCGGGCAGGACTTCATCGGCACCGTGACGCAGGTGGGCCGGCATCACCCAGGACGTCTCCTCCGCCACGGCCCAGGACAGATCGAGCAGGGCGTCCAGGAAACGATCCTCGTGAGCGAGGCATTCGACGGCCGTCAGGAGCACCAGGTTGAACAGGCGGCCACGCGCCGACTGGCCGTAAGCGTCTCTCCGGCCGGTCCGGAAGAAATCCAGGTAGTCGGTCGCCCGGATGACCTCGAGGGGGGCGGAAGCGATCTCCTCGGCCCGATCCCGCAGCGCGGGCAGCCGGTCGGCCACCCACGGCCTCTCGGCGACCCGGCCCCAGGCTTCCGCGTCGCTCGCGGGGGGCATCGGGCGAAAGTCGGCGACGAGTACCTCCTCAATCTGTCCGGCGTCCGGAACTTCTCCGTCCACAGTGACGGGATAGCGCGCCATCGCGGTTTCTCCTTCCAGGGGGTAAGTGTCGCGGCTTAGTGGACCGGGGCGCCTTTTGCAAGGCGGCGGGGCGATTTCTCCCATCTGGCTTTCTTATAATGCCGTTTCTCGGCGAAGCGGATTCACGGGGAGGGACGGCCCATGAAGGCGAATATTGTCATCATGTCGGCGATGGCCGCTGTGCTCCTGGCCGCCGCGTTATACTTCAAAGGTGCTTCAGGCGCGGGGGAGGGCCTGAAGGCGGGCTTCCGGACGCTGTGGCGCATCTGGCCGCTGCTTCTCCTGGCGTTGGCGGTCGCGGGGTTCATACAGGTGCTGGTGCCTCGCGACGTGGTGGCGGATTACCTGGGGGTGGCGCGGCCGTATCGGGGCATCCTCATCGCGTGGTTGATCGGCGCGGTCATCCCGGGTGCTCCCTACGTAATTCTGCCGCTGGCAACGGTTCTGCTGAGCCGGGGAGCGGGCATCGGGGCGGCGGCGACGCTGGTGCTCTCCGCGTCGCTGGTCGGGATGACCCGAATACCCTACGAGGTGGCCTTCGTGGGATGGCAGTTCTCGGTGCTTCGAGTGGCCGCCTGTGCGCTGCTCGCCCCGCTGGCCGGCGTGCTTGTCCACCTGCTCAATGCGGCGGTGAGCTTCTATCCTGTGGGCTGAGCGTCGGCTCGGCCTCCGGCCTCAGCGCGTCCGGCGGAGTATGTCCCAGTACGCCCCGCGGGCCCCGCCCTGTATCGCCTCGATGAGCGGACGGTTCTCGTTGTAGTTGTAGTTGCCTTCGGTCTGCTCCGAGACGGGCTCGAAGAACCGCTCATCGCCGTCGATCAGGTCGCAGATCAGGGCGGCGGGGTCGTCCCCCAGTTCCCGGCTGACGTAAAAAACCGGGGCCAGCAGTTGCCCGTCCCGCCCCAGCTCCCGGGCCCTTCGTCTCAGCTCCGGATCGCCCTTCCACTCGACGTTCGGGTTGGCGCGGAGGGACCCCTTCCCGACGATATCCCGGGCCAGCGCCGTCCCCGGGTAGAGCCGCACCCCCAGTGCCGCCCCAACACAGTTCGGCCCGATGCGCTTCGTGAACTGAACGGTCTCCCGAACCGTCTCCTCGGTCTCGCCCGGGCCACCGAGCATGAGGTCGAGCATGACGCGCAGCCCGTTGCGCCGGCACAGCTCGACCGCCCGGCGGATGTCGTCGGCGCGGTGTCGTCGCCCGTAGGTCTCCAGCATCTCCGCGCTGGCGCTGTCGACACCGAAGTTTACCCCTACGCAGCCGGCCTCGTGCATGGCGCGGGCCAGTTCGTCGGTGAAGGCAGTGACGGCGGCGTAGGTGTACCACCGGAGGCGGTCCCCGAGACCGCGCCGGGCGAACTCGCGGCAGACGGCAAGGGCATGGTCGAGGGGCACGTTGAACTCGCTGTCGCAGAGATGCAGAACGTCGACGCCCGCCTCCAGCAGGTTCTCCGCTTCCTCGGCGACCTCGGTCGGTGGTCGGGTGCGGATGCGGCGGCCCTTGATCAGGGGGTCGGCGCAGAACGTGCAGCGACGGTCGCAGCCCCGCTTGGTTTCGAGGCCGACCTGCCCGCCTTCCCTCAGATACCGGGCGTTGTCCATCAGCTCGCGGGTTGGGGCCAGGCTGATCGAGCCGGGCTCCGCTGGATTCGGCGTAGAACGGACCCGTCCTTCTCGGTGCGACCGCCGAACCAGGCCGGGTACTTCTTCCAGGCCCTCCCCCCCGTCCAGGGCTTCCAGGAGGCGGGGGAGGGGTGCCTCACCATCGCCGCGGATGCCGAAGTCCGCGCCCGACGCCTCCAGCACGGCCTGGGGGAACACGCTGAAGCCGCCCCCGCCGATTACCACCGGCGCATCGGTCAGACCGCGGACCGCGGCCACCAACTCGGTCAGCCGGGGGACGAAGGAAGCACCGCTGCTGTAGAAGCAATCATCGGAGTTCCGGAAGGTCAGTCCGACCAACCGCGGCTGTACACTTCCGAGCGCGCGGTCGAGTTCCTCGAAGGGGTCGTCGGCGAAGTTGAGGTCGACGACCGCCGCCCGGTATCCGGCTTCGGCCAGGGCGCCGCCGATGTAGTCCAGGGCGATGGGCGCGACCGGCGGCTTGATCTCGTTCGTATTGACGAGGATGACCGGTCTGCGGCCGATGGTCGGATCCTCCGGGTGATCTGGCCTGGCGGGCGGCTCAGTCGATCTTCTTGAACATGCTTTTGGGAGCGCCGCAGATCGGGCAGGTGTCGGGCACTTCTCCCTCGAAGGTATTGCCGCAGCCCTGGCAGACGTGCATCTCCGCGGGCGGCAGGTCCTCTTCCTTCTGGACGGCCTCGGCGGCCCGGTTGTAGAGCCGGTGGTGTATCTCCTCGACCTGCTGCGCGTAGTCGAAGCTGTCCCTGGCTTTGTCCCGGCCGGCGTCCTCGGCGCGCTGGACGAACTCCGGGTACATCTCGCGGAACTCGTCGGCCTCGCCCTGAGCGGCCTCCCGAAGGTTCTCCAGCGTGCTGTTGATGCCGCCCATGACCTGCAGGTGGTTCAGGGCGTGCACCGTCTCGGCTTCCGCGGCCGCCCGGAAGAGCCGCGCAACCTGGCTGAAGCCCTCGCTGTCGGCCTTCCTGCTGAAGGCCACGTAGAGACGGTTCGCCTGACTCTCGCCTGCGAATGCCTCCTTCAGGTCCTCGTCAGTCTCTGCCATTGCTGCCTCCTTCGTTGGATATTAACACAGTTGGGTTTCACTCCGTCCGATCCTCGATTGATGATACATTCTGCGCGCCGTGGAGACAAACGCCGCCGGCGCCGACGGGCGGCTCCAGAGTTGACACCCTTCCCGGACTGAAGCAGGGTTTGGGGTCGGGCGGATTCGCCGCGAGCGAGGGGCGAGCCTCTCAGCGCGGTCCCGTGGAACCGCCGGCAGGGGGGAGAAACATGGCGCATCCGGTAAAAAGTGCACGGTTCCGTTTCATCTTCTATCTGTCGCTGTTTCTTCTCGCGCTCAGCGCCGGCACGGTCGGCTTCGCGGTGCTGGAGAAGATGGGCATCGTGGAGTCGCTCTACTTCGTCATCGTCACGATGGCGACCGTCGGTTACGGCGACATCAGTCCTCAGAGCGTGGCGGGACGTCTGCTGGCGATCCTGGTCATCGTCGTGGGGGTGGGGACCTTCCTGAGCATGATCGCCAACGCGGCGGAGATGTTTCTCAGCAAGCGGGAGCATCGGAGCCGCATGCACAAGCTCAACATGGTCATCGGCCTGTTCTTCAGCGAGGTGGGCACGGGACTGCTGACGGTCTGCTCTGACGCTGACCCCCGGCGTGAGGAGATCAGGGAGAGCCTGCGAATAGAAGGAGACTGGACGGCGGAGGATTTCGCCCGGGTGCGCAGGCAACTGGAGAAACAGGAGTTCGAGTTGGACCCCGACCGGGTCAGCCTGCCGGACCTGGCCCGCCTGCTCCGGGGGGAGCGGCGCTTCATGGTCGGCCTGCTGGAGAACCCCGCTGTGATGGAACACGAGGACTTCACCGACGTGCTGTGGTCGGGTTTCCACCTCGCCGACGAGCTGGAGGCGCGGGAAGATGTCTCGGGCCTGGTGTCATTCGATCGGGCGCACATCATGGGGGACACCCAGCGGGTCTACGGGCTGCTGGTAGTGCAGTGGCTGCGCTACATGCAGCACATGCAAAGTCGATATCCCTACCTCTTTGCCCGCGCGGTGCGCGAAAACCCCTTCGTCGTGAAGAAATCAGCGGTCCTGCAGCAGTTGGAGGAGGAAGATGCCTGAGGAAGAGGAAACGCACAGAAACCCGATGATGACAGTGCTGGGGGCATTCGAGCAGTTCGTGACGAGGGTTTTGCTTGTCTTCATGATGCTGGCGATTCTCGTGGCCACCATCGACCTGGGGCGCCAGCTATTGCAGGCCTTGCTGGCAAAGCCCTTCCTGCTGCTGGACGTGACCGAGGTGAGCAGCATCTTCGGGTTCGTCTTCATGGTGCTGATCGGCCTGGAACTGCTGGAGACGGTGAAGACCTACCTCTCCAAGGAGCAGCTCCACGTGGAGGTGGTTTTCCTGGTCGCCATGATCGCCATCGCCCGGAAGGTCATCCTGCTGGACGTCAAGCACCTGGAGGCGCCCGTTCTCTACGGCATCGCCGCCATCATACTGGCGCTCGCCGTGGGCTTCTTCTTCCTGCGGCTGGCGTACCAGAAGGGGGAGGACGTGCGCAATCCGGAGGTGTAGCCCGGTCCTTCTCCCGCCGCCGGGCGTTCACGTCGAGTAGGCAAGGAGGGCGTAGGAGCGCGGTTCGGCCAGGCCCACCTGCAATCCGCCGTCGGCGTCCACCCGACCGTCGGACGCACAATCTCCTCCCGCAACCTGTTCAAGCTCCAGGCGGCAGCCTGCCAGGCCATGCAGCCGGACGCGGGCCTCGGAACGGTCGTTCGACTCGCGGAAAAGCAGCAGGTAGCCACCGCCGTCCGAATGCACGGCCTGGAACCCCGTCCAGGAGGCACCGGACGGCTCTTCGCCGATGGGCCGGACGTCACATTGCAGGAGCCGTTCCCGCTCGCCTCGCCACGCTTGCACGACGTCGTGCAGCGCGCCCACCTCGCCCTCGTCCAGCTCACTGAGTTCCATCCAGGCCAGGGGGCACGCCATCATGGTGACCGCGAAGGCGTACTCAGCCGAGTAGCGGTGGGGGGCGAGTGGATCGTCGCCGTAGACATCGCGATTCCGGTCAACGTCAAGGAACTCCATCTCCAGCCGCCGGGTCGGGACGTAGCGGGAGAGGCACCAGAGGTTGCGCAGCGTGTGGTGCGGGTAGTAGTTGCCCCAATCGGTGTAGCGATTCTCCAGGAATATCTCCCCCAGCCAGGGACGGTAGAAGTAGCCGATACGGTGGCTGTTGGTGAGGTCGAACTGGACGGCCGGCGCGCCGTCGCCCCCTCCGAGCACATCCTCCAGCATGCGGAGCAGGCGCAGCTCAGCCCGTTTGCTCTCGATGTTCGTGAAGTCGATCTTGATGTGGCTGACCCCGTGTTCGCGCCTCAACTCAATCAGCCGGTCACGGTCCTTCTCCCAGTCGGCGAACTCGTTCCAGGTGTCGGCGCCGAACCACAGGCCGAGCTGGACGCCGCGCGCCTGAGCGTACTCCGCCATGCTGTCCAACCCCTCCGGGAAGCGGTCCGGATGGAGTTCCCAGAACCCCGACGTTCGGTCACGGAAGCGTCCCGCGCTGTTCACGCTGCCTCCCGGACCGAGTATAGGACCTTTCTGCCAGCCGCAGTCGATCTGGCAGACGTCCACCCCTATCTCGGCGCCGCGGTCGATCTCGGCGCGAATGAACTCCTCGTCGATGCGGGCGTCCTGCGAGCGATTGCCCCAGGTGTTGGACAGCAGGTAGAGCCGCCCGTCCGGCGCCTGCCGGTCCTCCGCCTCGTACCAGCGCCGCAGGGCGGCCTCGCCACTCTCCTCGGCGGGGTCGAAGACGCCGACGGTACAGCCGTAGGAGGGGAGGGGGGTCTCCGGGTCGAGTTCTCCGGCGCTGATGCCGCTGCCGCGGACCTCCAGCACGCCGGTCCCGGCCGTCTGGAAGTCCCAGCCCCGGTAGTTGAGCTGTTCGACCGGCGTGGGCGCCTCCTTGACCACGAACAGGCCGGCCGGCCGAACGGTGTCCTCGAGGAAAAGCAGGTTGCCGCGGAGTTTCTCGTATCCGGGACCGTAGAGCAGGGCGGTGGCTTCCCGCACCAGGTCGTTGTAGAAGTCGGTGACGCCGTAGAAGTCCACCGTCCTGGCGCGCAGGTGGCCGCCCGGCAGGGGCAGGGACTCGACCGTGTCACGGCAGAGGTAACCCTCTCGCTGCATCCGGCCGGCCTCCCGGCGGCAGGCGCGAAACCGGCGCGGTGGGACCTCTTCACCGTCCTCCTCGCGGGGCTCCCCCCGCACGGTGTGAGCGACCGAGATTGCCGGCACACCCGGATGGATGCGGAACGTGGTCTCGACAACGCAGTGGCTGAACCCCAGCGTCAGGCTTACCCATAGGAACTGGCCGGACAGCCCGCCCCGGTCGTCGGTGCCGGAAGCGAAGTCTATGGAACCGGATTGCTCCTCCTCACCCATGCCGGGGAGCCGAAACAGGGGACGGTCGGCATCGGGCGGTATCCATTCACGGCCGCTTGCTTTGTCCAGCAGCGATGCTGACCGCGGCACCGGCCGGGTGAGATCATAGGTGCGTTCGATGGCATCGTTGCCGATGCAAAGCGTCCCTTCGTCCGATTGGACGTAGCAATCTTCCAGAACCTTCTTCACGTTCCACTGCTCCTCAGTCGTTGGCGGGCGGGCCGAAAGGCCGGGCACAAGAGGTCCGAATCACCCCAGTTCCACCTCCACACGGTGGGCGCCGGGGCCGGAGAGCGGCACGAGCAGGTAGGGCGAATCCTCAACTTCGCGAGTCTCTACCGGATGCTCCTCGCCGTCCACCAGCAGTCGGGAGGGTTTCGCGTCGGCCGGCAGAAGAAGCTCGACGTCCTTGCTTCCGCCGCTGCCGGCCACGCGCAGAATCAGCGTGCCGGCCTCCGGGTCGTGCTGGTAGGTGTATCGGCAGTAGCCGTCCGATGCGGGGTAGTGAGCGCAGGCGGTCGCTCTGCGGATTCCGGCCGCCGGCCATCGGGGCGAGAGCCTCACGGTATCGTAGGCGGTGCCGGCGTCGACGATTCCCGCCAGCCCTTCGAGCAGGGCGTAGATGACGGCCGCGGCGCCCCAGATGTCCGGGATGCCGTGGTCCACCCGGGCGACGGGCAGCCAGGGCTCGGCGTCGGATAGGGTAACTCCGAGCACCAGCCAGACGGCGTCAGTCTCGGCGGCATGGAAGGCCAGGTGGCTTATCGGCCTGTCCGGATGGGGGTTGGACCACGCCCAGGTGAAGACGCCGACGTTCTCGAACTTCCGGTTCGGCCCCTGCCAGCCGACGCGGTAGTTCCCGCGCCGTGTGGGGCGGCCCTGCACGACGTCGGGCGCCGGCATGAACCAGTTGTCGAGCTGGGAACCGGGTCGAATGTACTCGGTATGGTGGCTTCCCTCCTCGTAGTGGACTTCCAGCCGGCCGACCACGGGCGCGGGATGCGCCGTGTGGAGCAGGTAGATGGTGCGGGCTTCCGCGTCGACGGCCAGCTCCTCGTGCTGCTTGTACTCGGGGCGCGAGGAGATGCCGAGGGCGGCGCGGCGTTGGTTCTCCGCGGGGTCGACCACGTCGAACTCGATACCGGCGAAGCTTCCCCTGCCGGTGGGCAGTTCGCTCATGTCGTTCTCGCCCCCGCCGAGCCAGCCGGGCACGCCTTCGGCGCCGTCGCCGTGGAGGTCGCCGTTCGCAACCTCGCGGAGGGAGACGGTCCGGAGGCCCATGTCCTCGGGCCGCTCCGGCAGCTTGCCACGGAAACAGCCCGGAAGGTATCCGCCGAACTCCTCGCCCAGGGCGGCGATCCTTTCGAGTATGCTTACGCCGTAATCCTCGAAGCCGTGCTCGAAGGCGCCGTGGGCCAGTTCGCCCGCGCAGATTGGGCTGACCCCGCCGTTCATGTAGTCCCAGGCGAAGCGGAATCCCTTCTGGAAGGGCGGATAGCAGTTGTACCACTCGCCGGGTGAGCTGGCGGGCATCTCCCCGCGGATCTTCCGGTAGGCATTGATGATCGCCGCGCACTTGTCCTGGCCGATCCCCCGGTTGAGGGCGTAGGCGTTGGAGATGGTTACCTGCCGGTCGGTGGGGGTGTCTCCGAGGTCCCGTTCGGCGTCGGGGTTCTCCGGTATCATGTGCGTGTAGAACTCGCCGTTCCACGCGACGCGCTCCAGCCGGCCCAGCAGGTCATCGGTGAGTTGTTCGAACTCCGGGGCTTCATCTTCTCTTCCCGCCGCACGGAGCATCTCCGCGAGGTACCGGCAGGAGGCGGCCATGCCGGTGTTGTCGCCGTGGAAGACGTTGAACTCCGTCACGCCGGGCAGCACGCGCATGATGGAACCGCTGCGCTCGGCGTCGTCGCGGGTCTGGAAGTCCCAGGTGTCGATGGTATAGCCCCGCTTGAGGAGTTGGAACTTCTCGCTCCAGCGGTAGTCGGTGTCCGTGGTGGAGTAGCCGACGGCCCGGATGGCGCTGTCCAGCAGGCCCTTCATCCATTCATCGTCCCCGCAGGCCTTCCAGGTGTAGTAGAGCCCCTCGATGTAGAGGAACTCCACGTCGTTCTCCACCGGTATGCGCTGCCAGCGGCGCTTCGGGTTGCCGGGGATCTTCCGGATGAAATCGCCGTAGGAGAACTCCCAGTCCCGCCAGGTCTGCAGGGCGGAGTGGAGCATCTTCTTGCACTTGTCCCAGATCATGCCGTCCTCCCGCTGGGAGTCGGCATACAGCTCAATACCCGTCTTCAGGTCGTCGTCCCAGTACTTCATGCCCTTCAGGGCGTGGACGTGGTCGCGCAGCCAGGAGACGTAGTGCTTGTAGCGTTTGCCGTGTATACGCAGGTAGTTGACGTGTTCGGTGGTTACCCACTTGAACATGGTGTCGGAGGCCACGTCGAGCAGTCGGGCGAAGCGTCCGCCTTCGTCTCGCAACTCGGTCTCGCAGTCCACCTGGAAAGTGGCTTCGTCCAGCAGCCGGCCTTCTTCGTCCAGGTGGAGGACGCGATGCGTGCCCAGCGCCCCGGCGACGGTGACCTCGGCGGGGCGGTCGGCGGGCAGGCTCGCGTACTGACGGCCGAGTCCGTCGCGGACGCTGAAGGTGCCTTCGCCCTCAGGGGCTACGCGGACGATGTCCAGGGGCGCGCAGGTGGGGGCCGGCGTAGTAAGGTTCAACATGAGTTCTTTCCGTTCAAAGGAAGTGGGGAGGAGAAAGCTACCGCAGGGCTCGCCGCAACGCAAACCAAAAGCGGCAAACGGACAAGAACAGTCGCTGCGGCGAGCGGCGGCCCCCAGCAGCGGGCCATCCTGGCGCTCAAGCGTGGGAGATGCGCCGGGGCATCTTACCGGCGGCTTTCATGTTGGCCTGGAGAAGTCTGTGCATCATCTCTTCTCGGACGTCGCGGGATTCAGGCTCCTCGAACAGGTTCCGCCGCTGGTGGGGGTCTCTCTCCATATCATAAAGCTCGCCGTAGTCGGCGTGGCGGTAGACCACCAGCTTCCACCCGTCGTGCACGAGCGTCTGCTGGTGCAGCTTGACCGTCGCCAAAAAGTCCACCAGCGCCCAATCGCGGACGCACTCGGTCTCGCCGCGAATGACGGGTAGCTGGCTGACGCCCTGCACGAAAGGCGGCATCTCGACACTCGCCGCGTCGAGAAAGGTCGGCATGATGTCCACGTGGCTGAAGGCGGCGCCCGTCCGTCCGACGGCGCGCTGCTGGCCGGCGGGCCAGCGGGCGATTCCCGGCACCCTCTGGCAATCGTCGTAGGCGGCTATGCCTTTGCCCCACAGGCCGTGCCGGCCCAGCATGTCGCCGTGGTCGGAGGTGAAGATGATCAGAGTGTTCTGCAGCGCCCCCATCTCCTGCAGTTCCTCCAGAAGCCTTCCGATGAACGCGTCCGTCATGTTGCACATGCCGATATAGGCCCGGATAGCCGGTTCGGGTGCGCTGACGCGGTCGTAGCGGCCATGTGCGGGTATGTTCTTGACCGGACAATCCGGATCGATAAAGTCCCTGTCATCGCTGTCGCCCCAGTAATTCCCGCTGAAGAAGCGACGGTAGAAGGGAGGCTTGGCTTCGATGTCGCCTTCCCGCAGGCCGCCGAGGTCAACTTCGGTCATGTCCACCTTGGAGTAATAGGGCTCCGGGCAGACGTAGGGGGGATGCGGGTCCTGGTAGGACGCCCAGCAGAACCAGGGCTTCCCGGTCGTTTCACGTCGTCGGATCCATCGGCTCGCTTCATCGGTGATCCAGGCGGACTGCGTATGCTCCGGGTCGATGTCCCACTTCCCGGATTGAGGGCTGTCTTCCGGGACCCTTTGCCGCCGCCGGGGGTTGTGGAGGTGGTCCAGATTCAGGCCCTCCTCCTGCAGCCAGGCGCGGTAATGGGCGTTGGGCGTATGATCGCACGTGTGGCTTTGGCAGTGCCTGACAAACTCGAACCCGCAGTATGGGCCGTCAAAGCGGTGCCAGAATTCACCTTCGGGATTCGGCCCGTCGATGGAAGGATTCCGATGCCCGGCAACGTGCTGCTCCTCCAGGTAGCGGGCGACGAAATGCGTTTTCCCGATGAGAGCCGTCCCGTAGCCGGCTGCCGTCAGCACGGACGCCACGGTGGGGCCGTCCAGGGCGGGCACGGGTTCCATGCCGATCTGGTAAGCCCCGTGGCTGGTGGGATACTTGCCGGTGAGCATGGAGACGCGCGCCGGAGTGCAGACCGGGCTGGGGCAGTAGGCACGGTCGAAGCAGACGCCCTGCCGGGCCAGCCGGTCGAGGTTCGGCGTACGGTAACCCGGCTCGCCGTAGAGGCTCAGCGAGTCCCATCGCTGCTGGTCGGTGGTGATGAGCAGAAGATTCGGGCGTGGATTCGCCATGTCCGATACTCGCTCTTGAGTGCTTGTTCTCTTCCGCGCACTGCGGGAAGCGCCATCATACCGGCGCCGTCGCCCCAGAGAAAGTCTGGGCGCGCCTTTGGTGTTTGCGCTCACTGGCCAACGGATCGCGGGCCGGCCCCGCGTGGCTCGGCGATATGCCGGGGGGGCGACCCCGAGGAAGCTCATCGTCCATGGTTGGGCGTGCGGACCATGGAATGGCCGCCCGTGCCGGTCCAGTCGCCGCGCCATTGGTCCGCTACGAGGAGGATGATGTTCGGAGCCGTCGCCATCCGTCCTTCCCCCGCATAGAGTGGGGTCGATCGAGGCGGCCCCCGCTGCGGGCGGTTCTGGCCGGGTGAATGGTGGTCAACCTCAACTGCCGGGCGGCACGCTGAAGGGGGCTTGCAGGAAAGCGTCGCTCCCGAAAACGGAGAACCCGGTCCCGTGGAGTTGCGGTTACCGCAGGGCCAGCGCCGGGGCTCTCAGCCTTTTCCGCCGGCGCCCCTGCCCGCGCCACCGGCGGGGAATTCCTGGAAGCGCTGATACATGGTGTAAACATTCTCCGGCTTTACTCCCGGGCCAAACTCGCATAGAGCGACGACGCCCCCTGCCCGGTAGAGACAGTCGGTGATTCTGTGTACCGCTTGCGCCACCTCCCGGCGCACGGCGCTGTGGAGATGGGTTTGGCGATCCAGCTCGCCCCAGAAAGTAAGACGACCGGCGAAACGCTCCCCAAGGTCCTCGACCCCATTCAAGAACACCTGGCAGTTCAGGGCGTCCACGCCGATCTCGATCAGGTCGGGGATGATCTCCATGATGTAGCCGTCGGAATGCATGAACACATACTTGCCGTGCTCCCGAGCGATATCGCAGAATTCCTTGTAGCGGGGTTTGAAGGTTCGGCGCCACTGCTCCGGGGAGATGAGCAGGTTATCCTGGCCGCCCCAATCGTCGGCGAAGATCAGCCCGTCTACTTCGGTCCCCGCCCACAGCTCAAACCAGTCCCGGTAGAAGCTTTGCATCCGATCCATCAGCGCAAATAACTCCGGCGGACGTGCCGCCAGGTCGAGGAAAACGTTTTCGCTCTTGCGCATGAACTGGAGCCGCTCGAAGGTGGCGGACATCCAGGGGCTGAGTACGAAACGGTCGGTCTCACGGCAAAACGCGTTGACCTGCTCCACCTCCACGGTCAGCAGTTCCCGGGGCATGCGCACCTGGTCCGCCGTCCGCAGGTCTTCCACCAGCGGTGTTCTCACTTCGCCACTCACGCCGTCCTGGATGCTCTCGAAGATGCAGCCCCACTCATCCACATAGATACCGGCCCCGTACTTGTCGCCCCGTGTTTGCGGCGGGTCGCGGTAAGAGAATTCCGGATTCGCGATATCATCAGGGAACGCCTCCTGGATGCGTGTAACTTCCTCGGGGTGACGTCGAGTCGCCCAGGGCGTGAGCCAGAGCTGGCGGGGAATCCGCGGGGGCGCGCGAAAATCCAGTGTCCGCGTCACGATCTCATCAGGTCTCATGCGCATTTGCCTCGCAGGCAAGAACGGCCGCCCTCGACGCGCCGGTCCGTTCCCGGCATACAGGTCCCCGGGGCGCTTCGAATCTCCTGCGGAAGCATAGGCTGACGGCTGCGCGCCTGCAAGTGGTGCGCGGGAAGGGGCCGTCGGACATCCTCCTGGGCGGGGTCCCCCGTCTCCGGGTGCCGTCGAACGCATGCTGGCCGCGTTCGCATGCAGCACTTAACTCTCTTCTGCTCTCTGCTAACCTGTCATCGCCAGTGCATCGGCGAGGTGTGTACATGAGAGAAAGCCCATTGTTCGCGAGACAGGCAGCCCGGTGGTAGGCGCTGCGCTGGTCTGGTCACCTGGAAGTTCAGGCCCATGGCTTTCCAATCAGCCGCCGTGCTCGAAAGCTGCGGAGAACGCATCCTTGCACGAAATACGGTGCTCGAAATATGCGAGACTCTCAGCCGGTTCGGCCTGAAAAAGCCCGAGCAACTTCGGTGGATGAGAGTTGCTCGGGCAGGTTCGGCCTGGTACCCCCTCGGGGACTCGAACCCCGGACCTACGGATTAAGAATCCGCCGCTCTTCCAACTGAGCTAAGGGGGTAAAGTCGGGCCGGCGGGAATCCGGCTCGGACCTGATTTATATCTGGGGGCGGCCCGATTGTCAAGCATAACGCGGCGCCCTTCCCGGTAAGATGTGCCTCCGCTGGAACAGGGCTCGAAGCCATGCTACAATTCCCCGTCCAGCCCCCGGCCACGAGCCCTCTCGCAACTTCTGACCGAACGCCTGCCGTATATGCCAGAGACGGTGACCATCGTCGATTACGAGGCGGGGAATCTGACCAGCGTCCGCCTGGCGGTGGAGAAGCTGGGATGGAACGCCCTCGTGACCAAAGATCCCGAAGCGGTGCGGAGCGCGGAGCGTCTGATCTTCCCCGGTGTGGGGGCCGCTTCTGCGGCGATGGCCACGCTGCGGAAGCTGAGCCTGGCTTCCGCCCTCCGGGAATACGCCACCTCCGGACGCCCGATGCTGGGCATCTGCCTCGGGGCGCAGATCATCCTCGAAAGCAGCCAGGAGGGTGGCGTGGACTGCCTGGGGCTTCTGGAAGGTGAGGTGCGGGGCCTGGAGGTGCCGCCCGGCGCGAAGGTCCCCCACATGGGGTGGAACGCCGTCCGGCGGCTCGGGCCCCACCCGCTGTGGGCCGGCGTCGAGGACGGCTCGCAGTTCTACTTCGTGCACAGCTACGCACCGGTTCCAGCCGGGGAGGAGGCGGCCCTTGGGGTTACTGACTACCACGGCGAGTTCGTCAGCGCGCTCGGCCGGGGAAACGTCGCCGCCTGTCAGTTCCATCCGGAACGCAGCGGGCGCATCGGGCTGAAGGTCCTGGAGAACTTTCTCTCGTGGCGGCCCTGAGATGCTGAGCAAGCGGATCATCGTGTGCCTGGACGTGCGGGAGGGCCGCACCACCAAGGGCGTGCGGTTCCAGGACAACATCGACGTCGGCGCGCCGGTGAAGATGGCCGACCGTTACTACCGGGGCGGCGTGGACGAACTGGTGTTCTACGACATCGGGGCATCCCCGGCCCGGGAAGACATTATGATCGAGGTGGTCCGTGAGGTGGCTCGCCAGGTCTTCATCCCTTTCGCCGTTGGGGGAGGTCTCCGGTCGGTCGAGGACATGCGGAAGGTCCTGCTGGCCGGAGCGGACAAGGTGAGCATCGACACCGCGGCGGTGCGCGACCCCGGTTTGATATCGGCCGGAGCGAAGCGGTTCGGCAGCCAGTGCATCGTGCTCGGCACGCAGGCCAAATTCGTCGGCCGCTCCCCGGACATCCCCAGCGGGTATGAGGTTTACGTGGAAGGCGCCCGGGAGGCCACCGGCATGGACGCGGTGGAATGGGCCCGGCGGGCGGAGGAGCTGGGCGCCGGGGAAATCTGCCTCAACTCCATCGATGCCGACGGCACGCGGGACGGCTACGAACTGACCGTCACCCGCATGGTCAGCGAGGCGGTGGGCATTCCGGTCATCGCCAGCGGCGGGGCCGGCGAGCCGGAGCACCTCCGGCAGGTGCTCACCGACGGCCGCGCAGACGCCGCCCTGATCGCATCCATGGTGCACTTCCGGACGCACAGCATCCGAGAGATCAAAGGGTATCTCGCCGAACGCGACGTGCCCGTCCGGATGAACTGGTGAGGGCAGGGCGGTCGGCGGGATGCGACGTCAGAACTCCAGTTCCTCTCGACAGGTGCAGGTGGGCATGACAAAGCACATCTTCGTGACCGGGGGCGTCTGTTCTTCGCTGGGCAAGGGGCTCAACTCGGCCAGTCTCGGACTTCTGCTGGAGAGCCGCGGGCTGAAGGTCCGGCTCCAGAAGCTGGACCCCTACGTCAACGTCGATCCCGGCACCATGAACCCCTACGAGCACGGGGAGGTCTACGTCACCGACGACGGGGCGGAGACCGACCTCGACCTCGGCCACTACACCCGCTTTACCAATGCGAAGGCCGACCAGGACTGCAACCTGACCACCGGCAGCGTCTACCAGAGCGTCCTCGACAAGGAGCGGCGGGGCGAATTCCTGGGCAAGACCGTGCAGATGATCCCCCACGTGACCGACGAGATAAAGGCCGGCATCCGGAAGCTGGACGCCCCGGACGTGGACGTGGCCATCAGCGAGATCGGCGGGACCGTCGGCGATATCGAGGGCCTGGTGTTCCTGGAGGCCATCCGTCAGCTCAGCCACGGCTACGGCCGCAGCAACGTGCTGTTCGTGCACCTGACCCTGGTCCCCTACCTGCGGGCGGCCCGCGAGCTGAAGACCAAACCCACCCAGCACAGCGTGGCGCGTCTGCGGGAGATCGGCATCTTCCCGGACCTGCTCATCTGCCGCGCCGAGAGACACCTCGGTCCCGACCACATAGCTAAGATCGCCCTGTTCTGCAACGTGGACGAGGAGTGCGTCATCGAGGAGCTGGACGCCAAGCCGAACATCTACCGCATCCCCATCATGCTTCACGAGCAGAACCTGGACGGGCTGATCTGTGAGCGGCTCGGCCTGGACACGCCGCCGGCCGACCTGAGCCGGTGGAAGGCCATGCTCCAGAGAATGGAGAACCCGACCTCCACCGTCGAGGTCGCCGTGGTGGGGAAGTACATCCGCCGGCAGTCGGCCTACGAGTCCATCTACGAGGCGCTCCAGCACGGCGGAGTCGCCAATGAGGCGAGGGTCGAGGTCCGGCGGATAGAGGCCGAGGACATCGAGGAGCAGGGGGCCGAGGAGACCCTCGGAGGGGTGAGTGGCGTGCTGGTTCCCGGCGGCTTCGGTACCCGCGGCATCGAGGGGAAGGTCCTGGCCGCGCGGTGGGCGCGCGAGAACCGCGTGCCGTATTTCGGCATCTGTCTGGGTATGCAGTGCGCCGTGATCGAGTTCAGCCGCGACGTGTGCGGCCTGGAGGGTGCCAATTCGACGGAGGTGGCCAAGGACACGCCCCACCCCGTGATCAGCCTGCTGGAAGAGCAGAGAGAGGTCACCGACATGGGGGGCACCATGCGGCTGGGAGCGCAGCCATGCAGGCTCGAGGAGAATTCGGAGGCACGCCGCCTCTACGGCAGGGAGGTCGTCCACGAGCGACATCGGCACCGCTACGAGTTCA